>JAJQEO010000071.1 GCA_021201665.1 Lachnospiraceae bacterium | reverse complement strand
GCTGCATCCGCAGACGGCTCTGGATCAGCTGGAACGGCTGCATCCGCAGAAGGTTCTGCATCAGCTGGACTATCTGCTTCTCCGGACGGCTCCGCATCAGCCGGAAGATCCTCCGTCTCAGGAGCAGCTGCGGCATCACGGACAGCAAATGAAATACCTGACCGCGGCATCACGATCGGCATTCCGCGCGTGCTTTCCTTCTGGGAAACCATGCCGTTCTGGACGACGTTCTGGAAATCGCTCGGCTTCCGGGTGCGGATTTCCGATAAAAGCACGCGGAAAATCTATGAGGACGGCCTCTCAGCCGTGACCTCGGATACGGTCTGTTTTCCGGCTAAGCTGGTGCATGGCCATATCCGTAATTTAGTAAAAAGTAGAGCGTGCGACCGGATTTTCATGCCGTCCATCACGACCGTCAGCTCTGAGAATACGGAGAAGACGAGTGAGTCCATGTGCGCGGTTGTGAAGGGCTATCCGATTGTAATCCGAAATTCAGATAATCCTGAAAAGCGCTGGGGGATTCCCTTCGACGCGCCCTTGTTCCACTGGCATAAGACGACGGACCGCAACCGCCAGCTCACCCAATATATGGAAGAGACCTTCGGCATTTCTGCCGGGCTGACCATGCAGGCGATCGCGGCGGGCGACGCGGCGCAGGAGATGTTTGCAGGCGAGCTCAAAAAGGCCGGACAGGAAGTAATTGACCGGGTGGAAAAGGAGGGCAGCTACGCAGTGGTGCTCGCGTCGCGGCCGTATCAGAACGACGCTCTGGTAAATCATGACCTTCCGGAGATGTTTACAAGCCAGGGCATTCCGGTGCTGACTGCGGACTCTGTTCCGGGCATTGAAAAGGTAGATTTAAGCAGGAGCCGTCTGGATATTGTCAATAATTACCATGCGAGGATGCTTTCCTCCGCGATCATTGCCGCCGGAAGCGGGCATCTGGAATACGTACAGATCGTCAGCTTTGGCTGCGGCCATGACGCGTATCTTTCCGATGAAATTATTCGTCTGATGAAGGAGGCCTCTGGCAAGATCCCGCTTGTGCTGAAGGTGGACGAGAGCGACGTCCAGGGACCGCTGCGCATCCGTGTCCGCTCCTTTGTAGAGACTGTAGAGAAGCGCCGGCGCAAGGGCGGTCGGCTTGCTGTACATGAGCTGCCGGATCCATACCCGGTGAAATTTACCAAAGCGGACCGGAAGGAAAAAATCCTCCTGGTGCCAAATACCTCCCACGCGTTTGCCCGCCTGATGGCGGTCGCGATGAGTTCTGAGCATAAGATGAAGGCTGCTCCGCTCGACATCGGCAGAGAGGAAGCCATTCACCTTGGCAAGCAGTACGTACATAATGATATCTGCTTCCCGGCACAGATTGTGATCGGAGAGGCACTCGCCGCGCTGAGAAGCGGAAAATATGACAACCATGAGGTTGTGATCGCGATGGCCAAATACGTAGGCGACTGCCGCCTGACCCACTACAGCGCTCTGCTGCGCAAGGCACTCGACGACGCAGGCTACCCATATGTGCCCATCGTGACAAATGATGATGTGGACTCCCATGATCTTCACCCGGGCTATAAGCTGAGCATCCTCGCCTCCATCAAGATCGCCTTCTGTCTGCCGATGATTGACGAACTGGAAGAGTTTCTGCGCAAAATCCGGCCCTACGAAAAGGAGCCGGGCAGTGCGAACCGCGCCTTCGAGGCCGCCATGGATGAGCTGATCTTCGGGCTGGAAAAGCATGGCATCAATGGTGCAAGAAACGGTTTCAAAAAAGGCATCGAGATCATGAAGAACGTGGACTACGACCGCTCCCGGCCGAGGCCGCGCGTCCTGATTGTAGGCGAATATTTGCTGAACTTCCACCCCGGCGCCAATCATGACATTGAGGATTACCTGGAAAAGAACGGGTTCGAGATTATTGAGGCAAAGATGTCTGACGTCATCCAGAAGACCTATTTTTACCAGGATGCGCAGAACCGGGAATATCGCCTGGACCGCAAGGTCACGGAAAAAGCATGGCCGGCGACCTGCAATAAAGTATTTGACATCGCACACAATGTTTCAGACGCGATTGCCTGCTCACATCCGCTTTATGAGCGGCCAGCACGTCTGCCGGAGCTGGTAAAGGACAGCGACCCGATCATCCATCACACCTTTGACGCAGGAGAGGGCGTACTGATCCCGGGCGAGATCCTGCATCACGCGAAAAAAGGCTGCCGAGCGTTTGTCATCCTGCAGCCCTTTGGCTGCCTGCCGAACCATGTCGTCGGCCGCGGCATTGCCAAAAAGCTCAAAGAGCTTTATCCGGACGCACAGATCCTGCCGCTTGACTACGACCCGGACGTCAGCTTCGCGAACATCGAGAACCGGCTGCAGATGCTGATCATGAACGCGAAAGGAGACAGCCACGCAGCCAGGATTGGCCGCGTGGAAAAGCAAAAACAAAGTGGGCAGCACAGCGGAGAGCTCGCACCAGCGCATTAAAAGACATTAAAAGACCAGTAACTCCCGGAGAAGAGATTGATTCACCGGGAGTTATTTGCGAATTTGTTGACAATCTTTTTTTCGTATAGTATAGTTAGAGCACGTTTACAGAGCAAACAAAAAAGAGAATATTTTTGCAAATCATGGACACAAACTGCGTCCTTCGCTGACGAGGGTATTACCGGCAGCAGGTTATATGTGCCATGCGTGCTGACACGACCCAGTACGAAAGAAAGGAAAAGAATATGAATTACGAAATCTTTGTTGATATGTCCCTTGACATTGATCCGAAAATAGCGGAAGAATATGGCATCCGCTTTGTCCCGATGGAGTACATGCTTGGCAGTGAGACCTTCCTGGCGACCGGGCCGGAGAGCGATGAGCGGATGCATAATTTTTACGAAAGCATGCGTCAGAACATCCCGACAAAGACCAGCCAGATCACACCGTATCAGTATGAAGAACTTTTTGGACCGCTGGTAAAGGAGGGGACGGAGATCCTCTATATTGCACTTTCGAGCGGTCTCTCTAAGACCTATGAGTCCGCGCTTCTCGCCGTGGAGACGATGAAAGAGGAGTATGAGAATGCACAGATTGAAGTCGTTGACAGCTTGTCCGCGACCGGCGGGATGGGAATGCTTGCCGAAGCAGCGGCGAAGAATCGTAATGCGGGCATGACCCTTGAGGAAAACGCGGCCTGGCTCCGGGACAATACCACCTATTTAAATCACTGGTTCATGGTGGAGGATCTGGTCTATCTGCGGCGCGGCGGCCGCATCTCAGCCGCGACAGCGATTGTCGGCACCGCATTGAATATCAAGCCGCTTCTGACCATCGATGCGAAAGGCGAGCTGGTGTCCGTGGCGAATAAGCGTGGCAGCAAGCAGGCTATGCGTGTACTGGCGGACTATTATAAGACCCGTTTTGATCCGAAATTCGGCAGCGCGGCTTACATCTGCTGCGCGGACTGCAAGGACGCCGCCGAAGATCTGAAGGCCATGGTGCTGAAAATCAATCCGAATGCCGATGTGCGGATCACGATGCTCTGCCCGGTCATCGGTGCACACACCGGCCCGGGGATGCTCTCCCTGATCTTCTGGGGCGCCGCGACGGAGAAGTAGTATTATATGCGTGTATGCGTACTTGTCCGTGACGGAGAAGTAGTATTTATATGTATGTATGCGTGTCCGCGGCGATTATGTGAACCCAGCCGCAAATCGCATCGGCCCGGCCTGATTTGAAACCTGCACACCTCTGCATACAGAAAAGTTTTAATGGTTCAGGCGTAGATAAAGTTTTGCGTATTCCGGTGTGTAAAATGCTTTGCGTAACACAGGAAGGCATAAAAAAAGCATTTGTAGAAAATACAAAAAGTGTTTGTAAACAGTACTATCAGAAAGCAGCACAAAAAAAGCCTCCGGCGGGATAATCTCCCGCCGGAGGCTTTCTTCAAGGGGGTATATGAAACAAAAAACAAGATTATGGCCAAATGTATCATTATTTGTGATGCAGCCAGAGCCGATCGGATTAATATGGCCTCGACTGCTCTCAATTGATTACAGCTGCGCTGCAATGGGTCTTACTCCACATCCTGCAGAGCCGCCATGTCTTCCTCGCCGGTGCGGACCTTGACCACCTTATCCACGCTGTATACGAAGATCTTGCCATCGCCGATGTGTCCGGTGTAGAGGGCTTTCTTTGCGGCCTCGATAACGGTATCCACCGGCAGGTTGCCTACGATGATTTCTACCTTTACCTTCGGCAGCAGTGTCGCGTCAAGCTCGACTCCACGGTACCGCTCGCCGGCTCCCTTCTGGATGCCGCAGCCCATGACCTGGGTTACCGTCATGCCGGTCACGCCGATGTCATTCATGGCCTTTCTCAACACGTCATAGCGGGAAAGTCTGGCAATGATCGAAACCTTGTAAATACCGGTCTCGGAGACAGGAGCCTTGACTACCTTGACCGCCGCATCCTTCTGCGCCTCTGTAGCAGTCACATAATCATCGCTGCCAAGCTGCGTGTTGGCATTGACGCTCATAGAAGTATTGGAAACATCCATGATGGAGAAGCCTGCGTATGCGCTCGGCAGACCATGCTCGGTCGCGTCCAGACCAATGATTTCCTCCTCCTCCGAAACACGGAGACCGATGATTGCTTTGATAATGCTGAAGGCGATAGAGATTGTTACTGCGGTCCAGCAGGCGACTGCCACAAAACCGATCAGCTGTGTTCCGAGAAGACCAAAGCCGCCGCCGTAGAACAGGCCGACCAGTGTGTCATTGCCCGGAGCGGAGGTCGTTGCAAACAGACCAACCGCAAGCGTACCCCAGATACCGTTCATCATATGTACCGCAACCGCGCCGACCGGGTCGTCAATGCGGAGCTTATTGTCCAGAAGCCAGACACCGAAGACCACCAGCAGACCGGCGACCGCGCCGATCACCAGAGCACCAAAGCAGTCCGTTACATCGCAGGGAGCGGTGATTGCCACCAGACCTGCCAGAGACGCGTTCAGGCACATGGAAACATCCGGCTTGCCATATTTGATCCAGGTAAAAATCATACATACCACCGTTGCGGTAGCTGGAGCAACCGTCGTGGTAAGGAATACAGAACCGAGCTGCTCTACAGAAGTACACGCCGCGCCGTTGAATCCATACCAGCCGAGCCAGAGGATAAAGCAGCCCAGGCAGCCGAGCGGAAGGTTGTGTCCCGGGAAGGCGTTGACCTTTGTAATATTCCCGGATTTGTCCTTCTCAAACTTTCCGATACGCGGTCCAAGGAACTTCGCGCCGATCAGAGCGGAGATGCCGCCGACCATATGGATGGCGCAGGAGCCTGCGAAATCATGGAAGCCCATCTGCGCAAGCCAGCCGCCGCCCCAGATCCAGTGCGCCTCAATCGGGTAGATCAGAGCGGAAATAACCGCTGAATAAATACAGTAGGACAAAAACTTGGTACGCTCTGCCATGGCTCCCGAAACGATCGTCGCGGTCGTCGCGCAGAACACCAGGTTGAATACGAAGTTTGACCAGTCAAAGTCCGCATAGCTGGTAAAAATATCAAAGCCAGGCTTTCCGATCAGTCCGGCCACATCCTCGCCGAGCAGCAGTCCGAAGCCGATCAGGATAAACATGATGGTGCCGATACAGAAATCCATCAGGTTCTTCATCAGGATGTTGCCGGTATTCTTCGCTCTTGTAAATCCGGCCTCCACCATCGCGAACCCGGCCTGCATCCAAAACACAAGCGCGGCGCCGATCAGAAACCAGACACCAAATACTTCACCGTTAATGGCGCTTAAAATTTCTTCTGTCATAATAGTTTCCTCCTCATTTTGAAAAATCGTATGCATCGACTGCGGATTTTTCCGCGGCCGCCGCTTAAGCGGACGGCCACATGGCAACGCGAAACTCCGGACTGGCCAGATTTTACCGGAACCCCGGCGCTGATTCTGCTCTGTCTGCACTGTATTCATAGTTTTGCACTGGAATCATAAGCAAATCTTATAAAACACATTGCAATCAGAAAATACACAGCAATTGTTCAGGCACTGAACAGTTAGTGGCACTGAACAGTTAATGTGCCCAACAATACAAAACAGACAGAGAAACGAAAAAGGCGCCGGAGAAAAAATCTCCAACGCCCTCGTTGTTGTCCTTCATTATAAAAGCGACTTCCGGGAAAGTCAATTCAAGATATTTCCAAAGAAAAAATGAAATTTATAAAAAAATTGTTAAAATTGGAGAAAAATCGGATAGGGGAAAGCCCCTCCCCTATCCGGACTTCTCGGTTTGTCTCGCAAATCGGAACATACGCTGCGCGAATCACTAACGGCTAATCACCAGTCGCTGGCTACTAACCACTAACGGCTAATCACCAGTCGCTGGCTACTAACCACTAACGGCTAATCATCAGCCGCCGGCTACTAACCACTAACGGCTAATCACCAGCCACTGGCTACTAACCACTAACCACTACCCACTAACCACTACCCACTGCCATTTACACCGTATGCCCTTTCGCGATATTGACCGGGAAGCTGTCAGTTCCCTTCATCTCTTTGCCGGCGCCGAATTTGACGTTCTTGTCGGTGATTACGTACTCGATGTGAGCCCCTGCACCGACGACAGTGTCCTGCATCAGGACGCAGTTCTTAACCACGGCACCTTTTTCTACTCGCACACCACGGAAGAGGACGCTGTTTTCGACCTCGCCCTCGATGACACAGCCGTCTGCGCACATCACATTGGATGCTTTCGCCCCGTTGATGTAGCGGGTCGGGTTGTCGTCGCGGATCTTGGTGTAGATCGGCGCACCGGAGAACAGAGCGTCGAGGTTGTAGTCGTCGAGCAGCTTGAGATTCTCATCAAAGTAGCTCTTCATGCCGGTGATGCGTGCCGCGTATCCGTCAAACTTGTAGGCGTGGACATTGCGCCAGGAGAGCTGGTTCATCAGAACGTCGCGGTTGAAATGTTCCATACCGCGCACGAATGCGGTATTGATCATGTTGATCAGCAGCTCGCGCTCCAGCACGTAGATATTCATGGAGTAGTTCTGTACACCGGTCACGCGCGGATTGACATAGATATGGTTGATCCGCCCCTTGTCGATCGTGAAGGTGTAGTGGAACCCTCTGCTGTTATCCTGTGTACGCATCAGATATTCCGGAAGCTCCTCCTCACGGTAAGCGATGGAGACGTCCGCTCCGCTCTCGATATGCTCGTCGATCATCTTTGTAAAATCAAAATTCACGGCGATACTGGAGTCGGCCATGATGACAAAGCGCTCCTTCTGCTCGCGCAGGAAAGGAAGAATGTTTGCCAGGGTGCCGATGCGGCCGTTGTAGACCTTGTTGGCCTTTTCTGCATAGGGCGGGAAAATATGGAGACCGCCGTTTTTGCGGACCAGATCCCACTCACGGCCGGTGCCGAGGTGGTCCATCAGGGAATGATAATTGCTGTTTACCGGAACGCAGACGTTGTTAATGTTGCAGTTTACCATGCTCGAGAGGATGAAGTCAATCATGCGGTAACGGCTTGCAAAAGGGATGGAGGCCATGTTCCGGATGCTGACCAGCTCTGGAACGAGGGCGTCATAATGGTTGGGGAAAATGATCCCGAGTGCGCTTCTGTTTGAATTTACCATTGTTTTTCACCACCTTCTACATTTTTATAAACCATTGCCTTCGGACCGATGACCGCTCCCGCGCCGACGCTTAAGCCTGCGCCGACGGTAGCTACGCCGTTTTCCTCCTCGGTCGGCATTGCGCCGATGACCGCGTTTTCACCGATGGTCACGTTCTCCGCAAGGATGCAGTGCTTCACGACTGCGCCGGATTTGATTTTGCAGCCGCCCATGATGACAGCGTCCTCTACAATCGCGCCGTCCTCGACCTGGACGCCCGCGAACAATACGGAGTGCTTCACACTGCCCTTGATCCGGCAGCCGTCAGTGATCATAGAATTTTCCACCGTCGCGCCCGCGCTGATCTTGTGGCCGGTCATGCCGCTGTTGCGGCTGTAAATTTTCCAGTTCTCATCAAAGAGGTCAATGCCGCTGTGCTCCGGATCGAGTACCTCCATGTTAGCCTCCCAGAGAGAGGAGATCGTCCCGACATCCTTCCAGTAGCCGCTGAAATGGTAAGCATACATCCTGCGGTCGTCGCGGAGCAGGTTCGGGATAATATTGTTGCCAAAGTCGTTCTCAGAATTCGGATCCGCCTCATCCTCGGTCAGGTATTTTTTCAGCACATCCCAGTTGAAAATGTAAATGCCCATGGAAGCCAGGTTGGACTTTGGATTCTTCGGCTTCTCCTGGAACTCAGTGATGCGGTCGTCCTCGCCCGCTACCATCAGGCCGAAACGGGAAGCCTCATCCCACGGTACTTCCATGACCGCGACGCTGAACTCCGCGTTCTTTTCCTTGTGGAAACGAAGGAAGTCGCTGTAGTCCTGCTTGCAGATCTGATCTCCGGAAAGGATAATCACATACTGCGGATCATAGCGCTCGATGAATGAAAGGTTCTGATAAATCGCGTTGGCTGTACCCTTGTACCAGTCAGAGCCGGAGGCCTGCTGATAGGGCGGGAGCACATGGACGCCTCCGTGGAGACGGTCCAGATCCCAGGGCTGCCCGTTGCCGATGTACTCATTCAGCACGAGCGGCTGGTACTGAGTCAGAATGCCGACCGTGTCAATGCCGGAATTCACGCAGTTCGAGAGCGGAAAATCGATGATGCGATATTTTCCGCCGAAAGGAACTGCAGGTTTTGCAAGCTTCTGGGTCAGGGCATAGAGTCTGGAACCCTGTCCTCCTGCGAGAAGCATTGCGATCATTTCCTGAGCCATAATAATTTCTCCTCCTGTTTCTTCGTTGTGCGCCTGGGCAGATGCAGATATACAGAAACTCCCCATATCTGGTTGACCGGCCGTTTTATACGTTTCCATATACGGGTTGCCCGATCGTTTTCTGAGCTCCCATATACAGCTGCCTGACCGTTTTCCAAGCCTCCGTATACAGCTGCCTGACCGTTTTATAAGCACCGTATACAGCTGCCTGATCGTTTTGTAAGCACCCATATACGACTGCCCGAGTGTTTTGTGAGCTCTCATAAACGGCCGATCGACCGTTTTATAAAGGCTCAGGGGTTGTCCGGGGAGTCTGCTTTTGCCTGACGCATAGGACAGGGAAGAGAGGATTTCCCTTCCGCGTCCCTTTATGTTTGAATTGTACCATAGATTCTGGAAAAAGGGAATTTATTTGTGCAGATTTTTCAATTTTTTTTCGACGAATTTACCTGTTTTTATTCTTTTACAAAATAGGTGTGGAAGAGGAACAGGGTTTGTGGTATACTGAACCCATTGAAAAGCATTTGATAAATGTATTATTTTTGAAACAGGTCGACCGCAGTCCCATTGGCTTTAGAAAATGGGCAGCTCGCATATAAATGATATCCTGGACAGAGAGGAGGAATGAAATATGTCTGCGCAGGCGCAGGAAAAGCTGTATACAGTAGATTACATTGAAGCTTTACCGGAAGGACAGAGAGCGGAGTTGATTGACGGCGTTCTTTATGATATGGCGACACCGTCCAGAACGCACCAAAGGCTCGTGCACCATTTCGACCGGGTGATCGGAAATTACATCGTTGAAAAAGGTGGATCCTGCGAAGTAAATCCTGCCCCATTTGCAGTTTATCTAAACCGGGATGACTATAATTATTTCGAACCGGACATTACGGTAATCTGCGATCCGTCAAAATTGGATGACAAAGGATGCCATGGTGCTCCTGACTGGATTATAGAGATTGTATCTCCATCAAGCAAGTATATGGATTATGTACGGAAAATGCTCAAATATCAGGCGGCGGGAGTCCGCGAGTACTGGATTGTAGATGCCCAAAAGCGTTATATTGCAGTTTATAATTTTGAGTCAAAAACAATGGACTCCTATACGCTGTCAGACAAAATCCCGGTCGGTATCTATAACGGAGATTTACAGATTGATTTCTCGGCACTGAATATCTGATCAGGAGCTTAAGGACGTTTTTTGTGTTAAATGGCAAAATTTGGTATCGGCTTGTCCGGGTCAGGAGCTTAAGAATGGTTTTTGCGAAAAATGATAAAATTTGATCCCGGCTTGTCCGGATCAGGAGCTTAAGAATGGTTTCTTGCGAAAAATGGTAAAATTTTGGTTCCGGTTTATCAGGGTTAGGAGGATTTCAGAATATGGAAGCATACAAGAAGGAATTTATCGAGTTTATGGTGGACTGCGAGGTGCTGCGCTTTGGCGATTTTGTGACTAAGAGCGGCAGAAAAACTCCGTTTTTTATCAATACCGGGTTTTACCGCACGGGGACGCAGCTTTGCCGTCTGGGGGAATACTATGCGCGGGCGATCGAGTCGGCTTTCGGACTGGATTTTGATGTGCTGTTCGGGCCTGCCTATAAGGGGATTCCGCTGTCGGTAGCTACGGCGATGGCGATCAGTGAGGAATACGGCCGGGAGATCCGTTACTGCTCTAACCGCAAGGAGCTGAAGGATCACGGAGACGCGGGCATTCTGCTGGGCAGTCCGATCTGTGACGGAGACCGGGTGGTGATCATCGAGGATGTGACGACTGCCGGGACTTCGATCCGGGAGACCCTGCCGATCATTCAGTCACAGGGAAATGTTGATATACAGGGGCTGGTCGTTTCAGTAGACCGCATGGAGCGCGGCACAGGGGAAAAGAGCGCCCTGCAGGAGATTGAGCAGACCTTTTGTATGAAGACGACTGCGATCGTCACGATGGCGGAGGTCGTGGAGTACCTGTATAACTGGGAATACAAAGGAAAAGTCGTGATCAACGACGCTATGAAGGCTGCGATCGACGCATATTATGAAACGTATGGAGTAAAATGAGAATATCAGGATTATATCTGAACTTAGAAAATACCAGGGATTGAAACACTGGTAAAAAATGGAGGATTTATTATGAATGAACGATTAGTAAGAGCAACGGAAAAGGCCGGCGTATGGAATCTGGTGCTGGGAATTGTGGTACTCGTGACGGGGCTTGCAAGCGGAATTCTTCTTATATTAAATGCGGTCAGGCTGTGGAAGGCCGGGACCGGACTGGGGCTTTGATGAATCATTCACTGCGAAAAGGAATTAAACTCTTAGGGGCGTGCCTGTTTCTGCTCTATATGACGGCGCTCGTCTATTTCCTGTTCCTCTCGGAGGATTTCGGGCACGGCGGGACGGGCGAGTACAGCTATAATATCATTCCTTTCCGGGAGATTCTCCGCTATATCCGCTACCGGGAAGTGCTGGGGACGCGCGCCGTGCTGATGAATCTGATCGGAAATGTGCTAGGCTTTCTGCCCTTCGGAGCGCTGGTTCCGCTCATGGCGAGGGGAGCAAGGCGCGCCTGGCGCACGACACTTCTGAGCTTCGAAGTCAGCGCATTGGTGGAACTCTCGCAGCTGATTTTTCAGGTCGGCTGCTTTGATGTGGACGATATGATATTGAATACACTGGGGGGATTACTCGGCTATCTGCTGTTCCGGGTATTAAGCTTCTGCTATGTGAAGCTGGAAACCGCGTAGAAATTTTGGGACGGGAATAATTGGAAAACGCATTACAAGGGGATAAAAAATGGCGAAAAAAAGGGTATATTCATTTGTGGATAAGAAATATTCCGCAAACAGCATCGCGTCGCTGGTGCTGGGATTGATTGGAGTCGGGCTGCTTCTGCTTTTGCTCCTGGCTTCTTACTATCTGAAGGGAAGTGCCGGCTCCTGGATCGGAGCAGGCGGCGTGACCGGGATAGTGATGACCCTGATGGGCCTGAGATATGGATTTTTAGGATTTCAGGACGACTGTAAATCTTATTTCTGCTGCAAGGCAGGTACCATTATCAGCACCGTGGCCGTTGTGGGCTGGTTTTTTGTAGTCTGTATCGGTATTGTGAATATGATACAATGATACAAGGATTGCGAGGTGCTGAGCACCAGTGGCGCTCGTTTCATGTCCCGATTTTCGCAGAAAATCGAGGACGCAGGCACCGACCGAAGCGAAGCGTAGATGCGGAGCACGGAGCAATCCGTAGTATCATGTCCTTTTGCCGCTCGAATCATGATATAACCCAGGAGATGAAGTTTTATGAAAATAAACCCGATGAAGCTTATGCAGCTGAGGGGTATGGAGGATCAGATCAAAAACAGCCACCCCAAACTGGAACCGTTTTTCGCGGCAGCGTCCGCCGCAGTCGATGAGGGCACCGTCGTGGAGGTCAAAATGACCACGTCGACCGGAGAGACGCTGCGCACGAATATCCGCGTGAATGCGAATGATATGGAAATGATTCGAAAGCTGAAGGATGCAGTGGATTAGCGGCAGGTGAACTGTTTTATGGAATGATACGATGCTGGTAGCTGTTCAGTACCTTCACATAATATACGTTTTCATATGTCCTTCGCAGCAGGTGCGAAGGACTGTCCTGTTAGTTGCCAATGCTGCACGTTGTCAGAACGGTCTCCGCATAAGTGTATGCACCAGCCGGATCCGCAGGGATTCCGGCTCCAGTCCGCCCTGCGAGACGTAAAATCTGAGGTAATGCATTTTCCCGCGCACTTCTTTTTTGGCAGACAATTCTGACTTTTCCGATTCCCCATGCCAGGTATAGACATTCAGCACCGTGTTGTCCAGAGTTAAGGTGGCTGACATCTGCGCCAGCTCGCTGCCGTGGGAGGCGGCGCAAAGTGTAAATTCAAACAGTCCTTCCTTCTCGAATTCCGCCGCGAAGGTGAAGGCGCTGCCTGCATCAGGGCAGCGGCCCTTCAGGGAAATCGTGGTATCTGTACCAACGGAGAAATATTCCATCTCATCGCCGTTCATCAGATTCAGGTCAGAGGGTGTGTTGACATGCGTAACCTCCCGGTAAGTGCCGCAAAGCCGCTCCATAGCCGGGGAGGCCATCAGGAAACGGCAGATGTTTGCCGCGTTTCTGACTAGCTCTGCGCGGGTGAGTGTACCTTCTTTTAGTGCCTGTGACTGCGTGTCCTGATAGGTGAGCGCATCCTGCGTGACCATATAGACGTCGTTCTGGGCGCGCACCATCGCGGCGAGGTTGTCGCGGGAGGCAGCCTCTCCCTCGTCATTGATTTTTGCCCACCAGTCGGTCATCACCAGTCCCTGGTAGTTCCACTCACCGCGCAGAATCGTGGTATTCAGATCGTAATTGCCTGCAGTCCAGATGCCGTTCACCGGGCCGTAGGTCGTCATAATCGAGCGCGTATGTCCGCAGAACACACCCATCTCAAACGGTTTCAGGTAAATTTCCCGCAGCGCACGCTCTGAAATAATTCCATCCGCCAGATGACGGTGGAATTCCTGGTTGTTCGCACAGAAATGCTTCATGGTACCGCTGGCCGAATAACGGTCCATGCCCGTCACCTGCGCGACGGCCATACATCCGGTCAGATACGGATCCTCCGAATGATATTCAAAGTTCCGCCCGTTCAGCGGGCTGCGGTGGATGTTGATGCCCGGTCCCAGCAGAGCGTCGATTTTATTGGCATAGAGCTCCAACCCTTCCATGGCGAACAGCTCTGTGACCAGTTCTGTGTTGAAGGTACAGGCCAGGAGTGTGCCGTTTGGCAGGCTGAAGGCACTGGTGCCGCAGTCCATGCGGATGCCGGAAGGCCCGTCCGAGCAGCATCCTGCCGGGATGCCGAAGCCCTTCAGTGATTCGGTAATACCGCCGAAGGCGGCTGCCGTACCCGGCGTGACCTTCGGACTGCACATGCCCTCGCCGCGTGATAGGGCCATCAGATCCTCATCGGAGAGCTGTGCCAGAAATTCTTCTATGGAAACCTTTTTCTCCATCACATCGCGGAGACGGTATCCCTGGTCGCCGGTATATGGCAGGCACTCCGGCAGGTTTTCAAGCCGTCTCTGTGCCGGGGAGACCGTGCGCAGAGGGACCGGCTCAAAGGTGAGAGTGCAGACTGCCAGGCCGGAGCTATTCACGGTCGCGGCGGCGGAATTTGCCGGATCTGAGTTATTCACGGTCGCGGCGGCGGAATTTGCCGGATCTGAGTTATTCACGGTCTCAGCGGAAGAATTTGCCGGATCTGAGTTATTCACGGTCGCGGCGGCGGAATTTGCCGATCCCGAGTTATTTGCGGTCTCGGTGGATAAAGCTTCCGCAGCGGGAACAATCTCGGAAGAAACTATATGAGCAGCTGTGGGCTGCGGCCGGAATCGTTCAAAAGGCTTCACAGGAGCCATAGCCTCCTGGCACTGTGCAACGACGATTGTCTGATCTAAGGAAAAGCTTCCGACCGGGACGGCATCGCGCACATTTACCCCTGCGTAGATCATATAGGTACCCATTTCCAGCACGTAGCAGCTTTTGTGTCCGGTTGCGCCGCCGTCATCATAGGAAGCAAGCTCAGCGATGGGAACAGTAAGAAGCAGTGTTTCACTTTCGCCTGGGAGCAGCTCTTTTGTCTTGGCGAACGCACAGAGATTACGCAATGGCTTGCCAAGCTTTCCCTGCGGCGGGTTGGCATAGACCTGCACGACCTCCTTGCCCGGCCGGGTACCGGTATTTTTGACAACAGCACTGAGAGTAAAGGACATATCTGACAAGTCACCGTCAAAAGAATCAGAACAGTTGGTGCCAGAGTTCAGGGTCAGAGAATACTCCGTCTCAAACTTTGTGTAGGACAGACCGTACCCAAACGGATAAACTACCTTTTCCGGCGCAAAGGTCTCAAAATAGCGATATCCGACATAGATATCCTCCTGGTAATAATTGGCTGATTCGGAGCCAAAATTCCGGGTAGAGGGGTAGTCCTCCAGCTCGCGTGCAATGGTATCGGAGAGCCTGCCGCCCGGGGAGACGGCTCCGCAGAGGATGTCCGCGACGCCGCAGCCGCCCTCCATCCCGCCCTGCCAGGCGTAAAGGACTGCGCCGGGGTGATATTCCTCCACCCAGTTCATAGAAATAATATTGCCGGTGTTCAAAACGACCGCTGTGCGTGAAAAAGCGGCGCATACTTTTTTCAGCATGTCACGCTCCTCATCGGTCAGATAGTAGCTGCCGGGGATCGCGGAATTGTCGCGGTCTTCCCCGGCGGTGCGGCCGATTACAATGACCGCCGCAGTCGCGTGTGCGGTCGCGTCCTGGATCAGGGTATCGATCAGCGGCATTTCCGCCTGGCTCCAGGGCTCCTGCCCCCAGCCCTTTCCCCGGTCAAAGGTATGCGCCTTCGCCCAGTTCTCGTAAACAGTAAGGAGCGGCTCGTAAATGTGAATATCTTCTTTTTCGTATTCCCGCAGCCCATCGAGAATGGAGTGCACGTAGGGGACATTTACCATGCCTCCCGATCCTGTGCCGCTTTTGTAATAATCCAGCTGGATCCGCCCGAATACCGCGACGACATCCCCGGAGACGAGGGGGAGAGAAGCGCGTTCATTGCGCAGCAGAACGCAGCCCTCAGCGACAGCTTTTCTTGCAAGTGTGCTATACTGCTTCCAGTCAAGTGTGTAAGAATTCATAAGTCAGTTACTCCTGCGGGGTGATAATTATTGATGCCGATGTAAGCTTTGCGGAACGGAGCATGGCATGGCTCAGGATTCATCGGTCAATATACCAGTATTCACCGGGATCCCGTTTACCTCCACTTCATCATCCGCCGGAATGACGAAGCAAAGCCGCCCGTCGATGACGCGCGTCTCGACGAGATCCGCGCATTCTGGTTTTACGGAAATGACAATATTTGGTGTTTTGATTTCGAGCTTGCGGGTGCTGGCCACATTTGTCACATAAAGCTCCGTCTGCGCACTGCCGGAGGCCTGCTCAAAACTCTCATCAAAATGCTCCAGCGCTTCCTCATCTGCGCCGCTGCCGGCCAGAAGACGTTTCACATCGCCCCGGTCGAGAAGCACCGGGTCCGGATCGTCCTTGTGTTCCTCGAGCAGATCATTGAGAGAAGCATGAATGCTTTTGACGGTTTCGTATGTACAGGAATCGCTCAGCGTCTCCGCGACCAGCGTGTTAAAGGCATCCTTCTGTGAACCGGCGGAAGGGGGCAGCTCGCAGCCGAGCAGCTGCCTGGCAAAATCTGCGTTCAGCTCGTCAGGATTTTTGGAATAATAGAGCAGCCCGTGGATATCCATGTTTCGCTCCGTAAATGCCGGGAACAAAAATCCCATGACCGGGGGTTCGACAAACCAGTCGCGTGTGCGCTCTCCGATCGTATTGGTGTCCTCCCGATAGCACAGTCCCGGTTTGGAGAGTTGCACAGGGCAGATTGAACACAGCAGAAATTCATAGACATCCTCTGAGGCGTCAAACATTTCCACGTTGTCTGTCCCCTTTTTTGGGATGTCATAGGCACAGTGGATCAGGATAATGTAGTAATTTTCCGGGTAGAGAAAGGTCTCGATGACTTTGTCGTAAAACTCATCTAGCAAAGCATCCTCCTTCAGCTGGCTGTTTTTCAGCTTCAGAAGATACTCCTGCGCGCCTCCCTCCGCCTCCTCGGCGAGCGGAAATTCCATATCCAGCAGATTTTTCCCGATCGTGCCGGAAAGAGTTTTTTTAAAGATATCAAAATATTTGAACATTTCCTCCTCCGGAAGAGAGAGAAATGCCTCCTTTAGGGTTGCTCTTTTATTTTTCTCTGCGTCAACGTAGCAGCCGCAGATCCGGGTAATTGGCGTCCGGTCCGGATGAAACAGCCTATTTAACTCGGCGACTTCCTTCTTATTCATAAATCCTGCTCCTCCTTTAATATGTCCGGCATCGTGCTGCGCCGGACGCAGGTCATTCCCGCCGCGCGCAAACGCGATTTCCAATGGTATGACACTCTTTTGACTCAGACATCCATGGTATTTTTATTTTTTTACGCAGCAAATACAAGGCTTTCAAGCAGCGGTACGCCCCAGGTGTTGACTGCGTACAATATCATCAGATGCACCGGATAAAACCAGTAGAAAATGTACTTGAGTGAAATTCCGCGCTTCCCATTATAAAAATAAACCGGAATAAACGCGATCGGAGCCGGAAGCTCCCAGGAAATAGCGGCGGCTCCGCCGATGCACTGATAAATTCTGGTATCGCGCATCAGATACAGCACCGCAATCAGAAAGACGCCTTTATAGCTATAGTCTGTGTTTAATTTCCAGGCCAGCAGCATGCCCAGCGCAATTGGGAGTGCCGAAAGTAAAATGCGGCGCGTCCCATTGTCCGTGATCCATCGGATGGCGATCATGACAAGCAGGCCGATCAGCAGAGTGAAATAGACATTCTGACTATCCGGGTAATACCAGCTGCCCTTCAGCGCGATGTCAAACGGAATCTCCGAAATCAGAGCAAACAAAAAGAGCCTTCCCGCGTACTTCTTTGGACTTCGCGTGTGTAAAAAACCTTCCACCAGAAGGAAGCAGAAGATTGGGAACGCGATCCGTCCGATATCGCGGGAAATATTGTAGATGTTTACCCAGGTACTGCGCAGTGCGGCGTCGCTCGTCACAGCGGGAAGCCGTGCAATGCTGCGGAGCACGGTAGCGCCAGTATGGTCAATGAGCATCGTGATAATGGCAATCAGCTTCAGGGTACTGCCGGAAATCCCAAAGCTTTGTGGCTTTTCTTTCATGATCGATCTTCCCTTCGCGCTGATAGAATAATGGTTTTCCCTTCATTTGTCAAGAAAATGGTTTCGGAAAAACAACTGCCGCCAGCTTTATACTGGCGGCAGAAGAATTACTTGCCAAACAGATCGGCGTGTGTGCCTGTACGATATAAATAAAGTTCCTGTTCGCTATATTGATAAATAAGCAGCCAGTCTGGAAGCAGATGGCATTCGTGAAAACCAGCATAATTTCCGGTAAGCGCATGATCGCGGTTTTTCTCTGGAAGTGGAGACGGAATACGGAGCGTGGAAATGGCAGTTTTAATAAGTGTTATATCATAACCACGCTTCTGGCAGGTTTTCATATCCTTTTTAAATTTTGTGGAGTAACGAACATCAATCATGCTCAGTCCTCCAATAGTTCTGCAAAAAGATCATCTGTAGAACCGGAAAATTTATGGCCGCCACCGTTTTTTAGTTCCTCTATGGCTTCGAGAGTCTCAGCATTTGGTGTAAAATCCGGGTAAATATCGATACCGGACAGTTCGCCAAGATTTGCAAGGATATTGACAACAAAGATCATTTTATCCTCTGGCAAACGGTCAATCATGCTTTTTGCTATTTCCTGGTAACTCATAAAGTATCTCCCCTTCTGAGTGATATGACAATTGGACAGCCCTCGGCAGACATAATCTTCTAAACCTGCGAATTATTCTTCAGCTTTTCTAATTCAATATAGCATATAGATTTATAGCTGGCAATAGAGAAAATCATATAAAATTGTGTCCCCTACTGTGCAAGCAGCATCAGGATCTCATTGCTGCGGGAGATGAAGCGTGTCATCTCGTCCGGCTGCAGCGGCTTGTGGGCGATCATCGCCAGGTCATAGAGCTGCTCGCAGATCATCGGCGCCTTATCAGAATCCTTATTCGCTGCCAGATACTGTACCAGCTTGTTGTTCGCGTTCAGAACCAGCGTCACCTCGTCGCCGAACATAGACGAATCCATGCCATACATGCCGTACATCTTCATCATTTCCTGCATGCGGCGGTTTTCCTCGGAGAGCGTGATCATGGAGGAAACACTGGCGTTTTTCAGCTTCTCTACATGCACCGCGAGTTTGTCATTACCAAGAGCTTTGTGGAACAGCTCCGTCAGGGTATCCGTAATTTCCTTCAGATCCTCCGCGTTGGTCTCGTCCTTGACCGTATCCGTGACATCCGCGTCGATCCGCTGGAATTTCACCTTTTCGTTGATCTGTTCAACGTGAGAGATAAACGGAGAGTCAATATTGTGCTTCAGAATGACCGCGTTCAGACCTGACTCGCGGAACATATTGATATACTGGCTCTGCTGCACCTCGTCTGTCACGTAGTAAATGGTAACCTTCTCCGGCTCTTTTTCTTCCTCTTCCTCAGCCTCGGCATCGACGGTTTCCTCCGCGCCCTCGACTACTTCATCCGCGCTCTTTGCGTCAGCAGCGTCTGCGTTGACAGTGGCTTCGGCATCCTCCGCACTTTCAACAATAGTATCTGTATCAGAAACAGTTTCTGCAGCCCCGGCTTCGGTTTCCACGGCTTCGCCTGCCGTCCCGGCCTCTGCCTCCACAACCTCGTCCGCGGCATCGGCCTTCTTTGCGTCCTCCGCTGCCTGGATCAGGTCATTGAGGGTCTGGTATTTGCCGTCAATATCCTTATAGAGGATATAATCGTTCATCTTTTCGCTGAACTTGCTGTCCTTAATGCAGCCATATTTGATGAACGGACTGATATCATCCCAGTATTTCTCATAGCTTTCGCGGTCTGTCTTGCACATGCCGGTCAGCTTGTCCGCGACCTTTTTGGAGATATAATCCGAAATCTTCTTTACAAAGCCGTCATTCTGCAGTGCGCTTCTCGAAACGTTCAGCGGCAGATCCGGGCAGTCGATCACGCCCTTTAAGAGCATCAGGAACTCCGGAATTACTTCCTTAATATTATCCGCGATAAATACCTGGTTGTTGTACAGCT
Organism: Lachnospiraceae bacterium; assembly: GCA_021201665.1. GTDB lineage: Bacteria > Bacillota > Clostridia > Lachnospirales > Lachnospiraceae > Choladousia. The sequence continues at coordinate 96,513 of JAJQEO010000071.1, read as the reverse complement.
TGATGGTACCCTCGATCGAGTCATACTCCGTGTTGATTTTCGGGAAGTAAAGGATGCCCTTGAGGTTAAACGGATAGTCCATGTTCAGATGAATCCAGAACAGCGGCTCCTTGTAATCCTGGAAAACCCTGCGGTAAAACTCCTTGTACTCGTCCGCGGTGCAGTCATTCGGATGCTTCGTCCACAGCGGCGTCGTGTCGCTTAAGGAAACCGGACGCTTATTGATCTTCACCCGATCGCGGGCCGGGGAAACCTCGACGGTCTCTTTTTCACCGTTCTCGTTTTCACGCTCCTCCGTTTTCGCGTCCTCGTGGATGCGCTCCACGACCACATCATCCTCGCGAAGCTCACCTTCATCAATCGTCTCATACTCCTGCTCGGCATTCGCCTTTGAAAGGAAGATCTGCACCGGCATGAAGGAGCAGTACTTTTCAATCACCTCACGCATGCGGTATTCATTGGCAAACTCCAGGCAGTCCTCGCTCAGAAACAGCGTGATCTCCGTGCCGACCTCTGTGCGGGTGCCTTCCTCCATCGTATAGTCCGTGCCGCCGTCGCATTCCCAGTGTACCGGGGCTGCCCCTTCCTGATAAGAAAGGGTGTCAATATGAACCTCATCCGCTACCATGAAGACCGAATAGAAGCCCAGACCGAAATGCCCGATGATGTCGTCCTTCGTCGTCTTGTCCTTGTATTTCTCGAAGAAATCAGTCGCGCCCGAGAAAGCGATCTGTGTAATATATTCCTCGACCTCGTCCACCGTCATGCCCAGACCGGAATCAATAAACTTCAGTGTCTTTTCCTCCGGGTTCACAATGACCTGGATACGCTTTTTGTAATCCTCCGGGAAGGTATACTCGCCCATGACCTCGAGCTTTTCCAGCTTTGTAATTGCGTCGCAGCCGTTTGAAATTACCTCGCGGGCAAAAATGTCATGGTCGGAATACAGCCATTTTTTGATAATGGGAAAAATGTTCTCGCTGTTGATGGAAAGGTTACCTGATTTTTTACTCATGATACATCGCTCCTTACTTAAATAAAAGTGTAAAATGTGTTTATCTCCGTCATACTGCGCATTCTCCGTTACAAGTCACATCTGCAGACTGGAAAACATCGTAGATTTTGTCTGGGTGTGACCTGGAACCATCCTCCGGCCGCGGCAGCGGGACATCTGATCTGCAGTTAACATGTGGAAAGCGGATTCATCATCGCTCTTCCGTAAAACTGAACACATGATAATACCATTAGAACAAAATGTCAAGAAAAAAATCAGCACTCATTTTTGGTGAGTGCTAACAATCCGTAAGGCTTCTATAAAAATAGCTGCCAGAAATGATTTGCTATGCCCGCGAAGCAAAGCGTCGCAGAGCAGGTCCATCCTCATGACTAGCCTGCACGGGTATTTGCTGCAGCCTTTATTCAATCAGAAACGGTATCTGCTCATGCCGGAAAAATTTTTCCAGCATGTCATCCCAGGCGTGATCCAGCGTCTTATCCAGCGCAAACAGCTTCATGGAGACTCCGCTGACACAGCAGAGCGCTTTTCCATCAAAATTGATATTCAGAAACAATCCGTCCACCTGGTCCGCCTGGATAGACAGACCGCTCTGCGAGATCAGCTTTTCAACATTGTAGGGGGCAAGACGGAAGACTACCCGGAATTTCAGAGGAGTGTGTTTCCCTCTGGTCAGCTCAAAAAAGAAAGGACGCACACGCTTCCAAAGCGTAAAACCGCATTTTTCAGCTGAAAGCTGCTCCTGCTCGGCAGTATTGAAATAGTCCGGATGAAACCTGCCGTCGATCTGAAACGTGGCGAAGGTAGTAATGGACGCTTCCGAAAGCAGAAATGTGTCAAAAGCATCATCCGTCAGAAGCTTTTTCATAAAACCCAGGGTGTCCAGTATCTGGAAAGAACGCATAAGGGGATCTCCTTTGTTTCTTCTATAATAAATGAGGCAGCGCGGATTCCTCATACTCGCAACCGCGTTGCTCGTTGACCATCGAAATTTCCCGGCGCAAGCGCCGTAAATTTTTTCCGGTCACTTTCGTACTCGCAGCATAGCTGCTCGCCCGGCCTCGTGATTCTCTGCTGCAAGCAGCGAGAATCCCTTCGGCTCACCTCATACTCGCAACTGCGTTGCTCGTTGACCCTCGAAATTTCCTGGCGCAAGCGCCGTAAATTTCTTCGGCTCACATTATACATGAAGAAGCCGCCCGCGTGCAATAGAAAAATTCCTGACTGTTCAGTACCTTCACAGTTACGAAACCTCTATTTATAAAATTTGTGTGAAAAGCAAAAACCCTCTTTTCAAGCAGGATAGATTGTGCTATGATGAACGTAGACTTAAAAACTACGTAGTGAAAGAATGAAAAACGTGTTACTGGAGGATTATTTATGGAATATGTGATCGTGATGGACAGCTGCGGGGAACGGACGGAGGATATGAAAGCGGACAAACGCATCATTTCCGCACCGCTTACCATGCAGGTGGATGATTTTTCGTTCGTTGATGATGACAGCTTTGACCAGGCTGACTTTCTTCGAAAAATTGCCGAAAGCCCGAATTGTCCCAAATCGGCGTGCCCTTCCCCTGATTATTATAAAAAATCCTTTGAAAAAGCAGAAAAGAGAGCCTATGCCGTGACACTTTCCGCCGAGCTGAGCGGCTCCTGCAACAGTGCGGTGCTTGCCAGGGATCTGCTCGCGGAGGAGGACTCCCCGCTTCAGATTCATGTGTTTAATTCCCGCTCCGCATCGGTCGGGGAGACACTGATTACGGCAAAGATTCAGGAATGTGAATCTGCCGGGATGCCTTTCGAAGAGATTGTAGAGTCGGTCGAGGCTTATATCGCCGGACAGAATACGTACTTTGTGCTGGAAAATCTGGAGACGCTGCGCAAAAACGGCCGTCTCAGCAACATCAAGGCTTTCTTCGCGTCGGCTCTGAAAATCAAGCCGGTTTGTGCTGCAACGCCGGAAGGTACGATCATCCAGCTCGACCAGGCGCGCGGGATCAACAAGGCTCTGGTAAAGATGGTCGATTATATTGTTGAACAGGTGGAAAATCCGGCGGAGAAGATTCTGGCATTGTCCCATTGCAACTGCCCCGAGCGGGGACGCATGGTGCTTGAGGCGATCACGAAGCGGATCCCTGTAAAAGGCGTGATTTTCCTTGATACCGCAGGCATATCGACCATGTATGCCAATGATGGAGGCGTGATTGTTGTGATTTGATGAAAAAACTGTTGAAATTTCCTCAGAATCGTGTATACTGTTAAAAGATGTGCGTCGCGCGTATGATTGGTATCAGCGACGCTTTTACCAGAATGAAAAGGATCAGGAGGCATTATACATGAGCCAGGAAAAGGTTGACCGCTATAAAGAGGAAAAAAAGAATCGCGCAAAGATTATCAAAAAGGAGAAACGTCAGTGGATGCTGACGAAGCTTGGCATGGGACTGGTTGCTGTTCTGGTCGTAGTCTGGGTCGGCTTTTCCGTATATAATTATACCGGGACGTCCGGTGATTCCACGACGGTGGATCTGCCGACCTATACGGTAGATACAGCCGCGCTTGATGATTATCTGAATACGCTTACAGCGGAAGAGTAATCAGGCGGAGCGGGAGGACTCCCCTATCCGATTACTGAAGAGTTGCGCGCCGACAGCCTTTCGGGTTGTCGGCGTGTTTTTGTTACGCACATGGCCGGGCGAGGACATATCCCATGCGAAGCGTGGGATGCCCACGCCCCACCGCCTTCTCTTCGACCGCCAGGGTGCGCAGGGCATGGCATACCCTGCGCGCTTTCCGGGTTTAGCAGCCGCAGCCGCCTCCGCATAGAGAATTGCCGCCGCAGCAGCAGAGCAGGATGATGGCCCACAGGCAGGAGTTGTCACCGCCGAAGGAACTGCCGCATCCATTGCCGTTAAAGAGAATCAGAAGGATCAGAATCCAGAGAATAGAATTTCCGCTCCCGCTTTCACATCCGCAACCGCATCCGCAGTTACCAGCTGCCAGATCACTCATTTTCGTAGTCCTCCGAAAATTGATTTACACTCTATTGTATGAGCATGCTCGGAATGTGTGCGTATGCTTCTTTATTTTTCCAAGGTTTCTGCTGACATATGTCCGTACTGGCGCAGGGCGGCTCTTATAACATTTGTGTCTGTTTCCTGACCGTTTGAGCAAAAGGAATGTCAGGTTAGCAGGGATTCAAAAATTCCATAGACATCCAGGATTCCCCATCCCCAGGCTTTATCCGGGTACGACCGGGAAGGACTCTGCCGGACTCCCCGCAGAATCAGATCCCTGATTTCCGAAGCGGAAAACAGACGCGCAGGATTCTGCTTCAGACCGCTTTCCATAAGAAGAGCGGCAGCACCGGCGGTGAGTGCCGCGGACGCGCTCGAGCCGGTGAGAGAGGAGTAGCCGCCCCCGGATGCAGGGCAGGTCACGCGCACCCCGGGGGAGACGAAGTCTGGCTTTACCAGTCCGTTACGCGTGTATCCCCGCCCGGAATGCAGATAAAGGCTATAGTCATACGCGTTCCAGGTGCCGACACCAAGTACGGACGGGGCGCAGGAGGGAATGACGAGGGTGGTGTCCGCATTTGATGCAAGGAAACGGATCTGCGGACTGACAAGACCTTCGGCGGGCAGCCACAGGTGGAATGTCCCATTTTCATATCCGGGACTGCCGATGCGGATGCGCCATATACCCGGAGTCGGGTCGAATAAACGGATCAGAATGATAAAAGACGCATCCGGCGGATTTTCCGCAGCCCAGGTGAGGGCAATCCGGCTGTTTTCCAGCAAAAAGAAAAAGTCCCGAGAGGTTCCGATGGCGGGAGGCACGGGCAAAATGGTCTCGCCGAGAGGCGAAGTAAATCCGAGTGAATACTGATCCGGCGCATCTGCCCAGAGCTCCACCGAAAACCCATTCGTCTCTTCGTCTATGAGCAGCTCCACATCTTCAAATTCCTTTTCCGGGCGCAGACTGCCCTCGTAATGGTGGTCATATCCGAGCTCGTTGCCGGTACCGGTGACGGCACATATGCCAGGTTCATAAAGCGCGGCATTCAGCACATTTTCCAGAGGCGTATGACCAGTGTGCCCTCCCTGGCTGCTCCCGAGCGGTACGCAGATGACCAGCGGCATGCCAAGCCGCAGGGCACAGTCAAGCAGATAGCGGACGCCAAGCATCAGGTCGTCCTCCTGGTAAGCGACGGCACCATCCGGGATCCGAAAATAATCACGCAGGTATTGCTTCGCTCCTTTCAGCCGCACAAACGCAATGCTGGCCGCAGGCGCGACTCCGGTGAAGCCTTCCCCGGCTTCCGCGCTTCCGCAGGCGATCCCGGCAACCGCAGTGCCATGTCCTCGCGGGTCAGTCCGGGGAAGCAGAACGGCATTTATCTGTGAGTCTTGCTGAACTGGAGCGGGATATGATGGCTCTTCGTGCACAGCTATATTGCCGGAAAACAGCGCCGCGTTGATCTGCGCATTCGTGTATTCTGTGCCGTAGGAAATTCCGTCAGGCGGTGTGCCCCGCTCATCGCTCTGATCCCAGAGCCGCAGGATCCGGGTTGTGCCGTCCGCGTTCCGAAAGGCCGGGTGCGTGTAGTCAATTCCGGAATCCAGAATGCCGACCAGCACCCCGGCGCCTGATAAGTCCAGAGACGGCCGGATGCGGACAGGCAGAATGCCGGCTGCCTCCAGGCTCACCACATTCATCTCTGTAAAAAGCTTGGGGACGGCCGGATAGCCGATCTCCCCGACCGTGGAGAGATGCTCTGACAGTGGGACATAGAGAATGGAATATTGCTGGTTGACCTTCTGAATGAAGCTGTCAGCCCGGTCGGCTTCTGCCGTGGCAGAGTCAACGCGCCCACCTTCTGCCAGGGCAGAGACAGCCGGTCCATCGGTTGATGAGGCCAGGGACGAGAAAAAGTCATAGCCGGAATCCTGCAAAAGCTCACGGATCTGCGCGGCGATTTGTGCGGCGGTTTTTGCTGCCGGATCGGAGGATGCCGCCAACCCTGGCCGCTCCGGCAGCGAAGAAGCCTGAATGATGATGTTTGAATAATCTTCCCGGAGAGCGGGTGAAATGAAAAAAGAACCCACAGGATTCACACTCCAGTTCCTAAGGAGGAGGTTTTTAAAATCCTATGAATTCTTTTGGGAAAACAGACCTTTGCTTTCAGGATGTGAGCTGAATATGCGTCCTGATCGCGTCAAAGCTCTCACGGCTGATCACATGCTCAATCTTGCAGGCGTCCTCCGTGGCTGTCTTTTCATTGACGCCGAGAGAGATCAGCCAGGCGGAAATCCACTTATGGCGTTCATAAATCTCCTCTGCGATCGCGCGTCCGGACTCTGTCAGTGTGATAAAGCCGGCGTCCGAAACGACGATGTGGTTTTTGGCGCGGAGGTTCTTCATCGCGATGCTGACACTCGATTTTTTAAATCCAAGCTCTGTCGCAATGTCGACGGAACGCACCACCGGGAGCCGTTCGCTCAGAATGAGGATCGTTTCCAGATAATTTTCAGCGGATTCGTTTGTTGCACTCATTTTATTACCTCACAATACGATGATATTTTATAACTGTTCAGTACCTTCACATGCTGTATACATTCATACGTACTTCGCGGCAGGCGCGAGGTACTGTCCTGAACAGCTACGACATTCTTACAGTATTAGCACCAGTATAGCATCAAATCAGAAATGCGTAAAGAAAAACATTTTGAAATTTTATCTGTAAAAAACCGCTTGACGTACCTAAAATGTTAGAGTATACTAACCTCGAACCAGGGAAATAACTGCCTGTCAGCTTCTGCTGCACGGAGATACTGATATCTTGCGGGATATCTCATTTATGCCGGGGAGCGGACAGGAGACGTGGCGGACTGTGGAAAGGGGACGATGAGATGCCGCTTGGCATGGCAAAGACAGGAGAGGAAAAAATCATCAGAAAGATCGGCGGGAAAGAAGAGACCAGGCTGTTTCTGGAACGCCTTGGATTTGTCGTAGGCGGAGCCGTTTCGATCATTTCTGAGGTAAATGGGAGCCTGATTGTAAATGTCAAGGATTCCCGCGTCGCGATTGGCAAAGAAATGGCCAACCATATTCTGGTCTGAAGAATGGAGGATATTATGAAAACATTGAAAGACACTACGGTAGGAGAGACTGTCCGGGTGGAGAAGATCACCGGCGACGGTCCTGTAAAGAGACGGATCATGGACATGGGCATCACAAAGGGCGTGGAGGTCTTTGTTCGCAAGGTTGCGCCGCTCGGCGATCCGGTCGAGGTCACGGTGAGAGGGTACGAGCTGTCCCTCCGTAAAGAGGACGCGCAGATGATCCAGGTTTCGTGACGGCAGCGTATATTTTTTTACATAAGGGTTAGACCTGACAGACTTATATTAGAATATCCGGATATATATTAGATAGTTATGACATATATTAGGGTATCAAAATTTTTATTAGGATGGCAAAATCCGACCCGCTCTGTGGACGCGATCCCGAATGGCTGTGGGACGGAAATCCGGCGGAGCCGGTAAGGAAAACACATGGGCGCTGTCCGGATGGCAGCGAAGAAAGAAGGAGAAGAGAATGGCGATTAAAATTGCACTTGCGGGCAACCCGAACTGCGGTAAGACGACATTGTTCAACGCGCTGACGGGTTCCAACCAGTATGTGGGCAACTGGCCCGGCGTAACAGTTGAGAAAAAGGGAGGAAAGCTCAAAGGTCAGAAGGATGTCGAGATCACGGACCTTCCGGGTATTTATTCCCTTTCCCCCTATACGCTGGAGGAGGTCGTAGCGAGAAATTACATTATTAATGAACACCCGGACGCGATCATCAATATCGTGGACGGCACCAATATTGAGAGAAACCTGTATCTGTCCACGCAGGTGATCGAGCTGGGAATTCCGGTGGTCATCGCGGTCAACATGATGGATCTTGTTGAAAAGAGCGGAGACAAGATCAATACGAAGGCACTTTCTAAGAGTCTGGGATGTGAAGTCGTCGAGATTTCCGCCATGAAGGGCACCGGCATCGACGAGCTGTCGAAAAAGGCGGTCGCGGCGGCTAATTCTAAGAAGGCAGTTTCACGTGTACATAAGTTCGCGGATGAGGTAGAGGATGCGATAGAGAAGGTCGAAGAGAAGCTTGGCAGCAGCGTTGCAGATCCTCAGAAGAGATTCTACGCGATCAAGCTTCTGGAGAAGGACAGCAAAATCGCGGAGCAGATGAAAAGCGCGCCGGATGTGTCCGCGGAAATCAAGGCACTCGAGGATGCGTTTGACGATGACACCGAGAGTATTATCACGAGCGAGCGTTATGCCTACATTTCTTCCATTATTGATAAATGTGTGAAAAAGGTGGCGGCGAAGGAAAAGCTGACGACCTCTGACAAGATCGACCGGATCGTGACCAACCGGATCCTGGCACTCCCGATCTTCGCACTGGTCATGTTCCTCGTTTACTATATCGCAATGTCGACCATCGGTGCGGCAGCGACTGACTGGACAAATGACAATCTGTTCGGCGATGGTTTCCATCTCTTCGGCATCGGCACCTCGGCCTGGAGCGAAGCGGACGAAGAGTACGCGGGCGCGGCAGAGGTAGTGACCGGATTTGTAGATTACGCAGCAGAGCAGGGCATGGACGTGGATGCAATCGCGGAGGCACTCGATGAGGAATCTGAAGAATATGACGCGGACGCGGCGGCAGAAGCTCTTGATGAACTGATCGCGATGTTTGACGAATCCTCCGTAGCGGCGTATACTGTGGAAGATGAGGAGACTCTGGAGGTTTCTGACGCGGAAGCAACCTACGAGGATCTGACCGCGGCGGCAGAAGTGTACGCGGCATATGAGTACACTGCTCCTGAGATGGGAGACTATGGTGTATATGTTCCGAGTATCCCGATGCTCTTTGAGAGCGCGCTGAACGCGCTGAATTGCGCGGACTGGCTCTCCGGTCTGGTGCTTGACGGTATTGTGGCAGGTATCGGCGCGGTGCTTGGCTTCGTTCCGCAGATGCTGGTGCTGTTTATCCTGCTGGCGTTCCTTGAGTACTGCGGCTATATGGCACGTATCGCATTCATCCTGGACCGTATCTTCCGCAGATTCGGACTTTCCGGAAAGTCCTTCATCCCGATGCTGGTCAGCATGGGCTGCGGCGTGCCGGGCGTCATGGCAAGCCGTACAATTGAAAATGAAAAAGACCGCCGGATGACGATCATGACCACGACCTTCATCCCCTGCGGTGCAAAGGTTCCGTTTATCGCGATGGTAGCGGGCGCACTCCTCGGAGGCAATCCGCTGATCGCTACTGCGGCTTATTTCATCGGTGTAGCGGCAGTCATCTGTTCCGGTATCATTCTGAAAAAGACGAAGATGTTCTCCGGCGATCCGGCTCCGTTCGTCATGGAGCTTCCGGCATACCACTGGCCGAAGGTCAGCGCGGTACTGCGCAGTATGTGGGAGCGCGGCTGGTCCTTCATCAAGAAAGCCGGCACGATCATCCTGCTTTCGACCATCGTGATCTGGTTCACGACTTACTTTGGATTTGCGGAAGATGGCTTCCGTATGCTTGCTGAAGATGAAATCGACTACAGTATCCTGGCAGCCATCGGCGGAGCGATCTCCTGGATCTTCATTCCGCAGGGCTGGGGCAACTGGCAGGCGACCGTGGCTTCCATCACCGGTCTCGTGGCAAAGGAGAACATCGTAGGTACGATGGGTATCCTCTACGCGAACGGTGACGGCACCGTATGGCAGAACATGCAGGCTGCGTTTGTTACAGGTGGTTCATCAGTAGCAGCCGGATTTTCCTTCCTGCTCTTCAACCTGCTGTGCGCACCGTGCTTCGCGGCTATGGGCGCGATTAAGCGTGAGATGAACAACATGAAATGGTTCTGGTTCGCGATCGGTTATCAGTGCGGCTTCGCTTATCTGGTATCTCTGGTTGTATATCAGCTGGCCGGTCTGGCGACTGGTGAGTGCGGCTTCGGCATCTTCACGATCGTGGCGCTCGCGATTGTAGTACTCTTCCTGTACATGCTGTTCCGTCCGGATCCCAATAAAGAGCCGGTAAAGGCAGGCGCAGCAGCGCGGGCGGCGAACTAAAGCTCTGAGTTTTATAAGTTTGTGATTTGATCTGGTAAAATGAGTTTGGCTGGGGGGCGGGGCATTGCCCCGCCCTGAATTGCATAATGATACCCGAAGGGAGCAAAAAATTTGTGCGCAACAGGTTTATTGAATGAAAGAAAGACTGCGCACTATTGAAAAGGGAACGAAAAGAGTATAAATACAGAAAGGAGGACATCCTATGGGGACATTACTCGTTGGCGGCATCCTGGTCGTGATCGTAGCGCTCATCATCAGGAGCATGATCAAAGATAAAAAAGCCGGAAAATCCTTCCAGTGCGGCGGCGACTGCGGGCATTGTAAAGGACACTGTGAGTGAAAGGTATCAGAAAATAGTGATCCAGAAAAAAGCTTTTAGAAAAAGTGTCCCGGAGAAGTTCTGGAAAAAAAGCTCTGAAAAAAACGGAAAAAATAAAAATTACTATTGAAATTTATAAAAAAATGTGTATAATGAAAACTGTTCGGCGCAAGAACAGCGTTCAAAAAGGAACAGAAGGAAGTATAGCTCAGCTGGGATGAGCGTTCGCCTCACACGCGAAAGGTCAGGAGTTCGAGCCTCCTTACTTCCACTTATATGGGCTTGTAGCTCAGCTGGGAGAGCGTTCGGTTCGCATCCGAGAGGTCGAGGGTTCGAATCCCTTCAGGTCCATTATAATTTGTCAAAAGGCTTTGATCACAGGAGTGGTCGAAGCCTTTTTTTGTTCCTGGATTTTATAAATTGTGTTTTGATAAAGGATTGAGAATATCTTAGACAAAATAAATATTATATACACATAATTAACAGTTGAAATTATATATAAAATGTAGTATTATATATGAAAAATAATAAAGGGAGGATATATAGTGATTTTATATCATGGAACTGACTTGAACTCTGCAGCTAATATCTGTAAACAGGGGATCGATCTTGGAAAAAGTCAGAAAAAACTTGATTTTGGAGCAGGGTTTTACACAACACCTGATATTGAGAAAGCAAAAAAACGCGCATTATTAAAATCAGAAGGAAACGCAGCAAGAGCTCGAATCGTTGCTATAGAGGTCGATGATGTACGTTTTGCTTCATTGATAAAGAAAGAGTTTAATAATGCGAATCAGGAATGGTGCGAGTTTATATTGATAAACCGATGCGGAAAAGCTTTGTTGTCAGTCATGGCTGGAAGAGATCATAATCTGGACAACAGGTATGATGTCGTTTGTGGAGAGATTGCGGATAGTAGTATATCGTCTATTGTTTATGAGATCAAGAAGGGGAAACGAAAAGCGGAGGAAGTAAATTATTCTGAATTATTGCCGGATTCTTTACGATCTTACGGTTATCAGATTTCTTTTCATACAAAGAAATCATTATCTTGCATAATCAAATGTAGCTGTGATAGAATAAGTGAGAGAAAGGTCAGGTGAAGCATGATGGAAACCTTACAGGTCAGGAATTTTAAAAAATATGTTGTAGAAGAATTGGTGGACAGTTATGGATTGACTAAATATGAGGCGGAGACGGCAGTGTGCAGCTCTTATTTATCAATTGCATTGAAAATGGACTCGGAGCTGGCAATGCATGATTCGGTTGAATATTGGGCGGAATATGTTCATGACGAGCTTCTGGATGATGAATTGCAGGAAATGTGAAAAAACAGGTAGTAAGAGAGGCTTTGATCGCAGGAGTGGTCGGAGCCTTTTTTCAGCCCCGCCCCTTCGCGAAGCGAACTTAAATGGTCGGGGCGTTACCGATTTTCTTATCTTTTTCTTAACCTGGTTGACAGATGTATCTTCCCATGGTATCGTCCAAGCGTATTAGTGAGGTTAGTACAGTCGGGATTGTCGATGCAATTATAACAGAATCATCACTTGCTTCTCGCGGTAGTGCAGTACCGCAGAAGTTTGCCGACAGGGGCTGTTTTGAATGAACTAAATATATGAAGGAAAAAAGAGCAGGAAAGGATGGGAAGCGATGATTGGTATTGATTTGCAGAACCGCCGTCCGATCTATGAACAGGTCGTGGAGGGGTTTGAAAATCTGATCGTGAACGGCGTCCTGGAGCCGGACAGCCAGATGCCATCAGTGCGCTCCCTCGCGATGGAGCTCTCCATTAATCCAAATACGATACAGAAGGCCTACAGTGTGCTGGAGCAGCAGGGCTATATATATCCGGTTAAGGGACGGGGGAATTTTGTGTCGGGAAACGGAGCTTTGATGAAGCAGAAGAAGCAGGAGAGTGTGTTCCGCAGCCTGAATGATCTGGTGAATCAGGGAAAGGAGCTGGATATCGCGTGTGAGGATTTTCTGGAAAAGGCCAGAGAATTCTATGAAACGGGGGTGTCGAAGTATGATTCAGATTGAACATGTGACAAAGCGCTTCGGGGATATCGTGGCGCTCAATGAGGTGGACGCGCAGATTGGAGAGAAGTGTATTTTCGGGCTGGTCGGCACGAACGGAGCGGGAAAGAGTACGCTGCTGCGTGTGATTGCCGGGGTACTGAAGGCGGAGGACGGCCAGGTGCTGATTGATGACATCCCGGTGTGGGAGAATCCGCTCGCGAAGAGGAAGATTTGCTTTATCCCGGATGTGGCGATGTTTTTTCCTAATGCTACTGCCAATGTGATGCGGGATTATTATAAAATTGCATATCCAGGGTTTGACAGTGCACGCTTTGACGATCTGCTGGGGAAATTTGACTTGGATCCTAAGCGCAAGCTTTCGACCTTTTCAAAAGGAATGAAAAAGCAGGTGTCGGTACTGCTTGGGATTTGCGCGAATACAGAGTATCTGCTCTGTGATGAGACCTTTGACGGACTTGACCCGGTGATGCGCCAGACGGTCAAAAGCCTGTTTGCGTCGGAAATCTTAAGCAGGAAGTTTACGCCGGTGATCGCCTCCCACAGTCTGCGGGAGATCGAGGATATTTGTGACTTTGTCGGGCTGCTGCACAAGGGCGGGATTTTGTTTGCAAAGGATCTCGATGAGATGAAGCTGGGCATCCACAAGATTCAGTGTGTGATCCCGGACGCGGCGGACGAGGAGGCGCTGCTTAAGGAGCTGACGGTGCTGCAGAAGGAGAAACGAGGCTCCCTTCTGACAATCGTGGTGCGCGGCAGCTATGATGAGATTGACTGGAAAATTCAGGCGCGGCAGCCGCTGTTTTCGGAGATACTGCCGCTCACCCTGGAGGAGATTTTTATCAGTGAAACGGAGGTGGCGGGTTATGACATCAAAAATCTCGTTTTTTAAACTCGTCCGGGGAGAAATGCGTCAGCTGAACTGGCTGCTGGCGGTGCAGATAACGGCCTTTGTACTGGTGCTGCCGTTTCGGGCGCTGATGTCGATGGCGATCCGGCAAAATCAGGTGACACGCAACGGGACAGCCGATTACAGTGCCCTGGAGCAGTTTGCCCGGCACGTCGGGCTGGGGCATGCGGAAAACACCGCCCTGATCCTGGCTCTGGGAGCCATCGGCGCACTGGCTGCGTTTTCTTATATTTTTTCTCAGGTGAAGCAGGACTTTTACCACAGCCTTTCCCTGAAAAGAGAGGAGCTGTTTGCCGCGAAATGCCTGAGCAGCTTTCTGACCTTTGCCCCCGCCTATCTGATCAGCCAGATCCTGGTGCTGTTCGTCGGGCTGTTTTACGGGGCGCTTACCAGAGCGGTTGCACTGGAAATCGTGCTGGCAAGCCTGCAGGGGCTTCTGTTTTATCTGTGCAGCTATTCCGCGACGCTGCTGGCAATGATGCTGGCGGGAAATCTGCTGACCGCCTTTCTGGCAATCGGCGCGTTTGGGGGTTATCTTCCGGTATGCAGGATTTTTGCTGAATCTCTGGCCAGTGAGTTTCTGAGTACACAGATGGCGGACGGATACGATTTCAGTAATTCGTGGATGCGGTTTACCTCTCCCTGGGCCTGGTGCCTGTATTCAACCGGGCATGGCGCGAGAGGTACGACGGGCAGACTGGCTACGCCGGGAGACCTCTGCCAGGTCGTCGCAATCACAGTTGTGCTGACACTGATTGCGCTGGCACTTTACCGTATCCGCAAAACAGAGGTGGCCGGGTCCGCGCTTGCCTTTGGAGTGCTGGAGCCTGTCATCAAGGTGATGGTCACGGTGCCGGTGTCTCTGGTAGCCGGACTGATCGCGTTTGAACTGACAGAGGCGGTCTTCTTTGAGGTGGTTTTTATTCTGTTGTTCGGGGCACTCGCGAGTATGATCATTGAATTTATCTACCGCGTGGATATCCGGCAGGTGTTTTCCCACATATGGCAGTTTGCGATAGCGGCTGTAATCGCCTGCGCGGTCTTTTTCACCTTCCGCTTTGATCTGATGGGCTTCAATACGTATCTGCCTTCGGAAGACGAGCTCGCGGCCATGTCCGTATCGTCTTCACTCTATAGTACTTATATCTGCTACGATGAAAATGGGGATATCGCTTATGCAACCTCTGAAAAGGACTATCTGGATCAGGTGGAATGGGAGGATTTCGCCGGAATCTACGAGCTGGCAGAAAATGGCGTGGAAAAAGTCCGGCAATATGGCCATTCCTCCGAGATTTATAATGGGAATGTGAGCAGCGTCTATATCAAATATTATCTGAAAAACGGAAAAGAGGTTTACCGTTACTATCTGGTGGATACAGATCTTTACTGTGAAGTAATGAATGAGCTGATAGACGAGGAGGAATTCCGCAATCAGTATTTTTCCATCTGCTCCTGGGACGAGGAAATCATGAGCGAAATCACCAGTGTCTGGGCTTCTGTTTATGGAATCAGCGAGATTGAGATGATCGAGGGAGCGGTGGTCGCGGAAACGGCTGCGGATGTTGAGGAGGAAACAGATACCGGGGCGGCTGCGGACGTTGAGGCGGAAACAGATATTGTGGCGGAAACAGACATCGGGGCAGCCGCGGACGGCCAGACAGATACAGATGCCGCAGAGGCTGGGGATGGCGAAACAGATGTGGAAGTTGAAGGTTCTGCGGATGCCGGGGCGGACATAAATGCAGCGGCGGATACAGACTCCGGGGAGGAAGGTGCAGACCTTACTGACACGGAAGCGCTCGACGCAGACGACATCGATGAGGGAAGCTTCTATATAGAATCCTATCTGTCGGTTGATATATCGGTGCCTCTTTCCAGACTTTCTGATCTGGTGGAAGCCTATCGGGAGGATCTGAAAACAGTTTCCTTTGAGGATATTTACAACAATGAAGGGAGCGAGATTTATTTTTACATGGATCATTCCTACCGCAGCGAAACATACCCGGTTAATATGAACTTCACGAACACGATGGCGCTGCTTCAGGAGATCTACGAGGAGCAGCAGGGCTGAAACGAAAAAGAGCGCGGCAGTGCTAAAGAAAAGGGGAATGCGCGAAAGCGTGTTCCTTCTTTTTGCCCGATGCAACTCAGAAATTAAATATGGTAAAAAGGAAATACATATGTTATACTCTGTCCAAAAGAATACACTCTGGTGAAAAAGAAAGGGGGCAGACAATTGGCAAAGATTTTTAACGTAAACGGCGCCTGCCGGCCGGAAGTTCATTATATGGTGGATATCCGGTCGCGGCTGGAAGCAGTAAAAATAATGGTAGATAACGGCGATTATTTTACGATTAACCGGGCAAGACAATTCGGCAAGACAACTACACTGAATGCGCTCGCTGATTACCTGAAAAGTGACTATATCGTGATCAGCCTGGATTTTCAGACTATGGGAGTCCTTTCATTTAAAAATGAGCAAAGCTTCGTAGCTGCACTTGCCGGCGAACTTCTAGACTCTGTCGATGTTTTTCCAGAGGAGATCGAAGAGCGGCTTTTGGCTTTTTCCGAGGAAACGGCCAGGGTCAATTCCCTTAACGCGTTTTTCAGAGTGATCAAGTCATGGTGCGGCATGTCGGATAAAAGGATTGTCCTTATCATTGATGAAGTGGATACTGCAACCAATAACCAGGTATTTATCGACTTTCTTGCTCAGCTGCGGGCATACTATCTGAAAAGGCCGAGAGTTCCCGCCATCTGGTCGGTCATTCTGGCAGGCGTCTATGATATCAGATATATCCGGCAAAAAATTCGACCGGAGCGCCCATCCAACGCGGAGCGTTTTTCTAATGATGGGCGCGACCTGCCGCCGACCGATAGGGAGGGGGCGATTCCACATGAAGAACATAAAACCAATTCGCCCTGGAATATTTCTGCTGATTTCAACGTCGATATGAGTTTTTCCGTCGCAGATATTGCCGGGATGCTAAGGGACTATGAGTCTGACTGGCACACCGATATGGATATACACAAGATGGCAGGGCTGATCTATGACTATACCTCCGGATACCCCTATCTCGTATCCAGGCTGTGCAAGCTCATGGATGAAACAATCGCCGGACGAGATGATTTTCCGGGCAAGCCGGATGCCTGGACCGGACAGGGACTTCTGGAGGCCGTAAAGCTTCTGGAAAATGAGACAAACGCACTGTTTTTATCCCTGAAAGGAAAACTGATAGATTATCCAAAGCTGCGAAATGTACTATACGCCCTGCTGTTCACCGGCAGGCCAGTACCGTTTACGGCGATGAATGATGCGATTGAAATTGCCGCCATGTTCGGCTTTATCCGCAATGAAAATGGGATGGCTGTCATTTATAACCGGATTTTCGAAACCGTCCTTTATAACTGGTTCATGTCCGACGAATACGATACCAGCAGGATTTATGACGCTGCTCTGCGGGAAAAGAATCAGTTCGTCACAGGCGGCCATTTAAATGTCCGGCGGATTCTGGAACGATTTGTGGAGAGCTTTGATGACCTGTATGGCGATCAGGATGAAACCTTCCTTGAAGACGCCGGGAGACGCTATTTTATGCTGTTTCTCAAACCCATCATCAATGGGGAAGGACACTGCTACGTAGAAGCAGAAACCCGCAACCGGGAGCGAACCGATCTGGTAATTGATTACCATGGAGAGCAATTCGTGATCGAATTAAAGGTGTGGCGGGGAAATGCATACAACGAGCGCGGAGAAGCGCAGCTCGCTGAATATCTGGATTATTTCCATCTGAAGAAAGGCTATATGCTCAGCTTTAACTTTAATAAAAAGAAAACAATCGGGTTAAAAGAACTCGTTTTGGGAGACCGGATACTGATCGAAGCGGTGGTTTAGGTGATCGTTTTGCTTAAATACGATAATTTAAGCGGTTCGAAGAGTAATAATGAATCCATGCAGCTTTAGATGCGTGGCTCATGGGAAACAAATGGGACATGTTATTCAGGGCAGGTTGGAGACTTCTCCATTACCTGCTCTGTTCATTTGAGAATAGAATCAACTCTGGAACCAGACAGTTCCACGTTGACAGTAATTTGCTAAAATGGTAACATATGGGTTGCTCTGGATAAAAAGGGCGGCAGGAGGAATATTAGATTATGTCAATAGAGATTGTGAGAGAGCATTTAAAGAAATGGAACGCCGAGGAGCGGATTCTTGAATTTCCGGTGTCAAGCGCTACGGTAGAGCTGGCTGCAGAGGCGGTGGGCTGTGAGCCTGCGCGGATTGCGAAGACCCTGTCGTTTCTGGTGCCGGACGCAGATGGGGCAAACGGACAGATGGAGGATGGACAAAAAGGGCAGCCCGGACAGGCTTCCGCTGCGAGTGAACCGGCCGGAGAAATAAAGAAATTTCACGCGGTTCTGATCGTCGCTGCCGGTGACGCGAAGGTGGACAACAGCAAATACAAGCATTATTTTCATACAAAGGCGAAAATGCTAAAGGGCGAGCAGGTGACGGAACTGATCGGACACGTCATCGGCGGTGTCTGCCCGTTTGGGGTGAAGGAGGGTACTGAGATTTTTCTGGATGTTTCGCTGAAACGGTTTGAGACAGTGTTCCCGGCTGCCGGAAGCTCGAACAGTGCGATCGAGGTGACGATGGAGGAGCTGGAACGTTTTTCCGGCAGCCATACCTGGGTGGATCTGTGTAAGGGATGGCAGACGGATGCTGAGTCATGAGAGAAACAGAGGGGATGGTTGCGGTTTTTTGGGAGAATTTGTGAAATGTGGAAACTGTTAAAATATATGAAAGCTTACAGGAAGGAATCCATCTGCGCACCTTTGTTTAAGCTGCTGGAGGCTTCCTTTGAGCTGTTGGTGCCTCTGGTGATGGCGCGTATCATTGATGTGGGTATCAAAAATCAGGACACGGCCTATATCCTGCGCATGTGCCTGCTGATGGTCGCGCTGGGCGTGATCGGCCTGGTATGCGCGGTTACGGCGCAGTATTTTTCCGCAAAGGCGGCGGTTGGATTTTCTGCGAAGCTGCGCGAGATACTGTTTGCGCATGTACAGGCGCTTTCTTTTACGGAGCAGGACGATATCGGGACGTCCACACTGATCACGCGGATGACGAGCGATATCAACCAGGTGCAGTCGGGTGTGAATCTGTTTCTGCGGCTTTTCATGCGTTCGCCTTTCATCGTGTTTGGCGCGATGATCATGGCGTTTACGATTGATGTGAAGGCGGCGTTTGTTTTTGTGGTTGTAATACCGATTTTGTGCGTGATCGTGTTTGGCATTATGCTGATCAGCATCCCGATGTATCGGCGCGTGCAGGAGCGTCTGGACGCGGTCGTGCGCCTGACCCGGGAAAATCTGCTGGGCGTGCGCGTGATCCGGGCTTTCTGCCGGGAACCGGAGGAAATCAGGGACTTTGAAGGAAAAAACGGACTGCTGGTGAAAGCCCAGCTGCTTTCCGGGCGCATTTCGGCAATGATGAACCCGATGACCTATGTGGTTATCAATATGGGGCTGGTCGTGCTGCTGTATGTCGGTGCTTCGCGCGTGGATGCCGGGGTGATTACACAAGGCAGTGTTGTGGCGCTGGTCAACTATATGTCGCAGATTCTGGTCGAGCTGGTGAAGCTGGCCAATCTGATTATTACTGTGACCAAGGCGATCGCCTGCGGCAACCGGATCCAGGGCGTGCTCGAGGTGCCGGCCGGGATGGAAGAGCCGGTTTCGGGGACACAGGGGACGGTGAAAACGCGGGAAAACACGGAAATAACAGGCAGTGCGGGTGACGCTGCCGCTGTTACCTTCGACCATGTAAACTTCCGCTACCGCGGCGCGGGAGCGGACGCTTTAAGCGATCTGACTTTTGCCGCATATCGGGGAGAGACGATCGGCATCATCGGCGGGACCGGCTCCGGGAAAACCTCTCTGGTCAGCCTGATTCCGCGCTTTTATGATGTGAACTCCGGCAGTGTGAAGGTCGACGGCAGGGATGTGCGCGATTATCCTCTGGACGAGCTGCGTAAAAAGGTCGGCATCGTGATGCAAAAGCCGGTGCTGTTTAAAGGCACCATCCGCAGCAACCTGCTCTGGGGAAATGAGGACGCGTCGGAGGAGGATCTCATCGAGGCGATCCGCGCTGCCCAGGCAGAGGATGTGGTACTCGCAAAGGGCCGGGAGACCCGGGAAAAAATTTTCGAAACAGGGGAAGATATTGCCCATTCGAAAGATCTGGAAACTCGTGTGGAAGAAAAGGCTCCTCGCTCAAAAGCAGAAGATCGTGTAAACGAGAATCCTTCAGCGGCAAAGTCCCGAGAGGAAGAATCAGAGGATGCTGCGCTCCTCAAAGGCCTGGACGCAGCGGTGGAGCAGGAGGGACGAAATTTCTCCGGCGGCCAGAAGCAGCGCCTGACAATCGCGCGGGCACTGGTGCGGCATCCCGAGATCCTGATTCTGGACGACAGCGCTTCCGCTCTGGATTTTGCGACGGACGCGCGGCTGCGCGGGGCGATCCGCAGCCTGAATGAAAAGGGGGATTTAACAGTCTTTATTGTCTCACAGCGCACCTCATCCATCGCGCATGCGGATAAGATCATCGTGCTTGAGGATGGACATGTAGCGGGCATCGGCACACACGAGGAGCTGCTTAAGTCCTGTGAAGTTTACCAGGAGACGCATTATTCGCAGTTTCCGAAAGCTGAGACAGACGGAGAAACGGATTGTCGGGGAACGGATTGTTCACAGGCTTCTAAAGCCTCTGGAAGAAATATTCCGGGCAGGGACAGAGCATGGGGCAAGAAAAGTTCGGATGGCTCAGATTCGGAAGGCAAGGGGGTGCTCTCATGAAAAAGAAAAGCGGACAGGCGGAAATATTAAAACGGGTGCTGCAGTGTATCCGCCCGCATGCGCCGATCGTGCTGCTTTCACTGGCTATGGCGGTGCTCTCTGTCGTGCTGACGCTCTATCTGCCGGTGCTGACCGGCCAGATTGTGGATCTCATCATCGGCCCCGGCGAGGTGGACTTTGAGGCGATTTTTGGAATCATGCATAAAATGGCGGCGGCGATCCTCATCACGGCGCTCTCGCAGTGGCTGATGAATATTTTCAACAACCGGATCGTCTACCGCGTTTCAAGCGAGGTGCGCGAACAGGCTTTTCGAAAAATAGAGATACTGCCTCTGGGATATCTGGATACGCATTCCTCTGGAGAGACGGTCAGCCGGGTGATCGCGGACGTCGACCAGTTTTCCGACGGCCTGCTGATGGGCTTTACCCAGTTGTTTACCGGCGTCGTGACGATCGTGGGTACCCTGTTTTTCATGCTTTCGGTGAATGTGCGCATCACGCTGGTGGTGGTGGTGCTGACCCCGGTGTCGCTGCTGGTTGCGAATTTCATCGCGAAGCGGACGTATTCGATGTTCCGCAAACAGTCAGAGACCCGCGGCGAGCAGACTGCGCTGATTGACGAGATGATTGGGAACCAGAAGGTCGTGCAGGCCTATGGGCAGGAGGCGCACGTGCAGGAGCAGTTCAATGAGGTAAACGAGCGGCTTTCCCAGTATTCTCTGCGCGCAATCTTTTTCTCCTCGCTGACCAACCCGTGTACACGCTTTGTCAACAGCCTGGTTTATACAGGAGTTGGCCTGACGGGCGCGCTTTCCGTCGTGGGAGGCCTGATGAGCGTCGGACAGCTCACTGCGTTTTTGTCCTACGCGAACCAGTACACCAAGCCATTTAACGAAATCTCGGGCGTGGTGACCGAGCTGCAGAACGCGATCGCCTGCGCGGGGCGTATCTTTGAGCTGATTGATGCGAAGGCGGAAAAGCCGGATGCCGAACCGGCGAAAGAGCTGCCCTCCAACCCTGGGGCGGTCACTCTGGATCACGTAAACTTTTCCTATATAAAGGATACTCCTCTGATCGAGGATTTTAACCTGACCGTACACCCTGGGCAGCGTGTCGCGATTGTCGGCCCGACCGGCTGCGGCAAGACGACCATGATCAATCTGCTGATGCGGTTTTACGATGTGGACGATGGAAGCATCTCCATCGAGGGCAGGGATATCCGCAGTCTGAAGCGCAATGATCTGCGCAGCGCTTATGGGATGGTGCTGCAGGATACCTGGCTGCGGGCGGGCACGATCCGTGAAAATATTTCCATGGGGCGTCCGGACGCGGCGGAAGAGGAGATTATTCAGGCGGCGAAGGATTCCCACGCGCACAGCTTCATCCGGCGTCTGCCGCAGGGCTATGACACCGTGATCGGTGAAAATGGCGGCAACCTTTCGCAGGGGCAGAAGCAGCTGCTGTGCATCGCCCGCGTGATGCTGACCCTGCCGCCGATGCTGATCCTCGACGAGGCGACATCCTCGATTGACACCCGTACGGAAATCCGCATCCAACAGGCTTTCCAGTTGATGATGCAGGGGCGCACGAGCTTTATCGTGGCGCACCGTCTTTCCACCATTCAGAACGCGGATGTGATTCTGGTCATGAAGGACGGCCATATTATCGAGCAGGGCACGCATCAGGAGCTTCTTGAAAAAGCCGGATTCTACGCGGAACTGTACAACAGCCAGTTTGTCATGCCGGGACAGATGTAACGCAGGCGTTGCCTGGATAATTTTATGAAGTGGATACCTGGAGTGGCTTACAGCTGTCCTTCTGGGTATCATTCGGCCAGAACATGATCTTTTCATTTTTACAACAATTTTCCTTGAAATTTCTGCTCAAATCAATTACCATGAGGATAACAGATGGATGCCATGGAGTCATAAAGATATCTGTGCCTGATATCTGGTGACACACTTATTTAGACGCTGGCTCATGTGTGACAAAAGACACCTGAGCCGGATGATACCAGGCGGGACGCGACCGCCGGAAGAGGGGGAAGGAATATGAACGAGCAGGAGATGAAAAAAATCGCTATCGAAAAGTACATCAATATTCAGCGTATCAAAAAACATGGGCAGGAGGAAATCGAATATCAGGAGAAGATCGCAAGGGCGGAATTACAGATGCTTGGGATCAGTACGGAAGATCTGGATGTGAGTAAGCCGGAATAAAGTGTGAGCGGAGGGGATTACTATGATGATAGGTATGCAGGCTTTTATCTGGCTGGCGCTCCTGGTGCTTCTGCTGGTGATCGAGGCCATCTCACTGGGACTTACCACGATCTGGTTTGCCGGGGGCGCGCTGGTTGCGTTTATTCTGGCGATTTTGCAGCTGGGTCTGCTGCCTCAGATCGCCGCGTTCTGCGTGGTATCAGTATTGCTTCTGGTATTTACAAGACCGGCCGCGACCCGCTGGCTGAATCAGGACCGGACCCGGACGAACGCGCAGAGCCTGATCGGAGAGAGGGCAGTCGTCACAGAGAAAATTGACAAT
Organism: Lachnospiraceae bacterium; assembly: GCA_021201665.1. Classification (GTDB taxonomy): domain Bacteria; phylum Bacillota; class Clostridia; order Lachnospirales; family Lachnospiraceae; genus Choladousia. The sequence continues at coordinate 73,708 of JAJQEO010000071.1, read as the reverse complement.
CTGGCAGCAACCGGACAGGTACAGGTGCATGGACAGTACTGGACAGCGCGCGCTGCCGAAGAGTCAGGAGTCATCGAAGCAGAGAAAAATGTGATTATTGAAGAAATCAGCGGTGTAAAGCTGATCGTAAGGGAGGTTTAAAAATGGTGAATGGAAACAGCAGCTGGGTAAGCTTTGGTTTTGGAACGGTTTTAGTGATTATTGTGATACTGGTAGCGTTGTGGATTCTCGCGTCCTGCATCAAGATCGTGCCGCAGGCACAGGCGATTGTCCTGGAGCGTCTGGGAGGATATCAGGCGACGTGGGACGTCGGACTTCATTTTAAGGTGCCGTTTATCGACCGCGTGGCCAGACGGGTCAATTTAAAGGAGCAGGTCGTAGACTTTGACCCGCAGCCGGTGATTACAAAGGATAATGTTACGATGCAGATTGATACGGTCGTGTTTTTCCAGATCACGGACCCGAAGCTTTACGCCTATGGCGTGGAAAATCCGATCATGGCGATTGAAAACCTGACCGCCACGACTCTGAGAAACATCATCGGCGACATGGAGCTGGACCAGACGCTGACCTCCCGCGAGGTCATCAACACGCAGATGCGCGCGACACTGGACGTCGCGACCGACCCATGGGGCATCAAGGTCAACCGTGTCGAACTGAAAAATATCCTGCCGCCGTCGCAGATCATCGACGCGATGGAGAAGCAGATGAAGGCAGAGCGTGAACGCCGCGAGGCGATCCTGAGAGCCGAGGGCGAGAAGAAATCCTCCATCCTCGTAGCTGAAGGACACAAGCAGTCGGCGATTCTGGACGCGGAAGCTGAAAAACAGGCTGCAATCCTCCGCGCAGAGGCGCAGAAGGAAAAAATGATCCGCGAGGCCGAGGGTGAGGCGGAGGCCATTCTGAAGGTCAACCAGGCCAAGGCGGAAGGAATCCGGGTGATCCGCGAGGCGGAAGCAGACCAGGCAGTGCTGACCCTCAAGAGCTTTGAAACACTTGAGAAGGTTGCGGACGGCCAGGCGACGAAGATCATCATCCCGTCGGAGCTGCAGAACGTCGCCGGACTGGTTACGGCAGCGGCGGAGGTCGCGAAGACCTGAAAATCTCTGACGGTGGAGACTGCGAAGGGCTGAATTGCCTGCGGAGCAGGATAACTTAGCGGATTTTAAGGCGACTGGTACAAGGAAATATTGTGCAGCACTGACAGATAAAAATATCATATATCGGGCATGGAGACAGGTATAGAGTCTGTCCTGGTATGAAAAATTAAGAGAACACATGCACGGAGTTTTTTCGTGAAAGAATGTGGCAGTGCCTGCGGAAAAATTGTCTTCGGCAATGGGCAGGTACGCAGATGGTAAGGAAAGAGGACGAGCAATCATGAATTTAACAGGCAGAAATTTCCTGACACTGAAGGATTTTACGCCGCAGGAGATCGAGTATCTGCTGGATCTGGCGGCTGAATTAAAGGCAAAGAAAAAGGCAGGCGTGGCGGAGCAGCCGCTTGCCGGGAAAAATATCGCACTGATTTTTGAAAAGACCAGCACCCGTACCCGCTGCTCCTTTGAGGTAGCCGCTCACGACCTGGGGGCGCATGTGACCTATCTGGATCCGTCCGGCTCCCAGATCGGCAAAAAGGAGAGCATCCGCGACACGGCCCGCGTGCTGGGGAGAATGTTTGACGGCATCGAATACCGCGGCTACGGCCAGGAGATTGTCGAGGAGCTTGCGAAATACGCGGGCGTTCCAGTGTGGAACGGTCTGACCAATGAATACCATCCGACCCAGATCCTTGCAGACCTGCTTACCGTCCGTGAGCATTTCGGGGAGCTGAAAGGGAAAAAGCTGGCCTACTTTGGCGACGCCCGCTATAATATGGGGAATTCCCTGATGATCGGCTGCGCGAAGATGGGCATGCATTTTACCGCCTGCACCGCGAAGGAATATTTTCCAAATCCGGAGCTTATCGCGTTGTGCCAGTCTTACGCCTCGGAGAGCGGCGGCTCGGTCACGCTGACCGATTCGGTCGGGCAGGGCGCTGCGGACGCGGATATCCTTTACACCGACGTCTGGGTATCCATGGGAGAGCCGGATGAGGTCTGGGCAGAGCGGATTCAGGCGCTACTGCCGTATCAGGTCAACGCAAAGGTTCTGTCGCTGGCGAAAAAGGACGCGATTTTCATGCACTGCCTGCCCGCCTTCCATGATCTGGAGACTGCCATCGGACGGCAGGTACATGAAAAATTCGGCCTGACCGAGATGGAAGTGACGGATGAAGTGTTTGAGTCGGCGCAGTCTGTCGTATTTGATGAGGCGGAAAACCGCATGCATACGATTAAGGCAGTCATCGCGGCGACGCTTGCGTAAGAAATGGAAGAAGGAACCCATGGGAAAAAGCAAAGGCAAAGCAGATATAAAAATAAAAGAGGCTGACATTCGCAAAGCTGAGTGGTTTGGAAGCATTACGGCAGCTTTGCTTATTGTGCTGAGTATCTTTTTTATGAGCGGGTTCCTGCAGAATTTCTGGGTGCTGACTTTTATTCAACTGCTGGGAATTCTGATGAATCTGGCGGTTTTTCTGGTATCCGTGGTACGAAAGAACCTGTTTGCCACAGGACTTTCCCTGCTTTTGCTGGCGGGGGAAGCCGCGGCAATTGTTTATTTTATTTTGTAGGTAATCTGTTTTACACAAACCAGACATCCTTTCGCGCTACTGTGCATGACTGTTTCATATAAACTTCCTTTCGAGCTACTGTGCATGAGATGGGATCATTTTTGCAGAAAAGGCGGAAAAATCAGCTATGAAGGAAAAAATATTGTCTCTGCTGAGTGAGAATGAGGAGTATGTGTCCGGTCAGGCACTCTGCAGGGAGCTTGGAGTTTCGCGCACGGCGATCTGGAAGGTGATCAACCAGCTCAAAGAGGACGGCTATGAAATCGAGTCTGCAGCAGGCAGGGGCTATCGGATCCTGCACCGCCCGGACTGCATTACTGCAGAAGAGATAGCAAGCCGCTTACATACACAGTGGGCCGGCAGGCCAGTCTGCTACTTTGAAACGATCGATTCAACGAACAGCGAGGCAAAGCGTCAGGCTGAGCAGGGGGCTTCAGGCGGCACACTGGTCGTCGCCGAAGAGCAGACGCAGGGAAAGGGGCGGCGCGGGCGTAATTGGATGACTCCGTCTGGTACCGCGATCGCGATGAGTCTGCTGCTGCGTCCGGGGCTGGGAGGAGCATCTTCTAATCAGAATCCCTCCGGAGAGCAAAAGCCGGACCCTCAAAAGGAAACGGTGCTTCATCCCGACCGCGCACCGATGCTGACGCTGGTGATGGGGATGGCTGTGGCTGCGGCCTGCCGCGAGGTCTGCGGCGTGGAAGTCAGTATCAAATGGCCCAATGACGTGGTTGCCGAGGGAAAAAAAATCTGCGGCATCCTCACGGAAATGAGCTGCGAGGTTGACTGCATCAATTACGTAGTCATCGGTATCGGCATCAATACCGGGATTGAACAGTTCCCCCCTGAGCTGGAAAAAACCGCTGTTTCTCTGCACACCCTGATGGGACGCAGGCCGGACCGGGCCAGGCTGATCGCGGCCTGCATGGGGAAATTTGAACTATATTACAACCGTTTTATGAAGACGCAGGACTATTCACTTCTGATGAACGAGTACAATGAGTTTCTCGCAGGGAAAGGCGAAAGAGTTCGGGTACTCTCTCCCGGAAATGAATTTGAAGGGATCTCTGAAGGGATCAATTCCAAAGGCGAGCTGCTGGTCCGCCGGGATGACGGCAGCGTGGAAGCAATCTTTGCCGGAGAAGTATCCGTGCGCGGGATTTATGGATATGTATGACTGAAAGCAGCGTGTTTTGAAGCATCATGCCATGAAGCAGTGTATTTTGAAACATCATATCATCGAGCGTCATGCTTTGGAACATTACGTATCGAAACCACACGGTAATACGGAAGCAGCGCTGAATAGCAGTTGTCCCATATTTATCAGAGCATATCTGTCCGAACTGCCGCTTTGCAGAATAGAAGTAGATAAATTAGATGGAAATGAAGAAAATGAAGGAAATGAAAGAAATAAATGATGCTGCATCTGACGCGCCCGTCGTACTCTGCGGGGCGAGCGCATACGAGCAGAAATACTACCTGAATGAGGCATTTCAGAATCTTCCGGAGCAGATCCGGGAGGAGCTGCAGATCATGTGTGTCCTCTTTACGGAGGACATTGGCGGCGTATTTCTGCTCGAATTTGATAAAAACGGTACCCTGCAGTTCTGCACGGAGGCCAGGGAAGATGATTTTTCCTATGATGAAATCGGATGCTCTCTGAAAATCAAGGAGCTGCGGCGGACAAAGGCAGATCTTCTGCGTTCACTGGAGCTTTACTATAAAATTCTGACCGGAAAAATCAGGCCGGAGGAGATTACCTGAGCCGAATGGAGGAAGCACCCTTGAATATCGGCAGCGTGTCATTGGATAACAATATCATACTTGCACCTATGGCAGGGGTTACAGACCTGCCTTTTCGCCAGTTGTGCCGCGAACAGGGGGCGGGACTGGTCTGCACGGAAATGGTGAGCGCGAAGGCCATTTACTACCACAACAAAAATACCGGTGTGCTGATGGCCATTTCGCCCAAAGAGCACCCGGTATCTGTGCAGCTGTTCGGCTCCGATCCGGATATTATCAGCGAGATGGCGGCCGCTATAGAGGATCAGCCGTTTGATATTCTGGATTTCAACATGGGCTGTCCGGTGCCGAAGGTGACGAAAAATGGGGAAGGCTCCGCCCTGATGCGGGAACCGAAGCTGGTGGAGGAAATTATCACGAAGACCGTTCGCAGGATTCATAAGCCGATGACGGTCAAGATACGCAAGGGATTTACAGAAGACGAGGTCAACGCGGTCGAGATTGCCCGGATCGCGGAAGCCTCCGGCGCGGCGGCGGTCGCTGTCCATGGACGTACGAGGGAGCAGTATTATTCAGGCAGGGCGGACTGGGACATCATCCGTCAGGTCAAAGAAGCGGTGAAAATACCGGTGATCGGAAACGGAGACATAGATTCTCCGCAGGCCGCGAAGCGCATGCTTGATGAAACCGGCTGCGATGGAGTGATGGTCGGCCGGGCCGCAAAAGGGAATCCCTGGCTGTTTGGTCAGATAAAGGCTTATCTGGATAATGGGACATTGCTTCCGCGTCCGTCTTCCGAAGAGGTAAAGGCCATGATGCTGCGCCACGCGCAGATGGAGGTCGCTTTTAAAGGAGAATATATCGGAATTCGCGAGATGCGCGCGCATATTTCCTGGTATACGGCCGGCTTCCCCAACTCATCCAGGCTCCGTGCCGCTGTCAACCAGGTTGAGACTTTTGCGGAGCTGGAATATGTGCTGAACGAGAAATTTATCTGAAAAATACTGGGGTATTTGCTGAAACGTTTCGAAATCCATTACCTTTAAACAGTTAGATAAGGAGAAAAGCTGAGGCAGAACGGGAAACGAAAAAGTTATATTTTTTATTAAATTTCATGCCAAAATAAAAAAATATATCTTCTTGACAAAGCGGGGGCAATCCATTACAATACTGTAATTGTGAAGCGCAGGCATGACAGGCTACGGAAGAAAATCTCCGGCAGATAATGCCCGCGCTTGTGCTTGTCATAGTTATAGTGAATAGACAGCCGGAATCCCCATGTTATTATAAAGCGAATAGACAGCTGGATGTCTTACATGATAATAAACAGCAGCCGGATGCCTGGCAGTGATGGGAAAATATTGCGGTATGTCCATTTGCGGTAAGCTATGGCCAATGTCATATTTGTAATACAGGGAAGGTGAACTGTAATGGAAAATGTGGAAGAAAAGAAGAACCTGATGACCTACGCGGGTCTGCGGAAGCTTGAGGAAGAGCTGCATGAACTCAAGGTTGTCCGCAGAAAAGCGGTCGCTGAGAAAATCAAAGAAGCCAGAGAGCAGGGCGACATCTCAGAGAACGCCGAGTACGACGCAGCGATGGATGAACAGCGGGACATTGAGGCCCGGATCGAGGAGATCGGCCAGCTCCTCAAAAATGCGGAGGTTGTAGTTGAGGACGATTTCGAGGCCGGCAAGATCAGTGTCGGATGTACCGTGCAGCTTTATGATGAAGAATTCGAGGAGGAAGTAGAGTATAGCATCGTCGGCTCCTCCGAGGCAAACAGCCTGCAGGGAAAGATTTCCAATGAATCCCCGGTTGGCAAAGCTCTGATGGGTCATACTGTCGGGGAAACGATCTCTGTAGAGACCCAGGCAGGCGTCGCAGAGTACAAGATACTCGGAATCGAGCGCACAGCGTAAAATGATTATGATAATAAAGGCCGCGTATGAAGAAATCGGTATCGTTCTCGATTTGCCGCGCAGATCGGAACATTCTGTGCGATTGACGCGGTCAGCGCCCTGACTCGTTTGCGTGAGTGTGGACATATAACAGAACATCTAAGGAGGGAGCAAAGTGGCAGAACAGAAGACCGTGCAGACCGTAGATACAAAACAGCTGCTGAAGGTACGCCGTGACAAGCTGAAGGAATTGCAGGAGAGCGGAAACGACCCGTTTCAGATCCGCAAATACGACGTAACCAGTCACAGCAAAGAGATCATAGATAATTTTGAACAGCTTGAAGGAAAAGCAGTCAGCGTGGCAGGTCGTCTGATGTCAAAACGGATCATGGGCAAAGCTTCCTTTTGTAATGTGCAGGATCTGCAGGGGAGTATTCAGGCCTATGTCGCCCGCGATGCTGTCGGCGAGGAGGAATACAAGGCCTTCAAGAGGATGGACATCGGTGATATCGTCGGCCTCGAAGGCACCGTCTTTAAGACAAAGACTGGAGAAGTCTCCATCCACGCGACCAAAGTGCTTCTGCTCTCCAAGAGCCTTCAGATCCTTCCGGAGAAATATCACGGCCTGACCAACACCGACACGCGTTACCGTCAGCGTTATATCGACCTGATCATGAACCAGGAGGTAAAGGACACCTTCGTAAAGCGCTCGAGGATCATCAGTGCCATCCGCCGCTATCTCGACGGGCAGGGTTTCCTCGAAGTGGAGACGCCGATGCTCGTGGCAAATGCGGGCGGAGCCGCCGCACGGCCATTCACCACACATTATAATGCTCTGGACGAGGACGTGAAGCTCCGTATTTCCCTGGAGCTCTACCTGAAGCGCCTGATCGTCGGCGGTATGGAGCGGGTCTATGAGATCGGACGCGTCTTCCGCAACGAAGGACTGGACACCCGCCACAATCCGGAGTTCACCCTGATGGAGCTCTATCAGGCTTTTACGGACTACCATGGTATGATGGATCTGACTGAAAACCTGTACCGCCATGTGGCTCAGGAGGTACTCGGCACCACCACGATTACCTACCAGGGCACCGAGATGGATCTTGGAAAGCCCTTCGAGCGCATCACTATGGTGGACGCCGTGAAAAAATACACAGGTGTAGATTTCCATGAGATCCACACTCTTGAAGAGGCGCAGGCAGCAGCGAATGAGCATCACCTGGTATTCGAAAAGCATCACAAAAAAGGCGATATCCTGAACCTTTTCTTCGAAGAATTCGTTGAAAAGCACCTGATCCAGCCGACCTTCGTGATGGATCACCCGATCGAGATCTCGCCTCTCACCAAGAAAAAGCCGGAAAACCCGGACTACGTAGAGCGCTTCGAGTTCTTCATGAACGGCTGGGAGATGGCCAACGCCTACTCCGAGCTCAACGACCCGATCGACCAGCGCGAGCGTTTCAAGGCGCAGGAAGAGCTGCTTGCCCTTGGCAACGAGGAGGCCAACACGACTGACGAAGACTTCCTTTACGCCCTGGAGCTTGGCATGCCGCCGACAGGAGGCATCGGCTTCGGCATCGACCGGATGGTGATGTTACTCACAGATTCTCCAGCGATAAGAGACGTTCTGCTCTTCCCGACGATGCGCCATCTCGAGCAATAAGCCCCCAAATATGCCGGAAATGCAGGCATATGGCACAATATTTTGTGGCTTTAATGCTTAATTGAAATGCTATATGATTAAATTTATGAAATAAGAAATTCTGCAGGTAAAGAAATCTGGCTGCGGCATTTCCTGATGGACGGGGATGCTACAGCCAGATTTTTGGCTCTTTTTATTCTTTTTTTATTCCCGCGAAGCAACGAGCCAAGTAGCCGGAGCCATAAGGTATCCACCGGCAAGCCGGTCCCCCTTATGGCATAGCTTGCACGGATATTTGACTGAAGAGGTCAATGAAGCAGGAATCCCATTAGCTTTAGCGCAATGGGTAATTCACTCATTCATGCCAGGAAGTCTGGTTCTCTCCGTGGTGAAATCCGTTCTGAGTCCAGCGGACGATATCCGTAATGTCCTTGGTCGCGAGTATAATGGTGTTGTCATCCTGCTGTGGAAGGCAGAAGCTGAATTTTCCATAGCTGTCAGAAGTCCCCTTGCGCAGCTCCGGCCTCAGGCGGTAAAAATAGCTGACTGCTTTCCTGGTCTGCAGCTGCTTGCGCAGGTTGAGCAGATTGGTCTCTGCTTTAAATTCCTCGATCTGATCTTCCGCGACATAATGCCGGGCGAAAAATTCCTGCGCCTCGTCATAAGGCGTGTGGTTCATAAAATCAGTGACATGCTCCGGCAGTGTGATATTTTCATGCAGCGTAATTTCATCCCGGAGTATGTCGATGACACAGATGGAGCTGTAGGTTTCCCTCAGCCCGGCAAGAAAACTCAGCTCCCGGTTCACGCTGTTTGCTGAGACGATCATGCTTGTCGAGAGCGGATCAATATTCTGGGAATAGTACATGATCTTGGCGGGAAGACCGTCCTTATCCTCTGTCATCAGCCAGAATGCGGATTCCCGCCACTGCCCGTTTTTCAGGCGGTAGTCGCAGACTACGGGTTTGCTGTGCTTCAGTGTGCGGCGCAGGTATTCAATACTGCCCATTTCCCGGCGAAGCTCCTGATATTCTTCTGATACATAGTCATTGCAGAAATTGTCGTTCCGCATGGTATAGATGCCTTCGTTTGCTTCGCCGATCCTTACGCTCGTGGGATCGTGACGGAGGACTCGATAGGAATTCCGTGAGAGGTCGGCGATCAAAAGCACCTCGTAGGATTCCGTCAGCGTGTGGATCAGAAAATTCATTTCATCCTTGTATTCACGCTCGACGGCATCGCGCTGGAATTCCGGATGAGAAACATGAAAGCGCTCCTTATCCGCGTACATGCGGTGTTCTGCGGCAGCCATGACCGGCTCGATCCGGGAGATGACCTCCCAGTCCCAGCCGCGATCGGCACAGATGTCCCTTTGATAGACTGGTCGAATGCCTCTGCCGAGGCACAGAACTGGTCTTTGCATATACCGATAATAATGACGAGAAATTCATCACCGCTGATCCGGTAGCAGTTCGCGTCCCCGAAATGTTCCCTCAGCTTCTGGGCAAAGGAGAGGATGTACTGGTTGCCCCTTTCGTGGCCGTAGAGGTCATTGATCATCTTTAGACCGTTCAGATCCGCGAATAAAACGCCGATTTCCTGCTCAATGTTATTTTCCGCACACTCCCGGCATTGCTCCTGAAAGGAGAGGTGATTTTTTAATTTCGTCAGGGAATCCTGATAAGCAACCTGCTCCAGCCGCTTCTGCGCTTCCATTTCACGCACGTGGGAAGTGTGGATGTCACGTATGTAGAGCATGACCGTCTGGCTGTCATCTGTATAATCGCTTGCCTTAATGAGCTCCATCATGACCCAGCGGAATTCGTTTTTGGTCCTCCTGCGGTAAGTGACGTCAACAGGATCATCTGAAACGCGAAAATGTTGTTTCAGATATTTCGGAGAGGTCGTGCGCAGATAGGCATCCTGGTCGTCCGGATAGACCTGCCCGGATTCCGCAAATCCCCGCATCCATTCAAAGATACCAGGTGCATAGCCTTTTTGAAGATCAACCTCCTCCTCGTAGGTTTTAATGTCCAGATGCTCATTGGTAGTGAGATTGATTTTCAGGATTTTGTGATAGGTTCTCGCGAGAATCCGCATGGAATCCTCGAGCAACGTATCTGTGTGTTTCATTGCCGTTTTTGCCTCTTTTTCATAAAAACTTGTCATCTGCCGCGTGACGCGGTGTCTGGGTTGATTTAGAAAGTATTATAAAGACTCTAACTTCTTTTGTCAATTGTGGCTGTACGGTATTTTTCACATATTTCAGCATTTTTTGCGCTTGTTACAGGAAAATGCAATCAGTCACACATTTGCCGGACTTTATCTGTTATGTGAGCAGCACTTCATGTTTCCTGTGGGAAAGCGGGACATCTGTGAATGGGATTTCATCTGCAGAGCTGCAGTGGGTATGAAAATATGCACCAGTTCTGCATATTATGCATAAAATCTGAATATTTATTCATTGGCTCTTTACAAATCAGCGATATGGTGGTATAGTCGATTTTGTTTTTTGACAGTGCGAAAAGGAGAGACAATTGACGATGATAAAAGTGGGAATTATCGGGGCGACCGGTTATGCGGGAGGCGAGCTGGTGCGCCTTTTGCTGGGACATAAGGACGCCGAAATTATCTGGTATGGCTCCAGAAGCTATGTGGATCAGAAATATGCGTCTATTTATCAGAATATGTTTCAGCTGGTGGATCAGACCTGCATGGATGATAATATGGAAGAGCTGGCGGACCGGGCTGACGTGATCTTTACAGCGACCCCGCAGGGACTGTGCACGTCTCTGGTGAATGAGGGGATCCTTTCCAGGGCGAAGGTGATTGACCTGAGCGCGGATTTTCGCCTGAAGGATAGTAAGGTATATGAAAGCTGGTACGGAATTACGCACAAGGCGCCGCAGTTTCTGGACGAGGCAGTGTATGGCCTCTGCGAGATCAACCGTGAGAAAATACGCGGTGCGCGCCTGATCGCCAATCCGGGCTGTTATCCGACCTGCAGCACGCTCGCGGTCTATCCGCTGGTAAAGGAGGGTCTGATTGATCCGGCGACGATTATTATTGACGCGAAGTCCGGCACATCGGGCGCGGGGCGCGGCGCGAAGACGGACAACCTTTACTGTGAGGTGAATGAAAATATCAAGGCCTACGGCGTCACGACACACCGGCATACACCGGAGATTGAGGAGCAGCTTTCGATCGCTGCCGGAGGGCCGGTCGTGCTGAATTTTACTCCGCATCTGGTGCCGATGAACCGGGGGATCCTCATCACCGCATATGCGTCATTGACCAGAGCGGCAGCTTATGAGGAAGTAAAAGCCATTTATGACCGTTATTATAATAAGGAAACTTTTGTGCGTGTTCTGGAAAAGGATGTCTGCCCACAGACGAAGTGGGTGGAGGGCAGCAACTTTGTTGATGTGAATTTCAAGATCGATCCGCGCACGAACCGTGTCATCATGATGGGCGCGATGGACAATCTGGTCAAGGGCGCCGCGGGGCAGGCTGTGCAGAATATGAACCTGGCGTTTGGCCTGGATGAAGCCGAGGGTCTGCGGCTGGCGCCGATGTTCCCATAAGACAAGCTGCGGCCGGCACCTAACCCGGACAAACCGGAACTGAAATTTTGCCATTTTTCGCAAGAAACATGGATAAGCTCCTGGGGTGACGGATGGGAAGACTGTGGCATTATTGCTCATGAGGACTTTTGTGTGGAGACAGGACATGAAACGCTTTTGCACCGACGACTTTTATGGATGTCGCCTGTACAGATAAGATTTTGGGTAAAGCGATTTAGTGGGAACGGCAGGATTTTGGAGCTTAAGAAAAGTTTCCCACGTAAAATGGCAAAGTTTTGGCTCCGGCTTGTCCGGATCAGGAGGATATAGAATTCATATGAAAATAATCGAAGGCGGCGTGACTGCCGCAAAAGGCTTCTGCGCGACGGGGATCGCCGCAGGGATTAAGAAAAGCGGAAAAGACATGGCAATGATCTACAGCGAAAAGGCGTGCCGCGTGGCTGGAACCTTTACGACCAACCTTTATAAGGCCGCCCCGGTTAAGTGGGATCAGGCGATTGTGAAGGGGTGTGTTGGGAACCGGGAAAGCGAATGTTACACGTATCGTGCTGCCGACGAACGACCTGCGGGAAATCTGGAGGAGAAGGATGTCGGTTCCGCACAGAGGGTAAGGGATGTGGATGGCACCGCGCATGTGGTAGTCGTCAACAGCGGCGTGGCGAATGCCTGTACCGGTGAGGAGGGCTATGGCTACTGCCGCGATACAGCTGTAAAGGCAGCCGAATTGTTTGATATTCGTGAAAATCAGGTACTCATCGCGTCGACCGGCGTGATCGGGCAGCAGATTCCGATTGATAAGATCTGTGCCGGGATTGAGGCCATGAAGCCGCAGCTTTCCCCGGATGAGAAGAGCGGCTCTCTGGCGGCGGAGGCGATTATGACCACGGATACAGTGAAAAAAGAAGCCGCTGTACAGATCACACTGGGCGGGAAAACTGTGACCGTCGGCGGCATGTGCAAGGGCAGCGGCATGATTCACCCGAACATGTGCACGATGCTGAGCTTTATCACGACTGACGCGGATATTTCCCGGGAAATGCTGCAGAAAGCTTTAAGCGCGAGCGTCCCGGACACCTACAATATGGTCTCCGTAGACGGCGATACCTCGACCAACGACACCTGCCTCGTGCTGGCGAACGGCCTGGCCGGGAATCCGGAGATTACCAGAGAAAATGAGGATTATCAGCTGTTTTTTGCGGCACTCAATGAGGTAAACACACTTCTGGCGAAGAAGATGGCCGCAGACGGCGAGGGCGCGACCGCCATGCTTGAGGTGAAAATTATCGGCGCTAAAAGCAAGGAGCAGGCCGTGACCATCAGCAAGTCGGTAGTCTCCTCCAGCCTGGTGAAGGCAATGATTTACGGACACGACGCCAACTGCGGGCGGATCCTCTGCGCGATGGGATATTCCGGCGCAGATTTCGATCCAGAACAGGTGGATGTGTACTTTGAGAGTGCGGCCGGGAAAATCAAGATTATTGAAAACGGCGTGCCAAACGGTTACAGCGAGGAGGAAGCAACGAAAATCCTTTCCGAATCCGCCGTTACGGCCATCGTGGACCTGAAAATGGGTGACGCCACCGCCACCGCCTGGGGCTGCGACCTGACATACGATTATGTGAAAATAAATGCGGACTATCGGAGCTGAGATGCAGACTAATTTATGACCGGTACAGGCGGAACGCGGAGCCCTGAGGTGTGTCTGAGGAGGTATTGTGTTTCGCTATGGATAAAAGAAAAAGAATAGAGGATAAAGACATGGAATCAACAGATATGGAGCTCTGGCTTGCGAAAGCCAACGTCCTGATCGAGGCGCTGCCGTACATACAGCGCTTTCAGGGGAAAACAATTGTGGTGAAATACGGCGGCAGCGCGATGGTGGATCATGAGCTGAAAAAAAGCGTGATCCGTGACGTAGCGCTTTTAAAGCTGGTCGGCTTTCGCCCGATCATTGTGCACGGCGGCGGCAAGGAGATTACAAAGTGGATCGGCAAGGTCGGCCTGGAAACACAGTTTGTCAACGGCCTGCGCGTCACGGACAAGGAGACGATGGAGGTGGCGGAGATGGTGCTGAACCGGATCAACAAGGGCCTCGTCTCCATGATGGAAAAAACCGGCCTGAAGGCGGTCGGCATCAGCGGCAAGGATGGCACGGTGCTGAAGGTGGACAAAAAGCTTGCCGGAGGGAAGGACATCGGCTATGTCGGCGAGGTAAAGGAGGTCAATACCCAGCTGCTTGACACGCTTCTCGACAATGATTTTATCCCGGTCATCTGCCCGGTCGGCTCGGACGACGAATATCATTCCTTCAATATCAACGCGGACGACGCGGCCTGTGCGATCGCGACGGCGGTTAAGGCCGCGAAGCTGGTGTTCTTAAGCGACATTGAGGGGGTTTACCGCGACCCGCTCGATCACACGTCTCTGATCAGCGAGCTGACGATTCCGGAGGCAAAGGAGTTTTTAAAGAGCGGCAACGCCGGCGGAGGCATGCTGCCGAAGCTGCAGAACTGTATCGCGGCAATTGAAGCCGGGGTATCGAGAGTCCACATTCTGGACGGCCGGATTGAACACTGCCTGCTCCTTGAATTTTTCACCAACAAAGGAATCGGTACGGCCATCATCGGCGACCAGGAAGAACGGTATTTTCAGGAAAACTGACAGGATAAGCAGTATTTCAATCAGGGATGGAGGGAAAGCCTGTCATCTGACCAGAATGAAGTCGAACCAAAGTATGGACGTAGCTGTGAGGACACTGAACAGTTACGAATAGCAGAAAAATGGAGAAAAAGAGCAATGATCAGCAAAGACTATATGGATCTCACGGAGCAGTATGTGCTCCATACCTACAACCGGTTTCCGGTCGTATTTGAAAAGGGCGAGGGCGTGTACCTCACCGATGTGGATGGGAAACAATATCTGGATTTCGGAGCAGGGATCGCGGTATTTGCGCTTGGCTATGGCAACCAGGCCTATAATGACGCGCTGAAAGCGCAGATCGACAAGATTATCCACACATCCAATCTCTTTTACAACGAACCGCTCCCCGAGGCGGCGCAGAAGCTGGCAAAGGCGAGCGGCCTCAGTAAGGTGTTTTTCACCAACAGCGGAACAGAGGCGATCGAGGGCGCCCTGAAGGCTGCACGGAAATACGCGTATCTGAAGGAGCAGGAAAAAAACAGAAAAGAAGCTCCGGCGTATGAGCTCATCGCGATGAATCACTCCTTCCACGGCAGGAGCGTCGGCGCACTTGCCGTGACCGGAAACCCGCATTATCAGGAAGCGTTTAAACCGCTGATGGGCGGCGTGAGGTTTGCGGATTTTAACGATCTGGAGAGCGTGAAGGCTCAGGTTACGGACCGCACCTGCGCGGTTATTCTGGAGACCGTACAGGGCGAAGGCGGCATTTATCCCGCGGATCCTGATTTCCTGAAAGGCGTCCGCGCACTCTGTGATGAGAAGGATATACTGATGATCCTCGATGAGGTTCAGTGCGGTATGGGCCGCACCGGCAGCTGGTTTGCCTGCCAGCAGTATGGCGTGGCGCCGGATATCATGACAAGCGCGAAGGCGCTTGGCTGCGGGGTGCCGGTCGGCGCGTTTATATTGAGTGAAAAGGTCGCGAACGCTTCTCTGGTACCCGGAGACCACGGTACGACCTATGGCGGTAATCCCTTTGCCTGCGCGGCGGTGTCGAAGGTGTTTGATCTGTTCGAAGAGCTTCACATTCTTGAACATGTCCAGGCGCTCACGCCATATCTGGAGCAGCAGCTGGACGCGCTGGTGGGAAAATATGACTTCCTGAAAGCACGCCGCGGAATGGGCTTTATGCAGGGCATCGAGGTCGAAGGCCGGCCGGTCGGCGAGATCGTAAGCAAAGCGCTTGAAAATGGGCTGGTCATTATGAGCGCCGGCAGCAATGTACTCCGCTTCGTGCCGCCGCTCGTGATTGAAAAAGAAGACATCGACGAGATGGTGAGGAGACTGGAAGCATCTTTGTGAGAAGGCATGGCGCATACGCCGGCCGGCTTGGCTTGCGCACGCATGATGAAAGAAGCAGGTGCAAATGCCGCCTGGATCATATATCAATATAGAAAAACGCCTGACATTGCGGGAGAGAATACCGCAGTGCCAGGCGTTTTTAATCAGAATTGGCTTTTTTCTCATTCGGATAGTACATTTTTTCATAAAATCCGGGTATCCTAATCTAAAATAATAACCGGGGAGGATTGGGTCAATGTGGGGGATTTTGACAGCGATTGTTTCAGGTACGCTTATGAGCGTCCAGGGTGTCTTTAATACGGAAATGACAAAGCAGACGAGCCTCTGGCTGTCCTCTGCGTTTGTGCAGCTGACGGCGCTGCTCGTCTGTCTCGCGGCCTGGCTGTTTACCGACCGGACACATGTGATGGCGCTGACGGACGTGGAGCCGAAATATATGCTCCTTTCAGGCGTGATCGGCGCTTTCATTACCATCACGGTTGTAAAGGCAATGAGTGCTTTAGGACCGGCGCGCGCGGCGATGCTCATCGTGGTCGCGCAGCTGATCATTGCCTATGTCATTGAACTGATGGGGCTGTTCGGCGTGGAGCGGCAGCCGCTCGAAGGACGGAAAGTCATCGGCATGGCAGTCGCGGTAGTGGGGATTATCCTGTTTAAATGGTAGTATCTGCTCAAATCTGGTCAATTTGCAGACCCCTCCTGATTGTTTCATTTTATGTCCTTAATTTTTTCCTAAACTGTAAAAATCTGTTGCAAATCTGTAATTTTTTCGTTAAAATAAATTGGCATATGGGAAACGGCAGCTGTGGCTGCAAAAAATGCAAAATATAAAAATCGGGCTGGTCACAGCCCTGTTATGCTTTACTTTATTGACCCTTTCCGGCTGCTCATCTTCCGCGCCGATCTACACGGCAGGACTGACGGAGGAAACAGCGGCGGACATGGACGACAGCGGGAGGGAATCGGACGAGGATGGCACAGGGACAGTGCCTGGCGCGGCCGACAGTGGGAAAGAATCGGACGCGGACGGCGCAGGAACAGCGTCTGGCGCAGACGATACAGGGACAGTATCTGGTGCGGAGAGTGCCGGGACGAAGTCTGCGGATGCGGAAGAATCTGCGGATTCTTCGGATGCGCAGTCCGGTAATGTGAAAACAGAGGGCAGTACAGCGAATAACGCCCAGGCGGAAGTCTCATCGAATCAGACGGGAGTGCCAGATACGCTCGCGGGGCTGAGTACATCTGTATCGGAAGCTTCCGAGACAGAAGCGATCGTGGGATATGTTTATGTTTGTGGAGCCGTGAATGACCCGGGGGTCTATCCGATCCGGGAGGACATGCGTGTCTGTGACGCGGTTGAGCTGGCGGGCGGGTTTTCTGCCGAGGCTGATGAGGAGTGGCTGAACCAGGCCGCGACGCTCAGCGACGGGCAGAAGCTTTATATCTATACGGTCGAGGAGACAGACCTGATGAGGGAATCCGGCATGGTTCCGGAGGGAATGTCTGGAAGTGCTTCAGGGACGGGCATTTCCGGGACTTCTGATGGCACCGGCGGCACGGATGCTTCTTCTGCAGGCGCGGCAGCGGATGGCTCCGGAGAGACATCTTCTTCAGCCGCTGAAGCGACGGATTCAGGGACTGCTTCGGACGGAAGGATAAATATTAATACAGCGACCCGGGAGGAGCTGATGACTCTGCCGGGGATCGGGGAGTCAAAGGCGGACGCGATCGTGGCCTACCGCGATACGCATGGCGCGTTTGCGTCGATTGAAGAGATCCAGAACATTTCGGGAATTAAAAGCGGAGTGTTCTCTCAGATAAAAGACCTGATAACAGTGTAACCTGTGCATATCCGGTGATTGATGCGCGAGGCACGTCTGCCAGTGATGTGCGTGGATGGAAATGTGAGGAGTAGATTATGGCGAAGAGAGTTCTGGTAGTGGATGATGAAAAGCTGATTGTAAAAGGAATCCGGTTCAGTCTGGAGCAGGATGACATGGAAGTGGACTGCGCGTATGACGGCGAGGAAGCGGTCCGGCTGGCAAAGGAGAACAAATACGATATTATTCTCCTGGACCTGATGCTTCCGAAGCTGGACGGACTGGAGGTCTGCCAGCAGATCCGGGAGTTTTCGGATGTGCCGATTGTCATGCTGACAGCCAAGGGTGATGATATGGATAAGATTATGGGTCTGGAGTATGGAGCGGATGACTATATCACAAAGCCATTTAACATTCTCGAAGTAAAGGCAAGACTCAAGGCCATCATCCGCAGGACATCGCAGAGAAATACGCCTGAGCCGAAGGGCAAGATTGTCGAGGTGGGGGATCTGGTACTGGACTGTGACGGCAGGAGGGTCAGCATCGCGGGCAAAGAGGTGAATCTGACGACCAAGGAGTATGATCTGCTGGAGCTGCTCGTTTTCAACCCGAACAAGGTTTACAGCCGCGAGAGCCTTCTGAATACAGTATGGGGATACGAATATCCGGGGGATGTCAGGACCGTAGATGTGCATATCCGCCGCCTGCGCGAGAAGATCGAGACTAATCCGAGCGAGCCGAAATACGTACATACAAAGTGGGGAGTGGGTTACTATTTCCAGCATTAAGCCATTCATTTACAAATATTTTAAAAGTCTGCAGGCACGCATTTTCCTGTTCTTTATTTTGGTGGGCGTGATTCCGGTGCTGCTGATGAGGGTGGCGGTTCTGTCCAATTACGAAGCACAGGCCGTGGAGCAGAAGGCACAGCTCCTGAACACGCAGTGCCAGCAGATTCTGGAGCAGATCGCGGAGTCCGGCTATATGCATGGGAACAGCTCCGACCAGGTAGACAAGCTGATTGACCAGATGGCGTCGCTGTATTCAGGGCGTGTCATTCTGGTCAACAGTAATTTTCGCATAATTAAAGATACCTATGATATTGATGTGGATAAGGTGATTATTTCGGAAGAGGTGCTTCTGACCTTCCTGGGGACAAATTCCACGAACTATGACGAGGACAATCAGTTTCTGGAAATGACGATCCCGACGACGGACTCTGAGAGCGGGGAGACGGACGGGATTATGATTATCAGCGTGCCGACCCAGGACATCGCGAATGGAAAGGCCGGCATCAGCAGGACGGTTTTTCAGATGCAGTCGATTCTGGTCGTTCTGATCCTTGGGATTGCGTTTTATGTCTCGCGGATCCTTACGCGGCCGTTTGGTAAAATCACCCAGTCCCTGGAGGATGTCGCGGGTGTGAATGATGAGGAGATTTCAATTCCGGACTATACGGAGACCCAGCTTCTGGCAGAGGCGTACAACCGCATGCTCAAACGTATGAAGGCGCAGGAGGATTCCAGACAGGAGTTTGTGTCAAATGTCTCCCATGAGCTGAAGACGCCGATCACATCCATGAAGGTGCTGGCGGATTCTCTCCTGGCGCAGGATGATGTGCCTGTGGAGCTGTACAAGGAGTTCATGACAGATATCGCGGAAGAAGTCGACCGTGAGAATAAGATCATCACGGATCTGCTCTCCCTGGTGAAGATGGATAAGCGTTCCTCGGATGTGCATATCGAGGAGACCAATATCAACCAGCTGATCGAGCTGGTGCTGAAAAGACTGCGCCCGATCGGGGCGACGCGGAATATCGAGCTGGTGCTGGAGAGCTTTAAGCCGGTGCTTGCCGAGGTTGATGAGACCAAGCTGACGCTGGCGATCTCCAACCTGGTCGAGAATGGCATTAAGTACAACAAAGAGGGAGGCTGGGTGCATGTCTCCCTGAACGTGGACAGCAAGTATTTTTATATCAAGGTGGAGGACTCCGGCATCGGGATACCGGAGGATTCCCAGGAGCATATTTTTGAGTGCTTTTACCGGGTGGACAAATCACATTCCCGCGAGATCGGCGGCACCGGTCTGGGACTGGCGATCACAAGGAGCGCGGTGCTGATGCACCATGGCGCTATCAAGGTCTACAGCCGCGAGGGCGAGGGAACGACCTTTACGGTGCGCATTCCGCTGAAATATGTGCCGTGACATGCATGGCTGAAATCAGCAGCATTGTCACACGTCAGCCATAAGGAATCTTCTGGCTGCGTTGGAGAGCTTTATGACATACCGCGCGGACGAGTTTTTGTCGGCCCTGGCGGATGTATGGAGGGATTCGGTGAGCTGTATAAAAAGATTATTTGCCGTACTGGCGCTGACTGCCGCGCTGATGATGCTCGGCGGCTGCGCGAATAACGGCAGCAAAAGTACCAGCTATACGATTTATTATAAGAGTTCGTCAGGAACCAGCCTTTACGAGGTCAGCTATGTCCCGTCAGCGGAGACCTTTGATGAGATGATGACGGAGCTGATGACGCAGATGGCCACGGTTCCGGAGGATGCCCTGTATGCCAGTACGATTCCCGAAACGGTGGTTTATCAGGGCTATGAGCGTGGAATCGACGCGCTGCGCATTGATTTTTCCTCCGAATATTATGAGATGAGCAACACGACCGAGGTGCTGCTGCGCGCGGCTGTGGTTAAGACGATCTGTCAGATTCCGGGCGTTACGAAAATTATGATTACCGTGGATTCCAGGCAGCTGGTGGACGCGGATGGGGAAGCTGTTGCTGCGATGGATGCGGAGAGCTTTATTGATACCAAAAACGGAGGCATTAATTCCTATCAGTCGGCCTCCCTTGTGCTGTATTTCCCGAATCAGGACGGTACAAAGCTGAAAAAAGAAGTGCGGAACGTGGATTATTCGAGCAACATGGTCTTAGGACGCGTGATTGTGGAGCAGCTGATAGCGGGATCGGAGTATTCGGACCGGAGGGCTGTGCTTAATTCCTCCACGGAGATTGTGGATGTCTCGGAGAAAAATGGTATCTGTACGTTGAATTTCAGCGAAGAGTTTAATCAGGCTCCGGCGGAAAACGCTCCTTCGGCGGAGGCGGCGCTTTATGCGATCGTGAATTCCATCTGTGAAACCTCTGATACCATTAATGGCGTGAAGATTACGATCGAAGGCTCCAGTAATGTGTTGTTCTGGGATGAGATTGACCTGAATAATGTGTTTATTATGAATCAGGAGATTATAGAGATGGAGACGCTGGAATCCGGGGAGGCAGAAGGGGAGCCGAACTTAGAGGAGACTGAAGAGGCCGGGAACGCGGATGAAGCAGAGGAAGATGCTGACTCAGGTGAGACCGAAACCGGGGAGGATCTGGCCGGGAGTACGGCGGAAGCGCGATCTGCCGGAGAGGATGCTTCAGATACTTCTGTGTCAGGCGTATCAACGGACGCGGGCTCAACCGGGACAGATGCGTCAGCGGATGCAGAAACTTTCGTGTCAGATGCGTCGGGGAATGCGGGCACTTCCGGGACGGATACATCAGCGGATGCGGGAGCAACTGGGACGGATGCGTCAGCAGATGTGGGTTCAACTGGGTCAGATACGTCGGCGGACGCGGGTTCATCCGGGTCAGACGCATCAGCAGGTGTGGATTCCTCCGTATCTGATTCGTCAGATGAATCGACATCCTCAGGGACAGATCCGGCAGGAAACGACTCTGGCGAGGCTGAGGCCTCCGCAGAGGATGCTTCTGACAACAATGGAGTCCTTGCCGGGGTGGACTGAATAATTATTTCGGAAGGGATGATGCGATGAGAAAACGACCGCTGGCTTTTTTGTGCCTTGCGGCCGCGCTTTTTCTGGTTTTGGCCGGGATAACCCGTGCCTCCGGAAGAAATTTCGCGCTTTTGACGGCACAGGAGTACCTGTCAGATATAGCTGCTTCAGGGGATACACTGACGCTGGAGGCGAGCGTGGACGAGGTCTGTGCAGTATCGGATGGTGTGCGGCTTTTTATAAATCAGATCAGTATCCTGCAGTCCGGCAGTCAGTCCGGTACTCTGTCGCCAGGGCTGAAGCTTATGGTAACAGTCGGTACGGACAGCTATCTGCCTGGCGACCGGATACGTGTAAGCGGCAGCTGGAAACCATTTACGGAAGCGGGGAATCCCGGACAATTTGACGCGCAGGAATATTATTTTTCCAGAAATACGCTTGGAAGTATATCCGGTCCGACAGTGTCGATGCTTTCTGAGGGGGGATGGTCGCTTATCCGGACGCTCTCCGGCATCCGGCGCACCCTGCGCAATTCTTATCTGCAGATATTAAATGAGAAAGAAGCGCGGACCGTGTCGGCGATCAGCCTTGGAGAAAAAAGCTTCATGGAGCAGGAGTGGAAGCAGCTCTATCAGGAGGGAGGCATTGCCCATATTATTTCCATCAGCGGCCTTCACATCAGCCTGATCGGGATGTGCATTTACAAGCTTTTGCGCCGCATCCGGCTGCCATTTGCGCTGGCAGCACTGCCGTCCGCGGCGTTTGTGGTTCTGTACGCGCTGATGTCCGGCTTCGGGATATCGGCCATGCGGGCCTGCCTGATGTTCATCCTCTGGCTGGGAGCGCAGATCGTCGGCAGGAAGAATGATATGCTGACATCTACTGCCATAGCCGCGGCCCTGATTCTGGCCGGAAACCCGCTCGCAGTGATGCAGTCCTCTTTTTTACTGTCCTTTGGGGCGGTTTTATCCATCGCGCTGCTCGTGCCGGTGCTGGCAAAGGCAAATCCTTTTCATGTGCGGCTGCGACGGACCAAAAAGGAGAATGAGCGGGATGCACGAAGTGCAGAAAATGCGCGGAATGCAAAAGATGTGCGGAACACAAGTAATACCCGGAATGGTGTCATAGAAAAAACAAAAATTTGCCCGCGCAGCGTATGCTTTGCCGGTGATTTTCTGTGGAAGACCTTAAGCGGCGGCCTGGGGATCTGGATTGGCGCACTTCCGGTTACACTCTGGTTTTTCTACCAGACCTCGCCGTGGAGTATCCTGGTAAATCTGGCCGTGATCCCGCTGATGTCCGCCCTGATGGCATCCGCGCTGCTTTCCTGCCTGGCAGGACTGATCAGTGTTCCTCTGGGGACATTTCTGGCTGCGCCGGTTTATTACCTGCTGGGCTTTTTCGAGTGGCTTTGCACCCTCGAGCAGCAGCTGCCGGGTGCCATCTGGATCGCGGGACGTCCCTCGGTCTGGAGCATAGTGGTTTACTATGTGCTGCTCATCGGCGCGACAACGGGGACGATGGCTGTTCTGAAGGCGCAGGGAAAACGAAAGCGAGAGGGACGCAAGCAGGCGTGTCAGCCGGAACGGCCGGAACGTCGGCCTCGCAGCTATGCTGATTGGCGGCACCAAAGCCAGTCAAAACGAAAACGACAACTTTTGAGCCGACCGGGCCAGCGGCTTCGCAGCTATGCGGATCGCCCACCATGGGAGCAGGAGAGTAAAACAGGTCAGACACGATTGCCGCGAAAGTGGAGAGCAGTAACTGTACCCCGATGCACTCCCGCGATCCTGTGGATATTGGCATTTGTCCTTTGCGTCAGCCTGATGGGATTTCATCCCCGCAGCGGACTGACCGTGACCTGTCTGGACGTAGGGCAGGGCGACGGGGCGCTAATTCAGCTGCCGGATGGGACCAACTGCCTGATTGATGGCGGGAGTACTTCAGTGAGCTCCCTTTGGGAGTATCGGATCAGCCAGACCATCAAATACTATGGAATCAGTAGCATTGATTATATCTTTCTCTCTCATGCAGACAGCGACCACATCAGCGGGATTGAGGAATATCTGGAAGATTATCTGCCAGGATTCGCGCAGAAAAATGCCCACGGGATCTCCATGAAGAATCTGGTTCTGTCGCCGACTGCGGATGAAAGTGATTTTGAGACACTGATTGAAAAATGCCGCGAGCTTGGCATTACCGTGCTGCGGATGGAAGAGGGGGCTGTGCTATCCAATACCTGGTCGTTTACCTGTATGGCTCCTTCGTCGACTTCTCTGTCAGGGGACAAGAACGAGGATTCCATGGTGCTTCTTCTGCAATACGAAAACTTCCGGATGCTCTTTACCGGGGATCTGGAGGGAGATTCCGAACTGGCACTGGCTGCCTCCGGGGCTGATATCTCCTGCGATGTCCTCAAAGTAGGCCATCATGGATCCAAGGGGGCTTCCTCAGAGGCATTTCTCGCTGCTGCCTCGCCGACCTTTGGCATTATTTCCTGCGGGGAAAATAATACTTATGGACATCCGGCCGCGGCAGCCGTAGAGCGTCTTGAAGCCGCAGGTGTCACACTCTACGCGACCATGGACTGCGGAGCGATGACGGTCAGAAGTGATGGTACGAGCTACCAGATTACCGGATATCTGGGGACAGAAGAGTACAAGATTGAAAATTCCTGAAATAAGTCGGCCGCGATTCCATTGGCTTTAGGAAAAGCGTGCCAGCATTCTATATCAATAAATGAATCGAACATTTTTATGCAGATATGCTGCGGAGGAAAATCGATATGCTTCATCTGCCCAGATTGATGCTTGCCGCCCCGGGAAGCGGCAGTGGAAAAACGATGATTACCTGCGGAATGCTGCAGGCGTTCCGTGAGCGCGGCCTGGATCCGGCATCCTTCAAGTGCGGTCCGGACTACATCGATCCGATGTTTCATACCAGGGTGATCGGCACTCCGTCAAGGAACCTGGATACCTTTTTTACAGACCCGCAGACCACACGTTATTTGTTTGCGAGGACAGCTCAGAATGCCGGAATTTCCGTTCTGGAGGGTGTCATGGGCCTGTATGATGGGCTGGGAGGCATTTCCGTGAAGGCTTCCTCCTTTGATCTCGCTGCAGTGACAGAGACGCCGATCATTCTGATCGTAAACGCACGGGGCATGAGTCTGTCCGTGATTCCGCTGATACAGGGATACCTGAATTATGAGAAAATAACTACTCTTCGTTCTACTTCGACCGGCTCTGAGCGGACGTTAGCCGGATGCCTGGAACCTTATAACACGGAACCTCATAATATACAGAACCTATGCTTCGGTTCAGACGAGGCCGGGGCCAGAAACAGCTGTGAACTGCAAGGGGCGAACAAGCCGCGATGTACTCAAGAGATGGCGGGCAAGCCGCAGGGCACTCCGGGAATCATCCGCGGGGTCATCCTGAATCAGACAACGAAAATGACATACCTCTTATTAAAAGAGGAGATTGAGAAACAGACGGGCGTGCGCGTATACGGATACGTCCCAAGGTTGGACGACGCCGCTGTGGAAAGCCGTCACCTTGGTCTGGTGACCCCGGATGAGATCATGGATTTAAAAAGCAGGATTTCACGGCTGGGCAAGGAGCTGGAGCAGTGCCTGGATCTGGATGGAATCCTCACGCTTGCGCAGCAAGCGGTGGATTATGAGGATGAGGCTTTGAAAATGCCGGAAAGCGCGGGCAGATATGTTGCACATGGATGGAGTCAGGAAACATCCTGCATTTGTGCAGTTGACGCAGCCGGACTTCCGCAAAAGGCCAGTACTGTCGAACAGATAAAGCTGCAGATCGCCGTCGCGCGTGACGATGCATTCTGTTTTTATTATCAGGACAACCTCGACATTCTGGAAATGCTTGGCGCGAAGCTGGTTTTCTTTTCACCTCTGTGGGACGAGAAGCTTCCTGATGGCACCTGCGGACTGATTCTGGGTGGAGGCTATCCGGAATTATACGCGAAACAGCTTTCTGAAAATCTGGCGATGAAGAAGTCTATAAGCAGTGCTATTAAAAACGGCCTGCCCTATCTGGCGGAATGCGGCGGTTTTATGTACCTGCATGAGGAAATGGAAGACATGGAAGGACGTCCATGGCCGATGTGCGGCTGCATTCCCGGAAGAACCTACCACACGGAAAAGCTGGGCAGATTCGGCTATATTACTCTATGTGTGCGGGAAAAGGGAGCATCCTTGCCCTCATCGGCAGGCGTATCGGTAAGTACACGATCAAGTACATCGGAAGGCTTTCTCAATCAGGGAGATATCCGTACCCAGGAAGGCTTTCTCAATCAAGGAGACATCCGTACCCAGGAAGGTTTTCTTCAGCCTGGAGAGACCATCCGCGCACATGAATTCCATTATTTTGACAGCACCGATCCGGGCAATGCCTATACGGCAAAAAAACCTGTCGGAAAACGAACCTGGGATTGCGTCCATGTATCTGGACATAGTGCGGCAGGGTATCCGCACCTTTACTACTGGTCAAATCCTGCCTTTGTAGCGCGGTTTGTATCCTGCGCTGAAAGACATAGCGCGGCATTTCGGGAAGGGGTACAGACATCCCGAAGCGGCTGTGAAGAGAAATAGAATTGAAATAAGTCGACCGTAACTATTCAGGACGGTACTTCGCACCTGCTGCGAAGTGCGTATGATAGCGTATATATTAAGCAGCTATGAAGATACTGAACAATGATTGCAATGACTGGTTTTAGAGTAAACGATGCCAGGCGTTTTTTGCGATTTCGGATCGGAGGCGAGAATATGAAAACATTTAACACAGCGGTGATATGTAACCCTCAGAAACATTATATGGTGGATATTTCCGAAAAAATCGACCGAATCATTGCGCGATACATAGAACCGGGCAAATATTTTTCTATTAACCGCGGCAGACAGTTTGGAAAGACGACAACTCTAAGCACTATGGCTCGTAAGCTGCGCCAGAATTATTACTGCCTTCAAATAAGCTTTGCCTGGGCGGATGGTATTTTTGAGTCAGAGTATCGTTTGGCGTCTGGATTTGTGGGATATATAAAAAAAGAATTGATACTGGAACATGTACCAGAAAATCTGGTTATCGACTGGAGCAGAGATATTAATGAAAAAGATCCTCTGGCGGATCTGGATGAAAGAATTACAAAGCTGTGTGCCAAAAGCGACCGGGAAATTATTCTGATGATCGACGAAGTGGACAGGGCATCAGATAATCAGCTGATGCTGCAGCTTCTGGGGATGCTGAGAGATAAATATATTTATCGTGAAAATGGAAGAGACTATACATTTAAAAGTGTGATACTGGCCGGTGTGTATGATATCAAGAATCTGAAACTGAAAATACGCCCGGAGGAAGAGCATGAATATAACTCACCCTGGAATGTAGCTGTGGAATTTGAGGAGGATCTGAGTTTTTCAACCGATGAGATTGCCGGAATGCTGCGAGAGTATGAGCAGGATTATCGTACCGGGATGGATATTGATGCCATAGCAGAGATGATTTATGATTTTACATCCGGCTATCCGGTTCTGGTATCGGATATTTGCAGACGTCTGGACGAAACAATTGCAGGGACTGAGAATTTTCCTGACCGGGCGGCAGCATGGACCCGTGAGGGAGTGGCTGAGGCCGTCAAAATTATACAGCAGACACGGACTCCTTTGCTGGAAGATATGATTAAGCAGCTAGAGGATTATCCGAAGCTGAAGGACATGCTGAACCGCATTTTATTTGAAGGAGAAATCATTCCCTTTAATGCCTATAATCAAGTATTGAATCTGGCGAAAATGTTTGATTATATAAAGTCAGTCAATGGACATGTAGAAGTTTCCAATCGGATTTTTGAGGTGGTATTGTACGATTATTTCCTTTCGGAAGAAAAGCTCGGCAGTCCTGCCAGCAGAGACGCGCAGATAAACCGGAGTGAATTTATCAAAAAAGGAAAACTGGATATGGATGCTCTGCTGCGCAGATTTTCGGAACACTATACAGATATTTATACCAGTAAGGATCAGAAGTTCGTCGAAAAGCACGCGAGGAAAATATTCCTGATGTATCTAAAACCGGTCATTAACGGCACCGGAAATTATTATGTGGAGGCCGAGACACGTGACGCGAAGCGCACGGACATCGTGGTGGACTACCGTGGAGAACAATTTGTGGTCGAAATCAAAATCTGGTATGGCCCGAAATACAACGAAACCGGTGAACAGCAGCTCTGCGGCTATCTGGATCGCCTTCACCTGAAAAAAGGCTATCTGCTGACTTTTAGTTTTAATAAGAACAAAGAGACAGGAATCAAAGAAATTACACTGGGAGACAAGGTGCTTTTGGAAGTAACCGTATAATATTTGTACTCGTATATCTGCCAGAAAACTGTGGACATACTTGAAATCCGCAATATTCATCCGCTGCGGAGCGCCGGAAATCCGTTTAGCCCTCGCCGGGTTATGTTCACAATCGAAGATTGTGGATGCGGGCATCAGGGTTAAAGAGAGGGAAAACTGATATGGAAGAACGAGATTTACAGAAAATAATAGAAGCAATCACGCCGGGAGATATGGAGGCTGCCGATGTTTGCCGCCGGCGCTGGGACAGTATCGCGAAGCCTCTCCACAGCCTTGGCTGGCTGGAGGATACGGTGGCGCGGATCGCGGCCGCGCAGCATAGTCCTGAAATACAGACTCAGAAAAAAATCCTTGTGCCGATGTGCGCGGACAACGGCATCGTGGCGGAAGGCGTGACGCAGACCGGGCAGGAGGTGACGGCGATTGTCGCGGAGAACTTCCTGGATGAGCAGTCCTGCGCGGCGATCATGTGCCGCCTGGCAGGCGCGGATATCCGCCCGATCGATATCGGAATGGTGACGGATACTCCTCGTGTGGAGAAGCGGAAGGTCGCTTACGGCACAAGGAATTTCGCGAAAGAGCCCGCCATGACAAGGGAAGAGGCTGTGCAGGCGCTGATGGTCGGTATCACGCTGGCGGGTGAGCTGAAGGAGCAGGGGTATGATCTGATCGCGACCGGCGAGATGGGCATCGGCAACACGACGACCTCCAGCGCGGTGGCGAGCGCTCTGCTCGGGGTACCTGCCGTGGAGATGACCGGGCGCGGCGCGGGGCTCTCCACCGAAGGTCTGAACAAAAAAATCCGTGTGATCCAGGAGGCGCTGGAACGCTACGGCCTGACCGGATGCCCCAACGGCTCGTCCGCAGATTCTCCGACCAGAGGCCGGACCGGATCTTCTGCGGATACTCTGTCCGTCCTTTCCTGTGTCGGAGGGTTTGATGTGGCCGGAATCGCGGGACTGTTCCTCGGCGGCGCGTATCACCACATCCCGGTACTGATTGACGGATTTATCTCCTCTGTCGGTGCGCTTCTTGCTGTCCGGCTCTGCCCGGCCGCAGGAGATTATATGATCGCGACCCATGTATCCAAAGAACCCGCCGCGCGCAGGATTCTAAAAGAGCTTGCCCTCGAGCCTGCCCTGGATGCGGGCATGTGCCTGGGGGAGGGAAGCGGCGCGGTCGCCGCGTTCCCGCTGATAGATATGGGTGCGGAAATCTACCACAGAATGAGTACCTTCGAGCAGATTCAGGTCGAGGCGTACCAGGAGCTGATCTAGCTGTATTCGAGCAGATTCAGGTCGAGGCGTACCAGGAGCTGATCTGTCTGTGTTCGAACAGGTACAGGCAGAAACCTGTCATATTCGCAAATTTAGGGAAATCCAGCGCAGCTGTTCTGACCAAAAGAAAGGAGTTTATCGTTATGGGAACCTATTTGAATCCTGGATGCAAGGGCTTTCAGACCATCAGGAATGGAATTTATGTGGACAAAACAGGTCTGATTGATTATGTAAACAGTACCATAAACACTCCTCTGAAATTGACGAGCTTCAGCCGCCCCCGCCGATTTGGAAAATCATTCGCCGCAAAAATGCTGTGCGCGTACTATGATAAAAGCTGTGATTCCCGCTTGCTTTTTGAAGGTCTTGAAATAGCAAAGAAAAACTCTTTTGAAAAGTATTTAAACAAATATGATGTGGTTTATCTGGATATGACATGGTTTATCTCTACTGCAAGATGTATCAGTGAGGTTGTAAAAGAACTTCAGAAAAAGGTGATTGAGGAATTGCAGGAGGAATATCCTTCCTGTCTGAAAAAGAGAGAAACCATTCTTGCGGATGCACTTTTATCTATCAGCCATAAAACGGGAAGGGAGTTTATTTTCATTATAGATGAATGGGATGCCATTTTTCGTGAGGCGAAGGAGAATGACGCCCTGCAGAAGGAATACATTCAGCTCCTTCGAGGCCTGTTCAAGGGCGGAACGGCAACGGATGAGACCATCGCTGCAGCATATATGACTGGAATTCTTCCTGTTAAAAAATATGGAAACGAGTCGGCAGTATCAGATTTTAAAGAATTCACCATGACTAGTCCGGCAAGACTGACCAGATATGTTGGATTCACAGAACAGGAGGTAAAAAAGCTCTGCAGGACCTGCCATATGAGCTTTGATGAAATGAGCGCATGGTATGACGGATATTCATTCAAACGAATGCAGCATGTGTATAGTCCTAATTCTGTTATGAACGCGCTGCAGGACGAGGAAATACAAAACTACTGGAGAAAATCAGAAACGTTTGAGAGTCTGAAGCAGTATATTGACAGGAACTTCGACGGCCTGAAGGATTCAATAATATTAATGCTTGGAGGCCAGCGGGTGAAAATTGATATCGGAACCTTTCAGAACGATATATCATCCTTTGAAAGCAGAGATGACATACTTACCCTGCTGATTCATCTGGGTTACCTGGCCTATGACCAGTCCGAAAAAGAAGTCTATATTCCCAACCGGGAAGTGGCTGAGGTATTTCAATCTTCTGTGAAGGGTGGAAAATGGGAGCCGGTAGAACGTGCAATCAGCCAGTCAGAGGAACTGCTGGATGCCACCCTTCGCTGCGACAGCGAGACGGTGGCCAGATCCCTGGAACTGGTGCATGAGGAATGTACCTCTGTTCTCAAATATAATGATGAGAATTCCCTTGCCTGCGCCATTTATATTGCGTATTATACTGCCAGAAATCATTATCTCCTGGTTCGTGAACTTCCCTCTGGAAAAGGCTTTGCGGATTATGCTTTCATACCGGGGAAAAATACGGACAAGCCAGCCATTATAGTGGAACTGAAATATGATAAAAACGCGGACACCGCGATTCGGCAGATTCATGAAAACCGCTATGATGGGAAATTAAAAGATTATTTTGGAAACCTGCTTCTGGTTGGAATTGATTATGACAAAGACGCAAAAGGGAAAAGCGCAAAGAAGCACAGCTGCGTAATTGAGCGGCAGTAAGGATCTGTCGCGGAATTATATGCCCATCTTGCACCGCCTAATACGCGAATCGCAAACTCAAAAAGCCTCGACGCAGCTCGCTGCGCCTGCGTTTTTTCGTTTGTGCTTCACGCATTATTCGGCACAATCTGAGCATATTATTTCGCGACAGCTCCTAAAGAAAAAGGGGCGAAAGAGTATGATAAAAGAAAAGAGGACAGTGGATAAAAAGAAATGGGCTCATATGGCTGTGTATGTGCTGTTTTTTATAACGGTCTGTATCCTTGCATACCAGCTGCCCTACTGTCACGACGACTGGCACTGGGGGCTGCCGGACCGCGTTGAGCTGATGAAAAACCTGTTTAAGAACTACAATGGCAGGTATCTTGGAAATATAACCATACTTTTGATTACGCGGAGTACCCTGGCGAAGACTCTGATCCCGGCTTTCTGGATGGTGTGGCTTTTAAGGGAGATGGATGCCGGCATATTTCATGCTTTAAAACGAAAAAAGACAGGAACTCGCTTTTTCATGCTGCTGCTGACCATTTTTCTGATTGCGGCTCTGCCGCAGACTCTGTTTGTGCAGAGCTATGGGTGGTTTGCTGCCTTCGCGAATTTTGTGCCGCCTGTGATTCTTTTTTTGTGCTGGTTCAACCAGACCGAGGATCTTTATACAGAGAATGGCTCCCGGGAAGCCGCCTCCTGCCGGAGGCTGCCGGCGCGGAAAGCACCTCTGGTTTTCCTGCTGGGTCTTAGCACACAGCTGTTCAGCGAAAATGTTACGGTCTTCGCCGTGATTTACGCGCTCTGGCTGATCGTTTACGCAAGAATCCGAAAGGGGAGATTTTATGCGTCCCATCTGGCCTGGTTTGCCGGAACGGTTGCCGGGGCAGTCCTTATGTTTATAAACGGAGGCTACCGCGGCGCTGTCGGATTTAAGACGATCAGCCTGTCGGTCGCGGGCATGTACTATCAGCTGCGCGATCAGATGATGGATCACCTCTTTATCAACAATGTGGTATTGAATGTATTTATCGCGGTTGTTGTGCTGTGTCTGCTGATCCGAAAAGGAGGCCGTTCATTCCTGGACGCGTTCGCATCCCTGATGGTATGCGGATTCGCGTTTTACTGTGTCTGGCATTCCTTTTCCCCGGACTGGAAATTCTCCGCGGATGAAGGAACAAATAATCTGATAGAACTGCTTTTTTGCGCACTGTTTTTTGGCTCTGTTCTGATCAGTACGTGGCGTACGGTTGACCCGGAACGCCGGCTGAGTATCTGCATCCTCTATCTGTGCTCCGCAGTATCAGCCGCGCCGCTGATGGCGGCAAGTCCGATCGGCGCCAGATGTTTTTATTTCAACTATATCCTGCAGTGCCTGACCGCGCTGAAGCTCTCAGAGTGTCTGGTCAGCGGCAGAAGGATCTCGCTCTGGTATCCTTTCTTACTGGTTTCTGCTGCCCTTGCCATTCTTGGAGGCTCCTGCATATATGCTTTTACAGCAAACGGAACGACAGAACAGCTCCGGCGGCAGCTGATTGAGGAGGCTGTGGAAAGTGAGGCAGATGAAGTGGTGCTGCCCGCCATGCCCTGTCCGTCCTGGTGCTATATTTCTGAGCCGGTAAATGAGGAATGGATGGAGCATTTTAAAAATTTTTATGGAATCCCGCAGGAAATGACAGTGAGCTTTCAATAAAGGTTCCTGTTTCATTATAACAGAATTACTTCATCAAAATTTTACAGGAGGCATCTGATTCCGGCACTGCCGGTCAGAAAAAGGAAGAAAAATGTATGTCAAAGAAAAACTAAGGAAGAATGGCTGGTTTTTTGTCTCAGGATGCGCGCTTGTGGCTCTTAACGCGCTGACGATTCCGAGGCTTCTGGCAGGTCTGATCGCTGTGGTGTTTCTGCTTTTGCTTACTTTGAGGCTCAATGATACGAAAGAATATGCGAGGACGCATTCCTCTGTCGTATCTGCTGTGCTTTCTGTCTTTATACTCTGTCTGTCCGGCAGATATTTTTATGTCAACATGGTAAACAGCAGCAAGCTTTCTGCTCTGGCGGACAAAATCAAAATACCGGTCGGCGGGACGGTTCTTACAGCAGCGGTGGTATGCGCTGCAATTTCGTTTTACTTTGTAAACCTTGTTCTGAGCGCGGTGATTCCGAAACAGACGGGAATCTGCACTTTTACAGAACTCTCGGAGAACCTGCCCCGTTACAGGATAGCTGTATCCGGAAAATGGAAGGAGAATAAAAAAACATTCCTTTTCTGTATGGCGTTCACGTATGCCTGGGGGCTGGCCGCGTATGCCTATATGTATTTCAACAATTCGATCTCGCATGATTCCCTGGTGGAATTTAACGCCGCTGCCCATGGGACGGATTTAAAAATACAGTCTGGACGCGTCTTTGTTCCTGTCTACCGGATAATTTCGCGCGGAGTCCTTACTCTGCCATGGGTGATTGGCCTGCTTTCCCTGCTTTTTATTGGAATTGCGCTGTTTTTCATTGTTAAACTGTTTGCTCTGAAATCAGTCTGGATGGTCGCTCTGACTGCCGGAATAATGACGACGAATATCACTGTCACGGCTACGACGGCGACCTATATCCATGACCTGGATTCTAATATGCTCTCCCTGCTCCTTGCCGTCTGCGCGGTCTGGCTCTGGAAAAGGTTCGACAAAGGATATTTCTATGGCATAATCCCCGTTTGCCTTTCCCTCGGCCTTTATCAGAGCTTTATCTCTGTAACGATTACTCTGATCCTGATAACACTGATTATGGATCTGCTGGATTGCGAAAAATTTCAGAGCATTTTGAAAAAGGGAACCAAAAGCATCGGGATGCTTATTGGCGGAGGAGTGCTATATTTTATATCCATTCACATTGGCTGCCTGATTACCGGCTATTCTCTTTCAACCGGGAAAGTAAATTCACTGGACACGAGCCTTTCTACGCCTTTCCGGGAGCTGCTGCACTATGCCGTGGAAGGCTATGTGGCGGCTCTGCAGACATTCGTGTCGGAGACGTCTTTATTTTCAGATGACTTTACGTTTATGCTCCATATACTTTTGCTCGCAATTACCCTGGCAGCGGTGATTTACGGACTGTCGCAAAGAAAAATCCATATACCGGAAAAGCTTTTGACGGTTCTGCTGATTTTGCTGCTGCCGATGGGAATGAATGTTTGCTACATATTGACAGATGGTTACGCACATCTTCTGATGTATTATTCTGTCTGGCTGATATACCTGTTCATTTTGCTGGTTGTCAGATGGCTGAACTTCGAACCTGCAAAGAGCCGCACAGTTGTAAAGAAAGGCGCTGCTTTGGTTCTGACAGCCATGGTATGCGTGGTTTTGCTGGGGAATGTGCGGACATCGAATGCGGCATACCTGAAAAAAGATATAGAATACGATGCGAATTTATCCTTCTTTACGAGAGTCGTGTCCAAAATGGAAGAAGTGGACGGCTATGTGACGGGAGAGACGGAGGTGGTATTTGTCGGGAAGCCAGACTCTTTGCTTGAAAGCATGTCTGGATTTGGGCATATTTACAGGCTTACCGGTTCTGCCAGCACTTTTATCGCACCGAGGGCAAGCCGCGATTACTTTAAGGCTTATTTTGACTATGTACTGTTGAACCCGGCTGTGATGGCGGACACAGATACGTGGAATGAGATGCGGGAAAATGAAGAGATACTCGCCATGCCAGACTTTCCGGATGAAGGGTCGATTGCAATGGTAGATGGTGTACTGGTGGTAAAGCTGGGGTAAGCGGCGCCGCTCAAAATAGCTTGCAGGTCGTGTGGACACAAGGTTTATTGCTGGCGGAGAAAAAAGGATAAGAGGCGTCCCAAAACAGCAGCAGAATATTCCTGGGGCGCCGCCGCTTTGCTCAGAGGATTCGAAGCCTTTGTCTGTATTGACACATTCTGTCAGCTGCCGTCTTAAGAGTGTCTGGCTCCGGATCGATGATAACAGTCCCGGCGCCGCCGTCGATGACTGCCATCCGGCCGTCCCAGTCATCCTGAAAATTAATTCCGGTTATGGCCGGAATCTGCATTGCGCGAATCAGGAGCGCTGCATGCGAGTCGTCGGAGCCGTGGCGGGTAACGAAAGCCAGTATTTTGGATTTGTCCAGCAGCACTGTATCACTCGGGGTCAGGTTATCTGTCAGAAGAATGACGGATTCATCCGGGTCCCGCATTTTGATGCCTTCGCCAGTCAGTGCCGCGATCAGTTGTCCGGAAATGTCCCTGATGTCATCCGCTCGTGAGCGCATGTAGCGATCCTCCATCCGGGCAAACATTTCGGCAAAGTGTTCACCGGCCGCAGCAACAGCATATTCCGCGTTGACCTGTTCATATCGGATCATATTACGGATAAAGTGCAGATAGTCCTCATCGCGGAGCAGCATTTTATGTACGGCAAAAATTGCAGCGTCATCCGCGCCGACCTCGTCCAGTGCTCTCTGGTAGACCTGATCCAGACGGGCGTTAGCCGCATTCAGTGCGGCATCCAATCTTTTCATTTCTATTTCGATCTCTGCTTCTTCTATGTGTCTTTTTGAAAAGGATATCTTACTTTTTCTATATAAAAATGTCCTTCCGATGGCGATTTTGTCGCAAATAGTTCTGCCCTGGTATTGTTCCATGAAAGGAGTCTCCTTTACTGTGTCAGCAAAAATTCCGGCGTCCGGTTTCTGAGGAACGCTCTGCTGTGAGTCTGCGCTGCCTTGCTCCGTATCCGTTTACTTCTGTCTGTGTCCGTCGATGCTGTCAGAAACTGTTACAAAAATTTTGCTTCTGGCTCGCCGAACCAGATAGAAAATACCACAATTATCCCGAAATGGCAAGAGGTGTGCGTAATTTCTCCTTTATGTCCTGGCACTGCAAATTAGTGAATTTAACACGTACAAACACGTGTGCCAACTTAACTCTTAAAAATTTTTATGAAAAATGATTTTAAAATAATATGTAGTGAGACTTATAATTAAATTATGATGCAATATTATATAATATAAGATTTAGAAAACAAGCAAAAATTAAATTCAGAATTGACATTCTTGCTAAATAATACTATTCTATATAAAATTATTTGAGCAATATGGAAATGAACAGAGATGATTATCTTCAACAGGGAGGGAGGACTGTGCAATGACAGATTTTTCAGACAGAACGAAATTAAGCAGATTTATCAGCCTTCTGCTGCGGCACCATCCAGAGAAGGTAAATCTGACTCTGGATGAGCACGGTTGGGCGGATGTTGATGAGCTCCTTGCGGGTATCAACAGTACCGGGCGTTTGATCGACCGCGCTTTGCTCGAAGAGATC
The DNA here is from genome assembly GCA_021201665.1 of Lachnospiraceae bacterium. Classification (GTDB taxonomy): domain Bacteria; phylum Bacillota; class Clostridia; order Lachnospirales; family Lachnospiraceae; genus Choladousia. Next base: position 37,849 of record JAJQEO010000071.1, on the reverse strand, counting down.
GTCGCCTCGGATGAGAAGCAGCGCTATAGCTTTGACGAGCGGAAAGAGTTGATCCGCGCGAACCAGGGACACAGCATTCCGGTGGATGTGGAACTGGAAAAAGCAATTCCTCCGGACATCTTATACCATGGTACCGCTCAAAAATTTGCGGACAGCATCCGCCGGGAAGGAATCAGGCGGATGAGCCGTCTCTATGTCCATCTGTCAAAAGATATGGAAACCGCCCTGAAAGTGGGGCGGCGGCATGGAAAACCGCTGGCATTTTCGGTTCCGGCCGGAAAGATGAGCAGGGACGGCATCCCGTTTTACATATCCGCTAACGGCGTGTGGCTGACGGAATATGTAGGCGTGGAATACCTCGGGGAAGTAATAGGGCAGTGACATCTTGAATCTAAAGCCGTGCAGGAAGCGGGGCAGTGATATCATGAATCTCAGACCGTGCAGGCAGCGGGGCAGTGATATCATGAATATCAAATTGCGCAGGTGTGCGGGCAGGAGAGAAAATCCTCTCCGGCCCGATCTCCTGCTTTTTTTCACGCTATCAGCACCCCATGCGGTTGCATTTTTTCTCAGGCAGCCTTAGTACCCCATGCGATTGCATTTTTTCTCAAGCAGACTCAGTACCCCATAGAGCAGCACCGCGATTACGCAAAGTACCACAATCGACAGTATCAGATAATCCAGCTTGAAAACTTGACTTGAGTAGATTATCAGGTATCCGAGTCCTTCTCTCGCTCCGATGAACTCCCCGATCACGACGCCGACCAGGCACAGGCCGATGTTGACCTTCATAATGCTGATCAAAAGCGGAAGCGTCCCTGGGAGGAGTACCTTAAACAGCACATCTTTCTTCGTCCCCTGAAGCGTATAAATCAATTTGCAGCTTTCCGGATCCATCTCGTTAAAACCTGTGTAGAGATTCAGAATGGTCCCGAAAATCGCGACCGACACACCTGAGACGATGATGGACTTCAGGTTAGCGCCGAGCCAGACGATCAGAAGCGGCGCAAGTGCCGACTTTGGCAGGCTGTTCAGGATGACAAGATAAGGCTCAAGGATCTCTGAGAGAGCCTGATTGTACCAGAGCAGAACGGCACAGCCCACCCCCAGAAAAACCACGAGAGCGAAGCTGGCGAGCGTCTCCAGAAGCGTGACCTTCGTGTGGCGGAGGATGCTGCCGTCCGCCCACAGACGGAGAAACGCTTCCGCCACTCTTGACGGACTGCTGAAAATAAATCCATCTATCCATCCCTGCCGTACCGCCGTTTCCCAGAGCAGCAAAAACAGGACAAAAATCAAAATCCGGACAGCCCGGATCCTGTGCCTGCGGCGGTCGAGATCCCTCAGATATTGCTTTTGTGAAGGGGACATGCTTTCCGTGTTATTCATTTTAATGCTTTTCATGTTATCCATTTCCATGTTTTTCGCTTTCATGCTTTTCATTTTCGTGCTTTTCATTTTCGTGCTTTTCATTTTCGTGCTTTTCATTTTCATGCTTTTCGTTTTCATACTCTTCATTTTCAGGCTCTTCACCGGCATTCAACTCCTTCCATAGAAGATGAAAGTATTTTGAAAACTCAGGCGTGCTGCGGCGTTCGAATGGGGTAAGCCGCTTTTCGGCCTCTCTTTTTGTACCTGACAGAGAGGAATCTGTGTCGGAAGAACCCTCAGTGAGATCCGTGCCCCGGGCGGATGGGGAAAATCTCGTGTTCATATGCGGTTTATCTTCTGGAAAACTTACATCCAGAATGGCCTGGATACGCGCCGGCCGCTTCGTCAGGACGAGAATCCGGTCGGCCATGCTGATCGCCTCCGAAAGATCATGTGTCACAAGAAGCACCGTTTTCCGCTCCTTCCGCAAAATCGCCGCGACATCGTCACAGACCCTCAGCCGCGTCAGGTAATCAAGTGCCGAGAAGGGTTCGTCAAGCAAAAGCAGCTCCGGGTCATTCGCCAACGTGCGGATCAGCGCGGCGCGCTGGCGCATCCCGCCGGAGAGTTCGCTGGGGCGGGCATTGCGGAACCCGTCCAGCCCATATTCTCTGAGCATATCATCAATTCGTTTTCTGGTGTTTTTATCCAGCTGATGCCTGATTTCAGGACCGAGGATAATATTGCGGTAGATTGTGCGCCACTCAAACAGGTGATCCTTCTGCAGCATATATCCGATCCGGCTTTTCTGAGCAGCCCCCATCGCGAAGCGATCTTTCATGGGGCTGTGACCTGCCCTCGCCGGGTTATGCCCCCAATCTCTGATTATGGGGCGCGGGCATCCCCGCCCTATGGGCGGGATATTCGCCGAGCCTTGGCGAGGGGGCGTTTCCACAGCAGCTCCCTGCAATAATATACTCCCGCTCTCCGGGGTTATCAGGCCCGCAATCAAAGAGAGCAGCGTGGATTTGCCGATGTGACAGTAACGGAAACAAACCAGGCAATTTTATCCCCTGAAAGCAGAGAATTCGAAGGAATGTTTACAGATCCGGACATTTTGGAAGCATCCATATCAGCAAGACTTCGATATCAGATGAAGCGGGCCGGATTGTCTCAGCCGACTCTGGCAAAAAGAATCGGATGCTCCCGTGATAGAGTGTATGCTTATGCATGCGGAAAGACATCCGAGGAAAATATGAATATTGACCTGCTAAAACAGATGGCGAAAGTGATGGGACTTCCGAAACACTATTTTTGCAACGAATATCATATCTTTATAGAAAATACTGATGTCCCGGTGTATCTAAAAGAGATGCGGCTGGGACTGGGATTAACACAGAGAGAATTTGCAGAGAAGGCGGATATACCGCTGGATTCATATAAAACATATGAGCAGGGAAAAAGTCGAATACCCTTGCAGTATTGGGCGAAAATCAGGGATTGGAAAAAGAAGCGGTAAGCTTGTCGAGAACTTCCTGGATCTGTTCCTGAGAACATCTCAGGTGTTTTACTGCCAGCGAAACCATATAGGAGAGAAGCCTGATAGAAAAACTGGATGGAGCCGCTGGAAAAGCCAATAAATTCTGCTTGTGAATGATGGTGGGATATGCTACACTAAAAAACACGTAAGGTACTGAAAATACAGGAGGTTACAGATCATGGGAATTTATTTAAACCCCGGGAACAGAGGATTTCGGACAATTTTAAACGGAACCTATGTTGACAAAACAGGTCTGATTGATTTTATAAATGGAACGATTAATACTCCTCAGAAGCTGACCAGCTTCAGCCGTCCCCGCCGTTTTGGAAAATCATTTGCGGCGAAGATGCTTTGCGCCTATTATGACAAGAGTTGTGATTCACGGTCTCTATTTGAGGGATTGACAATTTCGAAGAAGGATTCGTTTGACAGGTATCTTAACAAGTACGATGTGATATATCTTGACATTACATGGTTTATTTCCCGTTCAAAAAATAAAGGGGATAATGTGGTGCTGGATATCCAATCGGCTGTGATAGATGAGTTAAGAAAAGCATTTCCGGGTTGTGTGAGTGAGAGTGAAACATTTCTGCCGGACGCTCTTTTGTCTGTCAGCCAGAAGGTGGGGAATCAGTTTATCATCATAATAGATGAATGCGATGCGTTATTCAGAGAAGCAAAGGATGATATTGCCCTGCAAAAGGAATACATTCAACTCCTGCGGGGGCTTTTTAAAGGAGGAACAACGACAGATGAAATAATAGCTGCTGCCTATATGACAGGTATCCTTCCAATTAAGAAATATGGCACCGAATCCGCACTGACAGATTTTAAAGAATATTCCATGACCACGCCCAAAAGACTTGCAGAATATATTGGTTTTACTGAAGACGAAGTAAAGCATCTTTGCGGTGAGTATCAAATGGATTTTGGCGAGATGCAGTCCTGGTATGATGGATACTCATTTAACCGCATGAAACATGTCTACAGTCCTAATTCAGTAATGAATGCCATACAGGAAGGGGAAATGCAAAATTACTGGAATCAGACAGAATCCTTTGAAAGCCTGAAAGAATATATTGGAATGGATTTTGATGGCTTGAAGGATGCAGTCACTACTATGCTTGGAGGAGAGAGGGTAAGCGTCAGAATAAGTACATTCCAGAATGACATAACATCATTTAAAAACGGAAATGATGTACTGACGCTTTTGATTCATCTGGGTTATCTGGCATACGATTCAGCTAAAAGAGAGATATATATTCCAAACTTTGAGGTTGCTGAAGCATTTGAGGATGCGGTCAGCGGACCAGAATGGGGAACAGTTGGAAAAGCGTTATCTGATTCAGAAAGATTGCTTGATGCAACTCTTGCGGAAGAGGCAGAAGCTGTGGCAGAAACATTGGAACAAATACACAGCTCAGTATCATCAGTATTAAACTATAATAATGAAGCTTCGCTTAGTTGCGCAATCACCATAGCATACTATACGGCAAAACGATATTACAGCATAGCCAGGGAACTGCCTGCAGGCAAGGGATTTGCTGACCTCGCCTTCCTGCCTCGCAGGGGTACGGATAAGCCTGCAATGATCGTTGAGCTTAAGTATGATAAGGATGCAGACACCGCAATCCGCCAGATCCATGAGAACCGTTATGATGGTGATTTAAAGAAATATTTTGGCGATCTGCTTCTGGTCGGAATCAATTACGACAAGGACGCAAAAGGAGCGGATGCGAAGAAGCATAGCTGCGTGATTGAGAGGGCGTAATCAGCGGGGGAAACCGCGGATAACTGAATTAATCACATGGCAAATTTAAAGCTGACAGCAGAGCAGGCTTTGGGAATTCCTGGCGCTGACCAGTCAAAGTATCTGGCAATGTTATAAGAAATAAAAACGTTGGCCTGTCCGGCAGCTTACCATGATGAATTGAATTACCACGCCTGACAAATCAGGCGTGGTAACTCATATCACTTTTCTTCTGAAGTGGTAAGCTTGTCGAGAACTTCCTGGATCTGTTCCTGAGAACATCTCAGGTGTTTTACTGCCAGCGAAACCATAAAAGTATTTGCTTCTTCCATACGTACTTTAAAATCTTCGTTTTTATCTATGTATGAATCGGGGTAGTGGCAAACCACTCGGATTGTTTTTCTTCTCATGATAACAACCACCTCCAGCTATAAATGGACAGGATTTCTTTTCGATTCTGGTTACAGCTTATGTACATTGAGTTGTCCACTATATCTGCAGGCAGATGTTTTTACCGTATGCGTATAGTGATTTCAACATCCGAATACACAGCAGCAGGGGGATCTTCTCCTGCTACATTTAATATGTCAGATTCTTTTTGATCTGGAAAAAAGTTATCAGATTGAGTTTTTAATCAGTAAGCGTCAAATAATGCAAATAAAAGGCATCTAATCGAGACACCCATGGTATGATATCGTTGAGATATGGATTTAAGGCACGACTTTTGCCCAGGAATTCACTTGTGTTGTGATCCCATGTGACAGCACAGACGCCTGGATTGCGGCAGCGTATGATAAAACGGACAACATTGAATTGGCAGAGAATCCGTGGGAAACTATGATTGCAAAGGGGAAATATTATCATGGAATACGCATCACCGGAAAAAAGAAACATATCTCGACTTATCGGGAAATGTCAACAGTTGTTTGTTCCAGTGCAGTTTCCATTATCCAGACGCAACAGATAATCCGGGCAGGGAGGGCACCGCCCTTTTTTTGCTGCCGGCAGTGTTGATTTACCTGCAAATTTATGTATAATGGTCGTAGGAGAGACGAAGCAGTCTGTTTCGGAATGGATAACTTTTTAAAGAAGAATATGGGCTGTACTTCGGAGAAGGCTATGGAAATCATGGGCCTTTCTGAAAGCGACCGTAAGGCTGCAGCTCCATTTCTTTAATCGGTCTATCATCTTGGGGAAATCAGGAGCTGTAAGTATGAAAATTTTTATGTACAGCCGGAAGTCAAAATGGACCGGGCGTGGCGAAAGCGTGGAGAATCAGCTTGTCATGTGCCGGGAGTATGTGGAGAAATATATAGAAGGTGCGGATAAAGCTGAAATTGCAGAGTTTGAAGATGAAGGATACTCGGGCAAGGATACAAAACGCCCACAGTTTCAGAAAATGATGGAACGCATTGATAAGGGTGAATGTGATTATCTGGTCTGCTATAAGCTGGACCGGCTGGGAAGGAATATAGCGGATATTGCAAATCTGGTTGAAAAGCTGGATAAAAAGAATGTTTTTTTCATCAGCATCAAGGAACGGTTTGACACAACCACGCCGATTGGCAAGGCGATGCTGTATTTTGCCGGGGTTCTGGCTCAGATGGAGCGGGAACAGATCGCTGAGCGTGTCAGAGACAATATGATTATGCTTGCCGGAAAGGGACGCTGGCTCGGCGGCAATACTCCGCTGGGGTTCCGGGCAAAATCGGAGGCGAAGGTTACGATCAACGGCAAGAGCAAAACGAGCTTCCGGCTGGTACCGGACGAAGAGGAGCTGAAGACGGTACGGTTTATCTTTTCAGAATATCTGGAAAAACAGTCTCTGACGGGCATTTCAGACTATTTTCTGACAAATGATATTTTTACCAAAAGGGGAAAAAGATACACGATAGTAACAATCAGAGATATTCTGACGAATCCGGTGTACTGTACTGCGGATAAAGAGGGCTATGATTATTTCTGGAACCTCGGTTGTCAGGTCTGCATGGAGGAGGAAGAAGCGGATGGCAAATATGGCATGATCTCTTATGGGAAGACCTCTTCGGCAGATTATAAGAGCAAGGATACAGAACCCGGGAAATGGATTATTGCCCGTGGGAGGCATGAAGGAATTATTTCGGGAAAGGATTTTGTCAGAGTTCAGCTTTTGCTGAAAAGGAACAAAGAGAAGGGGGATGGCTGGCGGAAACCTCACAATTCTGTGGCTCTTCTTTCAGGTCTGCTCTATTGTTCCTGCGGACATGCAATGCGTCCGAAGTATTATGATACCAGGCAGTTATCAGAAAAAGGGGAACGCAAATTTTCCTATATCTGTGAATATAAGGATGCTACGCACGGAAAGAAATGCTCAGTAGAGAATGTGCAGGGGAATACGCTGGACGAACTGGTCTGCCGCGATCTGATGAGTTATATGGACGAGAATTCAAGTGTCCATGCCATACTCGAAAAAATTAAGAGCAATATGGACGATACCAAAGGTACTGCAGGAAACGCGGCTGATGTTCTGGAAGAAGAAATCCAGAAACGAAAAAAAGAAATTCAGAACCTGATCGGTGCGCTTGCCAGGTCGTCCGCAAGCGAAGCGTTTATCAGCCAGATCGAAGAGCAGGTACAAAAGCTGAACGAAGAGTGTGCCGCTCTGGAGCTGGAAAAGGCCAGGCAGCAGGAAAAGGAGATGAGCGTACGGGACGACTCCCGGCAGCTTGTATTTCTGATGGAGCAGTTGTCGTCCTTTAAAAACTGTTTCGATACTTTAAGCGTGCCTGAGAAAAGAGAGTACCTGAGATTGATTCTGGATAAGGTTGTCTGGGATGGGGAGGAAGCCCATATATATTCTGTGGGAGCCTGCGGCACCCGCAGAATATGAATGATGCACATGCCGCGCCTTGTGTTGCCGCAGCTGTCACATCGCATTGCCACAGCCGCTCGGTCCTACGACAGCAATAAATTCTCCGGGAAATACCTGAAACGAGATATCGGATAAGGCTTCGGTTTCACCGCTTTTGCCGTGATATGCGTAGCTTACGCTGTTTAGTTCAAGCAATGGATACACAGCGATACCTCCTGACCGGTTTATTTTGGAACTGCCCATGAGAAAAGTATTTCGCGCTCAATGGCGCTGCCTGGGCAGCTCTTTATAAGATATGTTTAAAGGGGGACAATGTGAGAGACTGGTTTTAAAACAATATTGTCTTTTCTTTAAAGAAGTTAATGTTACTATTCACGGTTGGAGGGAGGCAAAGCTAACTGACGGTAAGTTAATAGCCGGATGGGTTAAAAATGCTTTATTTTACTTGCTATTGATGGTAGTATATGCTACAGTAAAACGGCAAAAGTCTTATGAACAGCAGCATATAATAAGCGCAAAACTAAATTACTCTTGCCAGTCAGAGGAATAGTCGGGGAAGACTGTTGGTGAGAGGAGAGGCGAGAGAAAGGAGATTTACCTGGCATGGATATCATGAAAGAATACATCCGCTGGCTTGAAAGAGCCACGGCAGACGAGGATATTATAAAAGAGCTGCAGTCAATGTCAAACGCACCCGCCGAAGGATCTGCCGGGGTGTCCACCGGGGCGTCTGTTGAAGCATCCAATGGGTCATCCATCGAAGCTTCCATAGAGGACGCGTTTTACCGCGATCTGGCTTTTGGCACGGGCGGCCTCCGCGGCGTGATTGGCGCTGGTACGAACCGGATGAATGTGTATACGGTTGCGAAGGCTTCACAGGGGCTTGCGGACTACGTGAAAAAGAGTTTCCCAAAGGAACAGTGGAAGATTGCGGTCAGCTTTGATTCACGGATCAAATCGGACGTTTTTTCACAGGTGGCCGCGGGGGTGTTCGCGGCGAATGGGATTTCGGTTTTTATTTATAAGGAATTGATGCCCACGCCATGCCTTTCTTATGCCGTGAGAAGGCTGTCCTGTGCTGCGGGCATCATGGTGACGGCTTCGCATAATCCGTCTAAGTATAATGGATATAAGGTTTACGGCGCGGATGGCTGCCAGATTACCACGGAGGCGGCTGCGGAGATCCTCGCTGAAATTGAGAAGCTGGACATCTTTGACGATGTGCGGACGATGGATTTTCCTGCAGGAATGGCGAATGGGCTGATTTCGTATATTGATGATGATATTTATACGGATTTCGTGGAAGAGGTGAAGAAGCAGTCGGTGCTGTTTGGGGATGAGATTGATAAGGATGTTTCCATTGTTTATTCTCCGCTGAACGGCACGGGATTGAAGCCGGTGCTGCGGACGCTTAAGGAGAGCGGCTTTGGCAATATTACGGTGGTCGCGGAGCAGGAGCAGCCGGATGGAAATTTTCCGACGTGCCCGTATCCGAATCCTGAGATCAGGGAAGCGATGACACTTGGCATGGAGTATGCGGCAAGGTGCAATGCGGATCTGCTGCTTGCTACGGATCCGGATTGTGACCGGGTTGGCATTGCCGTGAAGAATGAGGCAGGGGAGTATGTGCTGCTGTCAGGAAACGAGACGGGAATGCTTCTGCTGGACTATATATGCAGTCAGAGGAAAAAGCATGGGAAAATGCCGGAAAATCCGGTGATGGTCAAGACGATTGTGACGATTGACATGGCGGAGCGGATTGCCAGGAAGTATGGCGTCAGGACGGTGAATGTCCTGACCGGCTTTAAGTTTATCGGCGAGCAGATTGGATTCCTCGAGAAGCAGGGCAAGGCGGATTCTTATGTTTTCGGATTTGAGGAGAGCTACGGATATCTGACCGGCTCCTATGTCCGGGATAAGGACGCCGTAGACGGCGCGTTCATGATCTGCGAAATGTTCGCCTATTACAGGACGCGGGGGATTTCCCTTCTGGACAGGCTGAAGGAGCTGTACACAGAATTCGGCTACTGCCTGAATACATTGCATTCCTTCACATTTGAAGGCTCTGCCGGATTTGAGAAGATGCAGGGCATCATGGCAAAATTTCACGAAGGCCTGGATATGATCGGGCCGAAAAAGGTACTGACCACGCTTGATTACAGCAGGGGACTCGACGGACTGCCGAAGTCGGATGTCTTGAAATTCCTGCTGGAAGAGGATTGCTCGGTGGTGGTAAGACCCAGCGGGACGGAGCCGAAGCTGAAGGTATATATTTCCGTGAGCGCCAAAAGCAGGGACTCTGCTTCTGAAATGGAAGGAAAAATCGTAGAAGCGTTAAACGGATATTTTGCGTAGATCTTGTCAGCGTTAATAGTACGTTGTGGACGCCAGTGAGAAAGCTTTCCTGGTTTATGGACTTGCCCATCCAATACTTTGACTCCCTTGCCGGGTGCCGGGAACGCCCTGGCAAACTGAATAGTGACCAGGAGGAAGCGGCTCTGGAGAATGTTGGAAATGGAAGAGAATCTGATGAAAATTGATATACATGAAACGATTTTACCGATGATTGATTTTCAAGAGGTAGCGGCTCTGGTAAAGGAAGCTGCCGGTCTTTTTTGCGACAATGCGGCTGCCGCACATATTACGGCCAAGGGACGGGCGGATTTTGTGACGGAGGTTGACCTTGCTGTACAGCGAACGCTTTGCGGGAGGCTTGCCGAAAAATATCCGATGATTCAGTTTATGGGGGAGGAGAAGGACAACCGGGAGATTGATTTTGAACGGCCCCTCTGGATCCTGGACCCGGTGGACGGGACGACGAACCTGATTCATCATTTTCCGGAAAGCTGCATTTCGCTGGCACTTGCCGAACGGCATGAGGTTGTGGCGGGGATGATCTACAATCCCTGGATGGAGGAACTGTTTTTGGCAGTGAAGGGCCAGGGAGCCACTATGAATGGGAAACCGATCCATGTAAGTGATTCGGCGGTGCTTTCGGACAGTCTGGTTTCGGTTGGGACTACGCCTTATTCGCATGAATATGCGGACCGCGTGTTTTCTCAGATTAAGAATGTGTTTTTGAGGTCGCAGGATATCCGCCGGCTTGGCTCTGCCGCGATGGATTTGGCGTATGTTGCCTGCGGGCGCGTGGATGCTTACTTTGAGCAGTTTTTAAAGCCGTGGGATTTTGCAGCGGGTATGCTGATTGTCCGGGAGGCGGGAGGAGAGGTGACAGATTATCAGGGGAAACCGATTTCGCCAGAGCATCCGCAGTCAGTCCTCGCGACAAATGGGAAGATTCATGACGAGCTCACAGGGGTGCTGTCCCTTGAAGAAAATACGGACGGTCTGCCGGTCGGCGAAGGAACCGGGACGAATCGGGAGGTGCTTCATTGAAAGTAGGGCAGACTTCCGCAAAAAAGACAGCTGCGGAAAAAACAATTGCAGAAAAAATATTTACGGAACAGAGAGCTGCAGAAGCGGATTTGCCAGAAAGGATATCTGCAAAAAAGACTGATGCAGGAAAAGCACTTGAAGGAATGACATCGACGGAAAAGGCTTCCGGGGGAAGAAAGTGTTTTATTGTCGGAGCAGGTGAGTTTGACGGGTTTCTGGCAGGAGCGGATCCGGGGACGGAGAACCTGCTGATTGCAGCGGACGGCGGTTACCGGCATCTGCAAAGTCTTGGACGGAAGCCGGATGTTCTGCTGGGAGATTTTGATTCTCTGGAGGTTGTGCCGGAGCATGAACATCTGATCAGACATTCGCCGATTAAGGATGATACGGATATGGCACTGGCAGTTGCCTACGCGCAAAAAGAGGGATACAGGACCTTTTTTCTCTATGGAGGATTGGGCGGGCGGCTGGATCATACACTCGCGAATATTCAGCTGCTGACGGGCATGTCGAAGGAAGGACTGGAGGGATACCTGATCGGAGAAGACAGCGTGATTACGGCGGTTACGGATGGAAAGCTGTCCTTTCCGGAAACAGCCTCCGGGATGGTTTCAGTTTTCTGCATGGGAGCGAGTGCCACGGGCGTATATGAACGGGGATTGAAATACTCACTGGAGGATGCCATCCTGACTTGTGACAGGGCGCTTGGTGTGAGCAACGAGTTTACAGGTGAAAAAAGCAGCATTGCAGTGCGCTCAGGCACACTGCTGATCATGTGGGATGCGAAAAACGGACTGCCGTCGGCGGTTTCTTTATCGGATACCCGGATGCAGACAAGCATAGAAGACAGTGAGTGAAGAGCGGCAGATGATGGACCAGTAATGCTGTAAGCAGAGGCTTGCGCTGCCCATGACAGATGTGCCGGGGATATATAGGTGTATGTCTCAGTGAACATACAGCTGCAGGCTTTAGCGGCGGTACAGACAGTGCCGCAGGTTTCTGGACAGATAGAAACGATGGAATGCGTACAGGAGGGACTTCAACATGAAGATTAGTCAAATTATATATAGAATCTGGCTGGCTGTGCTGGCGATTCTGGTGGTAGTCTGCTCGCTGGAGCAAAGTCCGGTTCTGATTGGCGGAACCGTGCAGACGACCTGCTTTGCTATGCTGGGGATGCTTGTGCTGCTGGGGGTATGGTTGCTGATTCCGGGGGCAGGTATCGAAGACGGAGAGCTGAAAAAAGTGTTTGCAGTAAAAAATCCACCGAAGGGAGAAGCTGCCGTTGGTGACGTATGGAGGGGAAAACTCGCAGCCGATGGTGCACAGAGAGGAGCGGCGGCCGCTGCTGATGCGCAGAACAGCGGGATTGCTACTGCTGCACATGCACAGGGACGCTTGCCCGCCGCGCTGCGTCAGACCGCGGCGTTTATGCTGGCCGCAGTGTTATACTGGTGCTACTGCTTCCGGATGGACAGCTTACTTTCCACCAATTCCAAGATGGACGCGCTGGTGGCCGGAGGCCTGATCTGCGCGGCTGTGCTTTTGGGCAGAAGCGGCCTGGGACAGCGTGATTTGCGCGGTCAGGGTTTGTGAGACTGCTGTTTCTGACGGTCAGTGTTTTGGGAAAAGGAAGCACAGTCTGTTTTTATGCAAAAAGCCTATGCGGTTTTATATCGTTTATGACTAAAGAAGCACAGCCTTGCTTTTTCATAAAACGCGTGCTATACTCGGGAAGACCAAAGGCTCAAAAAGGGAAACCGAAGCAAATCAAAAGAGATCAAAGATAAGAGATCGATAAAACGAGATCGTAAAAAAGATCAAAAAAGCGAGGAGAAGGATGATGAAAAAACCAACAGTATTAATGATCCTGGACGGATATGGATTGAATGAGAAGACGGAGGGCAACGCGATCGCGCAGGCGGCGACGCCGGTGATGGATGATTTGATGGCGACCTGCCCGTTTGTACAGGGCGCGGCGAGCGGTCTCTCTGTGGGACTGCCGGACGGGCAGATGGGCAACTCCGAGGTCGGCCACATGAATATGGGTGCGGGCCGCGTGGTTTACCAGGATCTGACGAGGATTACGAAAGAGATCGAGGACGGCGACTTTTTTGAAAATCCTGAGCTGAAGCGCGCGATGGAGAACGCGAAGAATAACGATTCCAGCCTCCATATGTGGGGACTGCTCTCCGACGGCGGCGTGCACAGCCACAATACGCATGTGTATGCGCTGCTGCAGATGGCGAAAAATTATGGCCTGAAGAAGGTATATGTGCACTGCTTCCTGGACGGGCGTGATACACCGCCGACCTCCGGCAAGGATTATGTGCAGGAGCTGACGGATAAAATGCAGGAGATTGGCGTAGGCGAGGTCGGCGTGGTATCCGGCCGGTATTACGCGATGGACCGTGACAACCGCTGGGACCGCGTGGAGAAGGCATACCGCGCTCTGGTTTACGGCGAGGGCGAGACGGCTTCCTCCGGAGTCGAGGCTGTGGCGCAGTCTTATGAAAAGGGTGTGACGGATGAGTTTGTCCTGCCGACGGTGGTGATGAAGGACGGCGCTCCGGTGACGACGGTAAAGGACGGGGATTCGGTGATTTTCTTCAACTTCCGTCCGGACCGGGCAAGAGAGCTGAGCCGCACCTTCTGCTGTGATGAGTTTGACGGATTCGACCGCGGACCGCGGGTTTCCGTGACCTATGTATGCTTTGCCGAATACGATGTAACGATCCCGAACAAGACCGTGGCCTTCCCGAAGATTTCTGTGACGAATACCTTTGGTGAATATCTGGCGGCGCACAATATGACGCAGGCCAGGATTGCGGAGACCGAAAAATATGCGCATGTGACCTTCTTCTTCAACGGAGGCGTTGAGGCACCGAACCCGGGAGAGGACCGTATTCTGGTGAAATCCCCGAAGGTAGCGACCTACGACCTGCAGCCTGAGATGAGTGCGCCTGAGGTCTGCGAGAAGGTGGTTGGCGCGGTGACCTCCGGCAAATACGATGTAGTGATTACCAATTTCGCGAATCCGGACATGGTCGGCCACACCGGCGTGCTTTCCGCCGCGATCAAGGCGATTGAGACCGTAGACGAGTGCGTGGGCAAGGTGGTCGAGGCAGTGAAATCCATGGACGGCAAGCTGTTTATCTGCGCGGACCATGGAAACGCGGAGCAGCTGATTGACTACGAGACGGGCGCGCCTTTTACCGCGCATACGACGAACCCGGTGCCGTTTATTCTGGTGAACTGCGGCGAGGGCGTCGGCCTGCGCAAGGGAGGACGCCTGGCGGATATTGTCCCGACACTGATTGAGCTGATGGGCATGGAGCAGCCGGCCGAGATGACGGGCAAATCGCTGCTGACGCATGAGTGATTAAAATGGTTCCTTAATTTCACATGAAAAACACAAACCTGCGGTATCTTGTAACAAGATATGCGGAAAGGTGTTCGACAGACAGAGCGCGTTCCTGTAATTAGAGATGGATTTTCAGGTGACGCGCTCTTATCAAGTACAGCGATGAAAGGGGATTGGCTGCTATGAAGAAATGGAAAAAATACGGCGCAGTGGCGCTGTCGCTGGCGGTGCTGACAGGCGTGTGTGCAGAATCCGGCGTTCTGCGTGCATTGAAAGAGGTCAGCGCGCAGGAGACAGAAGAGACGCAGCGCGTGACGCTGAATATTGTGACAGACGATGATGACCAGACGGACGAGGAGAAGAGCGCGGCGGCTGAAAAGACTTCCGGTGCTGAGGAAACTCTGGTAGAGGAAGACGCGTCTGGCACAGGGGAGACGCAGGCAGACGAAGTGTCGATGGATGAGAACGAGGACTCCACGGAGGCGGCTGCGGAGACTTCCTCAAAAACGGAGGAGACGCAGTCTGAGGAATCCGAACGAGTGACGCTGAACAGAGGCGGCTCGGCCTCCTCCGATGACGATGTGGAAGCATCAGCGGATGCAGGTGATTCAGATGCAGAAGCGGAGACTGCTTCCTCTTCGGATGCAGAAGCCGAAGAGGATCATACCGAAGAAGAGGCAGCGGAGAACGCCGAAGAAGCGGCAGAGAATGCCGCTGAGGATGCTGAAGATTCTGAGGACATTCAGCTGAGCACCGCCTCCGAAGATGACACGACGGTCAGTGGGATCGTGACAACGGATGTTTCGGCGATCGTTGAGCAGTGTATGTCTTCGATTGTGACGATTACCTGTGTATCAGAGGAAACCGTTTCTGTGGATGAGGATTCTGATTATTTCTATTATTATTCTGACGAAGAGGTCACGGAAGAGGTGGAGACGGCAGCCACCGGTATTATTATTGCGAAGAGTGATTCGGAGCTTCTGATCGCGACGAACTACCATGTAGTGAGCGATGCCGAGAGCGTGATGGTCAGCTTTACTGTAGAGGCAGAGGATGAGAATGATCTGACGGTCTCCGCGAAGATCAAGGGTACGAGCTCTTCCGCAGATCTGGCTGTGGTGGCGGTCGAGCTTTCCGATATCGAGGACTCAGTGCTTGACCAGCTCAGTGTTGCCACGCTTGGCAGCTCGGAGGATCTGAAGATCGGACAGGCGGCGATCTCGATCAGTAATGCACTGGGCTATGGACAGAGCGTGACGGTGGGTGTGATCAGCGCTCTGGACCGTGAGGTCGAGGTGGACGGAGTCACTATGGAAGTGATTGTGACAGACGCGGCAGCGAATCTTGGCAGCAGCGGCGGCGCGCTTCTGAACGCGTCCGGTGAAGTGATCGGCATCGGCGTGGCTAAGGAGAGCGGAGACGGCGCGGAGGGGATGGCTTACGCGATCCCGATTGATGACGCGATCCCGGTTCTGGAGCAGCTGATTAATAAGGAGACCAGGGATAAGCTGAGCGATTCGGAGCGTGGCTACATCGGCGCGACGGTTCTGACGGTTTCAGATGAGGCGGTTGAGACCTATAATATGCCGGCCGGCGCTTTTGTATATGAGGTCACTGAAGGCTCCGCCGCGGACGAGGCGGGTATTATGAGCGGCGACATTATCTCCGGGATTGAGGGAGAGAGCGTTACAAGCTCGACAGAGCTGATTGAAAAGATGAGCTATTACGCGCCGGGCGAGACCATTACACTGGAAGTCCAGACGGCGAATAATGGCGTCTACGAGGCGCGCGACGTCGAGGTGACGCTTCAGGCAGGCTCCTCTTCTGAAGCGGATGATTCTGAGGAAGAGGACCAGGAGGATTCCCAGGAAGGGGCTATTCCTGATGAGAACGAGAATCAGAATGGGGAAGGCGAAATTGGTACCCTTCCGTACGATGATTCAGAGGATGACTTTGAGGAAGACTTCGGGGAAGGCTTTGACGACGGCTTCGAGGATGGATTTGAGGACTACAACAGCCAGTTTGATTAAAGCTTCTAATTCCATACAGTCCACGCAATTGCTCCTGTGTGGGTTCTCTCGTTTCAGCCTTGCGGAAGGTTCGTTCGTGCAGGGCTGGATGCAGCAGAGGGAAAAAGTGGAATGATGGATTCTGAGTGAAATGGGAAAGAGCAGGACATACTATTTCCAGAGAGTGACAGCCGGACCGTGTTCCCGGTCATCGCCGGGAGTATCCTGAATTTAGCGCGGGGTATTCGCCCCGCCCTGGCGGGATGGGTTCCCACGCAGAATGATTTCGTGGACGGCGTTGACCGGTTCGCCCCGCCCTGGCGGGATGGACCCCATACACGGTCTATAGAAAGGAAACGGCGCAGATCGTTTCCGCAGGCTGCACAGGTAAGGAGGGAATAGTATGTGCAATGATATGCCTGTGGCTGACGTATATGCGCGGGAGGTTCTGGATTCCAGAGGGCTTCCTGCGGCGGAAGTAGAGGTTATGACGGAAGATGGCAGCATTGGAAGGGTCGTGCTTCCCCAGAGGGCGTTTTGTCGACCGTGCGGGTCAAAAACCTGTCCGGATGATAAGACGTGCGGTGGGGAACAGGATGTTTCGGATGTCTGCCATTTTGTGAATACAGTGCTCTCAGGCGTGCTGATAGGGGAAAATATATATGAACAGGCCGTGCTTGACCGAATTCTCAGTCACCACGGAGAGGCACCCGGGGTTTCGCTCGCGCTGGCGGCTGCTGCCGCGAAGACTCTGGGTCAGCCGCTTTACCGCTATCTCGGCGGGATGGGCGCGTGTACTTTGCCGGCCCCGATGATGAGTATTTTAAGTGGGGATCCCTCTGCTGCGGACACTATGGATTTTCAGGAGATTCTGATCATGCCTGTGCGGATGCGCTGCTATGGACAGGGACTGAGGACGTGCGTGAGGGTTTATCAGGAGATGGAAAACATCCTGCTGGAGAGAAAGCTTTCAGTTGCGACCGGTGAGATGGGAGGATTTTTGCCGGAGCTGACAGATGCGAAGGAGGCATTTTCACTGGTGCTGGAGGCTGTCCAAAGAGCGGGAGGACAGCCCGGGGAGGATGTCGTGCTGGGGCTGAACGCGGCGGCCGGGAATCTGTATGAGAAATCCTCGGATTGTTATGTGTTTGCGGGAGAAAGCGCCGGGAGCGGACGAAGGATCTGCAGAAGCCGGGAAGAGATGATTGCTTATCTTGAGGGGCTTTGCCGGACATATCCGATTCGTGTTCTGGAGGATGGCCTGGACGGAAATGACTGGAATGGCTGGAAAATGCTGACAGACCGCCTTGGAGGGAGGGTAGAGCTGGTCGGCGGAGATCTTTTCCACACGAATCGGAAACGGCTTGCACGGGGGATCTGTTCAGGGGCGGGCAATGCGATTCGAATGAATGCCGACGAGGCTGGTACGCTGACGGATATGCTTGCCCTTGCAGAATTTGCCAGGCAAAATGGTTACAGGACAGTAATTTCCTGTTGCCATCGGGAGACGGAGGACACATTTGCCGCGGATCTTGCTGTCGCTGCCGGAGCCGCGCAGATCCAGGCCGGGGCTCCGCGAGGAGCTGAGCGGACGGCAAAGTATAACCGGCTGCTGCACATTGAGGATTCCCTGGGACTGGCGGCTTCCTGTGGGATTGATTTGTGAGAATATTTGTTCATGAGATCTGCCACTTTGCCCTGTAAACTTTTTCGTCGACTCAATAGATTCTTCCTGAACATTTTTGAGCGGATTCATGTTGGATTCATGGAGCTGGTCTGTAAATTCTGTTGTAAATTTTTCACTGCGGGCGGAAATTAATCCTTGCAATTAAACGGTCAGTGTGGTAGACTGTTCATGTTTGGCGAGGAGGTGTGACCGATGGCAATACTGAGAATTATTCTGACCGTGATTTTTATATTGATATGCATAGTTCTGACGGTGCTTGTTCTTGCACAGCAGGGGAAGGACGAGGGTCTTGGCTCGATCGGCGGTATGGGCAATACCTACTGGAGCCAGAATAAATCGCGTTCCATGGAAGGAAATATCGTTAAAATCACAAAATGGCTTGCAGCTGCCTTAATCGTATTTGCGGTTGTTTTGAATCTGAGTTTTTAACGAACGGCGGGGACTGATGCAGGAAAGCATAAGTCCCTTTTCTTTTTGTGATGACGGCTAAAGCCCACGCCAATAAGAAGGAAATTTTTCATAGAACATCGCCCTGGTCTGCGTGAGGAGCAAAAAAATGGGAGAATCCATCAAGCTGATTGCGAATAATAAAAAAGCATACCATGATTACTTTATAGAAGAGACTTATGAGGCCGGCATTGCTTTGCATGGCACGGAGGTAAAGTCTCTGCGCCTTGGGAAATGCAGCATCAAGGAGTCTTTTGTGCGGATTGAGGATGGAGAGGTGCTGATTTACGGAATGCACATCAGTCCTTATGAAAAGGGTAATATTTTCAACAAGGATCCGCTCCGGGTGAAAAAGCTGCTCCTTCACAGGCAGGAGATCGGGCGTATGGCAGGGAAGATTGCCGTGAAAGGTTACACTCTGGTTCCGCTGCGTGTATATTTTAAGGGAAGCCTTGTAAAGGTGGAGATTGGTCTTGCAAAGGGCAAAAAGCTCTATGACAAGCGTCAGGACATTGCGAAAAAGGATCAGAGGCGCGAGGCAGAGCAGGAATTTAAACAGCGCCTGCGTTGACAGAAGCAATTCGGAGAATGTAGCAGGGAGGAGGAAATTTTTATGCCAGGAAGAGCAGGAGGCGGACACGGTGGTGGTCCGGGAGGCCCGGGCGGCGGATTTGGAGGCGGTCCGGGGGGACCGCGGGGAGGCGGTTTCAGAGGCGGCCCTGGCGCGCCGCCGCCGCCACGCAGAGGATGGGGCGGATACGGATACCCGCGCAGAGGCTGCTGCAGCTTTCCATTTTTCTGTATTTTGGCGGTAATCGCGATTCTTGCGATTATTTTCTAGCAAGTGTTTCCATAAGAGAAGAAACGCGCATTGCAGCCGCCGCGCTATTGCAGGCGCGGCAGCTGCTTTTTTCATTTGCAATACTTGTACCGGGACGCAGGTATAAAAACACCTGGCCGAGAATAAGAATAGAGAGATATGAACGCAGGCATTAGTTCTGGATTCGGAAAAGAATGAGGCATTCTAAAATAGCGGACCGGGTTTTGACTATTGTGGAGCTTCTGCTCCTGGCGGCGATTGTTCTGTTCTCTTTTTACCTGATTTATAGATATATGACGCAGGGGGAGACAGCGAGTGGCACGACTGTGGTGGATTCGGAAGAAACAGCGAGTGTCACAGCTGTGGTGGATGCGGATAAGACGGCGAGTGTCACAACTGCGGCTGATACGGATGAAACAGGGAGTGTCACGACTGTGACCGATCCGGATGAGACGGCGGGATGTACAGCTGCGGCTGATACGGATGAAACAGCGAGTGGTACGACTGCGACCGATCCAGATGAGACGACGGGAGGCGTGGCTGCGGCCGATTCAGCCGAAACAGAGGAAGAAGATACATCATTTTCACTCCTTTCACAAACCTCAGCGGATGAATCGACAATGGTTCGGGTACAGATCCTCGACAATGAGTATTCGGATTCTCTGTTTGACAAAATTACGGTATCGGGAGAGAATGGTTTAATCGTAGAACGTGGGATGTATGCCGATGACTATACCTTTCTTTCCGGTTCGAATACCGCGGATGAAGATTTAAACAATCCTCAGTTGGACTGTGCCGACGAAGCGGCTGCCGGTGAACCAGATGCCGGTGAAACGGCTTCTGTTAAAACCGCTGCCGATGTGGAAGACTATGAAGAGGGGCAATTTGTATTCTCTGCCGATGATCTTTGTGAAGGGGAGGCATTTCATCTGATTCCGGAAGGTGATGGAACGCTGACTGTGACGAGCCTGGAGCGTGCGGATGGCCCGCCGACGTACGAGGGGGAATTGTACATCTATCGTATGGAGGGCGGACTCGCCCTGGTAAACGTACTTTCTCTGCGGGAGTACCTCTACAGTGTGGTTTCGAGCGAGATGTCTTCCGGCTTCCCGGCTGAAGCATTGAAAGCACAGGCCATCTGTGCCCGGACCTATGTCCTGCAGAGGCTGGAAAATTGTAAGACTGAAAAATTAATTGCTGATTTGGATGACAGCGTACGATTTCAAGTATATAATAATTACCGTGCCACAGACAGCTCCCGTGACGCGGTAGATCAGACGGACGGGAAAATTCTTCTTGTGGATGACGTGCAGTATTATTCGACCTCCTGCCTTTCGGAAAAACGGGACGACTTAGGGGAAGAGGAAGCTTTTCGCGAGTTCCTTTCTGAAGCGGTGGAAGATGGGGCGGAATATAGGTCAGCCTGGGTGCGCTGGCAATGTGAGATTTCGGCTGCCGGGATTTTGGAAAAGCTGGACAGGGAATACGATATCTGTGCGGAATATCTGGACGAGGTCGAGGTTGTGTCGCGCGCCGGAAACGGACAGGCTCTTCTCCTTCGCGTGACAGCAGGAGGGGAAAGCGTGGAGATCGCGGGGGAATACGCGATCAGGAAGTTCCTTTCTTCCGAGGAGATGGAAGTAGAGCGTTCGGACAAGACCACGGTTACGGGAATGCAGCTGCTGCCAAGTGCTTTTTTCTATATAAAACTGCCGGAGACGGAGGAAGCTGAGGCTGAGGAAGCGGAGAAAACGGTAGAAGCAGAGGCGGAGAAAGCGGTGGAAGCAGAAAAAGCAGAAATAGTGCTTTGCATATATGGCGGCGGCTACGGGCATGGAAACGGCATGAGCCAGAGCGGCGCAGCATGGATGGCTTCGCAGGGGGCATCCTGCGAGAAAATTCTGGAGTATTACTTTGGGGATTGACGGAGAAGGGCGGAATGATGGCAGTGTTGAATGTCAGTTTTAGCGCTGAATGAACGATGGCGCAGATGATCGGCAGCAAATGCCTGGCAAATGTTCGCCAGAGGCAGAACGAACCGGGGCTGCAGATGCTGTGGTGCTTATGCAGTTGCAGCACGGTATTTAATGGGATGGATAGGAGTACAGGGATATGGAAAAAGTCCATGACACGATCAGATTTGCAAGAAATGTATTGAGAAAAGTGAATCGGGACCAGGTGCGGGCGCATTCTGCGGAGGCGGCGTTTTTCCTCATGATGTGTTTTTTCCCTTTGCTGATGCTGCTGATTACCATGCTGAAATATACCTCGGTCACGCCGGAGGAAATCATAGTCATGGTGGAGGAAATAACCCCCTTTGATGTGCGGGATCTGCTTGGGCCGATTCTGGATTCTATTTATAACCAGACAATCGCGCTGGTTTCCGGGACGGTCATCGCTGCTGTATGGACGGCCGGGAAAGGCGTGCTTGGAATGGCAGACGGCCTGAACACGATCTATCGGATTGTGGAACCCGGGAATTATTTCGTGACACGGTTCCGCGCCGCTGCATATAT
The DNA here is from genome assembly GCA_021201665.1 of Lachnospiraceae bacterium. Taxonomy (GTDB): domain Bacteria; phylum Bacillota; class Clostridia; order Lachnospirales; family Lachnospiraceae; genus Choladousia. Next base: position 16,098 of record JAJQEO010000071.1, on the reverse strand, counting down.
GGTCGTGCTGGTGATCGCAATTGGGGTCAGCGCGGTGATAATGGTGATGGGATATGGCTTCAGCGGATTTGTCTCCGAGAAGATCACGCTGCTGAGCTTCCTTCCTGATTTCAGCACGATTATCCCGGCTTTGATCGCGATGGTGGTGCTGACAGTATTATTTTTGTTCATGTACAGTTATTTGCCGAACCACAGGATGAGGATGTCCGGCCAGCTGCCGGGGGCGATTTTTGCATCGGTCGCATGGAGCATTTTTTCCTTTATTTTTTCCATTTATCTGGACTATTCCACAAACATGTCGGTCATTTATGGCAGCCTGACTACGCTGGTCGCGATCATGCTGTGGCTATACGTATGTATGTATCTCTGGTTCATTGGGGCAGAGATTAACCATTATCTGGCCGCTCCGGAGCTGTTTTCACCGGACGTGCCGGCACCGTGGGGGAAAAAGGATGCGCATCTTCGGAACTGATATGTGCATTGATATGCGGGAGAGCATCGCGTACGGTTGGCATTTCAAAGAAGAAAGAATATAAAGATCACGCACGAAAATCTGCAGACAGTCTGCGTGAGTGCAGAGGGAGCGACAGAATCAGGATGAGATTATACATAATCAGACATGGTCAGACAGAATGGAATTCCACCTACCGCCTGCAGGGAAGGACAGATACGCAGCTCAATGAAAACGGGCGGAGGCTGGCAGTGGAGACCGGATGGGGGCTTGCCGGTGTTCCATTCGATCTGGCTTACAGCAGTCCGCTTGCAAGGGCGCTGGAGACGGCCAGGCTGGTGCTCGACGCGCAAAATGATGAGAGAGTGCGAAAGGGCATAGTCGTGCAAGATGGCACAGGTGCGTTAAATGGTGCGGGCTTGCGAAATGGCACAGCCGCGCAGGCAGGCGCAGGCGTATCAAATGGCGCAGTCATGCGAAATGGCACAGCCGCGCAAGCAGGCGTGTTAAATGGTGCGGGCATGCGAAATGGCACGGTCGTTCAAAAAGGGGCGCGTCCGGCCGCAGTTCCCATCGTGGAGGATGAGAGACTGTTGGAAATCAGCTTTGGTGTGATGGAAGGGAAAAAGGTGCGCGATGACAACGGCATCCTTGTGGTGGAAAATTTTATCCGCTTTTTTAACGACCCGGAGCGATATCTTCCTCCCGAAGAGGGGGAAAGCTTCCAAAGCCTGCTAAAAAGGACGGGGGCATTTCTGGAAGAGCTGAAGCAGAAGGAACGAGCCAGGAAGGGCGAAGATGGACAAGGCAAAGGCGGGCCCGGCAAAAGCGGATCTTCAAACATCCTGATTTCCACCCATGGCGCGGCATCCCGAGCACTGCTTGCCAATATCTCGCGCTGTCCGCTGCGGGATTTCTGGTGCGGCGGCGTGCCTAAAAATTGTGCTGTCACAATTGTAGATCTGGAAAATGGGGACTGGAAAATCAAAGAACAGGATGTCCTTTTTGTGCGTGCAATATAAATGAGGCTCATATGACTCAGGAAACCGGGCAGAGATCCGGCAGCTTTCGCACGAACAGGCAGCTGCGCAGGGACAGGGAATGTGCCTGAACAGGTGGCTGCGCAGGGACGGGGAATATGCCCGAACGGGCAGCTGCGCAGGGAAAGGGAATATGCCCGAACAGGCAGCTGTGCAGGGATAGGGAATGTGTCCGATCGGGCAGTTGTGCAGGGATGGGGAATGCGTACGGATAGGGACTGTGGGCAACATGGTTCCGTGCATGACAGGGATAACAAGGACGCACCGATTGAGGAACAGGAGTAATAGGAAAACAAACCATGAAGACATCTGATTTTAAATATGATTTGCCGCAGGAGCTGATCGCGCAGGATCCGTTGGAAGACCGTGCGTCTTCCCGGCTTCTTGTGTTGGATAAAGATACTGGCGAAATATGGCACCGTCGTTTTTATGACATTACAGAGTATTTGCGCCCGGGCGACTGCCTGGTGCTGAATAACACAAAAGTAATTCCGGCGAGGCTATACGGACATCGGGTTTTGACGGAACCGTTATCCGGGAAACGTTCTGCAGGACATTCTGCGCAGATGGAGACGGGAATGCCGGAACAGCAGGGAGCTCTGATAGAGGTTCTTCTGCTGCGGCGTAAATCGGACAAGGTCTGGGAGACGCTGGTACGTCCCGGTAAAAAGGCCAGACCGGGTACGAAAATTATTTTCGGCGACGGGATGCTCGTCGGCGAAGTCATTGATATTGTGGAGGAAGGAAACCGCCTGATCCGTTTTACTTATGAAGGAATTTTTGAAGAGATTCTTGATCAGCTTGGTCAGATGCCGCTGCCGCCTTATATCACGCACGAGTTGAAGGATAAAAACCGCTATCAGACTGTCTACGCGAAATATGACGGCTCCGCGGCCGCGCCGACGGCCGGGCTTCATTTTACGCCGGAGCTGCTGGACAAGGTTCGCGGTATGGGCGTGCAGATTGCGGAAGTGACCCTCCATGTGGGTCTGGGAACCTTCCGTCCGGTGAAGGTCGAGGACGTGACACAGCATCATATGCATTCGGAATTTTACGAGGTCGACGAGGAGGCTGCGCTTACCATTCGCGAAACGAAAAAAAACGGAGGGCGTGTCATCTGCGTCGGTACCACGAGCTGCCGCACGATTGAATCCGCGGCGGCGCGCTTCGACGGAGATATCCGCCCGTGCAGCGGATGGACGGATATTTTTATTTATCCAGGTTATCAATTCCGCCTGCTGGACGGGCTGATTACAAACTTCCATCTGCCGGAATCCACGCTGCTGATGCTGGTATCCGCCCTTGCCGGGAGAGAGCATGTCCTGAACGCTTACGAGGTGGCCGTCAGGGAGCAATATAGATTTTTTTCCTTTGGCGATGCCATGTTCATAGCTAATGTGATGTATGATAAATAATGAAAGGCATTGTTCTGCATTAAGACATAAGATGAAATATCGATTGTTTATAATGTGAGTCGAAGAGATTTTCGCTGCTTGCAGCAGAAAATCTCGAAGTTCAACGCGCAACGTAGTTGCGAGTGGGAAGATAAGATGTGCTGATCGCGTAAAAAACATTTTCTCTGGAATGAGTTTGGTCATAGATGAGGGAAAATGACAGGAGGAAAAATATGGAGCAGCAGGAGGTTTATGAATTGCTGAAGCAGGTGTCTGCCGGAACCAGGACTCCTGAGCAGGCGATGGAGGACATTTGCATGCAGCCGGATATGCTGGTGGGCAATTACGCGGATATCGACCTGCATCGGAACCTCCGGCAGGGAATGCCGGAGGTGATATATGGAGAAGGAAAGACGGCGGAGCAGATTGCGGGGATTATCCGCGCAATGACAGAGCGCGGCGTGAAAAATATTATGGCGACGCGACTTGCACCGGAAAAAGCCGACGCAGTGCGTAACCTTCTGTGCCGACAGCCGGTTAGAGAAGGACAGGAGGTGGTCAGGGGCGACTGTGTATTTCGGAAGGAATTCGGAGCTGGCAGCGAAAATCGAGAGAACATTTCTTTCGAGTATGATGCCACATCCCGCATCGGTCTGGCAAATCCGTCCACGACAGAGAAAACAGGAAAAGTGGTCGTTGTGGCGGCCGGGACGAGCGACCTTCCGGTTGCGGAGGAGGCCGCAATTACGGCGGAACTGTATGGAAGCCGGGTGGGGCGTGTGTACGATGTCGGCGTGGCGGGACTGCATCGCCTGCTGCACCGGCTGCCTGAAATAGAGGACGCGAAGGTGATTATCGCGGTGGCCGGGATGGAGGGTGCGCTGGTGAGTGTCATCGGAGGTCTCGTCGCCTGTCCGGTCATCGGAGTGCCGACCAGCGTTGGCTACGGCGCGAATTTTGGAGGCCTGGCGGCGCTTTTGTCCATGCTGAATTCTTGCGCAAGCGGCGTCAGCGTAGTCAATATTGACAATGGCTTTGGCGCCGGTGTACTGGCAGCACGGATTAACCGGCAGTCGTGTAAATAAAAATTTGAGCGGGGACGCACCTATGAAATTTTTTCACTTATCAGATCTGCACATCGGCCTGAAGCTGATGAACCGGGATCTCAGGGAGGATCAGGAATACATTTTGCGGCAGATTACGGAGCTGGCAGCCAGGGAGCAGCCGGACGCGGTCGTGATTGCCGGGGATATTTATGACAAGGCAGTGCCTTCCGCGGAGGCAGTCGAGGTGTTTGACCGGTTTATCGGCGATCTGACGGCTGCGGTGCCGGACGCGGTGATCATGATGATCAGCGGCAACCACGACAGTGCTTCCCGCGTGAACTGTTTTCGCAGCGTTCTTTCCAGACAGAAGCTTTATATGGTCGGGCAGCCGCCGCGCTCCAAAGAGGAGTACCTGGAGAAGGTGGTTTGCACGGACGAATATGGGAGGGTGAATTTTTATCTGCTTCCTTTCGTGAAGCCGTCCATGATTAAAGAAGTAGTCGGGACGAAAGAAGATGGGACTCTTTATTCATATAATGAGTCTGTACACAGGCTCATCGAGAGGGAGAAACTGGCCCTGGATGAGCGCAATGTCCTGGTGAGCCATCAGTTTTATCTGCCAAGGGGGGCATCAGCCGGGAGTATAGAGCGCATGGATTCCGAGATTGTGACGGTAGGAAATATCGATGCGGTATCTGCTGACATTCTGGAACGGTTTGATTATGCTGCTCTTGGGCATATTCATAAGCCTATGAAGGTGGGAGACGAGCGTTTCCGCTATTGCGGCACGCCTCTGGCATGCTCAGTAAGTGAGGCGGGGCAGGCCAAAGGGATTCTGATGGTGGAGCTGGGAGAGAAAGAAGAAACAGTGGGGAGGAAGGAAACCACAGGGACGGAGAAAACTGCAAGATCGGAAGAAACAGCGGAAGTGAAAGAAAACACAGACGCGGGAGAAGTCCGGATTACGGTGCTGCCGCTTACGCCGCTTCGGCAGATCCGGGTAATCAAAGGGACACTCGAAGAGGTACTGAAGCAATCCTGCGGGGATTACGTGACCGTCATTCTGACAGATAAGTCTGATCTGGAAGTAATTGACATGCAGGAACGCCTCCGCCTGGCATTTCCTCTCTTGCTGGAGATTCGCAGGGAACATGTGCGCACAGCGAATTATGATGCGGAAAGCACCGTGGAAGAAGATATGGATCCGTTTGAACTGTGCTGTGCTTTTCTGAAAGACCCGGATGAGCAGGAGCGGGAGCTTTTGCTGGAAGTCATCCGGGCGGTGCAGGAAGCAGGGTAAACTGGTCAAAAGGGTTGAATCTAAAAAATCTGGGTACTGGAAAGTAAAGGAATGACTTTAAGTTTACTGGTAATGAAGAGGTTAAAATTCCTGCAGTTGATGTGCCTGCTGACAGAGAAAATGAGGAAATCATATGAGACCGATAAAGCTTACCATGCGGGCATTTGGGTCGTATGGAAATCTGACCACGATCCGTTTTGACGGCCTGAATCAGAATTTGTTTTTGATCACGGGCGATACCGGAGCCGGCAAGACGACAATTTTTGACGCAATCGTATTCGCGCTGTATGGCGAAACTGGATCCCAGGCGAATAAGAAAGATGGGATTGTCCTGCAAAGTCAGTTTACGGCTTATGATCAGGAGCCGTTTGTTGAACTGACTTTTCTGGAGAAAAGTGAAGAATATACCGTACGCCGCGTGCCCAGGCATCTGCGGCTGCTGACGCGCGGTGTGCAGAAGGGCTCTGGCACGAGGGAGGTGGGCGGCAGCGTTTCTCTTCTGATGCCTGATGGGATGGAATATCCTGCTAAGGAGACCGACCGTAAGCTGGAGGAGCTCATCGGCCTGACCAAAGGGCAGTTCATGCAGGTTGCCATGATTGCGCAGGGTGAGTTTATGGAGCTGCTGCGGGCAAAATCGGATGAGAAAAAAGTAATTTTCCGAAAACTGTTCCAGACGGACTTGTATCAGAAGATTGAAGACGAGTTGGGACGCCGCAGGAAGGAGAAGGAGCAGGAAATTGCCACGATCCGTGCGGAGAGCCGGACGGAGAGCGGCCATGTGCTCATCCCCGAGGATTATCCGGACGCTGCCGGCATCGACGGCTTAAAAGAACAGATGGTTCGTGGGGAAATGACGGCTCTGGATCCGTTCCTGGAAGCACTTACCGGACTGTGCGCGTGGCTGAAGGCCGGGCAGAGCCAGGCAGAGCAGGCGCAGCGGGAGGCAAAAACGCTGGAAAACGCTAAGCGCACCACATTTACGGAAGCGCGTGAGCTGGAGCAGCTTTACATGCAGAAAATAACGGCAGAGCATGAGCTTGCCGAGTGTAAAGGACGTGAGCAGGAGATCGCAGATGCGCGGGTACTGATGATCCTGCTGCGCTCTTCGTTTGAGGTCCGGGGAGAATATCAGCGATATCTGGACGCGAAAAACGCGGCGGAGGGTTCCCTAAAAGAGCTTAACAGCCTAAACGCGTCTCTTCCTGCGCAGGAAGAAGCACTGAAAACGGCGGAACAGAAGGAAAAGGATCAGCAGCAGATTCTGGAACGAAAGCAGTCGGAAACTGCCCGCACGGAGGAACGCGTAAAACAGGCTCTGTCTGTGCTGGAGGAGCTTGCCCGGGCCGCCCGTCAGGCGGAGACTGAGGAAAAGACCTGGAAGAGCGCGAAAAAAGAAGCTGACAGATGTCTGGCAGAGATGGAGAAGCTGGAGGCGCAGGAGCAGCTCTGGCGGCAGCAGGAGCGCGATCTGTCGGACACCCCGGAAAAGCTGGCCGTCTGGAAGAACCGCTATGAGACCTGCGACCGTCTGGCAGGAAGAGTACAGGAAATCCAAAAGCTGCAGACGCAGGCAGAGAAACAGGAGCGCTTAAGTGAGCGCGCCACGCAGGAGTATCTGCGCTCGGAGAAGGCCTATCAGGAATGCAGAGACCTGTATGAGAAAAAACGACAGATTTTTCTGCAGGAGCAGGCCGGCATTCTGGCGGAAGGTCTCATAGAACAGCAGCCCTGTCCGGTCTGCGGCTCCGTAAAGCATCCGCATCCTGCCAGACGCGGCGAATCTGCCGAGAAGATCACCCGGGAGATTCTGGACGAGCTGCAGGAACAGGTGGATGAACGGTCAGAAGAACAGAAAAAGCAGTCTGCCCTGTCACACGCGGCATCAGAGCTTTTAAAGGAAAAACAGGAATCCCTGCGGCAGGAGATTGCGAAGCTCGGACGGGAGCTGGAAGAAGCGGAGGAATTGTGGCGGTCCGGGGAAGAAACAGTTTCAGAAAAAGAAATTATTTTGGATGTAGAGACCGCCGGAAAACAGATTGCTTCGAGAGGGGGCAAACTGGAGGAAGAAAAAAAGAATCTCGACCAAAACCTGGTATTATTGAAAAAACTCCGTCAGAATCTGGATGGTCTGGAAGAAAAAAAGCAGACCCTGCGCGAACGCTCTGAGACGGCGAAAGCTGCGGAGTCCGAAGCCCGGACCCGGCAGCTGAAAAGCCTGCAGAATCAGGAAACTCTTGAGGCGTCCATGATTTATCCGACCAGACAGGAGGCAGAGGATATCCGCAAGGCGGCGCAGGAAGCACTGAAAAAGCAGGAAACGGTTGCGCGCGAGGCCTCCAAAGCAGCCGCGTCCGCGAGAAAAAAGAGAGACCAGACTGCCGCGCTGATTCTGAAATACCGGCAGGAGCTTCCCGGATGGGAGGAGCAGCGCACCGTCAGATGGAAGGCTTATCAGGATTGTATGGAGCAGAGAAATCTTACGGAAGAGCAGTGGATGGAGCTGGTGAAAAAGCATTCACCCAGGGAGGAAAAGACACTGCAGGAAATGGTCGAAGGGCATACGCAGAGGATCACAGCGGCCAAAAGCAGAATCGAGGCTGCGTCTGAGAGCATAGGCGGCAGGCAAAAGCCGGATATGGATGCTCTGAAGGATGAGCTGAGCAGGGCCGAAGCGGCCGCGCAGGAAGCGCAGGATCAGCTCGCGCGGATCCGGGAGGACAGTAAGGTGAACGAGCAGACTCGGAAGACTCTGAGCGCGGGTCATACAAGGCGCAGACAGATTCTGGATGACTATACCCGGCTGGATAGCCTTTACCGTCTGGTATCCGGCAACGTCAAGGATGGTCGGATGGATCTGGAAACCTTTGTGCAGCGCTATTATATGAAACGAATCCTCCACGCGGCAAATCGGCGGTTCCTGGAAATGTCCGGGGGTCAGTTCGAGCTGCGTCTTGTGGAAGCCGAAAAGGCCGGAAAGGGAAAAAACCGGGGCCTCGATCTGATGGTGTATTCGACTGTGACCGGGAAGGAACGGGAGGTCCGCACCCTTTCCGGCGGCGAGTCCTTTATGGCGGCACTGTCGCTGGCGCTGGGAATGGCGGATCAGATCCAGATGAGCACCGCGGCCGTCCATTTAGACATGATGTTCATCGATGAGGGCTTCGGATCTCTCGATGAGCATTCCCGGAATCAGGCTGTCCGCGTCCTCCGGGAAATGGCAGGTGGAGACAGACTGACCGGCATCATCTCCCATGTGACCGAGCTGAAACAGGAAATCGACGACCAGCTGATCGTCACCCGGGACGAGGCTGGCAGCCATGTCCGATGGCAGATCAGCTAAAAGCACAGGCTGTGATTGATTGCGGTATGTCATTGAAAGGTTAAAAGGTACCTGAATTAACGACGCGACATGCCGCAAAATAATTTATTGCGGCATGTCGCTGAAAGGTTAAAGGGTACATGAATTAATAACGCGACATACCGCAAAGTGATTTACTGCAGTACACCGCTGACAGATTAAAAAAACAGCACAGGACACATGTGCCTGTGCATAAATAAAAAACTCCCCGCATATATTGGGTAATGGAAACGCCCCATCGTTTAGCCTGGCGGCTGGCTGCGCCGCTATGATAGAAATGCTTCACGCATGGGCAACGCTTATGGAAGGCGTGTTACCAAAAACGGGAGAGCCGCGCATGCAAAATCGCACAGAAGCGCGATGCGCGGTACCGTTTTCGATTTCTTTTGGAAATCGAAACATTGCCTGCGTCCTGGGTCATAAGGATTGCCGACGAAGTCGGAGGATGCCTTATGACACAAAGCATCAAAACCCGATGCAGGACAATGCGAGGAGGTTTTTTATGTCTGAATATAAGAGATTTGTAGCATATTTTTATGAATACATAGATGGCAAAAAACAGAAGAATGCCGGATTTGCCAAGGTAGAGCTGCGGGATGGCCTCTGGAGGGTTCTGTTTCGTCTGACAAATGCAGCAGCTCCCCTGGCATCGGTGCAGGTATATGGGTTTGTGCGGGAGAGCGGCTATCTGCTGGGGTTCCCTTTGGGAGTTATGAATGGAAATGGCGGGCGGGAACGCCTCGCGACAGTAGACGTGGATGCAGACGAAGACTCAGTCATGGATGGAAATGGGAGCCGGGAACGCCTGGGAGAAAATCCTCCGCAGGAGTGGGCGTGGAGTGCCAATGAGCCGGTAGGTGCCGGGAAATATACCTTTGATCAGCTGACCGGCATTTATATGCAGAGCAGTGACAGGAGGATCTTTGCGACCGTATGGGATGATGAACCGGTGGATCTGAGCCGCTTTGTACTTGAACTGCCCGAGCCAGGGAAGGCGGCTTCTGAAGACCAGCCACGGAGTGCGGCACGCCCGTCTGAGATCCTGGCAGAGGTTTTGCCGGAGGAAACGCCCGACGTTCCAGTGGAGGCTCCGGCAGTGGGACCGCTGCGGCAGCCTGAGGAAGCGCCCCGCGTTCCGATGGAGGTACCGTCAGTAGAACCGCAGCAGCGGCCTGAGGAAGCGCCTTACGTTCCGGCGGAGGTACCGTCGGTAGAACCGCAGCAGCAGCCTGAGGAAGCGCCTTACGTTCCGGCGGAGGTACCGTCGGTAGAACCGCAGCAGCAGCCTGAGGAAGCGCCTTACGTTCCGGCGGAGGTGCCTGCAGTAGAACCGCTGCAGCGACCGGAAGAAATACCGCAGCCGGAAGCTCCGTATCAGCAGCCATATGAAGAACCTGCGGAGCAGCCTCAGGAGTTCCCTGATCCATCCGGGCATCCTCTGGAAGAACCAACCGATTTTCCTGCGGAATCCCCTGACAGACACACGTGGGAGATTCCGAATTCGTCTCCAGGTGAAATTACACAGCCTGAACCATTGCAGGTATCCCCGTCAGGTGAGATTACACAGCCTGAACAATTGCAGGTTTCGCCGCCAGGTGAGATTATACAGCCTGAACAATTGCAGGTTTCGCCGCCAGATGAGATTACACAGCCTGCATCATTACAGATTTCGTCTGCAGAGTCCGCAGAACCGCTTCTTTTTAGCCGACAGCATTTCCGGCCGTTTGATGATGACGAGTTTACGGACTGCGTGCAGATCAGACTATGCGACCTGATATCATTGCAGCAGGGTGGCTGGCAGGTCGGCAGAAATAATTTTCTGCAGCATGGTTATCACCTTTATCGCCATCTTCTCCTTGGAAAAACAGCGGATGGCACCTATGTACTCGGAGTGCCGTCAATGTTTTCTTCAAGGGAGGAATACTTCGCAAATACTTTTGGTTTTGACCATTTTAAGCTTTCCGGACGATTGAACTGTGGCCGGAAATTCGGTTACTGGTGTCGCACCCTGAAGAAAGAAAAAGAAAGTAACTGTGAAGGTACCGCACTGTTAAAGTAACTGTGAAGGCACCACACTGTTAGTGTGTCGAAGCATATAATTATCTGGCATTATGAAAAATGGTTGGAAAGGAAGCTGATCCGATGGAATTTTTGCAGGGACGGGGAAAAATAATTGTGGGGACGGTCACCTCCCTGATGGCGGCCTTTCTGACGACTGTCATTCTGCTGCTGGCGTTTGCGTTTCTGCTTCTGAAGCTGCAGCTGGATGTGGGAAAGACAGAGATCGGGATTCTGTTGATTTATGTCCTTTCCTGTTTCATCGGAGGCATATACCGTGGGAAAAGAGCGGCCAGAAGGAAATTTCTGTGGGGAATGCTGACCGGTATCCTGTATTTTTTACTTCTGCTGATCGTATCAGGAATGGGAGAGGAGGCACTCCAACCAGAGCTGACCCGGACTATTACAGCATTTGTGCTGTGTACTGCCGGAGGGACATTGGGCGGGATGCTCGCGTGACGAAAGACCGTTCTGTAGAAAACTTTGAGCATATCCCATGCGAAGCGTGGGATGCCGCCCGGCGAGGGAATATCCCATGCGAAGCGTGGGATGCCGCCCGGCGAGGGACATTGCCCGGTGAGGGAAATATTCTGTCCGAATATATTACCCAAAGGGTGCGGATACGTAAGAAACCAGTTGACAATTTTCATTATGCGCGGTATAAATACTAAGGATCGGCGTCAGGCCGATGTATCATTCATCCGCTAGGGGAGCACATCGCTGAGAATGAACCCGCGAGGGTTCTGACCCTTACTACTTGACCCGGATAATGCCGGCGTAAGGAAGCAAAATAAGCGGCAGAGCACCTGTCATAGACAGGGTGCGGATATTCGTGGGATTTCGATCAGATTTCCGGGATATCTGCATGCGTTTATGTCCGATCAGGCCGCGACGATGTGATTCCTCCTTGCGTACACAAGATAAGCCGCACATGCTGTGTGGTGATGTAAAGGAGGAGTTTTTTTATGTCAATTGTAACTGCAGACGGTGGCCTGACCACCCTTGGATATGTTCTCTGCGCCATAGCCGTGATTGTGCTGGTGCTGGTGGCATCCTTTCTCCAGGGCAAGGCTGAAACAAGTAAAAAAATGTCTACAAAGCAGCTGGTATACTGCGCGATGGCGATGGCACTCGCGTTCGTCACCTCGTACATCAAGCTGTTCCATCTGCCCTATGGCGGCTCGGTGACGCTGTTCAGCATGCTGTTTATCTGCCTGATCGGCAACTGGTACGGCCTGGGCGTCGGCATCATGACCGGCCTGGCCTATGGCATCCTGCAATTTCTCCAGGAACCCTATGTCCTGAGCTTTTTCCAGGTATGCTGTGATTACATACTGGCATTTGCGGGCCTCGGCCTGGCCGGAGTATTCTGGAAATCCAAAAACGGACTGATGAAAGGCTACATACTGGGCATCCTGGTGCGCGGCGCGTTCCATTCCCTGGGCGGCTATCTGTACTGGATGGACTACATGCCGGAGAACTTCCCGCAGGCACTCGCAGCACTGTACCCGATCATCTATAATTACTCCTATATCCTTCTTGAAGGAGTGATCACTGTAATTATTATCTCCCTTCCGCCGGTCGCGAAAGCTCTGCAGACGGTGAAGGAGAGCGCGGTAAAATAGTTTTGAAACTATCCAAAATGCTATGTGGGATGATACCGCATAGCATTATTTTTATGACGGCATTATTTTTATGATAAAAAATCTGTTTACATTTTGGAATGAGTTCGGTACAATAATAGTAATTATTTAGAACAGCGGACAGCAGATTGCCTGTGTCAGAGTTTTTTATTATGAGGAGGAATTGATATGGCAAACGAGGCGACACTGCATGTGAAAATGGATGCAGATATTAAGGAACGGGCAGAACTGTTATATAAGCGCATGGGAACCACTCTTGCGGAAGGGGTAAGGATGTTTACTGTACAAAGCCTTGAAGAAAATGGAATTCCCTTTTCTGTTCATATAGTTCCCAGGAAGAGTGGAATTCGAATCGGTGTTGCGGAAGGGATGTTTAAGGTTCCGGAGGATATTGATGCCTATAATGATGAGATAGCAGACTTATTTGGAGGTGTATGATGAGAGTTTTGCTGGATACCCATATTCTACTATGGGCACTGACGAATGATCCAAAGCTGCCGACGCCAGCAAAAGAAATTATTATAGATGAAAAAAACGATATTTTATTATAGTACAGCTTCTGTGTGGGAAGTATCCATTAAGCATACATTACATCCGGATATTATGCCTGTTTCCGGGAAAGAATTATCGGATTGTTGCCTGAAAGCAGGTTATGAAATGCTGGTTATCAGAGATGACCATGTATATGCCCTGGAAACATTGTTGAGAACAGAAAATGCTCCGAGGCACAATGATCCTTTTGACCGGATTATGATTGCACAGGCAAAAGCGGAGCATCTAGACTTTATCACTCATGATTCACTTTTGACCTATTATAATGAAGAATGCATCTTATGCTTTTAAAAGAATTCCTGGCTTATGGTTTTTCACTTATATGAATGATCCTCTGGTTCTTGCTGCCGCGAAACTGCAGCGAGATGTCCTTTTCCGCCTCGATGAATTCTCCATCGACGAGCACGTCAATATAAGAAAGCATCTCGCGCGTGACATCCGTGAATACGCGGCCGCCCGGCACCAGGTCAACATCGTATAAATATCCGGTGTAGCACCAGATATCCTTATTTGGATAGTGTTCCCGGATTTTTTTCATGAGAGCAGCAACCACCGGCTGGTTTTCCGGCTCAAACGGCTCGCCTCCCAGTGCGGTAAAGCCCTGAATATAATCAGGCGCGAGCGCTTCCAGAATTTCATCTTCTGTCGCAAGGGTAAACGGCTGCCCATAGGCAAAATCCCAGGTCTCGGCGTTGAAACAGCCCTTGCAATGATGTCTGCAGCCGGAGACAAAAAGGGAGACCCGAACGCCGGGACCGTCGGCAATATCGTATTTTTTGATGGTTCCATAGTTCATGACGTAAACCTCAATTTATAAAAAATTCAATGAAAAGAATGTATTTCCTGTGCATAAAACAAAAGCCCCTGAAATTACTCAGGAGCTTTTATACCGGCAATCGTTCATACATCAATCGTTCACTTTACAGATGCAGTACGCGGTCCTTGATCTCCTGGGTGCGGCCCTGGTTCCAGAACTGGGTGCCGATGTAGCCGCAGGTGCGCCGCGCGACGCTCATCTTGTCTTGGTCGCGGTTGCCGCAGTTCGGGCATTCCCAGATGAGCTTGCCTGCCTCGTCCTCAACGATTTTGATCTCTCCGTTGTAGCCGCAGTAGTCGCAGTAGTCGCTCTTTGTGTTCAGCTCGGCGTACATGATGTTGTCGTAGATAAATTTCATCACGGAAAGCACGGCCGGGATGTTGTTCTGCATGTTTGGAACTTCCACATAGCTGATCGCGCCGCCCGGGGAGAGCTCCTGGAAGGGAGCCTCGAAAGCGAGCTTGCTGAAGGCATCGATTTCTTCGGTCACATGGACGTGGTAGCTGTTGGTGATATAGTTTTTATCAGTCACGCCCGGGATGATGCCGAAGCGCTTTTTTAAAAGCTTCGCGAAGCGGTAGGTCGTGGACTCCATCGGGGTGCCGTAGACGGAATAGCTGATATGTTCCGCCGCTTTCCATTCGGCACACTTGTCGTTCAGCCGCTGCATGACCGCCAGCGCGAAGGGACGTGCCTCCGGGTCGGTGTGAGACTTGCCGAGCATGCGCACGCACATTTCGTAAAGTCCCGCATACCCGAGGGAGATCGTAGAATAGCCGTTATAAAGGAGCTTATCGATCGTCTCGCCCTTTTTCAGCCGCGCGAGGGCGCCGTACTGCCAGAGGATCGGGGCGACGTCGGAAACGGTACCCAAGAGCCGATCATGACGGCAGCGCAGGGCGCGGTGGCAGAGCTCCAGGCGCTCGTCCAGAAGCTTCCAGAATTTGTCCATATCGCCCTCGGAGGAGCAGGCCACGTCCACCAGGTTGATGGTGACGACTCCCTGGTTGAAACGGCCATAGAATTTATAGCTGCCGTCCGGGTTTCTCTGAGAATCCTCCACGGTCAGGAAGGAGCGACAGCCCATGCAGGTGTAGACATTGCCGCGCTTGAGGGAGCGCATCATTTTTGCGGAAATATAGTCGGGTACCATGCGTTTGGCCGTGCATCGCGCCGCCATCTCAGTCAGATACCAGTATTTGGAATCTTCGGTGATGTTATCCTCGTCCAGCACATAGATGAGCTTGGGGAACGCGGGTGTAATCCAGGCACCACTCTCGTTTTTCACGCCCTGCATCCGCTGGCGCATCACTTCCTCAATAATCAGAGCCAGATCGTCGCGTGTCTGTCCCTCGGGAGCCTCGTCCAGATACATGAACATGGTCACAAACGGAGCTTGTCCGTTGCAGGTCATCAGTGTGATGAGCTGGTACTGGATGGTCTGGATGCCGCTGGTGATCTCATCCTTCAGACGACTTTCGGTCACCATGGAAATAATATGCTCGTCCAGAGCTTCGCCGCAGATCTCCCGCTCCTCGATCACCTTTTTGCGCAGCTTCTGACGGCTGATGTCCACAAACGGAGCCAGGTGCGCCAGGGAAAAGGACTGGCCGCCGTACTGGTTGCTCGCCACCTGCGCGACGATCTGCGTCGTCACATTGCAGGCGGTAAAGAAGCTGTGCGGCTTCTCAATCATGGTCTCGCTGATCACGGTGCCGTTCTGCAGCATGTCCTCCAGGTTGATCAGGTCGCAGTTGTGCTCACGCTGCGCGTAATAATCCGCGTCGTGGAAGTGGATGATGCCCTGCTCGTGTGCCTGGACAATGTCCTCCGGCAGCAGCACGCGCATTGTCAGGTCCTTGCTGACCTCACCGGCCATATAGTCCCGCTGGGTCGAGTTGATCGTCGGATTTTTATTAGAATTCTCCTGCTTGGCGTTCTCATTGATCTGATCTAGCAGGGAGAGGATGCTGTTGTCCGTCGTGTTGGTCTTGCGGGAAATCTCGCGCTTATAGCGGTAGCGCACGTATTTCTGCGCAACCTCGTAGCCGCGCATCTCCATGATGCCGGTCTCCACCAGATCCTGGATATCCTCTACATTCAGCGCGTGGGCAGAGGCCCTTGCCTGCTCGACGATCTTGTCCGCCACTGCCAGGATCTGATACTCACTGAGCTGGTGGATCGGCTCCACGCTCGCGTTTGCCTTTCGGACAGCGTTTTCAATCTTGGAACGGTCGAAGGTGACTTCTTCACCGTTGCGTTTAATGACATTTGCTTTTACTGCTGTACTCATGAAATCCTCCTGTTGCCTGAAAGTTACATAACTGCCCGGTACCTTACACATGATTCGGGTGAAAATCCGCAGGCGCGTTTTCCTCCCGATAAGTTATACTCCAGGAACCTGCTCCGCAGAACCCTGTCGTTAACTTGCGAAGT
>JAJQEO010000062.1 GCA_021201665.1 Lachnospiraceae bacterium | reverse complement strand
CCGGCGACGGCACCTGCGTCCATACCCATGCCAATCCAAGAGGGCATCATGTGGGTGTACGCGATGATTCCGTCTCTGATGAAGACTGGGCAGCTGCCCCGCGCCATTATGCAGACCCGGATGCCGCCTGGGGATGGGACAGTGACATTGATAAATATTATTACGGTTTTACCCTGTTCCATATTTCCTGCCATAACAGCGAACTGCGCACGGACATTCCTTTGCTTTTAAGGTTTACGTCAGCCAAAAGGCATGATTCTGTAAACTTTATCGCTGCATTTCATGAAATGCAGACTTTTATGCCCGCCCTGAAGCCTGAAAACATGTGCCTTGACTCCGCAATGGACAATTATCCTACTTATGAACTCCTGAAAGACAAGGGAATTCGCGCCTTTATCGACCTCAATTCGAAGCGTGGTCACCCAAAAACAATACCGGATGGCATCCGTATAGACAAAGACGGCACCCCTCTGTGCAAGGCAGGCCTCCGCATGATCCCAAACGGCACTGACCGTTCAAGAAAGGAACTGATCTGGCGTTGCCCTTATGGTAAAAATCATGTGGAGATGTGTAAATGCTGCTGTTCACCTTCCTCCGTATATGGTCATGTGGTTAAAACTAAAACCGAATGGGACATTCGTTTATACACGGAAGTGCCACGGGGAACTGATGCATATAAGAAAATATACAACCAGAGAACCGCAACAGAGCGTATCAACAACAAAATTCTGAATGATTACGGGCTTCATCGGATGAAAATCCATACGAGAAGTCATTATTCGTTCCTGACAACCATGATCGGAATCTGCCTGCACCTGGACGCTCGCTATAAGCAACTCCAGATGGCAGCTGTCGCATGACAGCCTTGGCTTTCTTCTATATATAATTACAGGTTCTTCGCAGGATACATTTCAGATCTTCTGATTTCAGAAGGTCTAAGAAGCATGCCCTTCATTATATCAATCTCATTTTCGTCATCAGCCCTCCTTCTTGTATGAACAGCTTCATCAACACAAATGCCTTAATTTTTCAGAATTGTTTCAATTGTGTATCGAGTTTCCGAGACCGCTCATTTTTTATCTCTGTTTCTGTCAATTGTCCTGCCATGATCCGGTCACGCTGTCCGCCTCCTGCACGTCTGCCCACGCAGGCTGCATTACCCGCTTTTGCAGTGCTTTTCTGAACAGACCGCATCACTCGCTTTTGCAGCGCTTCTCTGAACTGACCGAATCATCCGCTCTTTCAACGCTTCTCTGAACTGACCGAATCATCCGCTTTTTCAACGCTTCTCTGAGCTGACCGTCCCGTCTGTTCTTCTTAAATCTTTCCGCGCAAAATACAGCATTTATTTCCCGCAGATCTTCCTGGCGACATAGACGCCGCTCGCGGACGCGTGCGACAGGGAATGCGTTACGCCGCTTCCATCCCCGATGACGTACAGCCCCTTGTTTTTCGTCTCCAGGTTTTCATCAATATCGACTTCCATATTGTAAAACTTGACCTCCACGCCATACAGCAGCGTGTCGTCGTTGGCCGTGCCCGGCGCGATCTTATCCAGCGCGTAGATCATCTCGATAATCCCGTCCAGAATCCGCTTTGGCAGCACCAGGCTTAAGTCTCCAGGCGTTGCCTTCAGGGTTGGCTGTACCAGGCCTTCCTCAATACGAGATACCGTGCTGCGCCGCCCGCGAACCAGGTCGCCGAACCGCTGGACGATCACGCCGCCGCCAAGCATATTGGAAAGACGCGCGATGCTCTCGCCATAGCCGTTGCTGTCCTTGAACGGCTCGGAAAAATGCTTCGCTACCAGAAGAGCAAAGTTCGTATTCTCCGTCTGCATTTCCTCAGACTCATAGCTGTGTCCGTTGACCGTGATGATACCGTTTGTATTCTCGTTCACGACAATCCCGTTCGGATTCATGCAGAAGGTGCGCACCCGGTCCTCAAATTTTTCTGTACGATAGACGATTTTGCTCTCATAGAGCTCGTCTGTCAGGTGGGAAAAGATAACCGCCGGAAGCTCTACCCGCACGCCGATATCCACCCGGTTAGACTTGGTCGGGATCCCCATCTCGCCGCAGATTTTCTCCATCCACTTGCTGCCGCTCCTGCCCACGGAAATGACGCACTCGCGGCAGAAGAATGCGCACGAATCCTCCGGCGTGCTTCCATCACTTAAAGTGCCGGACTGCTCCGCCGCCCGCACAGCTGAGTGAACAGAACGGCCAACATGGACGAGATAGCCTCCCTCTCCCTCCATCTTCTCCACGCTTTCCACAGGCGTGTCAAAGAAAAAGGTCACCTTTTCCTTCAGATAATCGTAAAGATTCTCCAGAACCCGGTAATTAATATCCGTCCCCAAATGGCGCACGGAAGCATCCAGGAGGCTCAGCCTGTTCTGCATACAGAGCTTCTTGAACTTCGTCCCGGCTGTCGAGTACATCTTCGTCCCCCCGCCGCCGTACTTCATATTAATCTCATCGACATAATACATCAGCTCAAGCGCCTTCTGCTTGCCAATGTATTCGTGCAGGGTACCGCCAAAATCATTCGTCACATTATACTTTCCGTCCGAAAACGCGCCCGCCCCGCCAAATCCGCTCATGATCGAGCAGGTCTTACAGCCGATGCAGGTCTTCACCTTTTCCCCGTCAATCGGGCATTTCCGCTTTTCCAGGGAATGTCCCTTCTCAAAAACCGCCACGCGCAGATCCGGCCTGCGTCCGGCCAGCTCGTAAGCCGCAAATATACCGCCCGGACCGGCTCCTATAATAATCACATCATAATCTAATTTCATGCCTGCCTCCAGCATTGCTCTATTTCTTAATACTTTTTACTTTTCCACCGCGGTCAGATATCGTACTCTGCCTGATCCCGTACTGAAAGTCAGAATAATACTGACACGCTGCTGAAAATTTCTATCAATGCAGCAAAAACGGATTTTCCTCACCCTTCATGAAGCTGATAGCTCCGAGGATGGAATTCTCCGCCATGTTGGCCACTGCTTCGTCCGTGTAAAATGCAGTGTGGGGACTCACGATCACGTTGGAATAGGAACGCAGGATTGCGAGCTTCGGATTGTGGAGCGGCTCTCCCATGCGGTTGAAATAATACAGCCCGCTCTCATGCTCGATCACATCGAGACCCGCAAAGCCAATCTTTCCGCTCTCGACGCCGTCGATCAGTGCGTCTGTGTCCACGAGGGAGCCTCGGGCGCAGTTGATGAGCATCACGCCGGGCTTCATCTTTTCGATCGCGCCTGCGTCGATCATGTGGTAGTTGTCCTCCGTGGCCGGCGCGTGCAGCGTGATGATGTCACAGTCCCGGTAAATTGTTTCCAGATCTACGTACCGCGCGTGCTCTTTCACCTCGTCACTTTCGTAGATATCGTAGGCGAGCATTTCACATCCGAAGCCGGAAAGATGGCGGATCAGCGTTTTTCCGATCCGTCCGGTGCCGATGATCCCGACCGTGCAGTCCTGAATCTCCCGGCCAAGCTTGCCTTTGAGCGTGTAATCCTGCACTGCGGCACGCTCCATGATGTGCTTCATGCGGCGGCAGCCCATGAGCATCAGCATGATCGTGTAGTCCGCCACGCTGTTTGGGGAATAGCTCACATGAGCGACACCGATGCCCAGCTGCTTTGCGTACTCGGTGTCAATGTGGTCATAGCCGATCGTCCGGGTCGTCAGGCAGCGCACGCCAAGCCTGTGAAGCTCGTCCAGCATCGGGCGGTCAATGACGGTGGTGATGATATCCACCACCTCATACCCCTTGCAAAGCCCCAGGTTCTCCAGGCACGGAGTCTGTGTCGTATAGTCGAAATCAATACCATATTTCGCGCAGAATTTTTCAAAGCAGGGCAGCTCGTCGAACTCGCGCATGCTGTACACAAATAATCTCATATCAATTTATGTGTCCTTTCTTTCATTCTGTACCAGATTCTCATTACACGTCATACTCCGGCTGCGCAGCCCGCCACGAAGTGTGATCTGTAACAGGTTATCACGAAGTCAGAAAGATTTCAATCATTTTCGCGTCGAAGCAGCGGACATCATTTTCGCGTCGAAGACAAACCGAAAAACATCAAGGCCAAAAATATCAGCGCGACCATAAGCCTGGCAAAAAGCATTTTTATGACAATATAGCTTTGATCACTGATTTTCGTAAAATGGAGGTGCCATATGGAATATATCTCGCGTGAGCCAGAGCTTCATACCGGGCAAAAGTAAAACGGCTTACGTCGTTTACTATAATTTAACGCTCCGAAACCGTCACACTCCTGAATACGCCTGGAATCCGCCGTCGATCGGGAGCACGACACCGGTGATGAATCCTGCCGCCTCGTTATTCACCAAGAATAAAAGCGCACCTTCCAGATCCTTAGGCTCACCAAATCGTCCCATCGGTGTCCCCGCGAGGATCCGGCCGGTCCGCCCAATCATCTGACGCGCAAATGCCTGTGTCGGTATCAATGTTCCATTAAAGTTCAGACTGAAGACCGCGTCGACGCCATCCTCCGAGAGATCAAAAAAACTCTGAGTATCCGCGTCAATATCGCCCTTCTCATAGAATTCCTTATCCGTCTGCGCTCTCGGGTTGTTGCCTCCCGCGCCGTTTACCAGAATGTCGCACGGCCCGAAGTCGTTTTGGACCTGCTCTGCCACTGCCATGCAGGTGTCCTTCTCCAGCACATTGCACTTGTACGCCTTCGCAGTTCCGCCTTCCGCATTGATATCGGCGGCAAACCGTTCAATCGCGTCCGTACTCCGGTTCAGGAGCGCCACCTTCGCGCCCGCGCGCGCAAGCGTCTTTGCCAGATCACTGCAGAGTACGCCGCCGGCACCGGTAACCACCGCTACCTTACCGCTCAGATCTGTATCAATTACATTTTTTCTCATATCGTATCCTTCTTTTCGCGTTATTTCATTATTACAACATTATCTAAAAGCTGCCTGACAGTACACACGGTATACCATAAAAGCGCGAGCTGTGTGCAATCGAGTAGGGGGACTTGTCCCCTACTCCAGAGTTCTCGATTTGCTTCGCAAATCGGAACATAGCCTGCGCGGGCTGCGTCCGGCGGCAGCCGGAATAATTCCTCTCGCAGCCCTGTGCATAAAAATGGGGCACTGCACACCAGCGCCCCGTTTTCCATCCTGTCAGCGTGAGCAAATCCTCTTCAAGGCTGGTCTCTGTATCCATCTGTCAGGTGCGGGATCAGCATCCCTCAGCCACGGGATTACTCAATTTTTCCATCCGTCTTTTCCAGCATATCCCAGCATCCCCACAGGTACATGATGCCCAGGGCGCGGTCGTAGAGTCCGTAGCCGGGACGGCACTGCTCGTTCCAGATGTGGCGGCCGTGATCCGGACGCATGTAACCCTTGAAACCGCAGTCGTGATACGCCTTCATGATGTCCAGAATCCGCACGTCGCCGTCGCAGTCCCGGTGGGAAGCTTCCGTGAAGTCTCCGTTCGGGAAATGCTTCACGTTGCGCACATGGGCAAAGGCGATGCGGTCGCAGTAGGTGCGCACGATATCCGGGATATCATTGTCCGGATTGGCTCCGAGCGAGCCGGAGCACAGGCACAGGTCATTGTACGGATCATCTACCATGGTCAGGAACCGCCCGATGGACTCCTTGTCTACCAGAAGGCGCGGCAGCCCGAAGATGTCCCATGGCGGATCATCCGGATGAATCGCCATCTTGATGCCGGTCTCATGGCAGGTCGGCATAATCGCCTCCAGGAAATATTTCAGGTTCTCCCAGAGCTTCTCTTTAGTGACAGGCGCATAGGCCGCGAACAGCTCGTCCAGCTTTGCCATGCGCTCCGGCTCCCATCCCGGGAATGTCAGGCCATTCAGATTGTTGAGGATGTAGTTCGCCATCTCCTTATAATCGTCCTGAATGCGCTCCTTTTCATAGAAAAGAGCCGTCGAGCCGTCCCCCATCGGGTGGAACAGATCAGTACGCGTCCAGTCAAAGATCGGCATGAAATTGTAGGTTACTACCTTCACGCCAAACTGAGCCAGGTTGCGCAGCGTCGTCTTATAGTTTTCAATATACTGATCACGGGTCGGCAGGCCGATTTTGATATCGTCATGGACATTCACACTCTCAACTACATCCATGTTAAAGCCTGCGCCCTCGATCTGGCGGCGTGCCTCTTCAATCTCATCCACTTCCCAGACCTCTCCGGCCTGCTTGTGGTGAAGAGCCCATACCAGACCTGTCACGCCAGGGATCTGTTTGATCATCTCCGGCGTGATGCTGTCGTTGCCTTCGCCATACCAGCGAAATGTCATCTGCATATGAGTATTCCTCCTTCCTGTAAATACACCGATTTCATCTTTATACACGAACCATTCAGGCGGCAAACTGTACACATCAGCCGCCAGCCGCTTGTCGCTGGCCACCAGTCACTGACCGCCAGCCATCAGCAACTAACCACTGATCACCAGCCACTGACCACTATCACAGCCGCGTGTCAAACAGCCCGCAGAAGCTGTCGATCGGATCTTTGCCCTTGAATGCCTCCGGTCCTGCCATCAGGTCGTCAATCAGCGCGTCAAAGGTGTCGTCCTTCGCGTCGTAGGTATTGATGTACGTGCGCGCCTGCGGGATATCCGCCAGCATGGTCGGCTGTCCGCAGCCAATGACAACCACCGGTATTTCAAAGACATACCATGGGATTTCGCCGCCGCCCTTGGACATACCGAAGACCGGTCTGCCGCCTGAGACATCGCAGAGCGTGATGACCAGATCCATGCCGCCTGTAAAGTCCGCGATGGCATTTTTCCCGGCAAAATACACGTTCAGGCTCGGCTTCTCGCCCGCCTCGATCTGTTTTTTCATCTTGTCAAGCGGGCTTTCGTATACAAACGCGTCAAACCCTTTCGCGCAGAGCTTTTCCTTCAAAAGCTCCGCTGGGTTCTTGCCGCCGCCCATGCCGAGCATCTTCATCAGAGGCGCCATGCCGCTCTCCGCCGCTTTGACGTGAACGATCATGATTCTCTTGTAGCGTTCGGGTGTCAGCGGAAGCACGTCCGCGTCCTTGTATTTCACCAGTGTGATGCAGTCGTCACTGATGGCCTTGTGCATCTGCTTATATTCTGCCTTTCCAAGCGCACTCTCCAGGATCTCCGGTCCCGGGACACGCTCGTCAGGCGCCTTTTTGTTCAGCCCCAGATGCGCTTTCAGTGCCAGAATGCGTGTCAGTGCCTCCGTCATACGCTCCTCTGTGATCGTGCCGTCCTGGTAGGCGGCCAGCATCGTCGCGAAGTCCTCGTCCGGATCGTTGAAGAACAGGAACATATCGCATCCGGCCATAATGCAGCGCGGAAGCATCTCTTTCCTCGTCATACGGTCCGTCATACCCACCATGTGGGAGGCATCCGTCACGACCATGCCGTTGAATCCCAGCCGGTCGCGCAGCAGACCCTGCATGATCTCCGGGCTTAAGGTCGCCGGCATCATGTCCTCATCCTTCAGATCCGGGTTGATCGCCTTTGCGTACGCCGGGAGCATGATGTGTCCGGCCATGATCGCGTCCAGCCCCTCCTCAATCAGAGTGCGGTACACCAGACCATAGGTTTCGTCCCATTTTTCCGGTGAAAAATAATTGACATTGTTGGAAAGATGCGCGTCACGGAAATCCTGTCCGTTGCCCGGAAAATGCTTCGCCGCGCAGGCAAAGCCCGGGATCGTGTGCGCGCCCTGCACATAGGCCGCGCTCATCCTTGCCACACGCTGCGGATCGTTGCCGAACGCACGGCAGATGACTTCGGTGTTCTCCCAATTATACACGATATCGCAGACGGGTGCAAATGCCATATTACATCCGATTGCGGCAGCCTCCTCGTTCGACATTTTGCCGAGCGCGAAAGCATACTCCGTCTTATCCGTTGCGCCAATTTTCACGCCCGAGCCGATCGCCGTGCCATCCGCGCAGGCGCCGTCGCCGCCCGCCTCCGTATTGCATGCGATAAAAATCGGCACCTTCGCGTATTTCTGCAGGATACGGTTCTGATCCTGCACCATCTTCCCCGGCATCCCGTTGTAGCGGCAGCCGCCGAGGTGGTATTTTTCCATCAAGGTTTTCAGATAATTCTCATCCTGAGACTCCGTCAGCTGGAAAAACAGCTGCCCGACCTTCTCCTCATCCGTCATCCCCTCGATGGTCTGCTCCACCCAGGCACAGTCCTCATCGGAGAGATAAAACGGCTTCGCTTTCATATCTACCATATTGCATGTCTCCTTACTTTATCCGGAAGCAATTATTAAATGCAGGCTCCAGACCTGCCTGTCGCAAAGCAATGTGAAATGACTTACGTCGTTTACTATAATATTGCAAATCGCCATCGGCTATCCGCTGCCTGCCAGCCACTGACCAGTAATCACCAGCCACTAACCACTGATTGCTAATCACTATCCACCGGCCATTACTCCTCAGCCTCCCAGATTTTCCGTAAACGCCCGGATCTGTTCCTCCTGATACGCGCCCGCATAAGTGCCTTCAATCAGACGCGTAAATCCCTCGTCTGTGAATTCGGCCCAGCTCTCCGCCTCATGTTTTACGAGGATCGGAAAATAAAATACTCCGTTTTTCCGGGCCGCATCCAAATCTCCCGGCGCGTCTCCGCACATCAGCACATGATCCTTCTCATAACCCTTTTTGAGCATTTCACCGATGCAGAACGCCTTGCTGCCGGAGTCCTGCGCCAGCACGACGTCGGTGTGCTCCAGAAGCCCGTACAGATCCCATTCCTCCAGGACCGCGCCCAGGTTCGCGCTGGAGACGATGACCACATCCGCCTGCCGGTGAGCCAGGGTGAGCGCCATGTCCACGCCTTCAAAGGGTTTCCTCTCATCCTGCGCCAGCCTGGAGATCGCGCGGTTTACGGCATTGCTCCAGGCAAGTGCCTTTTCCAGGGAAATATGGGGATGGCCCGCCGCCACATTCTCATCAATTGTCTTTTTCAAAGCGTCATTGGAAAGCTCCGGGGCACTCCCGGCCCAGGCTTCCAACGATTCCAGATCGTCAATCCTCCGGTATTTTCCGTCAATCTCGCGAAGCGCCATTGCCAACCCCTTGAAACGGTTGATGCCGCGGGTCATCGTATAAAGATTGATCTCATTCCAGCGTGCCAGGAGCTCCTTACGCCACTTTTCCAGCCCCCACTCATCCACCATGCAGGGGCCAAAACAGCGGATATGTTTGATGTCCATCGTATCCATCGCACACCCGTCACTGTCAACGCAGATGAGGTACTCATGCTGTTTCGTAAATTCTGCCAGACTATCTGCCATTGCCAACTCCTTTCTGGCGCGGGCGGCGAAACGCCGCCCGCTGTCACAAAAACGATATCAGATACATTTCCTGCATTGCCTGCATTCGTATATTTTTATTCGTTTTCATGAATCTTTATACGGTCTTCACAGTGGTGCGAAGACCTGTCCAAAATAGCAGCGTTTTCTATCCTTCCTTATTACTTCTTCCCATTCTTTCTGGAAGCAAGCGTTGCCGCATTCGCGTCTACCTGTTTCTTGCCCAGCGGATACCAGAACAGAAGCACGATGATCAGCAGCCCAAATCCTATGGCAGGGATCAGTGTTCCTACCGTGTAGATACCGCTCAGAACATCCGCGTCAAACGCGGTCGCGTCCGTATAGCCGATCATCGTCAGAAGAGCACCGGTAAGACCTGAGGACAGCGCCTGACCAATCTTTCTCGCGAACGAATACAGCGAGTAGATCGTACCGTCGGAACGGCTGCCGCGGCGAACCTCATCTTCATCAATCACATCCGTGATCATCGCCCAGATACAGGTGTTAAAGAACGCGATTCCAAAGTAGCCAAGAGTATACAGAAGAATATAGAAGCCCATATTGGTGGTACGCAGAAGAAAAGCCGCGAGATAACCTGCTACCGCAATGATATTTCCGAAAATTGCCACTTCTTTCTTACCGAATCTCTTAGACATCGGCGGGATTACGAACAGAGCAAGGATAATCATCAGAACGCTGCCGATCAGCGCCGCAATGGAAGCTCCGGAAGCACTGTTGAAATAGTTCGGGAAAATGTAAGCGTTCATGCCCTGCATGGTCAGCTGCGCCAGCAGAAGAACAATCGCAGCCACGATAATGCTAACCAGCGCACGGCTGGAAAACAGCTGTTTGATCAATGCACTGAAGCTGAATTTCTCTGTCTTTTTCTCAATTTTTACACGTTCTGTAGTCAGGCTCGTGCAAAGCAGATAGCAGACGACCGCGCCGATCGAGCAGACAAGAGCCGCAACGCTGAGCTTCGTACCGGACAGACGGGTGAGACCGTCCGCATCCTTGTAATACACCACCAGCGGCAGCACCACGCCGATCACAGTGCCGGCCAGAGTCGCGCCGATGTTTCTCCAGCTGGAGAGCTGTACACGGTCCTCGGGATTATCCGAAATTGCAGAAGCCATGGAGCCGTAAGGAATGTTGACGCCAGTGTAGCAGACGCTGCCCCAGAGCAGATACGTCACGAACATCCAGACGATCTTAAAGCCCATCGGCATGCCCTTGAACCAGGTCGCGTACATCAGAAAAGAGGCAACCGCCACCGGTCCCATAAAGCGGCGGATCCAGGGCGTGAATTTTCCACCAGCTGTCGCTTCAGAGCGGTCCACGATCTGTCCCATCGCCGTATCCGTGAAGGCATCCACAAAGCGGGCAAGCATCATCATCACGCCGACCAGAAAGGCCGATACTCCCATGACGTCCGTGTAAAACTTCAGCAAAAAGCTGGATGATAGAATAAATGTAAAATCGTTTCCGAAGTCGCCCATCGCGTAGCCGATCTTATCGGCCCAGCCAAACGGCTTCACCTTTGCAGCTGTCTTAGCCATTGTAAATTCCTCTCTTTCTTGTTTCCCCGAAAATTTTCCCCCGGGGCTTTTGTTTTCTGTGTTCTCTTACAGAGGGCCTTATGATCTGTTTCGAAATAACTTATGCATCCTGCACCGCCTAACGAGCGAATCGCAGGTCATAAAAACCTCGACGCAGCCCGCTGCACCTACGTTTTTATGGCCTGTGCTTCACACGTTATTCGGCACAATCTGCACATGTTATTTCGTAACAGCTCCTTACAGAAACCGCAAAACCCTCTGTAAATCATGTATTATTCGTAATTGTTTCGTATGCTGTATACTCTCATACGTACCTCGCAGCAAGTGCGAGGTACTGTACTGAATAGTTACGATTATTCAACGATATCGTATTTGATCAGCTTCGCGTTGACGCTCTCGGCAAATCCTTCCGGACACAGAGATCCGGCCATCTCAAGCGCGGCTTCCATGGTCATGGCTTTCATCATGTCCCACATGCCCTCGCCCGGAGCCATCGTCATATTCATCGCCAACTTAAACGCTTCCGACGCCTCAGCCAGTGCTTCCGGACATTTTGCGAGCTCTTCAAATGTATTTTTAATGCTGTACTTGCCCTCCGGGAATTCCATCGGCGCGGTCAGATCCAGATCGCCTGCCAGCTTGAACCAGTTCGCGACGCCCTCGTTGCGCTCGTTCACTTCCGGCAGCACGTAAATGGACGGCTCTTTCTCCACCTTCTCCAGCGAGATGGAGTCCTTCACATCGCCCGCAACGGCGAGGACGATGTTGGAACCCTCCTTAAGCGCCACAGTAAAGACAAATACCTTCGAAGCGGATTTCTCTTCGACCAGCTCTCCGTTCAGATACAGGGCGACCGTCGGCTGATTCGAGTATACGCGGATCTCGGTGGTCTCGCCCGCGCGCTGCGCGTAGCGTCTGCCGCAGACGTGTACCATCGGCTTCGTGGTCCAGTAGGCCTGATAGATAAAATAGCTGTCCTTCTTCGTTTTGCGGTCGATGGTCATCAGACCCTTGTTGTTTCTGCCCGCTACACCGCCCTCGTCGCGCGCCGCGCAGCCAAAATCAAACATATTCCACACATGGCTGGACCACATCCATGGTCTCTCGTCAAGCACCTTCGCCATATGCTCATGGTACAGCGCCTGATACTCCTCGCTGTAGTCCTTGCACGCCGGGTTCGGTCCGTGATAGGTGATGATGCCCTCGCAGCCATACTCAGAAAGGCCGAGGCAGATCTCCGGATGCACCTTATGGAAATTGTCAAGCCACGGACCGTTGTCCTCCATCTTGCCGCCGTACCAGCCAAAGTAGTGGTTGTAGCTCTCGATGTCGGTGATGTTGTGGATCGGGCTCTGCACCGGCGTCATCGTCACATGCGCGATCGTCGTCAGGCGGGTCGGGTCAAGCTGATGGCAGAGCTCGTTCAGCTCCTTATGGTTCGCCACCAGCTGGTCGGAAATGCCGCCGATGAGGATCTCATTCGACACGCCCCAGAACATGATCGACGGATGGTTGTAATTCTGAATGATCAGCTCCTTCATCTGGCTGATGCAGTTCTGGTGCGCCGCCGGATCCGCGTTAAACACGCTGATGAACGGGATCTCTGCCCATACCGCAAAGCCCAGCTCATCACACGCGTCATAGAAATACTGATTGTGCTGATAGTGCGCCAGACGGATGGTGTTCGCGCCGAGCTCCTTGATCAGTTCCGCGTCATGATAATGATCCTCTTTGGAAAGAGCGTTGCCTTTGTAGAGCTGATCCTGATGACGGCTCACGCCGCGCAGCGGGGTCTCCACACCGTTGATGATGAAGCCCTTGTCCGGATCCACGGAAAAGCTCCTGACGCCGACACGGGCGGACACCTCGTCATACGCCTCGTTCCTGCGCTGCAGAGTCGCAGTCACCGTATAGAGGTACGGATTGTCCAGATCCCATCTTGTGACATCCGGCACATAGATGGTCGTCTTCGTGTCGTCCGCCGGTCTCGCCGCCGAGGCCACCTCGCGGCCGTCCGCGTCCTTAATCGAATAAAGGACGGTGAAATTCTCATCCGGGTTTGTCACCCAGGATTCAACTTCAAAAGTAGCTCCGCCACAGCCGGACTCGCATGGCTTCGGCGTCACAGCCAGGCCAGGCCCGCCATAGTAATCGAGATCGAAGTGTGTATTCGGTACGGAAACCAGGTTCACGCCGCGGTAGAGGCCGCCATAAAAGGTAAAATCGGCCGACTGCGGATAAACGCTGTCCTTGTACTCATTGCTGCAGGCAATCACGAGAAGATTCTCTCCCTCCTCCTTGCACAGATCTGTAATATCCGCGCGGAAGGTCGAATAGCCGCCCTCGTGATAAACGACTTCCGTGCCGTTCACATAGACAGTCGCCTGCTGACCAGCGGCAAGGATTTCCACATACACGCGCCCGCCCTTCAAAGGAATCGCCCCCTCACTTTGTTCGGAGGCAGATCGTCCCGCACATTCCGATGCGCTTCGCGCGGTGCGGGACTGTTGTTTCGGTGTCGCAAATTCCTTTGCGTACCAGTATGTCCCGCGATCATAGCTGCCGTTCCCGTCCATGCCGTCGATGGCATTCCAGGTATGCGGCAGGCAGACCGTCTGCCAGTCTTCCGGAAGCTGAGCAGGAAGGCCTGCATTTTCCTGAATAAACCGCCAGTTACAGTTGAGATTAATTACGTTTCTCATTGCTGATCCTCCTTGTAGATGCTCTCAGCCATCCTGCATTGCAATGCTTAAGCCCATCACCTCTCCGGCAGACGCGCACAGCACTATAGCGCCATGTAAAACGGCTGCGTTTACAGATATTGGAATGCCAGAAGGCCAGATGAATTTCGTACCTGTAACCCCTTGATTCTAATACCGCACATAGTAGCAAACGACCTGGCGTTGAAAATCTGACATGTTTTGTCAAAATCACAGCTTTCCTCTTTTCGGAAATCCATATCAGCTGTAAAAAACAACGATATTTTATGCTTTCACGCCATCTTTTTCGTCGAAATCGTTATAAATATCTTACATCAGAAAGAATTTTTCGGCTATGTTGAATTTCTTGCATTTTTTGCACTTTTTCTATTTTTCGGACAAATTTAATGATACAAGGGACACAAGGTCAGGAATGGAACGCTTGCGTTCCTATTTCTGACTTGGGGACCGTAGTATCATGTCCTTTTGTCGCTCGAATCATTTAATGATTCACTGAAAAAACACTTTAAAAGAAATATCACTTATGCTAAAATATCCGAAATGAAGGGGTTTTCTGTTTCCATTTTGCTTTTTTGCCATCAGGGGCCTGCCATCAGAGACAGATGTAAAACAGCCTTCCGAAATAAGTCTCCCACAATCCCATCGGTTTTAAACACAGGCCGTTCACAGTTTTGCAAAGGACATTTGTATGAAAGATACAGACGTTATTTTAGATTTTGTCGAAGAGCTGCTCACCAATAATTGTCTGCCTTTCCACCATTTTAAGCTGCCCTGCCCGGATGCGGTGCTGTTTGACCAGGGGCTGCGGCGAGACATTCTGCATGTCGGTGAGCTTGAAAGTTCAATCAACCAGTTTTTGCTGGAGCTGAAACCGAAAAAGCTTTATTTTTTAAAGGATGAATACCTTTGCTCCTACATATTTCTGCGTCTGCCCGACTCAGAGGAGCTGTTTGCGTGCGGCCCGGTCACCTTCGAGCAAATGCAGGGAGATCGTCTGACCCGGCTTTTTGAAGATCTGAAAATTCCAGACGAGCTGCACGGCGCGCTTCAGGATTATTATCTGGACGTCGCGTACATCGCCACACCGCTCATTCTCACCAGTCTCTTTACGCTGCTTGCCCAGCGTCTGTTCGGTGCAGAGGAATATGAAGTAGTGGAGACGACCTTTCACGAGCTGGATCAATGGTCTGAGTTCTATCAAAATTATTTCCGCATTGAGGATCAGCCGTTTTTAAGCATTCAGATGATCGAGAGCCGCTATCAGGCAGAGGCGGAGATGATATCTGCCGTACAGAAGGGCAACGAGAAAAAGGCACTTGATGTCCTCACACGGCAGGCCACCCATATTATGCCGGAGCGTTTAAGCAGCCGCCTGAGGGACCAGATGGATTACTGCATCACACTGAACACCCTGCTTCGCAAGGCTGCCGAAATGGCCGGCGTACACCCGATCCATATTGACTCACTCTCCAATCAGAATGTGAAAGCCATCGAAACGCTCTCCTCCGTCGAGCAGTGCAATGCTTTCAGGCGGGAGTGTATCCAGAGCTACTGCCGCCTCGTCCGCAGATATACGCTGGGCAATTATTCTACGCTGACACAGAAGGTTCTCACCTATATCTCGACTGACCTGAGCGCTGACTTAAGTCTGAAGAATTTTTCCGACCTGCTCTCGGTCAACGCGAGCTACCTCTCCACCCTCTTCAAAAAAGAGGTCGGCGTGCCGCTCACCGAGTATGTCAACCGCAGCCGCATCCGGCACGCGCAGGGACTGCTTATCGGCACGGATCTTCCGATCAAGACGATCGCGCAGCAGTGCGGGATTGCGGACATCTACTATTTCAGCCGCCTGTTTAAGAGAATCACCGGCACGACGCCGAAAGCATTCCGGGAGTCGAAAAACACAAGGAAATACCAGGCCTCGCTTGGCAACTAATATCCTTTCGCGGCCCCGATCGAGCAGGAGGAGGCCAGCCGGGCTTTGCCCCCAATCAGAGATTGGGGGCGTGCGCAATAAAGAGGATGCCTGATGGCATCCCCCGAAAAAATTTCTACCGTCTTCCCAATATCGCGTTCACCAGCCAGATAACGATGCAGGAACCGATCACGCTGACGATGATGCTCCCGATAATCCCGCTGCCGTAGATTCCGAATACACCCAGTACAATGTTTCCGACGACACCGCCGATGATTCCCAGAATCACATTCCGCAGAATGCCTCCTTCATTGTGCATGATGATCCCGGCCAGCCAGCCGGCCACGCCGCCGATCACCAGACTGACTATCAAACCATAGCCTGACATAAATTCTTCTCCTCCTTTTCCATATGCAGGAAGCCTTCCTTCCCTGCAAATAATGCGTTTGTGACGAACGGCAAAGCATTTTGCCGTTTTTGTCTTTTATAAGGCAAAAATGTACTGCGCGGCTTTCATTGTATCACACACCGCTTCAAAAGGAAATCACCGGGGCGAAAATTTCCCTGCCTGATGCCTCTCGCAAACCAGCACATCGCAGGGTTCGTACAATACAATCCGGTACGAGATATATTCTTCCCGGTATAAACCAATGCGTTAAAACGTCTATACGGTGTAAACCCGTTTCTCACAGCGTCTGCATGGTATACAGCCCATAATATCTCCCCCTCGCTTCCATCAGTTCCTCATGCGTCCCCTGCTCGATGATTTTCCCATGAGACAGGACAAAAATCTGACTGGCATTCCGGACGGTCGAAAGTCGGTGCGCCACGATCAGCATGGTGCCGATGCCGCGCATCCGTTCCAGGGAATCCTGAATCAGGACCTCTGTCTCCGTGTCGATATTCGCAGTCGCTTCGTCGAGAATCATCACTGACGGATGGTGGAGGATGGTCCGCGCAAAGGAAAGCAGCTGCCGCTGACCCGCGGAAAAATTGCTGCCGCGCTCACGCACCTCCTCATCCAGGCCGTGTTCGAGCCTGCCAATGAAACCGTCCGCGTTCACATATCGACATGCCTCCATGATTTTCTCATCCGGCACTTCTTCGCGCAGTGTTAGGTTCTGCCGGATCGTCCCGGAAAACAGGAAAACATCCTGAAGCATCTGCCCAAACTGCCGCCGCAGGGAAGCAGTTTTTATTTTGCGGATATCAATGCCGTCAATCAGGATTTCCCCCTTTTGAAATTCGTAATTGCGGGTCAGAAGTGAGAGGATCGTCGTCTTGCCCGAGCCGGTCGCACCGACAAAGGCCACTGTCTCCCCCGCATGAATGTGGAAGGAAACCCCTTTTAGCACCCACTCCCCCGGAATGTAGGCAAACCAGACATCTTTAAACTCAATTTCGCCGCGAATCTCCGGCAATTCACGCGCATCCTCATCGTCCACCATTTCCGGCTCCAGATCCAGGATGGAAAAGACCTTTTCCGCAGACGCGAAGGCGGACTGAAACCAGTTGAACTGCTCCGCCAGAGTCTGGATCGGTTCAAAAAAGCGGGAAATGTACATATAAAAGGAAACAATCGTGCCGCTCTCAATCACCTGCCCCAGAAAAACCGTATTCTGAATATAGCCCTTTCCTCCCAGATACAGCAGACAGAGCACAGAGCTGATGTAGAGCATATAAATCATCGGGCGGAAAATCCCAAACACAAAGACCTGTTCCCCTTTCGCGCGGCCAAGCGCGCGGCTCTTCCCTGCGAATTCGCGCTCCTTTGCCTCCTCGCGGCCGAACACCTGCGTGATCTTGATGCCGGAAAGATTTTCGGACAGCCAGGTATTGATATCGGTGGTAGCGTCCTTGACCTTCCGCTGCGCCCGGCGCGTAAATTTACGGAAAATAACAGTAAACAGGACGATAAACGGCACAAAGCAGAGTACCATCAGCGTCAGCTCGTAATTCAGAAACAACATGGCTGCAAGTACGCCCAGGATTACAAAAATATTTTTGACCAGGTTCACCAGCAGGTTGGTAAACATCATGGAAATCGCGTTGGTGTCATTCGTCACGCGTGTCACCAGCTTACCGACCGGAATTTCTGTCATCTGCGCGTGAGAAAAGGAGTTAATATGGGTAAACAGATCCTCCCTCATCGCAGAAATGATTTTCTGTCCGACCTTCTGCAGGATAATCGCCTGGAAATATGTGCAAACCATAGAAACAAGCAAAATCAAAGCGTACACCGTCACATAGGAAAACAGCGGTCGCAGGGTAAACTCTCCGGCTACCAGGTTTTCGATCTCTCCCACGATCAGTGGTGAAAGAATGTTATACGCGACCGAAAGCAGCACCAGGACCAGAACCAGCAGGAACTGTTTCCAGTAAGGCTTTGCGTAGACCATCAGGCGGCTCAGAATTTCGCCATCCTTCATGCTGCGTGCAAAATCCGCTGTCTCTTTACTTTCTTTGCTTTCCTTTACCAGCGCGTACGCCGCGATCAGTATGGCACTGATCACGCCGATAATCGCCCCCACCAGCAGCAGGGGATAATACTCATGCATGATCCGCACCTCCCCTGCGCCGTTCTTCATCCTCCAGCTGCTGCAGCTGTACCATCCGCTGATATGCCCCGCATGTCTTACAAAGCTCTACGTGAGATCCGACCGCCTTCACCTGACCCTCTTCCAGAAAAACAATCTTGTCCATCTGTTCCACGGTGGAAATGCGGTGCGCGATCAGAATGGTCGTCTTACCAACACGCTCTTTTAAATGATCCAGAATCACACGCTCCGTACCCGTATCCACTGCAGAGACAGAATCGTCCAGAATCAGGATCGGCGCGTCCTTCATCAGCGCCCGCGCGATGGAAATGCGCTGCTTCTGTCCGCCGGAGACGGTCACACCGCGCTCCCCGAGGATCGTCTCGTACCCTTCTGTAAAAGCAGAAATATCCGCGTCAACATCCGCATTGATGGCTGCCTTGCGGATTCGCACAGCGAGGTCGTCCGCTTTTCGTGCAGACTGGCTCCCGGATCGGTCGTTTTCTTTTCGCGCAGACCGGTTTCTGGACAGGTCTTCCTCCTTCCACGCAGACCACGCTCCGGAGGGGGCATTCTCCTTCCGTGCAGGCCGACCCACGGAAGGGCCATTCTCCTTCCGTGCAGACCGCCCCACGGAGGGACGGTCCTCTTTTTGTTCGGACAACACTCGGGACAATCTATCCTCTTTTCGTTCGGACAAAGTCCGGGAAAGGTCCCCCTCTTCCTCTTCCGAAAAGGCGATATTTCTCGCAATCGTATCGGAAAACAGGAAATTGTCCTGCGGCACATAGGCGCATGCCGCCCGCACCGAGCGGATAGAAATATCGTTGACGTCTTTATCATCCACAAAAAGAGTGCCGTCCGCCACATTCCAGGTGCGGAGAATCAGATCGACAAGAGTCGTCTTGCCCGCGCCCGTGCGCCCGACGATGCCGACGCTCTCTCCCGGCTCGATGGTAAAGGAAACATCTTTAAGGACATCTGAATCACTGCCCGGATAGCGAAAGGAAAGATGCCGGAATTCAATTTTTCCCTTCACCGCATCAGGCTCAGAAACCCCTTCCCGGTCCTTTACGTCAATTTCCGTATCCAAAAGCTCGCTGACACGGTTCACCGAGGCTTTCCCGCGCGAAGTCTTTTCAATCAGCATGGCAATCGCCATGATCGGCCAGACAATCGAGGAAAAATAGCCGATGTACTCAATCAGCATGCCGGCGTCAAACCGGGATTGGTAGACAAGATACCCGCCGTAGCCAAGGATTACGCAGATTACAGACTCCACAAACAGCGTCACCAGAATCGTCAGCAGAGTGGAAACCCGCGTGTAAGAGACATTCGCGTCCTCATTTTCCCGGTTCAGCCTCGCAAACGCCTGCAGCTGCACGTATTCTTTGACGAAGGCCTTTACGACAGCAATCCCTGAAAAATTCTCCTGTGCAAAATCAGACAGATCTGAAAATGCCTCCTGCCGCACCTCCCAGCGTTTCACCATCATGCGGCCAAGCGTCAGCCCCATCACGCCCAGAAGCACCAGCGGGATCATTGAAAGCGCGGTGAGGAAAAGATCCATCCGCAGCATCTTGACAAGAGCCATGCTCCCCAGCACCAGTGCGTCAAAAAACATCAGCATCCCGTCACCGAAGCATTCCTGAATCGTGTCCAAATCATTCGTATACAGGCTCATCAAAGAGCCCACCTTATTTTTCTGATAATATTCCTGCGACAGATCCTTGCTGCGCGCAAACATCTGACAACGCAGGTCCGTCTCCACGCGGACAGCCGCCCCGAAAAAACAGACCCGCCAGAGGAAGCGCCCGACTACCATCGCCAGAATGGTAAAAATCATCGGCAGGCAGACCTCGTCAAGCAGCACATCCAGGGTAAAATCCACCAGAATCCCGTCGATTTCGACGCGCCCCACATTCACTCCGTTCACCACAATCCGGTAGAATTCCGGAATCAGCAGCTGAAAATAATCAACCAGAACAAGAGCCGCCACGCCCAGCAGCAGAATCGGCCCGTTTTTCAGATAATACCGGTTGATATATTTCCCAAATATCATACAAAATCCTCATTGTCTCCGACAGACTATCCTGGCACTCCGGGCTGCCTCACTCATATCCGGCAGCCTCTGCCGGCTTTCACAACAAAATGTCTATTTACGCCCGACCGTCATTGGTTTTCACGACAAATACCCATTTACGTCCGGCTGTCATCGGCCCCCGCGACCGCGACCTGCTTCAAAAGGACTCCCTTCGGCCCGCGAAAGGCCGGAAGAGCCTGCGTTTCCTTTGAAAAGACAAAGCTCTTCTGCGCCTCAAAAATGCTTCCGTTGGCAGAGCCTCCGGTCACCGGGGTAATCGTCTCTCCATTGTTTAAGTAAGCCAGCCGGATCTCTCCGCCAAAATTGCCGCTCGAGGAATCCATCTGGAAATCCGAGAAATTCACTACATAAAGCCCCGGGCGCTTTTTCATCTCTTCGAAATCCACATCGCCGGGATGGCAGGAAATTTTTGAATACACGCCAGTCTCCTTTACCCCCAGATACTGGCAGAAACGGGCGCTTCCATGAATGTTACAGAAGATGCCGTCCCGGATACAGGGGAGCGTGTTCATCGCCAGTCCCTCATAGCTGTACGGTTCCGTGGGCTCATAGTCCAGATTCAGCAGCGGTCCGGTCACTTCTTCCAGTTTACCCTGTATAAAATCACCCACCCGATAATCCGACATATGCTGGTAGATTGTATGTCCCGCACCGCGCTCCAGATAGAAGCGGAAGATCTCCGCTGCATATTCGTCTGAAAGCAGCACATCATAGATGCCGGTGGCAGGCATGGTGCCCGCCAGAGCCCGATCCTCCGTCATCCGCAGTGTTCTCTCCACCAGCTCGGAAAGTCCCGCCGTATCCAGAGTATCATAGGAAAAATGCTCATAAGTCTCCACATCCTGCGGCTTTTTACACTGTGCTACGAATTCACCGTTCACATTGTACTTCACATAGCTGACATCCACGCCCCTGGAGTTGATAATACGACAGGTAGTCTTCTCCACAAACAGCTCCGCTGAATTTAAGAATGCACAGGAGCGGCTATCCAACTGTGAAAAAGTCTGCCCGCCCAAAAGATCTTCTGAATGATCCGGGGCAAACAATGCCTGTACCATCCTCCCGGCTGCCTCTTCCAATGACATCCCGGCCAGGTCGCTCTCCACCGTGACACAGTCGCTCTTCGTCCCGGATGGCAGCTCATAGTGCGGATTCGCCACAAAGCCTGCGGAAAGATATGCTTTCCTGCATTTTTCCAAAATTTCCTCCTCTGAAAAAGAAGGCCCGACTGTAAAGCTCGCCTCGCCCCGGCAGGAGCTTCCCTCTTTCTCGAAGTCGAGGTAAACCGTGACAGAACAGTCCCGCACGTTTTCCGCGCGGCGCATGTCCAGATTCTTTTTTATGAAAAACAATTCCACCGTCTCTTTTTGAACGTCGCGCAGCAGATAATCCGAAACCGGCTGCGACTGCAGCGCTTTTATGATTTTATCTATCATTGAAATTCTCCTGATTTTCTTAAAATTGGCAATTGCCGGCGTTTTCTTTCCAGATACACTCCATGTCGGGCATGATCCCTAATCGGATAGAAGAGTTCTCTCCCCCCATCCGATTGCGCCGGCCGCGTATTATGTCATAAGGATTGCCGATGTCACTGACCTCTTACCGCCAGCCTCTACCCCAGACGGATCCGGGCCTTGATATATGGGCCGCCGTCCGATACCTTGACCCACTCCTTGTAGCCCTTTCCGCACATGCCAGAGCCGCACAGGCTCGCTTCTTCCGACATCATCGTGATGGATTTCAGCAGGTCCGGCACATAGCCGGTCAGCACCACCGGTGAAAAAATCCGTCCGGTAAGCTTGCCGTCCCGAATCTCACGGGCAATATTGACCATCATCTGAATTCCCCAGTTTTTGGGGTCTTCCATGCCGCTTGATGCATCCTCCAGCATAAATCCATAGGAGATGGAAGCTATCATATCTTCCAGCCGATCTTTTCCCGGCTCAAACCAGGTGTTTGTCATGCGCGTATACGCCTTGCGCCGGTAGCTCTCTCTGCGTCCGTTGCCGGTAGGCACGGTGCCAAGATACATCGCCGACTGAGCGTCGGAAATGCCTGATTTCAGGATTCCGTTCTCAATGACGACTGTGTCCGCAGAGAGCGTCCCTTCATCGTCAAAGAAATAGCTGGCGGTCTCCGGCCATCCCTGCAGGGACGCACCATCATGCATGGTCAGCATCGGAGACGCCACATACTCTCCCACGCAGGAGGCCGCGAGTGCCCGATCCTTGACGAACATGTCCATCTCCACACCATGACCGAACGCCTCGTGCGCGATCATGCCGGTCACAACCGGCGTACAGATGCAGTCATACTCGCCGGGAATCATCGGCTCCGCCGAAAGCAGATCCACCGCTTTTTTCCCGATGCGCCCGATGGCCTCCTCCATCGAGTCCAGGAGCTCCGCGCCGCCCAGCTTCGAAAAACCCTCAAAGCTGTATTTAATCTGGCGCTCCTTCTGTACCACGATCTGCAGCGCTCCATTGGCCCACATCACATTCTGTTCCATGTCGCGGTGCGGCGATAAAAACAGCTTGCTGTACTTCTGATACCGGAAAACAGCCCCGCCGTTCACCACGCGCTCATCGTAAGCCATACACTGATCCTTCAGTGCAGTCAGAGTACGCAGAATCTCTTCATCTCCCATTTCGGCAGGATCTGTCTCATATTCTGTGCTTTTCGCAAACACACAGGGCTCATCGGCAAGCATCTCGTACCGGCTCCGCGAAGATATTCCCTCACATTGTTTCAGACTCACCACGCGGCGCAGCTGACACAGAATTTCTCCGATTCCTTCTTCTGAAATATCATTGAACGAATACTCCCCGTAGGCCTCCCCGTCATAGACCTTGATCACAAACCCCCGGCTCGACTGCAGGGCATCCTCTCCCATGCTCATCACAGCTGCCGACACCTGATACGTATAAGCCTCCGCGTCCACGGCCAGAATGGAGACATAGGAATATTCCTCTTTTGCCTGATGGAGCAATTCCTTCAGCAGCGGTTTTACCCCCTGCAGGTACTGGCTGGATTTTACTTTTTGCATATATAGGTTCCCCTTTCTGAAATCCCGTTTTCATAGATAATGCCTGCATCACTTGCACAGCAGGGCAAGCATGTTTTTCGGCGAAAGCCGACCCTGCCTTGGTCAGGCATCTGATCACAATGGAATCATCATACGTTCCTCTTCCGAAAAAGTCAATAATTTGTATACATTTTTCCTCTGCTTGTACTTGCATTGCGGACAAGTTAGTGGTAAATTGTAGACATGCACAAGGCGCACAGAAAATATATGCATACGTGTAACAGACAGCCGTCTGCGTGTTCTGGCGTTTTAGCGTGACTGTAAACGAGTCAGCCTCGTTTACTACAATCAACGATCTTATGATCGAGACTTATGGAGGCAAAACCTATGGATTTGTTTGAGACTTTAGTTGAATCACTGAAGAAAAGCCCGAAGAAAATCGTATTTACCGAAGGCACAGATGCAAGAATTCTTTCTGCCACAGACCGTCTGGTAAAGGGCGGAGATTTTCTGCAGCCGGTCCTGGTGGGCAATGTGGACGATGTCAAGGCAGCGGCCGAAAAGGGTGGCTTCTGTATCGACGGCGTGCAGATTCTCGATCCGCTGACCTATGAAGGCATGGAGGAAATGGTTACGAAGATGGTCGAGCTGCGCAAGGGCAAGATGACCGAGGAGCAGTGCCGTGAGAGCCTGAAGAAGGGCAATTATTTCGGCACCATGCTGGTGAAGATGGGCGTAGCGGACGCACTCTTAGGCGGTGCTACCTATTCGACCGCGGATACCGTTCGTCCGGCACTGCAGCTGATCAAGACCAAGCCGGGCAACAAGAGCGTCAGCTCCAGCTTCATCCTGATCCGTGTAAAGGATGGCGTTGAAGAGCGCATCGCGATGGGTGACTGTGCGATCCAGATCGCACCGGATGAGGATGCTCTGGTGGAGACTGCTGTGGAGACCGCAAAGACGGCTTCCTATTTTGGCATTGACCCGAAGGTAGCCATGCTGAGCTTCTCCACGAAGGGCTCCGGCAAGGGCGACGATGTGACAAAGGTGCAGAATGCCACCGCAAAGCTGAAAGCGGCTTATCCGGATATGAAGGTAGACGGCGAAATGCAGTTTGACGCGGCCGTTTCTCCTGAGGTAGGCCAGCTGAAATTCCCGGGATCCCCGGTAGCCGGTCAGGCGAACACCTTTATCTTCCCGGAGATCCAGTCCGGCAACATCGGCTACAAGATCGCACAGAGACTGGGCGGCTTTGACGCTTACGGCCCGATCCTTCAGGGACTGAACGCGCCGATCAACGATCTCTCCCGCGGATGCAACGCGGACGAGGTTTACAAGATGGCGCTGATCACGGCAGTGATGGCGTAACTGCGCGTCGATTTTTTGCATCTGCAATAGCAGAACAACACAATGCTTTTTCTGCCGTCAGATACATATCGAGAATATCAGGATCTATAACGAAAAAACTCTTTGCAGCATTGGATTCTTTCTTCTGCTGCAAAGAGTTTTTATTTCAATCATTTATATCTATCATCCTGATCTCACCGGAGGACTTATTTCATCGGCAGGGCAAGAGTCTGTTTATTCCCGCGAAACGGCGGGCCGCACGGTCGATGTCATAAGGAATACGCCGTTTTGTCAGCAGATTATTGCAAAATTTGCACGGATATTGAATTCTATTAGCCAAACAAAAGCAGAATCATCTCACCAGCAAAGGCAAAAATACGTCACCAGCAGCCCCTACATCCCCAGATACTGCGCGGCTGACCGCTCCAGTGCCTCCTTTGCAGTCTTTACATTCTCCAGATCCTGGTCTGTCATCTTGTCCAGGCGGAATTTAGACAGTGCCTTCTGCAAAGCGTTAATTTCATTTTTAATCTGCTTTGACGCGTTCTTGTCCAGATCTTTTTTTCGCTCCTTGAGAGCCTGCTGAGCCTTCGCGAGCAGACTCTGCGCCTCGTTGGTAATTTCAATCGCTTCTCTTCTCTGCACATCCTGTCCCGCGTAAGCCTGCGCTTCAAAAATCGCCTGCTGAATTTCAGAATCCGACATACGGTCATCCGCGGTAATCGTGATCGACTGCTCCTTCTGCGTGTCAAGATCCTTCGCGGACACCTTCAGAATGCCATTCGCGTCAATATCAAAGGTCACCTCGATCTGCGGCACGCCTGCCGGTGCGCGGCGGATGCCCTTTAACCGAAACTTTCCAATTGATTTATTGTCGCGAGCCATGGTGCGCTCACCCTGAAGAACATTGATCTCCACATCGCGCTGGTAAGCCGCAGCGGTGGAAAATACGCGTGAGTAGCGCGTCGGGATGGGGGTATTGCGCTCCACCAGACGGGTAGCGACACCGCCCACCGTCTCGATCGACAGACTCAGCGGCGTGACATCCATCAAAAGCAGATCCATGCCGGTATCCGCCGCCGCCAGGGCATTGCCCTGCAGTGTACTGCCAAGAATAGCAGCGCCCTGCGCTACGCATTCATCTGGGTTGATATTCTTGGAAGGTTCCTTGCCGGTCAGCTGAAATACCTTCTGCTGAACCGCAGGAATGCGCGTCGAGCCGCCTACCAGCAGCACTCTTCCCAGCTGGGATGCCGTAATCCCGGCGTCCGAGAGTGCCGTCTGCACAGGCACCTCCGTGCGCCGCACCAGATCCGCCGTCAGCTCATTAAACTTCGTCCGCGTCAGTGTGCGCTCCAGGTGAACCGCCTCGCCCCGTACCTGCGTCAGATACGGAAGCACAACATTTGTACTCTCTGAGGTGGAAAGCTCCTTCTTAGCCTGCTCAGCAGCTTCTTTAATACGCTGCATCGCGGCGACATCTCTGGATACATCTGTATGATGCTCTGATTTAAACTCCGCGACCAGCCAGTCCGATACACGCGCGTCAAAATCATCACCGCCCAGGTGGTTGTCGCCGGAGGTGGAAAGCACCTCGATAAGTCCCTCACCAATCTCAATGATCGACACATCAAAGGTTCCGCCGCCCAGATCATAAACCATGACCTTTTGTGCCTCGCCATGATCCAGACCATAGGAAAGCGCCGCGCTTGTCGGCTCATTGATAATTCGCTTCACATCCAGCCCCGCGATGCGCCCGGCGTCCTTGGTCGCCTGTCTCTGCACGTCATTAAAATATGCCGGCACCGTAATTACAGCCTCAGTCACCGGCTCGCCAAGAAAATCCTCCGCATCCTTTTTCAGCTGCATCAGAATCATCGCGCTGATCGTCTGCGGCTTGTACTGTTTTCCATCAATCCGGATATCCCAGTCCGTACCCATATGCCGTTTCACAGAAGTGATCGTCCTTGATGAATTCGTCACCGCCTGTCTCCTGGCCGCGTCCCCGACCAGCCGCTCTCCGTTTTTGGAAAAAGCCACCACACTCGGCGTCGTACGTCCGCCGGTCGGATTCGGAATAATGACCGGCTGGTCATTTTCTACTACCGATACACAGCTGTTAGTCGTTCCAAGATCAATTCCTATTACTTTACCCACCTTTGTAACCTCCGAATTACATAAATTATAGTAACCGACGTAAGTCGTTTTACTTTGCGCTTCAGTCATTTATACTATAACTTTCTATAAACTGAAAATCAAGACACTGAATTTTGGAATGTTACAATTTT
The DNA here is from genome assembly GCA_021201665.1 of Lachnospiraceae bacterium. Classification (GTDB taxonomy): domain Bacteria; phylum Bacillota; class Clostridia; order Lachnospirales; family Lachnospiraceae; genus Choladousia. The sequence goes on along the minus strand of JAJQEO010000062.1, from coordinate 19,780 downwards.
TACCTATATGTTCATTAAATTTTTCTAATCTTTCTAAACTCATTTTTTAAGATTTCTGTTCATTCTATTTTGCGCCCAGTGCCAGATTACATACGTAACTTCACTTTTTAAACCCTGTGTCCGATTACACATGTAATTTCACTTTTTAAACCCAGTGCCAGACTACACATGTAACTTCACTTTTTAAAGTATCAGCTTGCAAATATAAGCAATGTTCTCCGGTTACAGAAACGTGAAATTTGACAGTTTCTTCGCATTTCGTACACAAAATAAGCACATCTTTTTCGTAGAGTGTAGGCAAATCTTAATGCAAGGGAGAAAGCTGTCATGAAAAAAGAAAACAAAAAAATGGCTCAGGAACGACGTGCCGAGGAGCGGCGCAAAAAGGAACAGCGAGAGCACACAAAGAAAATCCTTTCTATTGGCATTCCTGCCGCCCTCATCGCGATACTGATTATTGTCATACTTGTCGACGCATTCCAGCCATTTAGCAGCACGACGGACGATGCCGACGAAGCCTCTACAGAAAGCGTAACCGAAGAGGTCGTCACCTACTCAACTGATACATCACTGACCGTCGCGGACGGAGACACGGTAAACATTGATTATGTCGGCTCCATTGACGGCGTAGAATTTTCCGGCGGAAGCACAGATGGCAATGGCACCGATCTAGTCATCGGATCAGGAAGCTATATTGATGACTTTGAAGAACAGCTCATCGGTTACCACCCGGGGGATACGGTTGAAGTCACCGTAACATTCCCGGAGGATTATGGCGTAGACGATTTAAACGGACAGGAAGCAGTGTTCGAGGTCACCATTAACGGAATATACTAAGGAAGATATGAGGGTTGTTATAATGGCACAGGATAAAGAGGCTACAAAGGACTGTATTTTCACAGCGCTGACAGGTTTAATGGAGCAAAAGGAATATAAATATATCACCGTAACAGACATTGCGCGGAAAGCAGGCGTATCCCGCATGACTTACTATCGGACCTACACTTCGAAGGAGGACATCCTGGTACAGCATTTCAGAAAAATCTCGCAGCAGCTGATCTCGGAAGCAAAGGAGGACATCAGACAGGCGCTCGACAGCTTTTTCTCCTATTTCCAGAAATACGATAACCTGACCAGAGTCCTGACAGAGGCGGACCTGATGAACGTGGTCGTAGAGTGCTTTTCAGGATTTACAGACCATCTGTACAACGCGCTTCATCCGGGTTCCTTAAATACCACGAAGGCTCGCTATGCGGTACGTTATGAATCCGGAGGGCTGTTCTCCATCCTGATTGGATGGCTTTCAGGAAGCGCTGAGGAAAGTCCGCAGGAAATGTCTGAAATCGCGCTGAATATCCTGAGGGGAGAGTGAGTGCTGCATTCTCTGATTTTGGCATCAGATTTTTCTGAATATTCCCGATAAGCCTCAAAAAACGCATTGCATATTCGTATCCGTCATGATTTTGCCTCATAGTAACTGATAATTTCCTGCTCCAGCTTTACATTGTTCTCCAGCATGTAAGCTGCCAGCTGCCGATAGCTCTCCTGTTTTTTCAGAGACTGAAGCCGCACACGATCCTCATTGGTCAGCGTGTGCAGGCAGGATTGAAATCGTTCATCTGCCAGTTCCCTGGAGGACATGTGATACAAGGCAAACGGTATTCCTGTTATGCGGCACAGGTGTTCATGAATATACAGACCCCCGGCGTCTATATCTCCAAAATGGAAAAACGACAGCTCCGGATTGTCCGCATACACTTTCTTTAAAAAGTCGCGCTGAAGTCTGGTCGCATAGCCTCCCAGGTAGAAAAAAGTCATATTCGAATCACACAGCCTGAGCCAGGAAGTGCGGTTTTCCACCGTCATAAAGCCGGGTGTATGGACATGTATTCCTTCCATCCGCGACAGATCCTCCGCATAAAACTCCACCCCATCTGTAAAAGCAGCAAGCGGGATCTCCTTTCCCCCGATTTGGATCGTGACATCCCCCTTCAGACAAAGCTTCTGCTTTTCCCTCCGGATATGGTATACTTCCAGAATCTCATCTTCCATCTCATCCGCCCTGCGGGGGCTTGCGGACTGTTTCCAGAGTCTTTTACAGACTGGTCCTAACACCTGCTCATTTTCCAGATATTTGGAATCACCATAGATCAGCATGGATGCTTCCCGCACAAACAGCTCCTTCTGATTGTTCTCTATAAAGACCAGGGCTTTCAGCCAGTCCTCCTTCTGCTGATAATCTGCCGGTATCTTATTCTGCTCCAATGTACGGCGAAGCTCTGCGCAGATCTCATCTGCCGCAGGGGAGCGGCCTGCATAGCGAGCGAGCAGTTTCTCTGCCTCTTTTCTCTTTGTTGCCTTGGATACATAACCGTAGTGCTCCTCCAGGTACTTTTCCGCCTCTTTAATTTTTTCGTCCACCAGATAGATGCTGCGGATCTCACTGCTGAAGCCTTCCGTATCAAAGGTCAGAAATCCCTTCTGCCGGTACATACGCGCGGCAGAATGAATTGCCTCAATCTGCTCCATGTCAGCGTCATTTCTATTATAATTCTTGTACAGCTGTGCCGGCGTTATTTTCGTGCGCCGGGCAATGACATTGCTGCCGCTGTCCTTTTTGCTCTTCCTGTATTTTTCTACAAGAGTTACGAGCATTTTTTCTGCGTAGTCTGCCATTTTTTCATCTATTCTCCCTGAAAGCACTGCCTGTTGCCCTTTTCCATAGTGTTGATCGGACAGGGGAACGTTTTTCACACCTGTGCATCCTAAAACTGCCAGCTATCTTGTCTCTCACACAGTTTTCACGAATGCCTTCTCCTCATGGAACTGCACGATTCCCAGCCGCATTCGCTCCGGGCTGACGCGAAGAGCTGGAAGAATGACCTCGCACTCATTTCCGATGGATTCCGTCTTATCCGGAGAGCAGAAGATCACCTGCAGGTGCTGTCCCCGCATGAAATCCAGCATCAGCTTTACATTGCCCGGATCCATCTTGGCAAAGGGTTCATCGATAAATACCAGCCTCGTGGAATTTACACGCTGATTATAAATCATCAGCAATGCCGAACACAGAATCAGCAAGTAGGGAATCTGGACCTCCGCGCCCGAGTTAAATCCGGTCTGCCTGGAGAGCTTTGCGCGGTCCAGCACCTGATTGCTGATCAGAATTTCATAGGTCATGTAATTCCGGTAATCGGCAAACCGGGCGATGGTTTCTTCGCTGTTGGCCTTGATGATTTGGTTCACGATCCGTTCCAGCTCCTGCTCCAGCTGTTCCCCTTCTTCGTCTGACACGGAGGTGAACGCTCCAAGCGTCATCTGCCCATGTGTTCCGCCGCCCAGCTGTTCCCGCTCATCCAGGAACCTGGCATACTCAATAATCTTCGCATAATCTGAGCCGTCATGCACATAATGCACGTCAAACTGATATTTGGCGGCAAAGTTCAGCTTTCCTAATTCATAGTTAATCTGTTTCAGGTCGTCCCGCGCTCTCTCACAGGATTTCAGGATGGTGAGGACAAACTCGTTTTTGAAAATGTCTTCATAACGTCTTGTCTGCTCCTCCAGCTTCTGCCGGATTTCCTGCAGGTTGTCCATCCAGATCTTATCTCTCCGGGCAGCGTATTCTTCCCGTCCTTCTGTCCCGCGGGGCAGCATACTGCCGGAATGCTTCGCGTTATAATCCGCCTGCTTCTGCATCAGATCGCTTTTTTGTTGTTCTATGCTCCTTTGAATGCGTTTCCTGGTATCCTCCGCCAGCAGGCCGCCGATGCCTTTTTTGTCATTGCTTAAATATTTTTCATATGTCTCCACAGCCTTCTGCACTACCGTATAATGCTCAATCTGGTATTCTTTAAACTGCTTTTCCTGTATCTCCAGCTCCGCCTTTTTTTCCTCGATCCTGTACGCGCAGCGTGAAATCACTGTTTCCTGGTCGCTCTTTTCCCGGCTCCTTCTCTGGGATTCTTCCAGTACCGCCTCCTGCTCCCGGGTCAGGCGGTCGATCAAATGAGCGAGTTCGAGGAATTCCTGATTCGTCTCCTGCGCCCTTTTCAGCTCCCGCAGCTGTTCCTCTGATTCTCTTGCCATTGCGGCTGTATCCTGATATTTCTCGTGCGCGTCGTACTCGTATTCGCCGAAAAACTCCCGGCTCTGCGCCAGGGTGCTTTTTGACGCAGTCAGTCCCTGTTTATCGTTGAGCAGCTGCCGCTTCTCCTCCCCAAGACGGGCAATTTCCTTCTCCGCGCGGATACGATTTAATTCAAAAATCTTCTCTCCGAGGTAGTAGGAGCGCAGCCGATTGAAGCGCAGGAAATAGCTGTCCATGGCGACCGCCACGCGTCCTTCCCGGGCGATCGCATTCTCATAGTTTCGTACTTCGTTCAGGCTGACTGCATGCATTCTCCCCAGCTGGAAGTCAAAATACTTTTGTGCCACCGGATTCTTTATTTCCAGAACCGACACCACAGAATCCGGCTCCACCTTCACTTCCCGTTTCATCAGCAGCTTCGTGTTAAACAAATGCGCGTAGCGGTATTCCGAGCGATTCAGGACATCGTCCGCAATGTCATAGTAATCCGGCTCCACCAGAATGGTGTACCGGCGCGGCCCCAGAAAAGCTTCCACTGCGTCCCGCCAGCTCTCATCCTTCAGGCTGATCACGTATTCACAGGCAAATTTCGCTCTTGCGGGAAGCCCTCTCCGTTCATATTCCCGGTTAATCTCATCTCTTAAGGCGACATATTCCGGAATTGATTCATAGGTGTTCCGATGCTTTCTGCTCTCCTCCACTATGCGGTTCTGAATGTCCAGTCTGCGGTTTATTTCCTCAATCTTCTGCTCCGTCTCCGCAATTTTCCGGATCAGCCGGTCATACAGGCGGTCGACTTTGCCCTTCAGGCGCATCACCGCATCCGCTTTCTGCGAGGAAGGAATCCCCATCTGGCACAGGGAAGCAAGAATATTCAGGTCTTCCACCTTGCCATCCTCCAGCAGAAAATCCTTCACCGTACCAGAGATGGCCGAGAACTCATCCTGTTGGCGGTCCTGAGACAGCAGAGAGAGTAATTCACTGATCCGTCTCTGAAAAGTCTCCAGTGCCTGACACTTCCTGAGCCATTCCTTTTTTTCCTGCGTCAGAGCTTCGAGGCGTTTCTCCTCCTCGTTTATCATCTGCGTACTGTCCAGCTGTTTAAAGCTGACCTTTGCATCAATGAGCCGCGCATTCAGCTCTTTGCTTCTTGCCGAAAGAATTTCCAGTTCCTTAGTAAGGTCTTCCTTTCTTTTCTGCGCCCCTTCCTGATCACTTTCCTGGCGGGCAATCTCCCGGTTGATATCCTGTATCTTTTTATAAACAATCCGAATGTCATCCGACAGCAGACGGTTTCGCTCGCCCTCCCAGGCATCATATTTGTCCAGGATTTCCTCCAGCTCAGTGATTTCAGACTGGATCACTTCAAAGCTCTCGTTCAGGTGCTCGATGTTCTCCTTCGCCTCAATCAGCTTCCCGAAGTCTACATCCCGCTTTTCCAGGACACTCTCCCGGATAAACTGGTCAATGCGGGCGTTCGGATCATAGGACATGATCCCGCGCATTTTCCGAAGATACGTGGGCAGCTGGCCAAGGGTCAGCTTCAATCCCGTCATCTGCATGAATTTGGGCAGTGCCTGCTCACGGTTCATCAGAGTCAGTTTATATTGTTTCTGCAAAAGCAGCGGACTGTAAGGTATCACGGAACCATTTTCCATATAGACATGATCCATGCGCTCCATCACTATATGATCCGCCACATAGCGGTAGGTCTGACAGTTATTGGACGGGTTTGTCTCAATCACAGTGCCAAGGAGAAAGGATTTTTCTTCTACATCATCGAAAAACTCCAGCACGATATGGCTGTACACTGTCGGCACTCGATCCGCAGGCCGCATGCAGGTGCCGGCCGTTGCATCCAGCAATCCTCTCGTGTAGGAAGAAAGGGTGCGGCTTCCCTTGCTCTCCGAGGATTTATTAAAAACAACATCGCCATAAGCGGCATATTTGATTGCGTCGAGCATAACGGATTTTCCATTTCCATTCTTCCCCGCAATCAAAGTAAAGAACCCGATCGGAGCTGTATCGTTGGTAAATCCGTACCAGTTCACCAGACGAACCTTCTTTAGTAAAATCATTCGTCTTCCTCCTCAAAATCGTCAGACCCCTCCGGATCCTCGTAATCTTCCGTATCTTCAAAATCTTCGTAATCCCCTGATTCCTCATAGCCCCAGGTACCTTCCCTTTTTTCTCCTTCTGCGGTTTCATCCTCAGTACCCGATTCTTCCGGATCCTTGAGATATTCTCCCGCTACCGTCTGAAACTGGGGCAGATCCCAGCCAAACTGCAGAGACGGATAGAGCTGAATTTTCATGTCCTCCCCGCTGTCATCCTCATTATAGTTGATCAGGCTGTACTTTTTAAACAGACGCAGTGCTGCGTTCAGCTCCGGGCGCAGAATCTGAATTTCATAAGATTTGATCTTATCGATCAAATCCCCTTTGGTCACAAAATTGCCCTCACTGTATCCAAGATTTTCCAGGTAAACCTTCCACAGCACCAGCAGCAGATGATACTGCAGGGTCGAAAAGGTTACCACATTCGCGCGTTTTAACCCAACGGTGTCTGCATCCTCCTCGCTGGCAATCAGCATACACACCCCGGTTTTCTCCTCCAGGATGATATCAAAACCAATCATCCGCAGATACTCAGAAATATCCTGGCGGTTCGATTCTCTGGATACAAACTGATAAAGCTTTCCGTCCTTTTCACGCAAAAGAAATGTAGACTCCAGAAGCTTGCGGATGCATCTTTTAAACAAATGATTATTCTCTTCTTTAATTGAAATCTGCAGGCTGATGTCACTCATGATTTTCTGTCACTCTCCTCTTAATCCTGACACTGCTGATCCTTGCGACTTCTGTTTCCACCATCCGGTCCCCAATCTCCACTTCAAATGGAAATCCCGGTGTTCCCGAATATAACATACTCGCCGCAATCATCGTAGCGTCCTCCCTGGTATGTATCCCGCATTCCTCCACAGAAATCTGCTCTCTGCCCGTCATCAGGCCATCGAAATGCTTCTGTACTTCTTTCATACTATACCGGTCTGGCATCTCTGTCAGCAGCTCATCCGTCATCCGCTGCAGTTCCTCTACTGACAGCTCCTCTTGGGGAAGCGCGGCTATTTTCTGATTGGGACGGGGCTTTTGGCGGCGTTCAAACGACTTTCTTCCGACATAACCCACACTCATGAGCCGGTGCGTACCAGCAAGCTGCCCAAGTGCCTTCTCCCGATCCTCCGTGCGCAAATCCTTTAAATACAAAAGCAGACGGTTCAGCTCATGCTCCAGGTTTGTATTATTGCTCAAAACCATCATCATCCTCGTGGAATAGAGATTATAGTAGGTATTGATCCTCCGGTCGATGTAGCCCATTTCCTGCTCATATTCCAGATTAATAAAGCTGTCCAGCTCGGCAAACTGGCGGTCGATCTTTTCTCTCGCCGTTATTTCCTCCAGATTTTCCATTTTCTGATATTCCTGAATCATCTGCTCATAGAGCTCACTGCGGCGCAGACGCAGCAGCATGCGGTCAATATTATCAATATAGCCGGGAATCAGGCCGCTTCTCTTAATGAAAAAGTAATCATTGAAAAAACGGTTTAACACCTCATCCTTAATCAGGAACTGCCCGAAGCTGTTGGCGTCCGCCATCTTCATCACGGCCCGCATAATTTCCCGAATGCTGTCTTTTAAAATCAGCAGGTCATTTTTCAGGTCACATTCATTCTCCACAAGAGGAACCAGAATGTTTAAATAGGGGCGCTGTGCCCGCGCGCTTCCCTTCTCAAAAGCGGACTTCAGAATCTCATACATGGAAAAAATATGATTCGTGATCGCCCCATTCGCGTCGGTGTCAAAAATTTTATGGATCGCGTCAATCAGCTTCCGGCAGTATGCGGATACGGAAGCAATATTATCCCCGCTGCGCCCAATTTCCGCCGGGGAAATCCACCCACAGGCGCGGAAATAACGCAGAATAGCAGAGGCATTCTCCTGCACAGAGCGCCCCCTGCCAACCTCCTCGCCGATGTTTTCCGTCTCAATGGAGAACATGTTGTTGCGAAGATAGAGAATCAGCGTATCCCTGGCATCTGTCTCATACAGCACGGGAATCTCCTTTGATTTCTCGATCAGCTGGCTGATACACTTAAAGTAGATTTCCCGGTTGCGGCAGCAGAAGGGATTGAAAAACTTATCATCAATCGCGTCAAATACAGCCATGAAGACTCCTTTCGCTTTGCAAACTCAAATAACCGGTCCAGCCAGAGTCATAAGCCGCCGGTTTGCTGACAGATTATGACTTCGTCTGGCTGACTCATTGCTTCGTGGGAATGAACATGTGCCCTCGCAGCAGTCAGGCAGCCGTTCTGCACATCTGCCGTATATATTCAGCCAGGCCTTCCTCCGAATCAATCCTGTATACCTCGTTTATCTGCTTATAATACTCCCGGATGCTGGCCTTCGAAATGAGTTCATGAGAAGGGATCGTATCTGAATACCCCTTTCTGGCCTCTTTCCATGGTTTTTCATTATGAGTGATTTTTTCCAGCACTTTTCCCCCATACAGTCCAAATGTCCTTACTACAAGATCTACCACCTTTTTTTCATTCACTGTCAGGGAATCCGCATTTCCACCAAGCATCGCAAATCTGGCGTCATCAATAGGATTATATTTGAAGTCTCTGAACAGAGTATATACATCCGCGTAAACCGGGCCGTGAACCCAGGCCTCACAATCCTCTGTAAACAGTTCCCTGTCATACAAGGCCAGATGAATGCCCTGAACGAAATACAAAAGCTTTTGAAGCATCAGGGGGGTAACCTCCTCAAGGCTTTCAAACAGATAGGAAATCACCCTGAGCATCTTCTGGGATACACAGAAAATACTCTCCAGCTGTGATACCGCCTCCATTGATTTTTTATATGCGGCATCAGCAATCTTATCCTTATTCTGATGCAGACAGTTCTTCATATACGCGGTCGAATACAGCGCCATCCTCATAACCTGGGAATATTCCTTAGAAGGAATCTGCCCGGAGAGATATCTGGAAATGGTAATTTCTCCAAATCCCAGCGCAAGAGAAAGCGGCGCTTTCCCAAGCTTATACACTTTCATCAGTTTTTCAATATCATCTACCGTCACAATATCCTCTGCCGCCCGGTATTGTTCATCCATCTCCTGCACATTTTTATCAATCAGCCCCGGCAGACTCATCTCCTGGCCGCACTCAGAGCATACTGCGACCGTAATGCTGAAAGGATAGGTCTTTCCTTTTATAGTTTTGTGAATATCCTTTTTCTTCAGGGAATACTCCGTATCTTTTCTGCATTCCGTGCAAAAATCTGTTTTTTTCCTTTCCTTCATTTGATATCCTCCGTTTTACGCTCACTCATTTAAAGCAATAACTCAGTGGAAATCTCTGCTCGTGAAATGAAATTACCACAACGTAGCAGTTCCCCAGTCTGTTAAATTTGATATAAAGGGAAACCATCTTTTCGGTGTCTCCTGTCCTCTCCAGAAGCCTCACATCCTTGCCGAATACGTACAACAGTTCCTGCTCGAAGCCTTTATGTTCATTATGTAATATTTCTGAGAAATCCGTCGCCGTAAGACTCAACAAAATACTTTTTGCATCGTTCTCATCTATTACATAGTCCAGAAACAAATCAATGTTTGCCTGACGATTTTGATTTCGATCAATCCTGTATCGATTCGTTCTAACGGCCTCCTTTACCTCTGACAGGTATTCTTCAATCTCTTCTACCGTAGCGCCCAATGCATTGTCCTCCGCAGGAGATGATTGCTTTTTTCGTTTTTTCTATCACAAGTATAACTCTATGATGGTTTTTTGTCAATACCCTATCATTATTTCTTCATATTTTTTTAATATGCAGAAAAATCTATGAAACTGTAAATCGGAGTTAATTACATATTTCATCAGCTGAGTCTCGTCTTCAGCGTTGCCGGAAAGAGTAGTCCGGCATGATTCGGGCAGAGGTAGTGGTAATTCCCGGCGGAAAAACAGCATATCTGTCCGCATCCCAGGATCCCTTCAGAAGCCCGGTCAGCAGAGAAAGATCCCCTTTTATTACCCGAAGCTCCAAGTGCAAAGTTTCCGCGATCTTTTCCGCTTTTTCAAGGATATCTGCCAGATTATAAGCGCCAGTATCCAGAACAGTCAGGTACGTCATCTCACCAAACATCCGCTCAAGAATCTTTGCCGCACGTTTTTCACTGTATCGCTGCTTCGTCCGGCAGATCTCATCCCAGATGTTTTCTTCGTACCGGAGCCATCCTGCCGTAAGAAATATTCCGAACTTCCCATTCAGGCACTCCAGCCTTGGTTTTACTCCCCCCATCAGAAGTGAAACACAGTCGTCTACTTTTGGAATGACAAGCTCTGCGTGAGAGGATGTCAGCCCACAGGCGGCATTCCCACAGATTCCAAAGGACAGCAGGATCCGGTCATAGTCCTGAAGAGCGTCAATCTCTGCCTGCAGCTGATTCCGCAGGCGGTCGGGAAAATTGTGATTGCTTTTCCCCAGTTCATGTACATCATAGGTGCAGCCGGTATCCCGGACGCATTTTTCCAGCTCGTCATGAATGGTCGGGCAGGAAAGGATGACCGTAGAACCGGCTGAAAATGCCGTAGTTTTTTCTGGCACATTTATAAGCGCATCTTTTTCCGGCATAGCTGCCACTGTATATTTTCCAGAGATATCTAAAATCCCAGACATATTTAAAACCCCATATGTTTTGCGTAGCTTCTGGCGAATCCGGGGACGGACGCCAGATCCAGTGCCTGTATTTTCCGGCTCAGCGTTTCCGTCAGGCGAAATGCGTTCTGGTCGCAGACCATGCGACGGCAGCCCTCGATGGCAGCATTTCCGATGACATCGACCCGCCCGGCCAGCTCCTGCGGCAGCAGCCCGATTGCGCATGCGCTTTCTTTGCGGATAAAGGAACCAAAAGCTCCTGCCAGGTATACCTTTTGAATGTCCCGGATTTCTATCTGCAATTCCCTGGCCATTAATTCAATTCCTGCAGCAATCGCACCCTTTGCCATCTGCACCTGCCGGATATCCTCCTGGGTCAGGTAAATCGAATCGGTCAGGTAAAAAATACGCTCTCCGTTTTTCTCTCCCAGATACTGCGCAAACGCCGGACAGTCTGCGGCTGCGGGCAGGCGTCCGCGCCGGTTGATGATTCCCTGCGTCCATAAAAGTGCCACTGCGTCAATCAGGCCTGAGCCGCAGATGCCGGAGGCTGCCGGTTCGGATGGCTGCCCGATGACATGACAGGAAATCCGCCCATCCTCCACAGTCACATGATCAATTGCTCCCTCAGAGCCTCTCATCCCGAACGTGATGCCCGCACCCTCCAGCGCCGGTCCCGCTGCCGTCGCGCAGGCGACCAGACGCTTTTGGCTGCCAAGCACCATTTCTCCATTCGTGCCGATATCTACGAGAAGCACCGGTTCCTCTGCCTCATAGATATCGGAAGAAAGGACGCAGCCCATCGTGTCTCCTCCGATATAGCCGAAAATGTCCGGTATGGAAAGAACTACAGCATTCGGCAGCTCCGGGAAAATTTCCCCGGCAGGCAGTATTTTTGCCTGATCCAGCTTTACTGAAAAAGGAGGCCGAGCCAGATTGTCCGGGAGAATCCCTTCAAAAAGCTGCTGCATGCAGGGGTTGCCGACAATGCCAATGATGCCGATATCGTTCGGAGATACCCCCGCCTGACCGGCGGTCCGGGATAACAGTTCAAAAAGCGCGGCCCGGATCAGACTCGTCAGTTCATCCATAGCGCCATTCAGGGCGGCCTGAATGCGGGAAACGACATCTGCGCCAAAGGCCTGCTGCGGGTTTAAAGCCCCTCCGCTTGACAGAACCTCTCCTGTCTTACCGTCCAGAATCTGGCAGGCCAAAGTCGTCGTGCCAATGTCGATTGCGGCATGGTACGGCGCATAAATCAAGGGATTCATACGTCCCTCTGATTTTGCACCTGTCTTTGCTCCCGATGAAAGGACAACCGACAGATCCCGGTTTTTCTCCACATTTATAACCATACCGTCCTGAAGAAGCGTCTGGCAGGCAAGAACCTCCTGTTCATCCGCTTCCCATCCTGATTCTTCCTGAGAGCCACGAACGCTGGCCGGCTTCTGTTTCGATTCTCCGCAGGATTCGAGGGCGCTGGCCGGGGCATCGCCCTCTTGGCGATTCTGTATGGCATGATTCTCCATGTCATCGCCCTTCGGGCGACTCTGTATAGTACGATTTTCCACTTTTACAAGGCATTTCCCACATTTTCCGTGACCCCCGCATGGGGCGTCCACCTCAAGCCCCAGCTTCTGCGCTGCCTGCAGAATTGTCATGCCTTCGCTGCATTCCAGTTCCCGGTCGCAAGGCAAAAAACGAACCTTCATAAAAAGCCTCCCTGTGTCAGTAAAATTTCATTTCAACCAAAAGATCCGCAGGAAACTTCTCCGCGTATCCCATTAAGTCTGACCAGAGCTGCTCAATGGTTTCATGCGGAATTCCCCAGATCGAAGTACCCCAGAACATGCAATAATGAAACAGTTCTTTCGCATTGTAAATCTCAGGATGCTCACACATCATCCAGTACATGCCGAGAATATAGCCATACACAGAAGCGAACGCGATTGATGGTATCTTTTCAAGCGACCAGATATGCCCATACATTTGTCCGAACGCAATCTTATAAAAACGGCCTGAACCGACCTTTGGATCATAAACCGGATAGTCCCTGTAGTAATCCATCTGGAATTTGCGGTATTTCTCATCCCGGAGGCTGCACTCCCAGGCAAGATACATGGCCAGTGAAAAAGTATACTCTGATCTTTCGCAATAACGCTCCGCCAAATGCCTCATCTGAGTGATCCATTCCCAAAACACTTCATACCGGATGTCTTCTTTATCTTTAAAATGATAATAGACTGTCCGGCGGCTTACATGAGTGGACTTGCAGATATCCTCATAGCTGGTCTCATGATATCCTTTTTCATAAAATAATTCCTTGCATGCATACAGGATCTGATGCCTCGTATCCATGCCGTTCGCATATGTTTTCAAATTAATTTCCTCTATTATTCTGATTTTCCCGCTAAGTATTTTTCGCAAAATTTCTCAGCTGGCGAAAACTTACCTGACAGGCAAAAACTGCCTGTGCGGGAAAGACATGCCGATCAGTTAAAAAAGCTACCTGTCAAAAAAAAACCTGCTTGCTGTCGCCGGACGAAGCGAACAACCGCCCCATTTTTATAACATCTGCCACCCATTATTTTTGGTACAAAATCAATTTTTGTGCCAAAAGCACTCCTGTTTTAAAAAACAGGTTCCTTTTTTTGTGCATGATTGCTATAATACAAGCCACAGGGTAGCGTTATTGTGTAAAAATTAACGAACTGTTTCTTTCTTAATTTTGAACAGTATAGCACTGCCGCGTACAAAATGCAACGACAAAGCAAGGAGGTACTTATGGCGGAAAACAATTTAAAGGAGATGAAATTCTCCAACTTTCTCAAGGCGGTCAACCGCGAGGAAGGTGCTTATGTCCCGACCGCAATCAATGACAGCACCGGTACGATTGCCTGGGCCGGGAAGAAAACCATTGAGCTGGTTCAGAGCCCACCGGAATATGTCGAGACAATGACCAGTCTCTATGACCAGATGTGGGCAGACGTCAGTTTACTCTGCGGGGCAACCTATTCCAAAAAGCTGGAAGAAGCTTTCCTGCATGTAGAAAACAAATATGGCCCGGACGGTGTCACACTCGAACATGTCCAGCTCTCACCGATGCAAAAGGATGAGTACGACCAACTCATTGCAGATCCGAACCGATTTGTCTCAGAAGTTCTGCTGCCAAGAAAATATCCGGAATTTTTCGAAGACCGTGAATTTGCCCGAAATGCCTTAAAAGTCTATGCGGAAGACAATTTTAGGGTCATGATCGTTCAGGGCGCAATGCTCAGGCAGGCGCTGGAAGAAAAGCACGGCATTGTTTCTGTCCTGAATATGCAGGAACGGATCCAGACCCCGCTCGATATCCTGTTTGATTATTTCCGTGGATTCCGCGGTACACTGACTGACTTAAGAAGGCAGCCGGATAACGTGAAGGCAGCCCTCAATGCGATCTGGGAGACCCACTGCCTGCCGAAAGAGAATACGCCTTATACCGGCTCCTTCCCCTATTCCTGGCAGCCGCCGCATATCCCGTGCTACTTAAGCCCGAAGCAGTATGACGAGCTGTACTGGGTGCATGAGAAGCCGATGATCGAGCGTTATATCGCAAACGGCGGAAAGCATTACTTCATCATGGAAGGAAAATGGGATAAAATCTGGGATCGCTTCCGTGAGCTCCCGAAGGATTCTGTCATCCTCCATGTGGACGATGACGATATTATTAAAGCCAAAAAAGAAATCGGCGACTGGCAGATTATCGCGGGCGGCCTGAAATCAGCGGAATGCCGCATGAAGACCTTTGACCAGATCAAGGACGATGTCAAGAGAGTCATTGATGAGTGTGCCCCGGGCGGCGGATTTATCTTCACACTGGACAAGGCTGCCATCGCCCCCGGCGATATCAACCAGACCGTCATTGACGCATATAATTTTGTCCATGAATACAGCAGCAAGTAAGCAGACATTGCCTGCGTCCTATGTCATAAGGATTGCCGACGAAGTCGGAGGATTCCTTATGACACAAAGCATCCAAAGGACAATTTAAGGAGGATTATCTATGGGAAATTGTGAAAATAAAGAAGAAACCCGGGCAGCCGAGGTCCCGGAAAAAGAGCAGTACATACAGAGTCTGGTCGGTGAGCTGATGGCAGACCAGGAATGGGAGTTTCCGGCAAACCAGAGGTTTTTCCTGGTAGCGGATCTCGACTGGACGCTGCTCGGACTGTAAGGAAGGCGCGTGCAAGCTATGTCATAAGGTGTCGGCAAAGCCGACGGATCCCTTATGACTCCGGCTACCTGGCTCGTTGCTTCGCGGGAATAAAACAACCTACATCGTTTACTATAATTATTATAATTATTTTCAATGGAGGAATCAAAATGGCAAATTATGAGGAAATCAAAGCAGCGATGGCAGATTTGGATGAGGACACCCTGCTGGAGATGCTGCATGAGCTGATGGATAACGGCGGCGATGGCGCGATGGATGCCATGACAGCCTGCCAGGATGGTCTGACTGAGGTTGGAAATCGTTATGAAGCCGGCGAGTATTATGTCGGGGATCTGATTTACTCAGGCGAAATGATGACAGAAGCTATGGACATCCTTAAGCCGGCTCTGGCCGGGGACGGTTCCGGCAAAATCGGCCGCATGATCCTTTGCACAGTAAAGGACGATCTGCACGACATCGGAAAGAACATCGTCCGTGCCATGCTGGAAGCCGCAGGCTTCGAGGTGCTGGATCTGGGGATCGATGTCCCGGCAGAAAAAATTGTGGAAACCTGCAAAGCGGAAAATATTAAAATCGTCGCTCTCTCCGGCGTGCTGACACTGGCTCTGGATTCCATGAAAGCAACCGTAGACGCATTCAAGGCAGCCGGGATGAATGATGTCAAAATCCTCATCGGTGGTTCGCCGGTTTCAGAAGAAGCCTGCAAATCCATCGGCGCTGACGACTGGGCACACGCACCGCAGAAGACTGTAAATGTTTGCAAAGCCTGGGCAACAGCCGCATAAGAGTACATAAAAGCATAAGGAATGGAGACTGTCAAATGATTATTATAGGCGAAAAAATCAATGGGGCGATCCCGTCCGTCAAACAGGCGATCGCTGAGCGCGATGAAGCATTGATCAAAGAACGCACCTTAAAACAGGTAAAAGCCGGGGCAAATTTCCTCGACTGCGCGCCATCCACCACGACCGATGTGGAATATGACGCGATGGTCTGGCTCATCAACACGATGCAGAGTGTGACTGACGTCCCCCTCTCCATCGACAGTCCGAACGCGAAGCTTCTGGCCCGGATTATCGAAGAAGGCCATGTGGCGCGCCCCGGCATGGTCAATTCAGTCAATGAGGAAGGCGACAAGTGCGAGACGATTTTCCCGATCATCGCGAGTACCGACTGGAATGTCATCGGCCTGACCTGCGACAAAGATGGGATCCCGGCACAGCCGGAAAAAAAGATTGAGATCGCGAAATCCATCATCGACAAAGCGGTCAAATATGGAGTAAAGCTTTCCAACCTGCACATCGATCCCTGCGTGATGGCGCTTTCCACCATGCCGTCCTCTATGAAAGATTTTGAGACCGCTATCCGCGGCATCCATGAGTATGCCCCGGAGGTGAAGGTGACCGGTGCCATCTCCAATGTCTCCTACGAGATGCCTGCGCGGAAATATATCAACGCCTGCTGCATGTCATACGCGATTGCAGCCGGCCTCGATTCCGCAATAATGGATCCCTGCAATCAGGACATGATGGGCACCATCTTTGCTTCGGAAGCCCTTTCCATGAAGGACAAGGCCGGTCGCAAATACAACCGCGCATACCGGCAGGGGAAATTCGGCGTAAAAAAGTAGCGTTTTGTAACTATCCAGAACAGTACTTCGCACTTGCTGCGAGGTACGCATGAAACCGTATTTTCTGCAGGGAAAAGCTCCATCGCGCAGCGATTTTAAATGAGCTTTTCCCCGTAGCTGTGAAGGTACTGAACAGTTACAGCGGGTTTACAAAAAAACTTCTTACACAAAAAGATCCGTTTTTCCTGTCCCTCACTGCACCGTTTCTCAAGCAGACATTTTACATTTCTTTCCCGAGCACCTTATACAACAATCTGTATAAAACTGACATTTCTTCTGGAGTCAGATTCACACAGCCCCCGATTTTCTCCGGTATACTAACTGCCTCTTCCCGCAGCTGCATCCCTTTTTCAGTCAGAGTGACCGTCATGTTCCGTTCGTCGATATCAGAACGTTTTCTCATCACCATCCCTTTGCTCTCCAGTTTCTTAAGCAGGGGCGTAAGAGTACCTGAATCAAGATACAGACGATTTCCTAATTCTTTCACGTTCATCTGGCCATATTCCCATAACACCATCATCGTAATATACTGTGTATAAGTCAGGTCTATCTGATCCAGATAAGGCTTGTATTTTTTGATCATCTCTTTTGCGCCCGCATACAAAGGAAAGCATAGCTGGTTTTCAATTTTTAAAGCATCATATTTATCCAACCTGCAGATCCTCCAAATCGGATAGGGGAACGCCCTTCTTCCCTATCCGCCGCGCGGGGTATGCCATAAGGATTGCCGACGAAGTCGGAGGGCGCTGAGTGCCAGTGGCACTCGTTTAGCGCCGACCGAAGCGAAGCGTAGATCCTTATGGCTATGGCGCGGGCAGCAAAGCTGCCAAAATTCCTCTCGCGCCCCTGCGCATCATAAAAATATGCGAATTATAATAGCTTTTGTATTTCTTTTTCAATCGCCGCCGGCGTTTTCGTCGGCGCGTAACGCGCTCTCACCGTTCCTTCCCTGTCTACCAGAAATTTCGTAAAATTCCATTTAATAGCATTTCCGGCAATACCGCCGCACTCTGTTTTCAGATAATGATAAAGCGGCTCTTCATTCTCACCGTTTACTTCGATTTTATGAAACTGCGGAAACGTAATTCCAAATCTGCCCGTACAAAAGCTTGCAATTTCCTCATCGGTTCCGGGTGCCTGTCCCGCAAACTGATTGCAGGGAAAATCCAGAATCACGAAGCCCTGCTTTGCATATTTCTCATAAAGTTCCTGTAATCCTTCGTATTGCGGCGTAAAGCCGCAGCCAGTAGCTGTGTTTACAATCAGAAGAACTTTTCCCTTATAATCTGATAACGCGACGTCCTGCCCGTTGCCATCTTTTACTTTGAAATCGTAAATGCTCATAACTCCTGTCCTTTCATAAAGATTATGCGTCATTTGATTTTACGCAATTTAATTATACTTAATTGAATTCGCTTGTCAACCCCGTAAATCAAAAATCCTTATGCTGCGGCGCAGGATTGCTTTAGCTTTGAAGCCATTGAATTGTTGAAGCGGCTAATGTCGTTTCCTATAAATTCGCGGCGACCTTTTCGTACTGCGGCACAGGAACCCCATATTCCCTGCCCAGCCGGACGACCTGGTAGATCAGGCCGTCAATCTCCGAGGGCTTCCCCGCCATAACATCCCGCTGCATGGATGTAGTCGCTTCTGGAGCCAGATCTGATAGAATCTTTAAATTGACTGCCACAAGATCCTGCCCGAAATGAATTCCCATAGCCTCCGCGAGAGCCACAATTTCCCGAATCATCGCTTTAAACATTTCCCTCGGCTCGCCCTCTTTCTGCACATCTCCCGCTGCGCAGTTATAATAGAGGCCGACCGCACCGATGGGCGATACATAAGAGAACTTCTGCAGCGCATCCCGCTGTATATTATGCGAAAGGATGCCACATATACCGCACTCTTCAAAATCTCCGGCAATCTCCTTCAGTACCGGCCTGTACTCGTTTTCATTTCTCACACCGAATACGACACGGCAGATTTCCCCATGCTGCTTCAGGACACCGGGAGCCTCCATATTCGCGGAAACATAAATACATCCGTCCGTCACCAGAATACCCGGAAGCTGTTCCTGCATTTTTCCACCAGTTCCGAAAATATTTAAAATAGGAATCACCACCGTTTCCGGCCCGGATACTCTGCAGATCAATGGATAAACGCTATCCAGCGAATATCCCTTCACACAGACCAGAATCACATCCGGCTGTTCCCCGTATTCTTCCTCCGCAGCTGCCTTCACCGGCAAAACTACTGTCTGATCATTCCAAATCTGATGTATCGTCAGTCCCTGCGCTTTCATTGCGTTCAGATGAGCACCCCTGGCAATGAGCGTCACATCCTTTCCGCCCTCCGTAAGCTTGTATCCCAAAATGCCGCCGGTCCCGCCGGCACCGATAATCATATATTTCACCGATCTGCGCCTCCTTTTCTGTTAATAATATTCCCATCGGATTCGTCACTGCTTTGTTCGTTTCCCTTTATTGGATCAACTAATTCGCCTGCTCATTCATCCATACATTTATCCAGTCGCCAATAAGCAAGTCCTTCTCTTTTATGTGAACCTTATTTGCAAAGATCTTGTAAAAAAACTCCATAAGCAGAGTAAAAGAGGACTCATTCCTCCTGGCTGCGCAAAGTCTTTTGAATGATCCCGATCAGCTCCAGATCCGCCGGCAGCCATTCCACACTATACAGCTCGTCCCCAGAGAGCCATCTGGCCGCCTCATGCTCCTTCAGTACCAGATCACCCGAGACAACCTCCGCCCAGAAGCAATCCATCGACAAGTGAAATGCCGGGTAATCATACTCCACCCGCACAATCCGCTCCCCCACAGAAATCACCGTATCCAGCTCCTCACGTATTTCCCGCGCAAGCGCTTCCTGCGCCGTCTCGCCCGGCTCCACCTTCCCGCCGGGAAATTCCCAGCCGTCCTTGAATTCACCATAACCTCGCTGGGTGGCGAAAATTTTGTCCTCATGCCGGATCACGGCGGCTACTACGTTTAGTGTCTTCATAAATTTTATCACACCACCTCTGACATGGAAAGCTTATTTCATGATTTTTCAGGGCGATTTCACGAACATATAGTCCGTGTCTGTCACATGCGTTTGTTTGGCTG
>JAJQEO010000027.1:1966-46849 GCA_021201665.1 Lachnospiraceae bacterium | reverse complement strand
CAGATGAATACTTAAAACTGTCAATCGCCGAAATATTGTATAGTCTGGGAGAAAAGCCAAAATCTGCAAGCACTTTCGTTAATACAGGATATGTAATCCCGCGCACAGGCAAAACCCGTTCATGACTATGCATCTGCTCGTTTTCAATAATCTCACTCGGAACAACCGTTCTGTAATCCTTATATTGATTTGAAAAATAATCCATCAAATTTAGAAGAGTAACCTCCGCACAGCTCATCGTTTCCTGATCCTGCATCCTGTAAGGAAACGCTTTCACTTTAAGCGTACGCCCCAGGATATGAAGCGTGAAATCCGAAAGCCGCATAAATACAGAGCCAGTCATTCCTTTCAGCACATATTCCGGATTGAGCAAAGTTTTTCCGATTGAACCCGTAGACAAAGGATTTATTACACAGGAACCCATAAAATCCCGTTCCAGATTCGCCTGTGTCTGAATCCCATTATCAAAGTATTTGTCGTCCCCATATTCACCTTTAAAAAAAGACAATCTCCGTGAATACCTTTTTACCTGAAAATGCTGATTGGAAAAATACATATAGTAAGCATCACGGAAGCCCGGATCTATATGATACGGTTCCTGAACAACCGTAAATGGTTTTGGCAGTGTTCTCATAAGAGAAGACAGAATATCTTTCCCCATAATAAAAACCGGTTTCTCAACTCCATTTACAGTATCCTGTTCTATCTCATATCCAGCAGAAACCGTCTCCTCATCAACGTATGCTTTAACAGCCAATCCATTTTCTGTCCTATTCTCAGACTCCTCTTCCATGTCATGCGCGGTATCCTCATCCGATAGCAAACAATCAAAGATCGCGTCACACAGCATCGAAATTACAGAATCTCCATTAGCCGAATTTATGATAACAAATGGTGCTTCATCATAAATAATTTTATCATTTTCAGTGTCCTCAAGTATACATTTTTCTCTTTCTTCCATCTTGTACAGTCCTCAGGTTCTAAACGAATAATGCTCAACCCCATTGATATAGTTAACAGTTAAGATTTTTTTCTCGAGCAACGACTTTATTGCCTGCTTAAGATTGTCGTTTTGTTTATCTGCTGCCTGTGAAAGCATATCACATATGTCTTCTTCCATCAGATGGGTGCAATCCCACCTTGAATCATGCATATTACACGTCAGGTGTTCTTCTCCTGGAAACCACTTTCTCATGTCTTCTTCCGTAAAATCCTTTCGGGCGAAATGAACGACTGCCTGCCGATAAACGCAGAAATCAAAATCGTCCAGAGCAGCTACAGATTTAAACGTATCCATAATAAAAAATACAGCGGCGGCACCTATTGTAACGCCAGTTCCAATATCGCATTCTATTCCATTTTCATGACTTAATACATTCTGAATCAATTGCCCTAAAAATCCAGAACCAGACGCTGCCCTGATAAATTCAATAACAATATCCCGGATTACAATATAGTGTGAACCCAGCAAAAGCTCACTTGGCGAGCTTGTTTGATTCTCCCATAATTGAAGCGAATCCTCAACAGCCTTTCGTTCATCCCGCACACTCTCATCGCGCGCCGTAACCGCAGCCAGAATCTCTGTCTTATGTTCTCTCAGAATCTCCGGATCAGGAGACTGTTCTATGCAATCATCCAAAAAACTTACAACATTTTCATATGTCATAAAAAATTCAGCCATAACCCGCCCTCACTATTGTTTCATGCGCAATGCAGACTGCTCACTCTGGAACCATACGCAAACCACAACACGAACTTCTACTCATTCAAAACCTGTTAAAGAATACTGGATTCTCACTCACCATTATGCAGGGAGCAGAACACAAAAGATAAAAGGTATGACAACTCCCCGGCCCAGCACAGCCGAACCGGGGAGGCCATTGATATATGCTATTCTTTCTTTTTCTTTGCTAAACCTTTTTATTCTCTCTCTTTCATCCCACCGTCAATCGCTCAGGAGAATCTTACGCCTGCTTCCTCTGTTTCTTCGTGTAAACGATGAACATGATCGCCGCCAGAATCACCAGTGCAAGACCGCCGAAGGTGAAGAGCGCCGTACCCATGCCGCCGGTACCCGGGAGGGTGGTGCCTGCATCATTGGTGATTGTTACCACATTATCAGACTGAGTGCCTACTGTCCACGTTGCAGTATATTTTCCAGAAATAGCGGTGTTTGCTGCGCTTCCGCTTGTTGCCGTAGAGTCTTCTTCAATAAGCTTCGTAGTTCCCGCTTCCCCTGTTGTCGAATCATTAATTGCATCACCGGAAACTTTCAAAACTATCTCTTTCGGATCGGAATCCAGACTGTAGCCGTCCGGTGCTTTTGTCTCAACTGCGTAATAGGTTCCAGCGTCCAGCCCAGTAATCTTGGCTTTTCCATTTGTATCCGTCGTTACACCAGTCTTTACTGCAATAACCGATGTCTCTGTTCCACTTATAGTTATGGTATCTTTTGTAATAGTGCCATCCGAAATTTCTTCAGATGTGGCTTTACGGTAAATTGTAAATACTGCACCTGACAGAGCTTCTTTCGTATCAGAATCTTGTTTCAAAATCTCCAGTTCTCCGACATAGGTAATGACCGTATCTTCCGGTGTCGTGTAGCCATCACCACCGCCATAATAATCATTGGAATAAGTCAGATCAACAGAGTTCGGATTGCCTGTACTGCCAGTAGAAGCATTTTCATTTACAGTCGCTGTCAGCTCTACACGCACATACGAATTTGATCTTAATTCAGAATCACTGGTAAGTGTAATGACCACCGTTGCTCCGGCTGTTCCCACATCACTGGAACCTTCAGTATTATAAGTAGCATCCTTCCAGGTTGTTTCATCTGAAGAAATCTTGACAGATACTACAGACGCATAGGAAAGACCAGCACTCATTACGTCCGTCAGCTTATAAGTAATTCCTGTCGCATCAGACGCATAGGTAGGAATGGTTGCATCAATCTGATATGTAACCGTATCACCGATCGCTACAGTATCTGCATCCTCCAGTTCGCTGTCATGTTCACTGACTATCTTCTTTTCCACTCTAGCTTTAGTCGTTTTGACATACACATTCTCATTTGTTTCCGAAGTTGTCATATCTGTTCCCACTCCGTCAACAGCTACCAGAATGTATTTTGTAGCTAGATACGGATTGGATTTCGAATGTGCAGTATCTACAATCAGATAATAGCCTGTTTCTGTAACGCTAAACGAGTTATTGGATGTGCTAACTGTAAGCGTTCCTGCGTTACTATTCAGACTCTCAGCAACCTCTCCTGCCTTAATGGCAAAGGATGCCGCATCCAATGAATCCTCATCATCCGACATCAGGCTGTCGAAATCATTCTGCAGGCTTGAAAAAGCACTTGTAAGTTTAATATTCGTATATACCCCAGCAGACACGTCAAAGTCAGCAACTTTATATAAGGTATAGGTATTGCCTACGCTTGAATCTGACGCATCAGAAGCGTCATTAACAGTGATTGTATATCTGCCGCTCGTTGCTCCTGCCACTGTGCAAATACTCAGTGCTAAAATCATCGTTAACGCAATCGCGAACCATTTTCTTATTATTCGTTTCATACTCATTTCCTCGCTTTCAAAATACGGTAGTGTTCAGCCAGTTCTTTCATCCTTTCGATGGTTTCAAATGCGCCTTATACGCATATCGCGGCTAATCCACTAAAAATGTCATCTTACTAAGTTTCGTTTTCCGATCGTCCTGTGCTGGTCTCTCCAACAACGGATCTGTCCATTCGTTTCTTCGTCTGTTGCCAGCCGTACTTAAGAAAC
The DNA here is from genome assembly GCA_021201665.1 of Lachnospiraceae bacterium. Lineage (GTDB taxonomy): Bacteria > Bacillota > Clostridia > Lachnospirales > Lachnospiraceae > Choladousia. The sequence goes on along the minus strand of JAJQEO010000027.1, from coordinate 43,061 downwards.
TCTGACCGCCGCCCGAACCTGCGTACGTGAATTTCCGCATTCCCACGTAAACGCAATTCGCGCAGCCGGTTCGGCCAGCCTTCGGAAAACAAACCATTCGATGCCATTTTGCCCCACATCCCGGCCCGGTTCATCAAGCCGGGATGTGAGCCGCCTGAAACGCTTTCAGAAATGAGCACGTTTGTCTCGTATTTCTCATTCCTGTCCGGCATTTCTGCCTGACTTCTTTACTTTATGCCTGTTTTCTCTGTTTCTTAGTGTAAACGATGAACATTATCGCTGCAAGGATTACCAGCGCAAGTCCGCCAAAGGTGAAAAGTGTGGTACCAATGCCGCCGGTACCCGGAAGGGTGGTACCCTGCTTATTTTCAATTGTTGCTTTATCGCTTCCTCCAACTTCCCAGGTCGCCTTGTAAGTACTTTGTGCTGTCGAATTCGCCGTAGAAGCATCGCTGTTGCTCGTATAGCTTGTAAGCTCTTTTGTCGCATCACCACTCGTACTCAGCTCCAAATCCGTATTAGAAACGGCCAGTGTCAATGTCTGCGCCGTGGTTACAAGGCTGTATCCATCCGGAGCCTTTGTCTCGACTGCATAGTAGGTTCCAAGATCAAGTCCAACCACTTTAATCGCACCATTCGAATCCGTTACCAGTGATGTGACAATATCATCTGCCGAATCAGAAGATACAGCCTTTCTATAGGTTCCATCCGATTCTTTCACAAATCCAATGGCCGTACTCGAATTGTCCGCATTCGTCCTGATCTCGAACTCCGCGCCCTCAAGCAATTCTGTATTGTCTTCCGCATCTACTTTAACGATATTCAGCTCACCGGTATAAGTAATTACCGTATCCCAGGGTGTTGAATAACCTTCTCCGCCGCCATAATAATTATTAGAATAAGTCAGCTTCACGGAGTTCGGATTGCCGGTCTCACCAGTCTTCGCACTTGCATTCAAGGTAGCAGTGAGAACTACCCTTACATAAGAGTAAGTAATAATATCACTCGCACTCAGAGATATGGTAACTGTAGCACCTGCTGTATCTTTTACTTCCGATTCGTTTGTCGTCTGACTTGTTGCATTTACCCAGGTTGACTTGTCATTCGATACCTGAACGGATGTGATACCAGTAAAGGTCAGCCCTGCACTCATGGTATCAGTCAGTGTATAAGTAAGATTCGTGGCATTCGAAGCATATATTGGTATTTCAGCGTCCAACTGATAAGTTACAGTATCGCCAATCGCGACAGTATCCGCATCGACCAAAGAATTATCTGTCTCGCTTATAATCTTCTTTGTAACGCCAGCAGTAGATGTCTTAATCTCGACTTCTGATTCCTCTCCATCCTCTACCGCTACCAGGATATACCTCGTTGAAAGATACGCATCTGTTGAACTGTGAGCCGTCTCAACGATTAGATAATATCCGCTTTCAAGCCCTGTGAAAGAGCCCGATGTTGTTGTAGCCTTTGCTGAAGTTTCCGATGTAATCAAAGCGGCTGCTGAATTCGCCAGGGAGACAGCGCTCGTAGAATCAAAGCTTTCTCCGTCTAATGCTTCAATAGCACTCTGTAAGCTTGTGAATGGTGTTACAGCTGTAATATTTGTATATACTGTATCTGAACCCAATGTTGCAACATCGAATGTCGCCACCTGATACAAAGCATAGGTATTACTGCTTACTGCTGCATCTGACTGACTACTTGAGGCTGAAATCGTTATCGACCCAGACGGACTAGTACCCCCCCCACTTTCCTCAGCAAATGCTGTTGTAGCCATACCAAGCGTCAGAATTGCAGCTGACGCCAGCGCGGCCAATTTCTTCCATGATTTTTTCATACTTTTCACCTTTTCCTTTCAGAAGATTTCCCGGTCACTGCCGGGGTGTTGCCTTGCCCGATGATTTCCTTATCGGGGTGCTGCCGCCTCCCGGTTTTTTCGCTGCCGGGTTCTGACTGTCCCGATGATTTCTTTCGTCGGGGTGCTGCTTCTTCCCAGTCATTTTTGCTGCCTGGATATTGCTCTTCCCGATTTTTCATCCATCGTGGTGTTACTTTTTCCGGTTTTTCTTACCGGATGCTGCTCTCCCGGTCTTTTCCTTTGCCGGGATGTTGCCTTAGCCGGGCCTGGAACTGCCCATGTGCTTCTTTGACGGCGGCTCGCCGTCCGCTGTCTGCTGCGATTCTTTTGCGCTCGGCTGCAAGTTTCTGAATGACCATGACCATTATTTATGTGGTCTTACGGTCTCATGATACAGCCGTTCGCATCCATCTCGCGTCTGGCAGCTCCATTGGATTAAGAACTGTCTGGCTTTGCTCCTCCTTTCCCAGCGTATTTGTATTTCTTCTTAAAGGCGTAGAGCATCCATGTTGTCGAAACCAGTAAGAAGCTCAGCCCTAAGCCATAAAAGATCCATGGATATTTCGAACCGGTGCCGGGGAGGATAATACCCTGCTTTACTTTTGTATTGGTAATGGTAATCGTACCCTCGCTTGCCAGAGTAAATTGTGATCCATCACTTGTATCCAGCTCGGTTTCTGAATCATCGGTAGTATTTGATCCCTCAGATATCGTGTACGTTGTTGTAAAGTTTTCTACATCTGAAGCACCCTCCTCATCGGAATCTTTTACGGATACTTCTTTTACATAATAAGTATAACCGTATTCCAGGCTGCTCCAGGTATATGTCCATGTCCCCGATTCGGAATCATAAGTTAGCTGCTGTCCGCTTTCAGAAGTTACTAACCCTGCAGTGGCTGATTCATCGCCTGTCTTTATTCGGTAAAGTGCGACATATGCCACATAATCGGAAATTTCCTCCGTTTCGTAACCGCTCCATTTCTTTTCCACTGTAATGGAGAGCAATTTCGTATTCGTAATCGAAACTGATGAAATAATCTTACTTCCACTATCTGAATACTCGTATGTGTATTTTGAAGCATAGCCATTGACAGGATATTCAACCACATAGTAGTAATATAGAGCCCCTGAGTTGTCGTATTTATCCAGATTGCTCCATGTATATGTCCAGCCATTGTTGCTGTATCCAGTCCCTGACTGAGACGAACCCAGCGTTACCGCAGCGCTTTCTACCTGTTCCCCACCTGCAGATGAAAGTAATCCAGAGGTATCATCCGTATCAGTTTCCGGAGTTGTCGTTGATCGATAAAGCCACACGGAAACAACATCATGTTCACTCTCTCCATCCACCCAGTCTTTTGTTACAGAAATACTTGTGCTTTCTTTTTTATTGGATATGGTAATAGTACCGCTTGTTATTGTTATAGCTGATGCAGTATCCGAGGTCGAAGTTCCATCGGAATATGTTGTTGTATATTTGTCAGACAGGTTCGAAGTATCCTCCATCACATAATAGGAATCTGCCAAGATATCTGTCCAGCTATAGGTCCAGTTATTTTCCGAGCTTAACGTCACCGTATCATACATCCCAGACGAATTATAAAGGCTTACTGTAACAGAGCCTGTCATATCATCCGTTATATCCGTACCTGCAGCATCCAGCCATTCTTTTTCCACAGTGATTGAAGTCAGCTTCGTGTTCGTTACCGTACACACTGAAATTGAGCCGTCCGTATTTTTTGTGTAAGAATATTCTGTCTGATAGCCGTCTACAGCGTCTTCTTCTACATAGTAATAATACAGGTTGCCATACGCATCGTACTTATCCAGCCCCGAAATAGATGCAGTCCAATCGTTAGAATCGGACAATGTAATGGGCTGACTGAAAGTGTCTGCCGTTACTGTAGCTATAACCACAGTAAAGTCGACTTCCACATCGTCATTCAGCGTAATTGTCATAGCGGAAGAACTGGCATCACCATTTAGTCCTGATGCTGAAATTGACGAGAATGTATCACTGTCCCATCCACATTGGAATATGTATTCTCCATAACCTAGTCCTGTAAAAGTATAAGTATTCGAAGAAAAATCCCACCATCCGTATTGTATTTTATTGTCCCAACTCTCTAAATAAAGGTTAAACCAAATTCCGCCACTCGCTGGCGCATCGACTGTATTTCCTTCCGCATCTAACCATTGCGTGACTTTTAATGTAATACTTCCTGTGCTTTCCTTATCGTCTTCTGATGCTGCGCTGATTGTCAATTCACTCGAGTCATCCGAAGAAGAATCAGAGCTGGACGCTGCTGTTGGATCAGTCGTAGAACGATACAAAGTCAGATTTATCGAATCCGGTCTGGATGTGGAATCTTCATCACCTTCCACCCACTTCTTCTCAACCTCAATTGATGTCAGCTCCTTTGTATTCGTAATTGTGATCGTGCCGCTTTTAAGGGAAACACCACTGCCGCTGCTGTCTTCACTGCTATAGGACATCGTGTAACCGCCTATTGTATTTCCATCCGCGTCCGTGACGACAGTTTCCTTCACTGAATAATCAGATCCATATACGAGATCTGACCAGGTATATGTCCATCCATTCTCAGCATTTAATGTCTGCGTCTGGCCATCCACCCTTGCATCATCCATATAAAGATCTACCGTAACCGAGTATTCACTGTATTCTGAATCATCATAGTTTTCCCATGTCTTTGTTGCCGAAATAGACGTCAGCTTCGTGTTCGTCACAGATACTGCAGAAATCGTACCGTCTGTACTGATGTCATACTGATAAGTTGTCTCATAGCCGTCTACCGATGTCTCGATAAAATAGTAGTTATAAAGATTGCCATCTCCATCATACTTATCAAGGTTTTCAATCGTTTTCGACCAATCGCCAGTTCCATCCGCATTCAACTTATAAGTGCCGATATATTCTGCGTCCGATGCCTGCAACGGAGTTGAATATGTCTGGCTCTCCGACTGGTCTTCCGTTACGATTACATCCGCATCTTCTTCGGAGGTTGTGGTCATTATATGCTCCAGGGCAGTCAAAGAAGCGGTTGCATCTTCTTCGGATGAATCTGAATTCGAAGAATCAGAACTATACTGAACAGCAAATTCTACAACTACATCTCCGCTCACAGAAACATAGGTATTGCCCTCGACAGGAAGTGTCGCTGAATCTGCCGGTCCCATACCTGTAATCAGATTGCCTGTGCCATAATTCAGGTAATAGCCGTCACCAATTGTCAAACCAGAAAACGTACATTCGAAGCAGCCGTCTGCCTCTGAATAGCTGAATGAGCCATCCGTTTTCTCGCGCCAGGAAGAGTTAAAAATCTGTATCCACACGTAATCCAGGGATTGCGTGGAAATCACATTTCCATCGGCATCCAGCCACTTTGTGATTTTAACCGTAACACTCCCGGTTGTCGATGTCTCTGTCTGCTCCGTTTCTTCTTCTGTTTCTTTGGCTTCCAGCGTTGATGTCGACCGGTATAGTTTTACGGTAACTGTATCGCCGGAATGATCTACTGAATCGCCACCATCCACCCATGTTTTATTCACCGAGATTGATGTGGATTCCTTGGTATTTATGATTGTAATCGTTCCGCCTGTCGTTGCCACTTCTGATGCATCATTGCTGGAAGCAGTCTGTGTGCTGCCAGTTTCCTGTGTACTCTCAACCGTCGTCTGATAAGACACCGTATAGTACGTCAAAGAAGTATTATCTGAAGTGTTTTCTACAACATAATAGCTTCCTTCCGGCAGATGGCTCCAGGTATAGCTCCACAGACCGATGCTTCCGTTTTCATCTGCTGTATCTTCGCTTCCCAAAATTACTGAGTCTATCTCCTCGCCTGCGCCATCCGTGCCGGTTCCCACGCGGTACAATGTCACCGTAACTGTTGTATCCGTGATGGAACTGGTGATATCACTTCCGTCCGCCGCCGCCCATTTTTTCTCTACGGTCACGGACGTGGTCGGCAGCGTGTTGGTCAGGCTGATCGTGCTGGTCGTCTCCGACGCGATATTCGATGTGCCATTGTCCGTATACGTTGGCTGATAGTCTGAAACTTCCGTTGACGCAGTTTCGTCATCGTCTGATACCGCTGTCTCTACGATATAGTAGTAGAGGGTAACGATTTTTCCATCTACCAGTGTCTCTTTTGGCAGCCCGCTCCAGGTATAAGTCCACCGGCTCAGATTTTTAAGTTCATACGTCCCCACTTCACTGAGCGTGATAACAGTAGAATCGGACGAGTCTGAAGTATCTGTATAGGTATAGGTATAAGTAGAAAGACCGCTCTCCGCATCCTCTGTCCCACCGGCAGCCAGAATTGCCGCCAGTTCATCATCCGTCAGGCTGCCCATCGCAGAGCTGTAAAGGGTCACCGATACACTGTCCGGCACAAGGTCTTCGTTAGATGTAGATGTCAACGTCGAGCCATCGTCTGCATATACCCAGCTCTTTTTCACGCTGATGTCGGTTGTCTCAAAGTCTTTCGTGTTTGTTATGGTAATAACAGGTGTAATTGTGTCATCTAATGCAATCGTCACAGCCGCATCGCTTTCGGTTGTCGAAACAGCTGTTCCCGTTGTTATGCTGTAGCTTGCCACGTAACCATCGACACTGGTTTCCACGGCATAATAGGTCCCAGCGGGAAGGTCAATCCACGTATAAGACCAGCCGTCCGCCGAGTATCCGCCTTCGCTATTATCTGTGGAATTCGTACTGCTTCCATCCTCATTCCCGGTAGATGACGACGCGTACGCATTCCCGAGTTCGATCTCACGGAAAATTACACTTTTGCTTAGAGTATTGTACAATCGTACCGTGACGCTGTCGGGATGGCTCGTAAGCGTATCTCCGGCCTGATCAATCCAGGTTTTCGTAACGGTCAGCTTTGCGGAGTCTGTGTTTTCCACATTGACCGTTGTAATTCTGCCTTCCTCATCATACACATAACTGTAAATGGCTGTATACGCTCCGCTGGTAGACTCAATTACATAATAATAATACTTGTTGCCGTTTTCGTCATATTCGTCGATGTCTGTCCAGGAGTACGTGTTTGCTTTTGTCTGTGTGACCTTGCCGTTCTCATCTGTCACTTCGCTTTCCGCATTCAGAACTACGCTGTCTACGAGTTCGGCGTTTGATGAATACACATACTTGCCGGTTGTTGTTCCAGTCGCGGCAGATGCGCTTAAGGTCAGAGTCGTATCGTCATCATCAGAAGAAAGCGTATGGATTGTACTGTTCGCCTCCAGAGAAGCAGTGGCTGTCACATCTGCTGCCGCATATGCTGCCAAAATGGCACTTGCTTCCGCCTCCGCAGCCATTGCTGTCACAGAAGCTTCACTCGCTTCTTCTGCGGAACCCTCTGTATCGTCTTCTGTAGCACCATCTGTATCATCTACCGTGGAATCATCCTCTTCCGACTCTTTCGCAGCCAGATATTCATTATATTTCGTTGTGTAATCTGCATCCAACATAGCTACAAATGTAAAGGTATACGCATCGTCCTCATAAGACAGAAGCTTTTCATTCGTACATTTCAGTGTATAGCATTCGGAGATCGAATAAGCCCCCACCTGGTAATATATTACTTTAATATTCCCATCTTCGTCGTACTGAACGGTCGGTAATGTCTTTGTTTCTGTTGAAAAACCGTTATAAGACCATACCTGACTGGACCAGTCTGTGTTTCCTGCGGAGCTTGCCTGATAAATTCCAATCCATGTCCAGTTATCCGCACTCTGACTTTTCAGGAACTCTGCCAGTGTCTCCACATCCAGAGCGTTCCCATCCGAGTCAACAACGCTCATTTCTATCGTGATCGAGACGTTCTTATCTTCCGTTACACTCGCGCCAGGATATTCATCGGTGAGAATGCCGTCCAATACCAGGTTATATGTCTTATCCTCCGACGCACCGCCTGAAAAATAGACAGAATCGCAATTGCCTGAATCTGCGTTAATGCGGTAGCTCTGCACATTTCCCCCGCCGAAAGAATAGAACAAAACGTAGTCCTGCTCAATTCCATACACGGAGCTTACCAGATCCTCTACGCTCCATGTGAATCCGGCATAAGGATTGCTGTCGCCTGTATAATTAAGCAAGGCTGTCTCCACCATCTCCGAAGAGTTCAGGTTCCAGATACCGAACCAGAGATAGTTGCCGCCGGCCATGCTTGCGGTCGCTTTATGTTCGCCATCGCTGTAATACCAGTCATCAATGCTGACTGTAATATCCATGGTCGTATCGTTTTCGGACGGACTGATACTCAGCTTCGCGGAAAGCTCCAGCACACTATCAGTGATACTCGCCGAAGTATCCCAATAACTCCCTTCATCGTTCACAGTCGATGAACCCGTAATCGTATCAATAGATATGACCGTGTCGCCAACGGTACATATGATATTGTAGGTCTGAGCCGTATCGTGAGTATTTGTCACCACGGACTTGGTCAGGCTCCAGTCGTTCCAGCTGCCCAGCTCGTCATCAAGCACAAGGGTGCCGTTAGAATTGTAAATCTTAACGCCAATCCGTGCGCCCGCGTATCCGGCAGCATCGGTATCCGCTGCTGAGCCGTCATTAAACAGCCATTCACTGACCTTTACTGTGATGGTGCCGGTTTCTGCTTCCGTCTCCGTCGGCACTTCCGTCGTGCGGTAAAGCTCCATTGTAACAGGTTCAGACTCGACGCTGCCCGACCACGTTTTCACCACCGTGATGCCTGTGCTGGAGACCTGGTTGCTGACCACAATCGTGCCGCTCTCCGAAATCGCAGCTGCCTGTGCGGCGGCCAGTGCCTCTGCATCTGCATCTGTCCCATCAGAATCTGCTGAATTACTTTCCGCTGAATTTGAATCATTCGCAGATGTATCTGTACCCGTATCTGAATCCTCATCACCCGAAGCAGTATTTGTATCCGCGTCAGTACCATTTGTGTCAGTACCACTCGTGTCAGCATCCGTATCCGCAGTATCTGTGTCGGTATTTGTATTACTTGTGTCAGTATCCGTCTCTGTCTCAGTCTCCTTCAGGATCTCATACGTAACCGTATAATCTCCCTCTACCGTTGTCGATGTCTCCATCACATAATAAGTATAGCCGGATTCCAGCTTCGCCCAGGTATTTGTCCAGCCGTCTGATGAATATTTGCCGTCGCTTGTCGTGATTCCGGCATAATCCGAGCCGAGGACGATCGGGTCGCCGACTGCTTCCGTTTCATTCGTCAGATTTCCATCCTCATCATTTACATATCTGTAAAGCTGCAGCGTAACAGTGCCGCCCGGCGTGCTTTCCATCTCCGTGCCGTCCGCATCGAGCCATACCTTCTGTGCCGTGACCTGCGTGTATTCCTTCTTATTCAGGGATGTATTCTTGACAGTGACAGAGTCTATCGAACCGTCCTCTTCTGTCTCCAGCGTATAGGAACTTGAATAGGAATCCGAAGCATCGTCATCCGAGAAGTAATACTCCTCTGCGTAATAGTAAAGGGTTCCTGAACTATCTGACGCGAGAAGTCCTGTCCATGTCGCCGTCCAGTCATTGTCTGCACTTAAGGTCAGATAATAAGCCGCTCCCATATCGACCGCGTCTGATGGCAACTCATACGTGTATTCCGTTTCGTCGGTATCGTCTCCAGAACCCGAACTCACCTTATCATATTCCACTCCATCAGTAGAATACTCCATACTTAGCTCAATTACACCTGGTTCTGTAGCTGAAGAACTCACAGTTGCAGACCAGTAACCGTAGTCCACAGAAATATTGTCGCTTGTTTCAATAGTCGGAGACCAACTATAATGCGATATATAATACGTGGTACCCCAGTCTGAAACATTTGAATCTGTGATAGAAGCCGTCCAGTTGTTCGCCGCATTTAATGTCACAGTCCAGGTATTAGGCCAGGAACCATTCACTGTAACTGTAATATAAGAGCTTCCGTCAATGCCTGAGCTGTCTTCATTATAAAAATTATAATCAGAAGCATTGCTCACTGTAACGGTCAGTGTCGCATTTTCATTGCTTCCGCTGCTTCCGTCGTCGGTCGTGCTTTTATAGGAACGATACAGCTTCACACCGATAGATTCCGGGCGTTCTGCGTTCTCATCATCATTGTCGTCCCATTTCTTTGTGACACTTAGGGAAGTGGTCTCCTCGTCTTCCTTTGTATTCGTAATCGTAACGCTCTTAATTCCGCTGGTGGAATCCCCGGCTGTCTGATAGACATATGTGTAGCTTGCGTTATAGCCGTCCACATAACCGGAACCGTCTGTACCTTCCACCACATAATAGTAGTAGCTGTCTGACAGATTTGACCACGTATAGCTCCAAGCGGTGGCCCCATCTTCTGTAGAGGCCGACAAGTAGATTGTATCTCCAACCTGTTCCGCCGCATCATCACCACTCAGATCAATAACAGCCATCCCGCTCACATCGTCATTGTTTTCCACCGATGATGACAGGGATATATTCCAGGATGTCGTTCCTGTGAATGTGAAATCATCATCCACATTCGGAAGAAGGAACTCGTAATAGCCCCCGCCCAGATTCGTGCCGACTATCGTCTGCTCCGAAGAGCTGCCGACCGCATAGACTGCCGACTCTTCTATGGTATTGCTGGAATAATAGGAATCATAAATAATCAGTTTCAGCTGACTTCCACTGGATTTCACTGTCACTGTGCCAGATGCCGTATAATTACTGTACGAACCTTCCATCGTAATGGACCAGGAAATCTCTTTCGTCTCTTCAAAGGTCGGTGCAGTCGTTGTGCGGTACAAGGTAACCGGAATCGTAGTCGGTATTTCTGAATCTGAAAGCTCGTTTCCGTATGAGTCAAGCCATTTCTTTGTCACAGAGACTTCAATCTTCTGCGGCTCCAGTGTATTCGTAAGCGTCACTGTACCCGAAGAAAGTGCTCTCGTCTGGTCGCTGGTCACCGCAAATCCGTTTTCCGTTACTTCGGTCGTAACAGTAGTCGCATTGCCATCCGCATCCGTTTCTGCGGACTCTGTTTCTTTTACCGAATAAGTCACCGATGCACCCGATGTACTGTCGACGACTGTGACTGAAACTTCTTTCACATAGTAATAATATGTAACAGTCGTTGTTTCGCCGGTCGTTTCATCTGTAACCGTCTCTGTCTTTGGCAGGTTGTTAAACTCGTAATACCAGTTATAGGCGTCATCCGGTGTGAATGTAACATTGTTTCCATATTGCGTCATTTTAGACGTATCTGTCTCGTCCAGATCCGTCGTGTAATAAAGGGCGAGCGTAATACTGGTCACCGTATTTCCGTCGGAATCGGTGAGCTTGCTTCCGGCTATCTCATTTCCTTTTGCGTCATACCATTCCTTCTGTACGGCGATGGATGTATTATCAGAATCCGATTTCGTATCCCGGATCGTGACTGTCATGCCGCCGGTCAGGCAGTTTATTTCTAAGCCTTCGGCCGCCAGGGCAGTCGTCAGAGCGGTCCAATAATCTTCATCTGACGGAGCGTCACCATAATAAAAATAGTAATTTCCCGAATTTATCAAATAATTATTCGGCGAACCCACTTCGACCAGACGATAGACCAGGCCGGACGTCAGCCCGTTCAGAGAAACCTTTCCGGTGCCATCTTCTCCGGTAATATAAGTCTTTACGTAAGTCCAATAATCATCATTTGTCAAATCAAGCGAGGAGGCAGACCCATCTGCAGCATCCACTGCCTCTGCATACGCCGTCTCATTAAACGCCTGCAATTCAAACTGTGCGCCGGAAAGGTAGATGATTTCATTTGAGCCGTCCACCTTCACGAGCGTAATAAGTCCGTCCGTATTAGCTGTAGCGGAACTGTCATCAACCTCAAATTTTTCTGAATCCTCGCTATCTGTCCGTCCGACGGAGGAACCGCTGAGCGTAATCGAGTTTGTAACCTCGATTTCACCGGTGCTGCCATCATGATCCAGCACATACTGGTCGTCGTCGATTGTGAACGAGTATACATATTCCAGAATATACGGTGTCTCATCCTTTACCGTAATATTCATGATAAACTGCGAGCCAGTGTCAGTGTAACTGACAGTATAAAGAGAGGTACTGACCTCGCTCCCCTTCGTCCCGTCCGACTTCAGATTGTAGAGATGCAGCGTTCCAGGCTTCAAAGCGACAGCCTGAATATAGCTTCCATAGTCTATGGTATCTGTCAGTGTTACATCATTGCCGCCATTTAAGGTCGCGCCAGTCGGGTTAATCAGCACCTGATAAGCGGTCTCCCGGGTACCTGTCTCTACAGTAGAATCCACCGACTTACTCAGATAGGAAGACGTCACTGTGTCCGCTACGCTGTCTTCATAGGTCTCGCTGCTATTTTCAAACGAAATCGTCGCGCTGTTTTCATAAGTCTTTGTCTCGTCCTTACCCAGGGCATCCGTAATCTGGGCAGCATAATAAATCGTGATCGGAAGAGATGTCGCGCCGTTGTTGAAATTGCCGCAATAAACATATTCCGGTATGGTGATTGTCAGTGTCCTTGCCGCCTCATCATATTCCACTCTAACATCGTCATTGATGTTGCGGTCGCCATAGGAATCTGTTCCGCCAAAGTCTCCCTGAAACGCAGTCGCGTCACTGTCAAGGTTATAATAAAGCTTTGCATAAAGGCCTTCATTTTTTACCGCAGTGGAAACCCCATCAACTTTGTAATCGTCTGCTTCTCTTGCAGCGTGACTGTTTGTGTACTGCCCCAGATAAATCGTAGTACCTTCCGGCAGCACATCCGTGATGGTGATGGTTCCCATATTATGCATTCCGGTAACCCCATCAGTACTGTTCGAGCCAGCTACACCTGCACTCGCATTGATGGTCAGACAGTAATACAGGATTCCCTTGCACTCGTCATAGACATAGGAATTCGTGCTGCTGCCGCCGGCGTCCTCCTTCATCAGATAGCCGCCCTTGGCTTCCTTCGTTGAAGCAGATGCGAACGTCGAGCCCCCGTTCTGCGCGAACGTTCCGCTGTTCGTAAGGGTCCAGACGTCTCCATCAGACATACCGACCAGCTCCGCCGTCGTAGAATAAGATAAAACCAGCCCTCGATAAGTATCGTAATCAAGACCATCTTCCGCAGTTATCACAATGCGGAATGTCGTAAACTGATTCGAATCATTATAGTCTTCACTATTAAACTTTACCCAGCCATCCGTGCTGTCGTAAACCTGTATTTCATAATAATCTGAATCAAGCGTCTGATTCGACGAATATTGGTTAATATAATATACTTCCATTGCCGCAAGCTGGGCGGCCGTGATATAGTGCGTCGTCCCATAAGTATAAGAGCTTGCGCTGGATTCCATCGTATCTGTATAGGTCGCCCCATTAACAAACCCTTCCGTCTTCGGAGCGTTAATGGTCACTTCCCAGTCGTATGTCTTCGTGGTAGACGTCACCGTTCCATCTTCAGCTGTCTCGGATGTTTCCGCGCCCGATTCCAGATACTCTTTCGTAAGCGTGCCGCTGTCATGCGTCACCGATATTTCCGTACCGTCAGACCAACTGCCCTCGCTTCCGCCCCCAAGCGTCGCCGTGTTCGTATATGCACTGTAAAATCCGTCATCTGACACATCGGTCGTATATGAAATCACAAACTTGCTGGTCGTGTCATGTACATAGAACGTCCCATCATCCAGGATCGTACCTGCCTCATTGCCGATAGAACTCGTCTCACTGTCCGTATCCGTTTCACTGCCGGAATCTGTTCCACTATCAGAATCCGCTGCTGCAAAGGTCAGTGAAGCACTGCTCAGTACAATATTATCATAAGTATATGTGCCGTCGCTGGCATATTCTGTAATAGTAACTGTCTGTCCGGCAGCCAGATTTCCATCTGTATCACTGCCATTGCTCAGAATATCTGAAAGCGTGTACCCGGAAAGGTCCGCGCCAAAGTCATTGATCGTGATTGTCCAGACAATCTGATCTTTCGAAGAGTCGTAGTACCCGGACTTGGATACATATGTGTGATTGAATTTGATTTCTGTTGAGTCAGACTTATTCTCCCAACTATTATCTTTCGTCCCGGCATAGAGTGAATTGCTCAGTTTCACCGAACCGTTAACCACATCAAGACCACTATAGGTAATCGTATAGGTGATCAGATAGTATTCTCCTGCGGCAAGTGCGGGAAGAGATTGTCCATCCTGATAGGATATCGTGTCGGTATCTGCGTCAAATTTAAAATACGTATCAAACTCATAGGTTGACTCAGTATTCGCACTGCCATTTTCATCGTATTTTACAATTGCCCCATCGGACAGAGACATAGTAATACTGGAATCGGAGTTTGACAGGGTATCCGTAAAATACACAAACGCACTGCCGCTGCCGTTAATACTTCCAATCTGAATCGTGTAGTTCGCCGTCACGGTTCCGTTTTCAACATCAGTCGTATAGGTATAGTCCTTATCTACATAATAGTCCGTTTTTTCCGTCTGTTCAGAAGAAGACTCGCTTTCACTTTCCTCCTCCACGTCGATTTTAATCTTGACTGTCACATCATTGCTCTTTGAAAACGTAAACTCATACTCCCCGTCCTCATCACTGTCAGTAGCGTTGACAGTAGACCAGAAGCTGATGCTGCCCGTAATCGTATTGCCGCTGCTGACAAACTCCTTAGTAAAAGTAATCGTGATAAGACCGTCCTTTGAAATTTCATAAGTTCCTACCGCATTTCCATCCGAATCATACACAGTACCTGAATATGCCCGGATCGGGGTAATCCCATCCGGAAGCTGATAGGTGACCTGATTCGTGCCAGCCGCGGTCAGCAGCTGAGAATAAAACTTATAATCAATCTGCACTTTGAGCATATCGCCGTCTTCTATATATGCCGTGCCGTCGGCCTCCGTCTCGTAGCCGCTGAACGACGCACCGGTGATATAATCCGACAAATCCACGGAACTGGTGTCGGAATCATCAGAAGCTACGGTCGCAATTCCCGCGCTTCTCAGCAGTGAGCTTCTGGCCGCCGTCCCGGTCACATCCGCCGTCGCGCTCGCGGCATACGGATCCTCGGTCTCGCTCTCCGTCTCTGTCTCGGTTTCGGTTTCGCTTTCTGTCTCCGTCCCGGATTCCGTCTCTGTTTCCAGGTCTGTCTCTGATTCGTCCCCTGTCAGGTCTGTCTCCGTTTCGTTTTCTTCCCCGGAACCTATATAGATCCCTGTCAGAGTGTTGGATTCGCTTGCTGACTGTTCGATCTCGGTTTCTCCTTCTGCAGCCTCAGTTTCCGTCTCCGCCTCGGTTTCGGTTTCGTTTTCTGCCGCCTCAGCTTCCGCATTGTTAGCAAATGTGAGCAGGATTTCTTCCACGCTTACCCACACATCCTCGTCTAAAGTGTCTTCTTCATCCGATGCGTACGCATACTCTGCGGCCAGGCTTCCGGTCGTTGCTGCTGCTGTTGTGTATGATGTTGTGTTTGTTATTGTATTCGCTGTTGCGTCTGCTGTTGTGTTCGTTGTTGTGTTTGCCGTTGTATCTGCCGTTGTTTCGGTTTCCGTGTTTTCATCCTGAATGGTTTCACCCTTAATCGTGAATTCCCACTCCGGATTTTCCCGGCTTCCGTTTTCGTCTGCCGTATATTCACATGACAAACGAACCATACCTTCTTCCGGCACGGTTTTGTCAAAGGAAACCATTGTTCCGTCTGTCATCTTTATTACGCAGGTATCTGTTGCTGTGGTCTCCGGCTCGCTTCCGCTGCCGTTCAGCAGATAGCTGTAGGTGACTTCGTCCATATACAATGCCAGCAAAATTTCACCGTCATCCACATTGCTGATCTGCCATGCCACATTGATCAGGTATTCATTCGTCTCGCCGGATATGGCCTCCGCTGTCAGATTTGCTGTTACGGAAGCTTCTGCCGTTTCACCGCTTTCGGTTTCCGTCGTTTCCGCATCTGTATTGTTCCCGGTTTCCGTCGTTGCCGCATCTGCATCGCTCCCGGCCTCAGCCGTTTCCGCATCTGCATCGCTCCCGGCCTCAGCCGTTTCCGCATCCGCATCGTTCCCGGTCTCGGTCGTTGCCGCATCTGCATCGCTCCCGGTCTCAGCCGTTGCCGCATCTGCATCGCTCTCGATGTCTGTTGTCTCCGCACCTGTATAGTTCCCGGTGTCAGCCGCTTCCTCGTCCGTAGCGTTCCCATTTCCGGTCGTTCCCACGTTCGTGACGTTCTCGATTGCTTCTATGACCAGGCTATTGTCGGAAGAGCCCGTGTCTGCTGACTGTGCCGTCGATCCTGTGCTTGCTGTATTCGTGTCTGTATCTGAATTTTCTGCGTCCGCATTTTCTGTACCTGCATTTGCCGAACCTGTAGCTTCTGCGTCTGTATTTGATGTGTTCAGATTCGATGTATCTGTACTTGTCGAATCTGATGCATCCGTACTTGATACGCCCGTATCTGTGCTGACAGCGTCTGTCGATCCGGCATCGGCTGTCTCTGTATCCTGTTCCAGTATGAGATCGCTCCCGGTGTCAGCCGCCAGAAGATGGGTGGACGGCATCAAAAGCTGGCTTCCCGCCAGGGAAACCGCCAAGAGCATCGCTATGCACTTTTTGAAAATGCTGTTCTTTTTCATGCCCGTCCTGCGCCCGTCCTTTATTTATCGGTTCTTCCGTACCAGAGTTAAGCTTTCTTTAATATAATATGCGGCTCCATCGGATATAAGTCGCAAACAGCGGCCGGATATCAAGGATATCATTGGTGTTCTATCTCGCCGCCTGTTATTTTTTATATTTTTTATCCGTTCTTTCCGTTTGCATTTGTCAATTTTGACAAAATTGGATTCCTGCATTTGTTTTTATATTATACACTTTGACAAATTCTGTTTCAATGATTACTCCGTGGAGACCTCTTTTTTTCGTAAATCATTTCGATTTCTTTGGTTTCGCGAGATTTTAGATGGATTTTACATTTGTTCGCGAGAAAACGACCGTTTACGAAACTCATTTTCGTTAAAACGAAACAATTTTCGTAAGCTTTTTGAGGGGATTTTCGTGATTTTTGTTAAGTTACAGATGGGCGCTAGTTGAATACCAACAACCCCAGAGTAAAGGATTAAAATAAGAGCATCTGGCCAAAATCATCGCTTGTGCTTTCATTTTTCACATGGTAAGATACAGGCAATTGAGTATGTGCAAATATGTGTGTGTAAGCGATGAATATGGGGAGGGTATCCGATGGCTGAAAAGCAGAAGTCCATCTCGGTGATGGTCAACCGGAAGGAGTGTCAGATTCCGCTGGAGAGTATTGTGTACGCGCAGGTAAGTGACAAGCTGTGTACGATTTATTTGTATGGAGGCACCCCCCCTATCCGCATTTTTCTGACAATGAATGCGCTGGAGGAGATGCTGCCGCAGGAGATGTTTGTCAAGGTCAGCCGCAGCTACCTGATTTCGCTGAATTATTATCAGCATATGGATGACTCGAGGGTTCTGCTGGCGGGGGATGTGAGGGTGCCGTACAGCCATTCTCATAAGAATGAGATCCGAGGCGCGGTGCAGCGGTTTCAGGCGACGAATGCCGTGGAGCAGTCGAATCCGGAGGTGCGTAACCGGATTCTGGATGAGTTTCATGGGTTTGATCATTTTCCGCTTCCGTTCTGCGTGGTGGAAAATATGCCGAATGGGAGACGCGTGCAGACAGCTTCTGAAAATCTGTCGAAGGGCAGGATGATACAGCGAGGTTCCGGCAGTATACCAAAGGGCCTGGAGACGCAGCGAGGTTCTGGCAGTATACCGAAGGGCCCGGAGGCGCAGCGGGGTCCTGGCAGTATATCCGGAGAGAATGCTCTGCCGCGGGATTTTGTGCTGCGCTATGTGAATGACGCGTTCGCCGCTTATGCGGGGCGGTCGGCCTGGCAGCTGGTCAATGCTTCTTTTTTCTCCGTTTTTGCGTGTCCAGACGAGCGGTGGGCGGAGGTGCTCTCGCAATGTTCGACGCAAAATCAGCGGATGGATGCGTTTCTACCCGGGGTGCGCCCGGGGGCGGTCGTGAGGGCGTACTGCTACCAGCCGTATTTTTCGTTCTGCGGCTGCCTGCTGACGGAGCTGGATGTGCAGAAGCGCGAGTGAGTTATACCCCATTTACCACATTCACCGGCCGTTCTCCTTTGCTGACCTGCTCGAAGGCGGTCCAGATGTTGCGGTGGGCTTTGCGGAAGACGCCGGTGGTGACGCCGCCGATGTGGGGCGAGAAAAGGAGGCGGCCTGAGGCCTCCGCAGGCAGATGCAGCAGCGGATGATCCGCGGCCACCGGCTCGGGGGCGACGGTGTCCAGTCCGGCTCCGGCGATCCATCCTTCCATGAGGGCTTTGCAGAGGGCTGCGTTTTCTACGATTTCGCCGCGCGATGTGTTGATCAGGAAAGCGTCGCGCCTCATCCTTTTCAGGAATTCTTCGTTTACCATGCCTGTCGTCTCGGGTGTCACCGGGATATGCAGGCTGATGATATCGCTGGTTTCCAGCAGTTCGTCACTTTCCAGCCAGGTGACGCCGTATTCGGCTTCCAGATTGGGAGTTTTGCGGCGGGTCGCATGGTAGCAGACCTCGCAGCCAAACGCTGAGAGCCTTCTGGCGGTGGCTTTTGCGATGTCTCCAAATCCGAGCAGGCCGATGCGGCACTCGCCGAGCTCACGAATACCGTTGACCATCATATATTCTTTTCGCCGGATCTGATTGCCCGCGCGGACGGCCGCGTCCCCTGCGGTCACGCCCCGCAGCAGGCCGAGCATCAGCAGGATGGTCTGTTCCGCGACTGCGTCCGCGTTTATGCCGCGGTTGTTGCAGACGTAGATGTTTCTTCTGGCCGCCGCGCCGCAGTCGATACCATTGTAGGCTACGCCCTCGGAGTGGATGATTTTCAGGAATGGCAGCTGCGCGATCAGGCTTTCCGGTACCTGCGCGATGGCGTCCGCCGCCAGGAATTCGGCGTCGCGGGCCTCTGCCAACAATTTCGCTGACTGGATTTCTGCCGACGATTCTCTTGCCGGCTGTGCTTCCGCCGATGCTTCTCCTGCCGGCCGCGCTTCCGCCGACGATTCTCTTGCCGGCTGTGCTTCCGCCAATGTTTTTCCTTCGTCGCATTCTCCTGAAGGCGATTTTTTCGCTGACTGAGTCTCCAGCGGTATTTCTCCCAAAGCCCGCGCCTGCTCCAGCGAAAAGTATACTTTCTCCACTGCGTTCGCGAACGGCGTGTCTGGATAGAATTTCTCAAAACGCTCCCGGTTTCCTATTAAGATTGCTTTCATCGTCTGTATCGCCTTTCTGTTTGTATCATCCTTTTTCCCGAGCGAACTATCTGAGTACGGTTCCGTTCCTGTCTCGTTTACATGATTTATTTTCACATCTCATCTTCACATTTCATCTTTATGTTTCATCTTCACGCTTCACTTTTCCGTTTCATTCTCTCTTCTGAAACAGGAATCTCTACCTGACTGATATGACGCACCTTATTGATCTTTACCTTTTTTATATAAATTTGCCCCATCTTTCCCTCCATGTCCTAAAATCACACACTGCCTGTAAATTCCTCTGTCAATGTCTGTCAGTCTTTGAATCATCACATGAAATCATATCACAACAATTCACAAGCCTCAACAGCTTTTCTTTGATTTTGTGCTTTTCTTTTTTCTTTTCAACAGCGTAATCTGTGCTATAATCATCGTAAAATTATGTGCGCCGAGACACGTGGGTAAGCACGGGGTTACAAATGCAGTGTGGAGGGAAATGCAGGAGGAACTCATTTTATGAAAGCCGTTATCGCGATTGATTCACTGAAGGGAAGCCTTTCTTCGATGGAAGCGGGGCAAGCCGTACGGGATGGGATTTTAAAAGCAAAGCCAGACGCTGATGTGATCATTAAGCCTCTGGCCGACGGAGGAGAGGGCACCACAGATGCCCTGATTGAAGGGATGAATGGGGAGCGCGTTCCGCTGCGTGTCACGGGACCCTTTGGAAAGCCTGTGAATTGTTATTATGGTTATCTGAGCAAAAGCCAGACTGCCGTGATGGAGATGGCTTCCGCAGCCGGAATCACGCTGGAGCCGGTGCGGGATCCCATGAAGGCCACCACCCGCGGTGTCGGAGAAATGATTCTGCACGCCATCGAAAACGGATGCAGGGATTTTATCATTGGCATTGGCGGAAGTGCCACGAACGACGGCGGCATCGGCATGCTGAAGGCACTCGGCTATGAATTTTGGGATCAAAATGGCCAGGACGTTGGAGATGGAGGACAGGCTCTTGCGAAAATTGCGTCCTTTTCTGAGGAAAATGCGGAGCCTCGCCTGAAGGAATGCCGGTTCCGCGTGGCCTGTGACGTGACCAACCCGCTCTGCGGGCCGATGGGCGCCACTTATATCTACGGTCCCCAGAAGGGCGTCACGGAGGATTTGCTGGAGCCGCTCGATGCCGGCATGGCTAATTATGCGCGGGTAGTCACTTCCGCACCCGGAACAATTTCCTTTGAGAAAAATTCTCCTGAGAGAAATCTCTCTGGTGATGGATACACACCTGCTTTTCGGTCAGAAAACAGCACCATTCCGCGCCTCGCAGAAATGCCCGGCGCAGGCGCGGCCGGAGGATTGGGGTTTGCTTTCCTGCGCTTTTTGAACGCCGAGCTGACGCCAGGAGTGGATCTGATCCTGAATGCCGTGGAGCTTGAAAAAGAGGTAATGAATGCCGATGTGGTCGTTACCGGCGAGGGGCGTCTGGATCACCAGACCGCCATGGGGAAAGCTCCCATCGGTGTGGCAAAGCTGGGGAAAAAATACGGGGCAAGGGTAATCGCGTTTGCCGGCAGCGTCGCGCCAGGCGCGGAAGCCTGCAACGAGGCCGGAATCGACGCTTTTTTCTCTATTCTCCGGGGCGTATGTACGTTGGAGGAAGCGATGGATCCGCAGAACGCAAGGGAAAATCTGTCCCGCACCGCCGAACAGGTATTCCGATTGCTGTGATACCTTAATTATTCATCGTTCTGCATTTCAGAACCGGACAGCCTTTTTTTATATATGTCAGGAAAATATGTTTTCTTGATCGTCCGTGATATTTATGTTAATCTTTTTGTCAAAAGCACGCAATAAAATCAGGCTTTCCGGCATTATACCAGTAAAGGGAAGCCTGCAGATGATCGATCAGAAAAAGAAAGACAGGTGAAGCCATCGTGCCTGAACTGGATGAGTTAATTGAACGGATCGCGCAAAAAGACGAGACGGCTTTTCATACTCTGTATGAGGAGACGAGGAGTGCCGTCTACAGCTTTGCCATGTCCATTTTAAAGCATCCGCAGGACGCGGAGGACGTCATGCAGGATACGTATCTGTCCATCTACCACGCGGCGATCCAATATATCCCCGGTGGGAAACCCATGTCGTGGATTTTCACGATTGTCCGCAACCACTGCCTGATGAAGCTGCGTAGCCAGAAAAAACGTCAGGAGGTTTCCATAGACGAGCTGGAACACTGGGTGGAAGAGCAGTCCGGACTGCAGCCGGAGGAAAAGCTGGTGCTCGAGGCGGCTCTGAAGTCACTGGGCGACGAGGAATATCAGATCGTCGTTCTGCACAGCTTTGGCGATCTGCGCCACCGGGAAATCGCGCAGCTGCTTGACCTGAAACTGTCCACGGTGCTCTCGAAACACCACAGAGCACTGGCAAAGCTCAGAAAAATCATAGGAGGAGAATCAAAATGATCAGTAAACAGGAACAAGAATTTGCCGACCTCCTTAGAAAAACAACGCCGGACTGCTACGATGCTCTGAGGACACGATGCGGCTTTGAAGAATGTCCGCCAGACGGTGTTCAGGCCGCCCATTCAAAAGACAGCCTGACCGGTGAACACACGGCCGCACATCCTGAGCATCCAGACTCGCGCCCGCACATGGCACACTCCGTGCGTCCAGATTCACGCCCGCACATGGCACACTCCGTGCGTTCAAATTCGCGTCCGCACGCTGCACGCCGAACCGGAAGGATTGCCGCCATCGCCGCCCCGGCAGCTGCTGCTGCGGTATTCTGCCTTTGGCTGGCAAATTCTGCTTTCTTTCTGCCGAGCTCCATCGTCACTGTGGACGTCAACCCCAGCGTTTCGCTGGAATTAAATTCCAGAAATAAGGTTCTCTCCGCCACTGCCCTGAACGAGGACGGCGAACAGATCCTGGAAGGCATGGACCTGAAGGGAACCGATGTGACGGTCGCCGTCAATGCGCTGATCGGCGCCATGCTGCAAAGCGGCTATCTGACGGAGGAGGAAAACTCGGTACTCCTTAGTATTTCCGGCAAAAATGGGGAGACCGGGGAGGAAATACAGTCCGAGCTGATGCGCAGCACCCGGTATGCTTTTTCCGACAGTACCGTGGATGGCGCGGTGCTCAGCACGGTAATCAGTGATACCAATGCCAGTATAAGTGCCGATGTGGAGGCTCTGGCTGAAAAATATCAGATTTCGGAAGGAAAAGCCACCCTCGCCGTCGAGGTCGCTTCCCAGACCTCCAGCATGACTGCGGACGACGTGGCGCAGATGACGATCAACGAGATCAACCTTCTGATCTCCTCGAAAAAATATACTCTGACCGACCTTTCATCTGAGGGAACCGCCAGCAGCGAAGCCTATCTCACAGAAGAAGAGGCGGAGGCGTTCGTTTTTGAATACAGTGATAAAACCAGAGAGGAAGCGCAGTATATTCAGATAGGTATGGATTACAACACGGGAGTCGTCACCTATGAGGTAGAATTTTACATCGGCTCCTGCAAGTACGAATACGAAATCAACGCTGCCACCGGGGAATTGCTGGAATGGGAGGTCGAGTGGAAAAACGACATGCTGCTCGCCATCGAGCTGGAAGAGTTGGAAAAAAGTCAGAATATTACCGGCATCGGTGAGGAGCGGGCTTTGGAAATCGCCCTGGAGCACGCCGGTGTGGATGCCACCGCAATCGTATTTTCTTCGACAGTAGCCGCTTATGAAAATGGTCAGGAATTCTATGACGTGGAATTCTATACCGAAGACCATGAATATGACTACAAAATTGACGTCGTGTCCGGAGAAATTCTGGAGTATACGTACAGCCGCGCCTCATACGAGAATGCCGCCGGATAGCATGTTGTTTCCTGCCCATATTTCACGAAAATTTACAAAATTTCCCAAAAATATTTTTTACATGCAATAAACGCCGGACCCCGTGCATTATATCAATGAGAAGGCAAAAAGTCTCCCTTTTGAAAAATGCCGGGGTCAAATAATCTCCCGGCAGAACAATGCAGGGGATCATAGTGAATCGCAGAAACCAAACACATTCAATGCACGAAAAACATGAAGGAGGAATTCAGTATGAAGAATTTATGGAAAAGAACCATCGCCATCTTATTGTCAGCCGCAATGATGCTTTCGGGCGCAGTCGTCGTCTCAGCCGCCACAGTGTCGCCCGAGAAAATCGCGATCAAGGGCTCCGTCTCTTCCATGACAGTCGGTGAGACCATCGAGCTGGACAGCAAAATCACCCCGTCGAAGGCAAAGGTCAAGGACAGCAATATCGTCTGGACCAGCAGTGATACTTCCGTGATCAAGGTGCTGGAAAAGAATGACGACGACACAAAAATCAAAGCCATGGGAGCAGGAACCGCAACGATCAAGGTCAAGATCAAGGGAACGAGCATCAGCGCTTCCATCAAAATCACTGTGAAAAAGGCCAGCACCACTACCAGCAGCTCATCCACTTATAATTCTTACAAGAAAAAAATTTCTTCTTATAAGAGCGAGCTGAAAACTATTTACTCAACCATGAAAAAGACAGCCGCAGCCACAACCCGGACCGCACTGCGAAAGCAGATCAAAGAGTTTGAAGCTCAGCTGGAGGCCGTTGAGGATAAGCTGGACGCTCTGGAGGATAAAATTGAAGCAAAGTACAAAGCCGGGAAGCTTACCAAAAGCCAGTACCGCAAGCTTGAGACCCAGATGGAAGAGGTTGAGGATTACGCGGACGACATCGAGGATTATCTGGAGCGTAAATTCGGGGATGACTGATGCTGCGGACAGAAGCCGCAGAGAGAAGTCTGCCGCAGACATACAAGAACCGCTGACAGACGGAATCCGCTGACAGGTAGGAGCCGCTGACAGGTAGAAGCCGCTGACAGGTAGAAGCCGCTGACAGGCGGAAGCCGCCGCAGGCAAAACAGGCAGCAGGCAGAAGCCACAGACAGGCAGCACGCAGAAACCGCAGCAGGCAGAAGCGCAGCAGACAGCGCTACAGAAGGCAACGGCCGCAGCGCAGACCGAATGAAATCGAGGCAGATAAACAGGAACAACGAAACCCGCCCGAAAAAGCTGACAAAAAAGAAGCAGCCCTCATGCTGCTTCTTTTTTATCCTTATACTCAGACAGCTTAAATATCACGTTCTTATATGCCAGGCTCTTGTGACCTTACGACCAGTACCGCATGGCCTTGATCGGCGTCCTGTAATTGTAGGCCGAAATCTTGATGCCGCCGGCCGGGTATGGCTGCGAGTTGCTTGCGTGGACAATCTTGCCGTCGCCGATGTAGATCGCCACGTGGGAGGCAGTGCTGCCGGACCCATAGAAGAGCAGGTCTCCCGGCTGCAGGCTCGAAAGGCTCACCTCGACCTCCGTCCCTTTGGCATAACCGGATTTAATCTGCGACGAGGATGGGCCGTCCATCTGCTGCTGCGCGGTGCGCAGAAGCTTGATACTGAAGCTTGCGAATACCGCATAGACGAACCCGGAGCAGTCCGCGCCGTTTGTCAGGCTCGTGCCGCCGTATACGTAGGGATTGCCGACATACTGGATCGCAAACGCCGCAATCTCGGTGCCCTGCGTGCTGCCGCTGACGGTAATCGCGGTTTCCGCCGTAATCACGCCCTTGGAATTAATCGTGTACTCCGTCGATCCGACCGCGATCGTGACAGATGTGGCCATCGCTCCGCTAGGGTAGAAATAATACTTCTTCGAGCCAATCTTCTTGACACCGGTCACCATGGCTCCATCGTTATCCGGATCAAGATAATACTTGTCCTTCTCGCCTGTGTCGCTGTTGGTTTTATACATCCAGCCGGTGACATTCTGACCTTTGCTGTTCCGGTAAAAGGTCCCGGCAGACGTTGTGTACCATCCTGCCGTCAGCGTCTTCGAATCGTCCCTCGCGCCGTCGCTTCCATAATAGTACTGATAAACATAAGTACTCGTCACCATCTTGCCGTCTGCGCCGAAGTAATAATACTTTCCGCTGATCAGCACCTCCTGGCTGCGGACTGCGGCGCCGCTGCTCTTTGCAAAATAGTAGGTGGCTCCGCTGACCGTCTTCTTCTTGTTGGTAACTTTCTTTCCTGTCGTCTTATTAAAATAATAGATCTCTCCGTCAATCGCCTGCAGCCCGGTCAGAAGTACGCCGCTGCTGTTCGCGTAATAGCTGGAAGTCGCCCAGCCGGAGGTGAACAGTACGCCATCTGTACCAAGGTAATAAAGCTTGCTGCTGACCGTGATCACGCCGGTCTGCATCACGCCTGCCGATGAGAAGTAATATTTCTTCTTGCTGATCGTCTTCCAGCCGGTCACACGCACACCGCTCGAATTGACATAATATTTCTTCCCGCTGAGTGTGAGCCACTTGCTCATCTGAACAACGCCGCTGGAATTACAATAATAATATTTCCCGTTATACTTGACCCAGGTCTTGGAATAAATCTTGCCGTTTGACTGGAACAGGTACGTCTTGGAGCCGATCTTTTTCATGCCGGTCACGCGGACGCCGCTGCTGTTTACATAGCATTTCCCGATCCATGTACTCTTCTGGACGATGCCGTCCGAATCCGCATAATAATACTTACCGCTTACCTTAAACCAGCCGGTGACATACTGTGTCGCACTCTTATAATAATAGGTATTTCCCTCGAGTGTCACAAAGCCGGTCTTGGTCTTGCCTGTGTACTTGCCGCTTGCGTTGACCCATTTATTGCCGACCCACATGCTGACTGCCAGAGATCCGTCCGACTGAAAATAATACTTTCCACTCAGCCATTTGGACACATAAAGGACACCGGTCTTCTTATTTGCGTAATATTTTTTATCGTTTACCGTGATCCAGCCATACTGCATCCGGCCAGTCGATGTGTCGAAATAATACAGCTTTTCTTTGATCGTCACGAAGCCGGTCTGCATGATGCCCTTGCTGTTAAAATAGTACTTATATGAGCCAATCGTCACAAGTCCTGTAGCGTATCCCGGGGACTCGGATATCGTGTACATCTTTCCCGCCGTAGTGGTCGTCCAGGCCGCGTCCGCCCTGATCACCGGCGAAAAAAACAACAGCATGGCAAATACTGCCAGAGCCAGGCTCCGTGAGAGCACCGCCCCGGGAAAAAAGCCCCCGGTGCCGTTCATTTTACCATTTTCTGCTCCGGAACGCTCCATTCTGGTGCTTTCCATTCCGGCACTCTTCCGGACAATATATCCTGTCTCCGTCTCCTTATGTGAATCAATTTCCCAAAAGAACTTCATTTCCATTCCCCATAAATTCTGTAACAAAGTTTTTACAGTTCCGTTAAATCTTTTTTAATATTTTAACTGATATATTATATAAAGTCAAGCATGGATTTAACAAAAACTGCGCTGTTTTGTTTCCAATTCCCCGGGAAATGTGGAAATCAACGTGCTTTCTCCAGGCGCACCAAATCGAGCAGGGAGACTTGTCCCCTGCTCGCTCGCCCGCGCGGGCCGGGGCGGCTTTAGCCGCAAAACACCTTTCCCGGCCCTGCGCATAAAAACAGGCAGAGCCTGATTGCCCTGCTCACCCCTTCTTCCCTCTGCCCTCTTCCTCGCGGAGCATATCCTCCACGTACTTGGGCAGCATGAACGCGCCCTTGTGCAGGTTGGGCGTGTAGTAGTCGGTCTCGATGCCATAGGATTCCCAGCGTGCGCCGTCGAAGTCACGCAGAGGATGGTACTTTTTGGAGGCGAAGCCGAAAAGCCAGTAGCCCGAAGAGCAGGTCGGGATGTGCGCCTGGTAGACGCGGCTGATCGGGAAGCTGTGGCTGGCCTTGTTGTGCATCAGGCGGCAGGATTCCTCGTCGCCCTCGTAAAAGGGGCTGCCGTGCTGGTAGACCATAATGCCGTCCTCCTTGAGCGCACGGAAGCAGTTCCCGTAAAATTCGCGTGTGAAAAGGCCGGCCTTGTGGCCGAGCGGGTCGATGGCGTCGTTGATGATCAGGTCGTATTCGTTCTGCCGGGTGCGCAGAAATTTCAGGCCGTCGACATGATAGAAGCGCACGCGCGGGTCATCCAGGCTGGCAGTGATCGCCGGGAAAAATTCCTTGCAGACCTCGACGAAGCGCTGATCCGGCTCGGTCACGTCCATACACTCGATCCCGTCGTAGCGAGCAAGCATGCGCAGCACACCGCCGTCGCCGCCGCCGAGGACGAGGACGTTCTTCACATTCGGGTGCACGGCCATCGGCACATGTACGATCATTTCATCATAGATAAAGCCGTCCTTTTCAGAAAATACAATTTTCCCGTCCGAGCTTAAAAATTTCCCCAGCTCGTCGGAATCAAACACGTCGATCCGCTGAAACTCGGTCTGCTCGCCGAGCAGCTGATTTTTTACTTTCACGGACATTTTGATCTGATCCGCATGATAATCTGAAAACCAGAGATCCATTCCTGTCTGCCCTCCCTGCCGCGTCCTGCTTTATTCACTGTCTGCCGCGTTCTGCTTTATCTGTCGTCTAATGTATCCTACGGAATGCTTCTCGCTGAACCGGATCCTTGCCTGGCTCATCCGCAGAATTTTGACATTTTAATCCTTCAGTCCTTCCACACCTGCCGCTCGTCCTTGAGTACGTTGAGGTATTCGACCCCCGGATCCTCCGTGCCCTGCAGGGAGCAGCCTTTTTCCTTAGCGTACAAAATATATTCGATAATTTCCTGCGTGATCATCTCGCCCGGCGCGAGGATCGGGATCCCCGGCGGGTAGCACATGACGAACTCCCCGCAGGTGCGCCCCACCGTCCTGCGGATGGGCAGGTAATCCTTTTCCGCGTAAAAGGCGGCCTGCGGCGACTCGATCACGATCGGGTTGATGTACTCGGAATCCAGCATTTTCGCGGAACTCCGGGTGTAGAGCCGCTTGATGTCAAACAGCGCGCCCACCAGGCGCTCGATGTCCTGGATGCGGTCGCCGATGGAAATATAGGCCATGATATTAGTGAGGTCTCCAAGCTCGATCTGAATATCGTATTCATCGCGCAGCAGGTCGTAGACCTCGATCCCGGCCAGGCCGATGTCACGCGTGTACACGGAAAGCTTGGTGACGTCAAAGTCAAAAATGCTGTCGCCGTTGATGATTTCACGGCCATAGGCGTAGTAGCCGCCGATGTCGTTGATCTCCGAGCGGGCGTATTCCGCCATCTCGACCACCTTCGCGAAGGCGTCTTTGCCGTGCAGCACCAGATTGCGCCGGGAAATGTCGAGGCTGGACATCAGCAGGTAGGACGCGCTGGTGGTCTGCGTGAGGTTGATCACCTGATGCACATACTCCCAGTTGACATGCTCGCCGGTCAGCAAAAGCGAGCTCTGTGTCAGGCTCCCTCCGGACTTGTGCATGGAGATGGCCGACATGTCCGCCCCCGCCGCCATCGCGCTGACCGGAAGATTATCCCCAAAGTAAAAATGCGTGCCGTGCGCCTCGTCCGCGAGCACCATCATCTCATATTTATGCGCCAGCTCCACGATCGAGCGAATGTCCGAGCAGATGCCGTAATAGGTCGGGTTGTTCACCAGCACGGCCACCGCGCCCGGATTCTCCAGAATCGCCCGCTCCACCTCGGAGACCTTCATGCCCAGCGAAATGCCAAGCTTCGGCTCCGTCTCCGGGTTCACGTAGACCGGAATCGCGCCGCAGAGCACGAGCGCGTTGATCACACTCTTATGGACATTGCGCGGCAAAATGATCTTATCGCCGGCGTGGCAGACCGAAAGTACCATACTCTGCACCGCCGAGGTCGTGCCTCCGACCATAAAAAAGGCGTGCGAGGCGCCGAAGGCCTCCGCCGCCAGCTGCTCCGCCTCCTTGATCACAGAGACCGGCTGGCAGAGGTTGTCCAGCGGCTTCATGGAATTCACATCGATGCCGACACATTTTTCTCCCAGGAAATCCACCAGATCCGGATTTCCCCGTCCCCGTTTGTGCCCCGGGACGTCAAAGGGGACGACTCTTCTTCTCTTTAAGCGCTCCAGGGCCTCGTAAATCGGCGCGCGCGTCTGCGATAATGACTGCATGGCTTTTCCTCTGTGTTTTCTTATTTTTGTAATAGCAGTTTAGAACAGCATCGACTGTTCTGAATAGTTAATTATTTGTAAATCGAACAGGAGTGTTGATCCCTCCTGTCCGCGTAGAATAGTTTCATTATACTTATTCCATATAAAAAATCAATCCCTGTTTTTGCTTTTTAGCATAGCCCAAAATATTCGAATTCAGTTGAGAAATATTGGTTGTGTAATTCTCGCTTTTATGATATGATTCATACCAAATCAACCAGTTATATGCACTGGAAGTATAATATGTTTAACCGGGGAGCCGGGGGACGTCTCTCACCTGATCCGAGTACCTTGCGGAAGGGGTGATGATTATGAGTACATATGAAGGAATCATGGTTTTATTCCCGCGAAGCAACGAGCCAAGTAGCCGTGCTTGCACGGATATTTGGCGACTGCCGCGAGGGTCAGATACCCTGCAGGGTATCTGACTGACTGTTGCTTCTCTGATAGTCTCGATTCTGGAAATGAAAAATAAGAAATAGCCGTCCTGCACTCTGGAAAGTTTAAGGACGGCTATTTCTTATAGCATGTTACAAATTTCGCCGGGTCGGGGAAGTGACGGTTCCCTTCCGGCTCCCTTGTTAAGCATACTATAAACCACAAAACATATTTTTTCAACCCCCAATTTTATAAAAACGGGATTCTTCAGCTAATGAAGTCTCCTTGTCAGCGGCAGTTTTTCATGCTATACTTTCTGCAAATCACACAAAAGAAAATTGGTAACTGTGAAAGCGCAGAAAATTACCATATTCCTGCAGCGGCAAGCAGGGCCGCAGACATGCGGTTATTTACAATCTATCAAAATCTGTTTACACAGCGGCACAAACCATTTTGAGGAGGAGGACAAATTATGCCATTACCAAAAGAACAGATTTATACCATCGACGACATCTATGATTTGCCGGATGATCTGCGCGCAGAGCTGATCGGCGGTCAGATTTATTACATGGCGCCCCCGTCCCGGAAGCACCAGCGGATCACAGGTGCGCTGTACCGCAAAATCGCGGATTACATTGACGCGAAGGGCGGCTCCTGCGAGGTAAACTTTGCCCCATTCGGTGTCTTTTTAAACGAAGATGACTGTACTTATCTTGAACCGGATATTTCAGTTGTCTGCGACCCTGACAAGCTCAGCGACCGCGGCTGCGAGGGTGCTCCGGACTGGGTCATTGAGATCGTTTCCCCCGGAAGCAGACAGCACGATTATCTGACAAAGCTGTTTCTGTACCGCCCGGCCGGTGTCCGGGAATACTGGCTGGTCGACCCGGATAAAAACCGCATTACCGTATATGACTTTGCGAAAAATGAGCAAAATGAATACTCTTTCACCGATGTGGTTCCCGTCGGCATCTATCAGGACTTTGCCATTGATTTCAGCCAGATCCGGTTCTGACAGGTTGTTGCGCTCTATGCTTTTACCCATGTCATGCGGCAAGTGCGTGGCACAGGTATGAACAGTAACGACAGGTTTATGTTTTTTTTACTTGACATCATTTCCCATTTTGTCTATGATAATTGCGAAAAAAGATTCCGTCTGCGAGTAACATCAGCATGACGGTATCTTTGCGTGTATGCGGATTTTTTCGCAGAAAACAAAACACTACTATAATAATGAAAGGAGATTCCCCACCCATGATTCGTACACTTGCGAAACAGGTAAAGGAATACCGGAATGCCTCCATCGTGACGCCGCTGTTCATGCTGCTGGAGGTGATCATGGAGACGATGATCCCGTTTCTGATGGCCTCGATCATCGACGACGGCGTAAATGCAGGCGATATTAACCACATTTACAAAATCGGCGGTCTGATGGTGGTCTGTGCGCTGATCGGCCTCTCCGGCGGTATGCTCGGCGGGCGGTTCGGAGCGAAGGCTTCCTCCGGTCTGGCGAAAAACCTCCGTGCGGAGATGTTCAGCCACATTCAGACCTTTTCCTTTGCCAACATTGACAAATTCAGTCCGGCAGGACTGGTGACCCGTCTGACGACGGACGTGACCAATATTCAGAATGCCTATCAGATGATCCTGAAGATGGCCATGCGGGCGCCGGCCAGCATCATCTGTGCGCTGGTGATGGCCTTTATGATCAATGCGAGACTGGCTTCGATCTATCTGATCGCGGCGCTGATTTTAGGCGTGATCCTGATTTTCCTGGTCAAGCATGCGACCCAGTATTTCCAGCAGGTCTTCCCGAAATACGACGACCTGAACGCCTCGATCGAAGAGAATGTCTCCGCGATCCGCGTGGTCAAGGCGTATGTCCGTGAGGATTATGAGACGAAAAAGCTCAATAAGGCCAGCCAGAATATTTATAATCTGTTTGTGAAGGCAGAGCACAATGTCATCATCAACGCCCCGCTGATGCAGCTCACCGTATACAGCTGTATCATCCTGATCAGCTGGATCGGCGCGAAAATGATCGTGTCTTCCACGCTCACGACCGGCGAGCTGATGAGCCTGCTGGCCTACTGCATGAATATTCTTTCCAGCCTGATGATGCTCTCGATGATCTTTGTCATGATCTCGATGAGCGTGGCCAGCGCCCGCCGTATCTGCGAAGTGCTGGACGAGGAGCCGGATCTGACCAACCCGGAGCATCCGGTAATGGATGTGGCGGACGGCAGCATCCGTTTTGAGAATGTGGCTTTTTCCTACCATAAGGACAGCAAAGAATACGTGCTCGCGGATATCAATCTGGACATTCACGCCGGAGAGACCATCGGTATCATCGGCGGCACCGGCAGTGCGAAGACCAGTCTGGTTAACCTGATCAGCCGTCTTTACGATGTCTCGGAGGGCTCTGTGAAGGTCGGCGGCCGGGATGTCCGCGAGTACGATATGGAAGTGCTCCGCAACCAGGTAGCCGTTGTGCTTCAGAAAAATGTCCTTTTCTCCGGCACGATCTATGAAAACCTGCGCTGGGGCAATAAAAACGCCACGGATGAGGAGTGCCAGGAGGCCTGCCGCCTCGCATGCGCGGATGATTTTGTCCGGGCCTTCCCGGATGGCTACAATACTTATATCGAACAGGGCGGCTCGAACGTATCCGGCGGACAGAAGCAGCGTCTGTGCATCGCCCGCGCACTTCTGAAGAATCCGAAGATCCTGATCCTCGACGACAGCACGAGCGCCGTGGACACCGCGACCGATGCGAAGATCCGCCGTGCGTTCCGCGAAGATATCCCGGATACGACCAAGCTGATCATCGCGCAGCGCATTTCCAGTGTGCAGGACGCGGACCGGATCATCGTCATGGATGAAGGCCGGATCAATGGTTTTGGAACTCATGAGGAGCTGCTGGCCACAAATGAGATTTACCGCGAGGTATACGAGTCTCAGACGGGCGGCGGCGGCGATTTTGATGAAAAGGCAGGTGACTGATTATGCCAGGTCCAGGACAGGGGACTCCCCGCGGAGTCAAACCAAGTGTGCAGAATCCCGGAAAGCTTCTCGCAAGGCTGATGAAATACATTTTCCGCGATTATAAATTTCATTGTCTGATCGTCTTCGTGCTGATCTGCTGCAGCGTGCTTGCTAACGTGCAGGGGACTCTTTTCACGAAGAACCTGATTGACGAATACATCACCCCGTTTTTACTGACGGACAACCCGGATTTCGACCCGCTCGCCCGCGCGATCGGCAGGGTGGCCTGCTTCTACGCGCTCGGCGTCGTATCCGTCTACCTCTATAACCGCATCATGGTGACCGTATCGCAGGGCACGCTCCGGCATCTGAGGGACGACCTGTTCTCCCATATGGAGACGCTGCCGATCAAATATTTTGACACCCATGCGCACGGCGACATCATGTCGGTCTACACCAACGACATCGACACCCTGCGCCAGATGATCAGCCAGAGTATTCCGCAGGTCATCAACGCAGCATTTACCATTGTCAGCGTATTTATCAGCATGCTGATCCTGAGCATCCCGCTGACCTGCGTGACACTGGTCATGGTGGGCGTCATGCTCTTCTGTACCAGCAAGGCGACCGGATTAAGCGGCAAATACTTTATCGAGCAGCAGAGAAATCTCGGTAAGGTAAATGGTTATATCGAAGAAATGATGAAGGGCCAGAAGGTCGTCAAGGTCTTCTGCCACGAAGAGGAATGTAAAAAGGATTTTACCGAACTGAATGACGCGCTCTGCGTCAGCGCGGACCGGGCGAATACGTATTCCAGCTTCTTAGGCCCAATCAACGCGCAGCTGGGCAATGTCAGCTATGTGCTCTGCGCAATCATCGGCGGCATCCTCGCCCTGAATGGTATCGGCGGCTTTACGCTGGGCGGTCTGGCAAGCTTCCTGACCTTCAACAAGAGCTTCAGCATGCCGATCAACCAGGTCAGCCAGCAGTTCAACTCCATCATCATGGCCATGGCCGGCGCGGACCGTATTTTCCGCCTCATGGACGAGGAGCCGGAGGCCGACAACGGCTACGTGACTCTGGTTCACGCGAAAGAAGAGAACGGCAAACTGACCGAGTCCGAGAGCCGGACAGGCATGTGGGCATGGAAGCACACGCACCAGGCGGACGGTTCTGTGGACTATAAGGAACTGACCGGCGACATCGTTTTTGACGGCGTGGATTTCGGCTACACCGATGAAAAGATTGTGCTTCACGACATCAAGCTCTACGCAACACCCGGACAGAAGATTGCCTTCGTCGGCTCCACCGGCGCCGGCAAGACGACGATCACCAACCTGATCAACCGTTTCTACGACATCCAGGACGGTAAGATCCGCTACGATGGCATCAATGTCAACAAGATCAAAAAAGCCGACCTGCGCCGTTCCCTCGGCATTGTGCTGCAGGATACGCACCTGTTTACCGGCACTGTCAAGGAAAATATCCGTTTCGGCAAGCTGGACGCTACCGACGAGGAAATCGTGGCGGCCGCGAAGCTGGCCAACGCGGACGGCTTTATCCGCCGTCTCCCGCAGGGCTATGACACCATGCTGACTGGCGACGGCGCGAATTTAAGCCAGGGCCAGCGCCAGCTGCTCGCGATCGCACGCGCGGCCATCGCCGACCCGCCGGTGCTGATCCTCGACGAAGCGACAAGCTCCATCGATACCCGTACCGAGCGCATCGTACAGGAGGGCATGGATCACCTGATGGCAGGCCGCACGACCTTCGTCATCGCGCACCGTCTCTCTACGGTCAAGAATTCCGACTGCATTATGGTACTCGAGCAGGGCCGCATCATCGAGCGCGGCACGCACGACCAGCTGATCGAGCAGAAGGGGCGGTACTACCAGCTCTATACCGGCAACGCGATCGGGGCGTAATGGCCGGAGAGCAGCAGAGGTTTTTCAATGAAAACAACAAGGATAAAATATTTAGGTATTTCTGCCTTTCTGGCGGCTGTTCTTTTTGCCGCGCCCGGATCGGCAGCCGAAGCGGCACAAGCGGATGCGGAGGCCGATACCGCGTCCGGATCAGAATCGGTATCGGAGGAAGCTGAAGCTGCAGAGGCTTTGTCGGAGGCAGCCGCACAGGCGGCAGAGGCCTTGTCGGATGCGACTACACAGGCAATCGAAACGGCAGAAGCTCTGGCAGAGTTGACCGCCCAGGCGGCGGAAGCGGCAGAGGCTCTGGCAAGCTCGGAGGCTCAGGTATCTGCGGCGGCGGAGGCCTTAGTCGAATCAGAGGCACAGGCAACAGAAGAGGAAGCGGCCTTAGCGGCGGAAATCTCCCTTGCATCAGGGACGGAAGCTGCCGATCTTTCCTCCGGTCTCTATGAAATCACCAGCGTGACCAGCGACGACCTTGTGCTGGACGCGAAGACCTGTACCGTACTTGATACGGACTATGATTCCCTGCAGCTATACGATCGTCTCGACGTCAATCAGCAGAAATTTTATTTAGAGGAGCTGCCCGGCTCCACCTGGCGGCTGAGCGTGCTTTCCTCCGGGGAAGCGGTGACCTTTACTTTTATCGACGGAGCTTCGGATGATTCTTCCGGCAGTTCTGCGGGCGGCTCATCAGGCGGCGATTCTTCTGGAAATGCGGCGGTATCTGTCACCGGCAGTGTTGCGCTCTCGGAGCTCATCGCGGGCGCCAGTGCCTCCGCAAGAGCCTCCCAGTCCTTTACTTTGACGGACGCCGGCGACGGCAGCTACTACATCCAGGCAACAGACGGCAGCTACCTGACGCTGGATGATTCCTTCGCGCACCGGGGCTCGCAGGTCGTTCTGCAGGAATACACCGGCCGCGCCAACCAGCGGTGGAAGCTGACTAAAACCTGGGTCAGCGAGACGGACAACGCAGACACGGACCTGTCCAATCCTTTCGCGGAGGGCGGCATTTATGAAGATTTTCTGCTCACAATCAAGACCGACGCAATGCGGGATTACCTGACCGCCGAGACAGTCGCCGCCTGGGTTTCCATTTCCGAAGAGGAACACACGCTCATCTATGACGAGGAGGCGCTGACCGCCTGGGTGCAGGCTCTTTCCGATGTGCGCAGCACGCTGGAAAATGGCCGGGAATTCACCACCAGCCTCGGGGAAACAATCACCATCACCGCAGGCACCTACGGCTGGAGCATGGACGTATCGTCCACCGCCTCACGGCTCCTTTCCAGGGTCAAATCCGGGGAAAGCGGCAGTATGGAAGCCGTCTGGAACAGCCGCGGCTATGAATTTAACTCTCAGAACGATATCTCCGACACCTACGTAGAGGTCGATCTCACGAACCAGAAGGTCTGGCTCTATGTGGACGGCGAGCTTCTCTACGAGAGCGACTGCGTCAGCGGCACCTACAGCGACCCCGACCGCCAGACGCCGGAGGGTGTCTATACCATTTACTATATGGCCTCCCCCGCCACGCTTCACGGAGCGGATTATACCTCAGATGTGCAGTACTGGATGGCCTACTACGGCAACTATGGCCTCCACGACGCCAACTGGCGCTCCGAATTCGGCGGCGATATCTACCTGACCGACGGCTCGCATGGCTGCGTAAACCTGCCCGACGATATGGCGCAGATCATCTACGAGAATGCTTATATCGGAATGCTGGTCGTGACGTATTATTAAGGGCATAGCTATCTGGTTCGCTGCTTCGCGGGAATCAGGATTCCTCTTTATTGAATCGAGTTTCGGAGAACATTAAATGATCAAGAACTGGCTATATTCATTATCAGAATCCCTCAGCGCCGCAATGCCGGCGCTGCTTGCCTTTCTTTTGAAGGTCGTCCTGTGCATCGTCGTTTATCTGATCGGACGGAAGGTAATCGCCTGGCTGACGAACACCGTCCGCGGCATGCTCAAGCGCACCAAAATGCAGGAGGGCGCCATTACCTTTTCCTGTTCGATGGTCAAAATTCTGCTGTACTGTGTGCTGGTACTCGGCATCGCGATGCAGTTCGGCGTGACCGAGACCTCGGTCGCTGCTTTGGTAGCATCCGGCGGTGTCGCGCTCGGCCTGGCCTTTCAGGGCGGTCTATCCAACCTGGCGGGCGGCTTTCTTATCCTGGTTTTCCAGCCCTTCCATGTCGGCGACTACATCATCACGCAGGGCGTCGAGGGAACGGTTCTGAAAATCGAGATCATGTACACCACCCTGCTGACCACCGACACGCGCAAGGTCATCGTCCCTAACGGAACACTCGCGGACAATGTGATGGTCAACGTGACCGCCGCCGACCGCCGCAAGCTGGAGGTCAAGGTGAGCATTTCCTACAGGGATGATTTACAGAAGGCCAAAAGAGTGCTCGAGCAGCTCATCCAGGAATCCTCGGACGTGATCCAGGAGGAAGAACACATCGTCTTCGTATCCGAGCTTGGCGAAAACGGCATCGTCCTCGGCCTGCGCTGCTTCGTCCCCACCGCAAAATATTACCCGGTGCTCTGGCAGATGAATGAGCGCATTAAAATGGAATTTGACCGCGAGGGGCTGCACATCCCCTATCCACAGATGGATGTGCATATTGTTGAGGAAGTTGACAGGCGTTAAACAGCTGATAAGCCATGAAACAGACTCGTAAAAAGCAATGCGTGCAGTAAACGCAAAACATACAATCATCGTGGCAATCTGGCAGACATCGACATCCGAGGTTCTATGATACGACAGGTACCCAAACGGACAGCAGCCTGATTAAAAATGCCAACTACAAATAGATCCTTCCGAAAATAATTGCAGCTGTGAAGATACTGAACAATTACGAAAATCATTTTTTCGGGAGTAAGAACCACATTGTAGGCATCGACATAAAACAGGAATTATCATAACATCAAGGGAAAAAGAAAGAAGGATTTTTTACCAATGAACTGGCTTCATCATCAGATCCACGGCAGCTCTCACACCGGCAGCTCGGCAGTAGTGCTGACAAAGGGACCTATTGTAAAGGGTATCGTCTCGTTCGCGATACCCGTATTTCTTGGGCAGCTGCTGCAGCAGCTCTACAATATGGCTGACGCGTGGGTAATCGGAAATTTCGCGAGTACAGAAGCCTTCGCGGCGGTCAGCTCCGGCGGCAGCCTTACCTTTATGATTATCGGATTTTTCAACGGAATCGCCATCGGCGGCGGCGTGATCATATCGCGCTATTTCGGGGCGAAGGAGGAGGAAAATGTCCAGAAGGCCGTCCACAACAACGTCCTGTTCGGCATCGTCTCCTCGATCGCGGCCACGATCATCGGCCTGACGCTGGTGCCTCACATCCTGGTGCTGATGAATACGCCCGAAAACGTACTGCCCTACTCGCTCACATATTTCCGCATCTACTGCGCGGGCGTCTCCACCGTTATCATGTACAATATTTTTATGTCCGTCATGCGCGCCCTCGGGGACAGCGTCCACCCGCTTTACTACCTGATTTTCTCCTCACTGGTCAACGTGATGCTCGATCTCGTCCTCGTGGCGGGCTTCGGCTGCGGCGTGGCCGGTGCGGCGGCCGCTACCGTCACCTCACAGGGCTTAAGCGTCATCCTGTGCCTGATCCGCATGTGCCGTCTGAAAGACTACACGCGGCTGGATATCCACAAGCTGCGCTTTGATAAACGGATCCTCTCCCAGATCATCACCCAGGGACTCCCCACCGGTATCCAGAACTCCGTCATCAGCCTTGGCAATCTGGTGGTGCAGACCAACATCAACTCCTTCGGCGCCTACGCCATGTCCGGCCAGGGCGCGTATGCCAAGATCGAAGGCTTCGTATTCCTGCCGATCATGAGCATGTCCATGTCCCTGCCCACCTTCGTCAGCCAGAACCTCGGCGCCCGGCAATACGACCGCGCCAAAAAAGGCGCCATCTTTGGGATCGCGTCCGGAATGATCCTCGCCGAGCTGGTCGGCGTCATCTTCTATATCTGGTGTCCTTACGCGCTGCGCTTTTTCGTAGACTCCGCGGAGGCCGTCAGCTACGGCACCATCCACGCCCGGACCGTAGCGCCCTTCTTCCTGATGCTGGCCTTCTCGCACTGCGCGGCCGGCGTCATGAGAGGCTGCGGCAAATCCTTCGTGCCGATGCTGACCATGCTGGCCTTCTGGTGCGGCGTGCGCATCCTCTATGTCACCGTGGCGCTGCGCTACTTCCCCGTCTACCAGACCATCGCCTGGGCTTACCCGCTCACCTGGAGCCTGAGCAGCGTCGTATTTCTCGTGTATCTGCTCAGATCAGACTGGCTGCATTCGTATGAGAAGAAAGAACATCTCAGTTAATCTGCCGTCAGTCAAATACCCCGATGCAGGCATACCTGCCATTAGTTCCGCAAAATCAATGGCAAAATCATCATATAAGCCGACTGGGAGCCGCCATATAGTAAAGCTGTCCGTTAATAAGCTCCGCGCGGACATTTTCCGGAAGACTCCAGTAATCATCTTCTGTGTAAATCTGCTCTTTTGGTAATGGCATTTATTGCACCTTCCTTTCACGATTGATTTGATTATTGTCCTTCTGAATATCCAGAATCCTGTCCTCTCAGCTCTCAATCCCTCCGCGCGCGCGGATCCCTTTGTCAAACGGATGCCGCACCTTTTTAATCTCCGATACGTAATCCGCCAGCTCAATCAGCTCCTGGCCCGGCCCCTGTCCGCTCAGAATGACCTCAAGTCCGGCAGGCTTATTTCGCAGGAAGTCCAGAAGCAGCGTTTCCTCGAGCAGTCCGGCGCGGATTGTGTAAATGACCTCATCCAGAAACAGCACGTCATAGCCCTCGTCCACTGCCCTGCACGTTACTGTGCGCAGCTGGTTTTCATAGTAGGCCTTCCGCTCTGCCTTCTCCTCCGCCGTCATCTGGAAGCTGAATTTTTCCTGCGGCAGCCCGTCTACAAGCGTAATGTTTTCCGAGAGGGCAAGCACCTGCCGCTCGCTGGTGGAATTGTCCTTCATAAACTGGTAGATCAACACCCGCAGGCCGTACCCGGCCGCGCGGGCGCAGAGACCCATCCCGGTCGTGGTTTTCCCTTTGCCATCCCCGCAGTAGATGTGAATCAGGCCGGTGGTCTTTTTTGCGGCATCTACATTATTTGTGTTCTCCGCGCTATTTATGCCCTTCCTGTTTCTTCCAAGACTCATATCGCCCGCGTCTCTTGCCTCTTCCACTCGAACGTAATACTCCAGCAGCCGCAGGACATAGTCCGGCGCATGACGGTGCCCCAGCTCCCACTCTGTCACAGTCCGATAGGGAATCTGAAAGTATTCACAGAATTCCCTGCGGTTCATACCCATACGCTCACGAAGCTCTTTTATTCTTACTTTACAGTCCATTGTCTTTCTCTCCTCTAACCTGTCCCGGATGAGCCAGAACCAGAATTTTACCATTTTATGAAAAATTCTTTTGTAGTTGCTACCCTGGATAAGCCGAAATTAAAATTTTTGCCATTCTGCGAAAAATGTCGTTTAATGTGTCCTGACCCGGATAAACCGGAATCGAAATCTTGCCATTTTGCGAAAAAATCGTTTGTAAAGGCCTGGCCCGGATAAACCGGGACCGAAATCTTGCCATTTTGCGAAAAAATCGTTTGTAAAGACCTAAGATCGTTCCAGAAACGCAGCCAGGCTGACCTTCTGCCCATTACCGTAAAAAGTCTGAATTTGAAATAGTTCCCCTGTTTCTTCTGTATCCGCCGAAGAAAGCAGTACTTCGAATTCCGGGCCAGAATACGATTCATAATAAAACTCCGGGCGATAGACGAGCTCCCACTCAATATTCCTATATTTGCCCATCTCTCTCAGGATCCTTTCGTAAATAATGCGCCGCGTGTCCCCACACGATTCTTCATTCGGTTCTTCGTTTGGTTCTGCACTTGCTTCTGCATTTGGTTCTGCATTTGGTTCTGCGTTTGGTTTTTCGTTTGCTTCCTCACTCGGTTCTTTATTCAATTTATCGCTCATCACCAGAAAGATCGGATCATATATCTGTCTTTGCATTTTAACGCACGCCTCGCCGGGAATATGGTCAGCATCAATCAAAAGCAGCGGAATGTCCACAGTCTTCCACGCTTTCTCAATCTCTTTTTCGTCAAATACTTCCAGACTATATCCGGAAGGAAGTACTTCCTCCCGGCTGTTGATCGTTATTGGAGAGAGTGCCTTTTCCAGACTGCTGAGCGCTTTGGTTTTCCATTTGGGAGGGATGTTATCCGGAAAAATCACCCCGATTGTTTCTATCGCGTCCTTCCCTGCTGTCTTTTCTAATCCCGCCGGGCATCGCAGAAAAGCACCGTCTTCCACTCGGACACGTGCAAGGATAGAGCTCATCTCAGATCGTGCGGGCGTGGAACCTGTCTCAGAACGCGCTGGAATGGTGCCTGTCTCAGAATGCGCTGGAATGGTGCCTGTCCCAGAATGCGCCGGAATGGTGCCTGTCTCAGAATGCGCCGGAATGGTGCCTGTCTCAGAATGCTCAG
>JAJQEO010000027.1:0-1866 GCA_021201665.1 Lachnospiraceae bacterium | reverse complement strand
GGAATGGTGCCTGTCTCAGAATGCGCCGGAATGGTGCCTGTCTCAGAATGCTCAGCCACGGAACCCGTCACGGATACCGACTCGAGAGATTTACAGCGGTAGAATGCACCTTCCCGTATCGCTTCAAGACCCTCCGGCAATGTGATTTGTCTCAAATGCAGGCACTTGGCAAACGTATTTTTCTCAATGACTTTAACATGCGTAGGGATCGTCAGACACTCCAGAGATCTGCAGCTGGCGAAGGCGGCCTCCCCGATTTCAGTCAGCTCATCCGGCAGCCGGATGGAAGTCAGGGATGTACAGCCCTCAAATGCGCTCTTTCTGATTTCCTTCAGGCTCTCCGGCAGAAAAACCGAGCAAAGCCCTGTGCAGTCCTTAAAGGTCCTCTCTCCGATCTCTGCCAGATGTCCCGGGAGCTCCACTGTTTTCAAGGCAGTACAGCCTTCAAATACGCCATGGTCTGCCCGCCACTCCATAGAAAAACAATCCGTTAAGCGATACAGACTTGCCGGAAAACGGATTGAAACCAGGCTGCGGCAGTGTAAAAAGGTGCCCTGGCCAATAATATTGACTCCTTCCGGAAGCTCTACAGAGGTTAAGGAAATGCAGTTTTCAAACGCATACGGCGAGATTTCCAGCAATTGAGGGATTCCGAGCAGGCAAGAATGCATGTGAACGAATTCTTCTTCAAAATCATACGTTTCATATTCCACCGTCTTTTCCGGAAACTCGATCAGAGCCAGATTTATGCAGTTGGAAAAAGCGGCGCAGCCGATTTCCCTCAGGGACGCAGGAAATCGAATCGTCTTCAGCGACCGGCAGCGGGCAAATGCCTCCCTTTCGATCGTGACCACCGATTCCGGGAGTTCAACGGATGTTATTGCGGCACAATCCTCAAAAACAGATGCTCCTATCACCTCCACACTGTCAGGCACCTTCACCACTGCGTCCGATCCGTTATAGCGAGTCAATACCCCATCTTCTATGATAAATTTCTTTTTACCACGTGGCATGAATATCCCCTCCTGTTCTGTAGGTCCACCGGTCGTCTCTGTATATAGCCTGCCGCATTCCCTGTCCGATTACTGCAGCGGCAGGCTATTCTTCCTTTCATGGTTTTCATCATAACACACTTTTGCAAAATACACAACGTGTAAATTTAATTTCCGACGTATTTAGCTTAATCAGAAGACCCCGCCGTTTCATTACGAGCGGCGGGGTCGTTTGCTGTTTTGTTGTAATCATATGTTTGCCAGGCTCACTTTTTATGCCCGGGTGCGGAGCGCGTCCCTGTCTGTGTCGTGGCACGCTATGCCAGCTTCATCTGCTTCCGCAGGTTTGCTACCTCCCGCGTATGTTCCTGCATCTTATGCAGAAGGACAGCGTTCTTCTCTTCAGCCTCTTTTGCTCTCAGTTTTGCGGCATCCGCCTTCTGCTTTGCTGCAATCATTTTGGGGCGTTCCCTTTATTTCTGCCCTCTGGCACGTTTTCTTCTGTGGAAACCTTCTCCGAGGAGTGCCGCCATCGCCAGAAGCATCAGGCCAAAATACTGCGCCAGCGGCGTGTCATCGCCGGTCTGAGCTGCCGAGGTGGTTTCAGATTCCGTCGATATCTCGGTTTCTGTCTCTGTTTCAGTTTCAGTTTCGGTCTCTTCTTCCTCTTCCTCGCTCTCTTCTACTTCCTGGTTTGTGATGATGACTTCTGCATTGATACTACTCTCCGTCAGCACCACATCAGTACCTTCGACCGTTACCACATACAGGAACTCGTCCGATTCAGACTCGACCGGTACACCATTTTCATCGGTCTCAGTCACGTAGAGGGTAATCGTGGTGCCAAACGCTGCGCCCACCTTTACCACCGTGC
>JAJQEO010000018.1:31802-46922 GCA_021201665.1 Lachnospiraceae bacterium | reverse complement strand
CCTTTTTGGTATCTGCCTTTTTGGTATCTGCCTTTTTGGTATCTGCCTTTTTGGTATCTGCCTTTTTTGCGGTCTCCGCCTTTTTCATGGTCTCTGCTGCCTTCATCGTCCCCGCAGTTTCTGTAGCTTCTGCAATTTCCGCGCGGTACGCGTCCAATATCCGCATAATGCTTTCTTCTATCCGAAATGTCTCTGCTCCGCATATGGCCAGCTGGTAGCCCAGCTCCGTCGCCAGGTCCAGCAACGCTTCATAGTCCATGTTCCACTCTCCAGAATCGGATAGCAGGAGTCCTCTCACCCTATCCAAAGTTCCCGATTCTTAATTGCTTACACTACGGCCTGCTTTATAACTTTTTGGGCAGGGCAAGCCCAGTCCCCTACGGACAAACCGTTTTCTTACAGGGGACAGGCCAGGCTTGCCCTGCCCATTCATATGTGTGCTTTTACATACATTCTTCTTCCGCGCCGCCGGATTGTTTCACAAGACTGTAAATAGTGACCGGCGAACTATTTTCTGCTACATGTCAGGCCATTCTTACTTCACTGAAAACCGGTAGCTGGTCTGCGTGTCGTATTTTTCTCCCGCCTTAAGCACCGGTGAGCGGAACGCCGGATCGTTGATGGCGTTTGGCGCAAACTGGGATTCCAGACAGAAGCCCTGGCGTTTGTGATAGGTCACGCCATTTTTCCCGGGCTGGTCGGTGATCCCATTGCCCGCGTAGAACTGGACGCAGCAGCAGTCAGTAAATACTTCCATGCAGATGCCGCTCTCTTCGCTGCAGGCCTCCGCGATTTTCTGCACCGCGCCGCCGCCGTCCGGAAGCACGTAATTATGGTCATATCCGCCGACGAATTTAAGCTGCTCAAATTCCGCGTCAATGTCAAGGCCGATCTTCTTTGCTGTAAGGAAGTCCATCGGCGTGCCCGTAACCGGAGTGATTTCGCCCGTCGGAATCGCCTGAAAGTCAATCACCGGCGTGTAGCTGTCCGCAGTGAGCA
Organism: Lachnospiraceae bacterium; assembly: GCA_021201665.1. GTDB lineage: Bacteria > Bacillota > Clostridia > Lachnospirales > Lachnospiraceae > Choladousia. The sequence continues at coordinate 45,923 of JAJQEO010000018.1, read as the reverse complement.
TCAGGGTCTGATCCTCAATGGAGCCTGATGCGTGCCCCGCGAGGTTGAAATACGTGTGGTTCGTCATGTTCGCGATGGTATCCTGGTCGGATGTGGCTTCATAATGGATCGTCACCGCATTATCCTCAGTCAGAGTATATGTCACCGTAGTGTCAATGTTTCCCGGGAACCCGTTGGTGCCGTCCGGAATCACGATGTGGAAGGAAATGCTGTTCGCCTCCTCATCAATCGCGGACACTTCCCAGATCTTCTCATCGGCTCCATGCGGACCGCTGTGCAGATTGTTTTCGTTGTCATTGATCGGAAGCTGATAGGTCTTCTCCCCGATGGAGAAACGTCCTTTGTCAATGCGGTTACCGTTCGGAGCGATTACGGCGCCAAAATAGCAGCCGCCGTCCACATATTCCTGCGGAGTGTCATAGCCAAGTACGACGTCCACCGGATTGCCGTCGCGGTCAAGGACGACCACGTTTACCACTGTGGCTCCCAGATCCATAACGGTCAGGGACGCTCCGTTTTTATTCGTAAAAGAGTAGAGGGTTACCTCTGCGCCATCTGCCAGTTTTCCAAATGGTTTCTTTTCCATTTTGTCCTCCTGATCTTGTTTATATCCTTCTTCAAAATTCGAATGTTTTTTGAAACGGATAGGGGGAGTTCCCTCACCCTATCCAGAGTTCTCGATTTGCTTCGCAAATCGGAACATAGCCTGCGCGAGCCGGGTGCGGCTTTAGTCGCAAAACTCCTTGCCCGGCTCTGTGCATATAAATTTCCTCATCCTGTGCCCGAAAACACAGGATGGGGAAAGTCTTTCACTGAGTCTCCGATTCCGTCAGGGCCACGCAGCGCGTTTTCCTGCATGAAGCCGCAGAAATGTTGAAGAAGGATGGTGAATTTATTTACGCAAACGGATTTTCCGTGCGGTACGGAAGTCCTGCCGGATGATTGTATCCAATCTCTTCCGGACATACACCGATAAGCTTGAATACCTCAAACAGTGCTTTTCCATGATGGCCAAAAGTAACCGCGCCATGATGCGGGAATCCGCCCTCAATCAGGACATGACGGTAGAAACGGCCCATCTCCGGAATCGCGAAGATACCTACGCCGCCGAAGGAACGAGTTGCCACCGGAAGCACTTCGCCCTGTGCGACATATGCGCGGAGGATATTGTCCGAGGTACTCTGCAGACGGTAGAACGTGATGTCGCCCGGGATGATATCGCCCTCGAGCGTGCCGTTGGTCACCTCAACCGGAAGGCTTCTGGCCATGATCATCTGGTACTTCATCGTGCAGGAGGTCAGCTTCTTTGAGCAGGTGTTGCCGCAGTGGAAGCCCATGAAGGTATCCTTCTGCGTATAATTGAATTTGCCCTTGATATCCTCTTCGTAAATATCAGCCGGAACGGTGTTATTGATATCAAGCAGGGTAACAGCATCATCGCTGACGCAGGTGCCGATGAACTCGCTGAGTGCGCCGTAGATATCTACCTCGCAGGATACCGGAATGCCGCGACCTGTCAGACGGCTGTTCACATAGCACGGTACAAAGCCGAACTGTGTCTGGAATGCCGGCCAGCATTTGCCTGCGATTGCCACATACTTGCGGTAGCCCTTGTGCGCCTCCACCCAGTCAAGCAGTGTCAGCTCATACTGCGCAAGCTTGGAAAGGATCTCCGGCTTCTGGTTGCCCGCCCCAAGCTCTGCCTCCATATCCTTCACTACATCCGGGATACGTGCATCGCCTGCGTGCTTATTAAACGCTTCGAACAGGTCAAGCTCGGAATTCTCCTCGATCTCTACTCCGATGTTGTACAGCTGCTTGATCGGCGCGTTGCATGCCAGGAAATTCAGCGGACGCGGACCAAAGCTGATAATCTTAAGGTTCTGAAGGCCTACCACCGCGCGCGCAATTGGCACGAAATCGTGGATCATGTCCGCGCACTCTTCTGCGGTGCCCACCGGATATTCCGGTATGTAAGCATGGATGTTGCGCAGCTTGATATTGTAGCTGGCGTTCAGCATACCGCAGTAAGCGTCGCCGCGGCCCTGAATCAGATCCTTGCCGGACTCCTCTGCCGCCGCCACGAACATCGCCGGTCCGTCAAAATGCTTCGCAAGAAGTGTCTCGGAAATCTCCGGTCCAAAGTTGCCCAGGTATACGACCAGCGCGTCGCAGCCGGCAGCCTTGATGTCTTCGAGCGCCTGCACCATGTGAATCTCACTCTCTACGATGCAGATCGGGCATTCATAAATGTCTGATGCGTCATACTTCGCCTTGTAGGCGTCGATGAGTGCTTTCCTTCTGTTGACAGAAAGAGACTCCGGGAAACAGTCACGGCTCACCGCGACGATACCGAGTTTTACCTTTGGAATGTTTTGCATTTGGTTTGTCCTCCTTAATATTATTATATGTTAATTTTGCTTTTTGCCTTATTGAAGTACCGAGGTGCCATACTGCCGTTTATTCCCAGCAGCCATCCGTCATCTGTTTCCTGTGCGCGATAAGCCGGATCGCCGACTGACAGAAATAGTACAGCTGATGTTTTAATGAAGGCATCACCGATAAGCTTACGCCAGATAGCTCAACATATGGTATCCCGGCTTAGGATATCCTTTCCTGTGACATCCTGACCTGTAATTGACGTCTCAGCCTATAATATCAAACAGCGGCTTGCAGGTCGGATAGATCTGCTTAAACTGCGCATATCTGGCTTCGTACTTCGCGACAAGAGCCGGATCCGGCTCAATCGTGCCGACAACGTGTACAAGCTTCGAGGCTGCCTCCTCGACAGAAGCGTATTCGCCGCAGCCCACCGCCGCGAGTATCGCGCCGCCCAGGCCCGGGCCCTCCTCGCTCTCAATCAGATCCACCTTCAGGTTCAGGACATTCGCGATGATGACCTTCCAGAGCTGGCTCTTCGCGCCGCCGCCGCAGATTTTCGTGCGCTCGATGTTCAGTCCGAGCGATTTCGCCACTTCAAGAGAATCCCGAAGCGCGAACGCCACGCCTTCAAGCACTGCCTGCGTCATGTCCGCGCGGGTTGTATCCATTGTCATGCCGATAAAGGTCGCTCGCGCGTTCGGGTTGTTATGCGGAGAACGCTCGCCCATCAGGTAAGGCAGATAATAGACATGGTTCTCGCCCAGCTTTCCTGTATCCTCCGGATTTTCCGAATCATAAATCTTCGCCTGCTCCGCCGCGTAATCCTTCGTACCGATAATCTCATCCATCCACCACTTATTACAGGATGCCGCACTGAGCATGCAACCCATCAGATGATAGTGGCCGTCTGCATGGGCAAATGCGTGAAGTGCATTAAATTTGTCCACACCAAAATTCTCGGATGAAATAAAAATCGTGCCGCTTGTTCCCAGAGAAATATTGCACTGTCCTTCCCCGACCGTACCGGTGCCGACCGCGGCAGCCGCATTGTCTCCCGCCCCGGCGATCACCTTTACGTCTGAAGGAATATCGAGTTCAGCTGCAATCTCGGGAAGCACGGTGCCGACCACCTCATAGCTCTCAAAAATCTGCGCCATCTGCTCCTTACGGACGCCGCAGATATCCAGCATCTCCTGCGACCAGCAGCGGTTCTTTACATCAAAGAGCAGCATGCCGGACGCGTCCGACACATCCGTACAGTGTACGCCGGAGAGACGATACGCCAGATAATCCTTGGGAAGCATAATCTTCTCAATGCGGGCAAAATTCTCCGGCTCGTTTGCCTTCACCCAGAGAAGCTTCGGAGCGGTAAAACCCGCAAACGCGATATTCGCCGTATATGCGGAGAGCTTTTCGCGCCCGATCACATTATTCAGATAATCACATTCCTTAGAAGTGCGCCCGTCATTCCACAGAATCGCCGGACGGATCACCTGGTCATCCCCATCTAAAATCACCAGTCCGTGCATCTGGCCGCCAAAGCTGATGCCGGCTACCTGGCTGCGGTCACAGTCGGAGAGCAGCTCCTTTAAGCCCTCCATCGTCTGCGTATACCAGTCCTCCGGACTCTGCTCAGACCAGCCCGGGTTGGGGAAATACAGCGGATATTCCTTCGAGACAATCTTCTGAATCCGTCCGTCCCCTTCCATCAGCAGAAGCTTGACTGCCGATGTGCCAAGATCTACACCAATATAAAGCATTTGTAAAACCTCCTGTTTCTAGTCAACAATATCATTTGTGTTGTTCCGCACGGATAATAGCCTGCCCCCTGCCTGCAGCTTCTGCTCATTCAATGACAGCGGACGGTCCCAATTACAGTACCTGGACAATGGTAGCCTGCGTTTCCATTTGCAGCATTCGACCAATGATGGGATGGCTGCTCTCTGTTTACTGCATCCTGTCGAAGACAACATCCGCCCGGTTTCGGCGCCCGCTCAATGGCAGAGCATTCGCCCGGTTTCGGCGCCCGCTCAATGGCAACTGCGTCCCTTCAGTTTACCTCCGGCACAGTTTCCGACAGCATCTGGACAAACTCAGCCAGAAACTCCCGCTCCCGCATCACACTTTCTCGAAGCTGGGAAACTGCTCCTGAAGATGTGGCCCCCATCTGGCAATCTGTTTTCTGATCTGCCTGCGATGCACCCGCGCCGGTCGCGCCAGCAGAATCCTCAGGATCCACTTTCGGTGCTTTTCCTGTCTCACCATCCGGATTGGCAGTATCTGGATACGGAGCGGCATCAGCATCGTTGTGAGAACCGTTTTTTTCCGGTTCAGAGGTATCCTCCGGATCCGCCGTCATGTCAGCTGCCGCGATCTCCGGAAATGCCTCGTCCGGAGTATCCGCGTCTGCTGTCAGCTTATTTGCCTCTGACGCTTCCGAAGTGCCCGTCACGATGTCAAACACCTGGTGCATATTTTCCAGCTCGACCTGCCTGTGCTCGCCGCCGTCCTCCCCGTCACGCGTCCAGGCCAGCGGCTCTTCGGAACGCACAACGAGCCTGCGTGTCTTGAACCGGATGACGCAGCCGCTGTTTTCCTCGCCGGAGAGCAGCGCGGTAATGGTCTTCTGCCAGTCCATCAGATCGGCCGGGGTGCGCACAAGCATGACTTCAAACAGTCCGTCATTCAGAACGACATTCTTGCCCGGGAGTCCCTTGAAGCCGCCCACAGAGTCCGAGTTTGTTACCATGCCGTAAATGAAATCCCCGCTGTCAGAAAACTCCTCGCTCTCGACCTTGATCCGATAGGAACGCCAGCTGCCCAGCCGTTTCACGCCTTCAATGATGTAAGCCGCGTGGCCGAGTACATTCTTTAACTCCTGCTTTGTCTGATAGGAGACGTCGGTAAGCAGACCAAACGCCGCCACATAGACAAAATAGTCTTTTTCATTAAAACGGCCCAGGTCGCAGGTAAATGGCTCACCATTGAGGATCGTATCCGCCGCCTGCTCCATCTGCCGCGGAATGCCGACGCTGGAAGCGAAGTCATTCGTGCTGCCGCATGGGATATAACCGACCGGGCGGCCCGAGCCGCTCTCCATCAGCCCGGTCACTACCTCATCGAGCGTGCCGTCCCCGCCGCAGCAGACGATCATGTCAAACTCTTCCGCACGCGCACAGACTGTCTGAGCCGCATCCATAGCTGCCTTGGTCGGATAAACCGTCACATCGTAATCCGCTCCGGAAAACTTCTCAATGATTCTGGACAGGCTGAATCGAATCTGTCCCTTGCCGGACGTCGGGTTATACACAAACAACATTTTTTTCATATTAGAAAAACCACCTGCCAATACTTGTCATTGTACTACGCCTGAAATTGCCGCACAAGCAAAATATTGCTAAAAAACAGTATGAATTTTGTCACTTTTTCTGCCCAATTACTCCCTCATTTTACCTTGCAGATCTCGCGGTCCCAGGTATACAGCCCGTTGGTCTCCTCCTCGATATCAGACAGCTGCGTAAAAATCGCGCCGGAAAGTCCCTTTTCCTGCAGCTTTTCAATCGTCTGCCGCAGTTTTTTCAATGCCGCCGAAAGCTCTTCCGTCGTACCATATGTCCGGTAGCCATAGGGCACGTCACTGCATACATGTCCGGGAATCGTGCAGGAATATCCCCCGTATTCGGAAAGGACAAACGGCCTGCGGTCATTTTTTATCTTCAGTGCGCGGAAGTAATTGTGCACACTTTTGACGTCTCCCCCGCCCTGGTCATACCAGCCGCTCGCATGGTCGATCAGCCGGGTCGGATCCATGGCACGGATCTCCTTCTCCAGGCGCAGCGAGTCGAACTGCCCCCATCCCTCGTTAAAAATCGTCCATAGCGCAATACAGGGACAATTGTATAAAGCCTCTATAGTCCTTTTGCATTCCCGCTCCCACTGCAGACGGTCGTCCGCGCTGGCTCTCCCATAAAGGATGTAATGCCGGTCATCCCGGATCCGCTCAGTCACGGGCGGGAGGGCATTGGGCAGATAACAGGTAAAAAGTAAATGGTTCGTCCCGCCGCCATTCACCATGTCCTGCCAGACAATCATGCCGATACGGTCGCAATGGTAGTACCACCGCAGCGGCTCGATCTTCATATGCTTGCGGATCGTGTTAAAGCCCAGCTCCTTCATATTCCGGATATCTGCCTTCATCGCGTCGTCTGACGGAGGCGTATACAGGCTCTCCGGCCAGTAGCCCTGATCCAGCACACCGTTGAAAAAGTAGGGCTCGTTGTTCAGGAACAGTCTGGGACGGCGGTTTTCGTCCATTCCGACTGAAAGCTTCCGCATCGCAAAATAGCTTTCCACCAGATCCTCGCCCGCCTGAATCTGCAGGGTGCACAGGAACGGATCCTCGGGCGTCCATGGGCGAAAATCCGGCACCTCCAGATCCAGCGTAATCCTGCCGGTGCCTTTTTCAAACTCCCGCGCCCGGACGCAATGTGAGATGAAATCTCCCCGCAGGCGCAGGCGCATCTTCAGATCTGCCGGGCGGACCATGGTAAGCTCCAGGCACACATGCCCCCGGTCAAGGTCCGGTGTGATTTTAAGATTTTTCAGATAATTTTCAGGCACCCATTCCAGCCACACAGTCTGCCAGATCCCGCTCTGTGCCGTGTAATACATGCCTCCCGGGTGCAGAGACTGCTTCCCGCGGCTGCGTCGGCTCTCCTCTGTGTCGTCACGGACACGAACGCGGAGGTTGTTTTTCCCCTGCTTTACGAAATCCGTCACTTCCACCGTAAAGGGCAGGTAACCATTTTCATTTCTGCCTGCCAGATGCCCGTTCCACCAGACGGTGCAGGTCTGATCCACCGCTCCAAAATGCAGCAGCAGCCGTTTTCCTTCCGGTATCTCAGGGATCTGTATACTCCTCTGGTACCAGAGATACTCCCCTGGCTTCAGGCGGCGGCCCACTCCGGAAAGGCGTGTCTCCGGGGAAAACGGCACCAGAATACCACCGTCCACATGACGGGGACGGCTCCCGCTTCTCGTGATCGCGTAGCTCCAGGTCCCATTCAGACAGATCCATTCTCTCCTGCGAAGCTGAGGGCGGGGATATTCCTGCAAAACATGCTCCGGGTCTATCTGGCGGCCCCATTTCGTCGTCAGCTGAAAATGCGTCGTTTGCCTTGGTTTCCCCGGGCGCGAAGCCGCAAGCGCGTCAAACAGACGCATGTTTTCACCATCCCTTCATTCCGGCGGCAAATATTTCTGCGTCAGCAGGTATATCCGGCAGACCGGTCATTCCACGCCGGTTACTGTATCCGGCTGGCCGATCATTCAGCACCGGTTACTGTATCCGGCTGGCCGGTCATTCAGCACCGGTTACTGCATCCGGCTGACCGGTCATTCTGCGCCGGTTACTGTATCCGGCTGACCGGTCATTCCGCGCCAGTCAGCTGCTGCCGATCGTCCAGTACACAGACCACAGGCTCATGTCAGTCTCTGACTGTATTCCACGGTTTCCTTCAAAACAACATTCTCAGCCCTGCGCTGCCTTCAGATACGTGTTCAGCCGTGTCAGCAGCAGATCAAGGTCAATGCCATGCACCATGGCAGCCTCCTCCAGCGACTCCATCTGGGACGCCGGGCATCCGATGCAGTACATCCCGCCCGCCATCAGGACCGGACCCAGTCCGGAATTGATCTCCAGAATTTCTCCAATCGTCATGTCTTTCGTAATTGTATCCGGCATTTTTATTTCCTCCTGATTTCTAAATTTCTAAAATGAAATTCTGCTTTACTGGATTCATTACTGGTATCCTTGTAATCGCGGCTTCATTATAATATGAATCCGCCAAATGCGCAAGGAACATTTCGCAGGGAATCCACAATCTGTATATGAAAAAATACACGAGAAAATTCAGATTAGGCTTGTCTATTCCGGCAATTTGTATTAGAATGGAGCAAAGATTCCAAGCGGGTCTTGAATATCATCCAATTCTAATATTAAGGAGGAAAAAATCATGGCATATGTTATTTCTGATGAGTGTGTAGCATGCGGTACCTGCGCTGGCGAGTGCCCGGCAGAGGCTATCTCCGAGGGAGACGGCAAGTACGTAATTGATCCGGATGTGTGCCTGGAGTGCGGCACCTGCGAGTCTGTCTGTCCGACTGGAGCGATCTCCGCTGAGTGATGTGAAACGTACTTAGAAAATTCGCAACTGTTCAGGACAGGTCTTAGCACTTGCTGCGAAGGCCGCATGAAAACATATAGCATGTGAAGACAATGAACAGCTGCGATGCTTATGAAGCCGTACGGCAACGGCGGGCAGGGCATATCCCATGCGAAGCGTGGGATGCCACCCGGCGAGGGAAGTTTTCCCCTGCCCGCCGTTTTATGCACACGGCCGCGAAAGGAAATTAGCGGCTTCGCCACTCGCGGCCGGCGTCGGCGGATAGGGGAGAGAAACGTTCCCCTATCCGATCTGCACCTGGCTGTTTTTGCCGAAGCTCTTCCGTTATCAGCCAGATTGTTTTATTCTAACTGGCACATAAGAGAATTCTTCTTCGCATAGCTTTCCGCATACGATCCTGCATGACAATGGATGACCGGCGTGGACTTATAGAACGCAATCGAGTCAATCGAGGTCACGGAATCCGGGATATATATGTGCATCTCCTTGCCGCATCGGTCAAAAGAACCATCAATACGCTCAACGCCCTCTTCAATGGTAACCTTTTTAAGGGAAGAACAATTTTTAAAAGCCGAGCTGGCAATTCTCTTCAGACTGCCCGGAATGTGTACCGTTTCCAGTGATGTACAGCCTGTAAAGCAGCAGATATCCATCTTCTCCAGCTGCGGCGGCAGGCAGACATCCTTCAGCGAAGTGCATCCCGCAAATACATGCATGCTCAGCGTTTTAAGCCCGGACGGCAGATGGATTTCCTGTAATGATCTGCACCCTTCAAACACATGTGCATCCACCTTCTTCAGCTGTTCCGGAAGAACCACCTTCGCCAGAGAAACACAATCCCGGAAAGCCCCGTGATTTATGACTGTGACATTCCCCGGGATCACAATTTCTTTTAATGAGGAACATTCCCGAAATGCCTCTGACGGTATTTTTTGCAGATATTTCGGCAGAAGCACCTGTTCCAGATTCACACAATTCTGAAATTCGCCAATATTCAGTTCCTTAAGCGAGGCCGGCAGGATCAGATCCCGGATCTCCCGGTTTCCCCAATACAGCGAATGGCCGAGCTTAACCTGAATTTCCGTATAATTCTCAGGGATCTCAAGCACGCCGCCGCGAATGGGAGTGTTCTTCATTTCCTTTTTTCCAAATGTCATCCGCGTCCGGATGGCTGGAGCGGTGCCTTCGCTTTTCGTAAACCAGGTTGTATCATCAACCATTTCATCTTCCTGATCTGTTTCCGCCATTTCCGGGGTTCGTTCTTTCTGTTCTGTCTCCGATTTTTCGGCGGGCATCGAATACTCCTCTATCGGTTCCCAATCTTCGGCCGATGTCCGGACTTCCTCCACCGAACCATCGGATGATATCTGAGGCTCAGGCTTCACTTCCTGGCTTTCGAATGACATCCGAGGCTCCGGCTTCACTTCCTGGCTTTCGAATGACATCTGAGGCTCAGGCTTCACTTCCTGGTCCTCGAATGACATCCAAGGCTCCGGCTTCACTTCCTGGCTTTCAGCAGGCTTCAGCGCCCCGGCAATCAATTTCAAAAGCTCGTCCGAATCAGCTTCTCTTCTTTCTTCCGAAGTCTTTTTCTTCTCTTTCTTGCCTTCCAGTACGATTGCACGGGCAACCGCATACAGGCGTTTCGAATCCCAGTCCGGATGCGCAGCAGCCAGATTTTTACGCACCGCGAAAATGGCAGCCTTTTCCTTTTCCGATTCCTCTGCCGCAGCTGTCTCCGGCTCCGGAACTTTCTGTGGCTTCGCTTCCGGCTCTGGAACTGCCTGTGGCTTTACTTCCGGCTCCGGAGCTTTCTGTGGCTTCGCTTCTGGCTCCGAAACTGCCCGTGGTTTCGTTTCCGAATCTGGAGTTGCCTGCGGCTTCGCTTCCGGCTCCGAAACTGCCTGTGGTTTCACTTCCGGCTCTGGAGTTTTTTGTAGTTTCAGTTCCGGCTCCGGTTTCTCATCCATCTCCGGCTCCGGCACCGCCACCGTTTTTTCGTCCATCTCTGGCTCAAACACCCTGGCCGAATCTGGAAAGGATGCCATGATATCGTCATAGTAATCAATCTTGCGGTTGGCCTCATTCTTCGGATGAATCCGCACTTTTTCATTATTACTGTTAAAGAAATCACGCATGAACCCATCCAGCGCGAGCGCCTGTCTGCTGCGCTCTTCCTTTTCCAGACTGCTCCCTCGGATTTCCCGGAACACCTTCTGCGCAAATGTAGTAATATCGCCAACTGGCTCCGCATCTATAGCCACGAATTTTACAGGACCAAAATGCATGGCGCGCGTCCTCTCATCCACCGTCTTTAACATTTCCTGATAGCATGCATTGCTCCGCAGAGAATTTGCGCTTACATAAAAGACTACCAGCTCACATTCCATGTCCTCGATCGCTGCGATCGCGTCCTCCCGCCAGGACGGCTTTGTCTTGTCCAGATTTTTCTCATCCAGCCAGACATTGTACCCGCGCCTCTGAAACTCCCGCACATCCTGCCACACCAGCTCACTGTCGAGGCTGCTGTAGCTGATAAAAATATACGGACTGTTCAGATCGCAGGGTTTTATTTCGTATAAAATCGACTGCAGACTGCTCATAATTCCCTCCCTCGTTTTTTCTCGCCGCCCACCGGCGTATAATTTTTAACAATTACCTGTCATTATTACCTGTCATTTCTTACTTTGTACTAAGAAACTGTCCGAAATTGCTTGTCTTCTTCTATCTTACACTGCCTGACGCATGAATCACAGACCGTAAAAAATGTCGGTGCATCCGTGCAGCTCCTGTCACGAAGCGATTATATTTTGCTTTTCTATCCTTCTTTTTCTTTCGCAAGCCTGATCAGGCAGTCTTTCCCCAGAAACGCCGCGCCATAACAAAGAATCGTCCGGAATCCTTCTATTCGAAGATTCCTTGCGTACTGCATCCTTTCGATCTGGTCAAACGCTTCCTGGCATTCACTCTCTAACGTAGCGTCTTTCTTTTTGCCTGGCCATTTGGCCTCAATGACAATAGCACGTCTGCGGCGGCGCTCTTTAATGACAATATCGGCTCTTCCTTTCCCCTGTTCTGAGTTGGATTTTACCTCATAGCCTGCGCCTGAAAACATTCCGGCAACAAACGCATGATAAAAATCTTCTTTATAGTCATAGTAGCTGATGGTGTCGAAAAGAATATCAGAAACATCCTCAGTCAGCTTCTCATCTTCCCCACTCCACCATTCGTTAAAAAGTTCGCTTCGATCCCTGGATTTAATGGAGGTCTCAAACCAGGCCTGCACAGTGTCTTTAAAAACAGATTTCACCTCTTCATTCGGAATGCGCAGGGATGTCTTCCCCTCCTGCACAGTCATTCCTTCTGGAAGTTCTTCAGGCAGGACCTGTGTCAGATAGCCTGTCAAATAGAGGATGCTCCATAAATTATCTTCAGCACCTGCCAAACGCGAAGCGTTTTCGGAATGGCAGGTGCGTTCTGCCGCCGAACGAAGGTGAGGGGGCACTTCCAGAGAAGAATGAGCGATATCATACGTTAGATCCTCCCGGATCCGCTCCTGGATCACGCCCCCGGAGAGCAGTGTCTCAAATTTTTCTTTTACGTACATATCCGGCAAGTCGATAAATCGCCGGATGATATTGTTGTGGCTCGTGTCAATCCAGTGGTTGCCAGGCTTTGCTTCTTCATCCAGACCTAAAGCCCTGACATGAAGCAATACGTCCCACGGGCAGTAAATCTCCTTTTTCCCGAAACGGTAGCCGTCATACCACCGTTTCATTTCGGGCAGTGCCTCTGGCAGTTCGGCATCCGCAAGAATCTGCGCCACTTCCTTCTCTGTAAAACCAAAGCAGTCCTGATAGCTGATATCCGAGATGGAATTAGAGACAAAATTATTTGCGCCGGTAAAGATACTTTCCTTCGCCACTCTCAGGCATCCGGTCACTACGGCAAATTTAAGATTTGGGTTGGACTTCCATGACATCCCCAGAAGCACCCTGATCACATTCAGCATCTCGTCATAGTAATCGCTGTCGCTTGCCTTCGCGAGTGGGACATCATATTCATCCACCAGTAAAATTACTTCTTTCCCATAGTGTGCGCACATCATGCGAAGCAAAAGATCCAGTGCATTCTTGACATCGGCAAGCTCACCCTTGCGCGTATACAGTCTGATAAATGCCTCTCTGTCTTCTGAATCGACTTTGTCGCTCGTCCTCAAATAATAATGTTCCTTGCAAAGATTTGCGAGAACCTGTTTCAGCATGTCATACGCATCCGAAAAATCCCGCCCACTCACATCCTTCAGTGTCACAAACAGAACCGGCCACTGGTTCATCCACTGTGCGCAAAGAGCCTCATCCTTTGAAATCTTCAGGCCTTCAAAAAGCTCACGACTGTCCTTTCGAATATCAAAAAAACTCGCGAGCATACTCATCGCCAGCGTCTTCCCGAATCTGCGGGGACGGGTGATCAGGTTTACCTTAAAGGGGCCATTCATCATCTCGCTGATGAGATGAGTCTTATCAACATAATAACAATGCTCCTTGCGTACCTGTTCAAAAAGGTCAATGCCATAAGGCAGAGGTATCATCGTCATTTACCACCACTCCTTCAAAAAACTTCTCTGCAAAACTCCCTCGCCGGGTTATGCCCCCTCGCCGGGGTGGCATCCCACGCTTCGCATGGGATATTCCCTCGCCGGGCGGCATCCCACGCTTCGCATGGGATATTCCTTGCCCGGCTCTATGCATAAAGCAAACATGCAGTCCGTGATCAGCATAAAACAATTAAGACAGCCAGAAGCCAAAGCTGAAGAAAATTCGCTCATCTTTGCAATTGATTCTATCATGCACACCTGCAAATTACAAGATTCACATATGACTGTTTTTAACGCTTTTTTACATTATCCAAAACATAGCTTTTCCGCCTGTTTTAAGAAAACACTTGCGACCCCGACTTGTGATATAAAGGTCATAGCATTTCGAATAGAAACGGTATTTTTAAATAACAGGAATCATTTGCATACGGTAAAAAGCGCCTGCGGTCGGCCTCTCACCTCCCGCGGGCGCTTTTTTCAGATCGGTTGCCCGGTCTTCTTCTTTAAAACCAGGGTGATCGTTTTTTGTTAAGAACGATCGGCTTGTGAAATTACCGCGCAAACGCTGCTCTCCACATTCTGTTATTCTCTGGATAAGCTTCTGTGTACTCCTCCTCCGCATAATTCATATGTTGTTCCGGAAGATAGGCGAAGTCGCCGTGGCATGCCTCGTGAAAATTCGTGAGGGCACGCATTTCATATACAGACAGAGTCGCTGCATCCCGATTTTTCTGAACAAGTGTGTTCCATTTTGACATAATACTCATAATCATACTCCTCACTTTCTGAGTGGTTTTTCTTTCACTCGTCTGTGATTATAGGAGTTTTCACAGGAATAACAAAGGTACTTTCTTGACCTGTTTTAAGGCGATATTGACCTTATTTAATATTTTCGTATCTGATATTCTCAATTGTTTTTTCGAAGGTTGCGGATACCGCCTGGCCTATGGTATAATG
>JAJQEO010000018.1:0-31702 GCA_021201665.1 Lachnospiraceae bacterium | reverse complement strand
GCAGCCGCGCATGAAAAAATCGCTTCGCGATTGGCGCGGCCTTCGTCCATACTCGCTTCGCAAGTACGGACATGTAATGGCAGCCGCGCATGAAAAAATCGCTTCGCGATTGGCGCGGCCTTCGTCCATACTCGTTGCACGAGAACGGACATATATAAAGAAAGCAAGGTTTTTTCTATTGTGAAACTGTTTACCCGATGATTCCCAAAGCAAAGGAGGTACCTTAACCATGGCAAAAAAAGCAAGCGACCATTTTAAAACGTTTGCGAACCCCGGCGGTCCGGTCATCACCACTATGACTCGTCCGGTCATCGAGGCCGACGGTCTGTATTTTAAGGACATCGACGGCTCCGGCACTGTATCAGAGGTCAACGACTGGCGGCTTCCGGCCGCTCAGCGCGCAGCGGCCTATGTGAAGCAGCTGACCGTGGATGAAAAGATCGGCCAGCTGTTTATCTCAGACTGGCGCATGGGACAGAAGTATCCGAACCCGATGTACAAGGATCATGTCGTCATCCCGGATGAATCCGGTGTCCTGGATGAGGGCGAAGTGTTCTCAAAGCTCATCTTTGGCGAGATGACCATGCCCGGCACTACTACCCTGATCAAGGATTGGTTTGCCCGCCATACCATTCTCCGTGAAAACGCCACTCCCGAGGATCTCACTGATTACCTGAACCAGCTGCAGGCCGTCGCTGAGGAATGTGAGCGTTTCGTACCGGTACAGGCCGCGTCTAATTCCCGGAATGAGAACGGCGAGGCGGTCTTCGGCATGAATGACGCAGGCGGCGTTTTCCCCACCTGGCCCGGTACCCTGGGCATCGCGGCCGCCGTAAAAGGAGCGGGAATCGAAGTGGCAGATCAGTGGGCGGAGGCGATCCGCCGCAGCTGGGAGGCCTGCAACCTGCGCAAGGGCTACATGTACATGGTGGACTGCATGACGGACCCCCGCTGGCAGAGAAGCTACGGCACGTTTGGCGAGGATACCGCTCTGATCTGCGAGATTGCGGAACACATCCTCCCGCGGATTCAGGGGAGCGAGGACGGCGTGACAGCCGACGGGGTCGCCATGACTACCAAGCATTTCCCCGGAGGCGGCGCGCGTGAAAACGGCTTCGATCCGCACTATGCCGCGGGGCAATGGAATGTCTACGCGACGCCCGGTTCTCTTAAAAAATATCATCTGCCAGGCTTTGCCGCCGCTGTCGGCAAAAAGACTTCCTCTATTATGCCCTACTATTCCAAGCCCGCTGCGGAAAAGTCCGCCGCGCAGCAGGACCCTGAAGGCAGGGACATCCGCCTGGATCCCTATGGTTTTGCTTATAACCGGGTATTCATCAACGACATCCTCCGGGGACAGATGGGCTTTGGGGGCTATGTTAATTCCGATACCGGTATCGTCCACAACATGAGCTGGGGCGTAGAAATGCTGGACGAGCCGGAGCGCATCGGCTTTGCGGTCAGCCATTCCGGCGTCGACCTGATCTCCGGACTCTTCGACAACGCCTATGGCCGGAAGGCTTATGACCGCGCGAAAAACGGGTACTATGAAACACATGAGCTTCCCGAAGGCTTTACCCCTGATATGGTAACGCTGACCGATGAAAGCCTGGACCGGGCTGTGGAGAGAACTCTGACGGAAATGTTTGCGCTCGGCATGTTCGAAAATACGTACCGGGACGCGAAAAAAGCCACTTTCCTCTGTGCGGATCCAAAGGACCTGGCCAACGCGGACCGCGCCCATCACCAAAGCGTCGTCCTGCTCAAAAACGACGGCATCCTGCCTTTGACCGCTGAAAAATATGCCGGGAAAAAGGTGTACGCAAAGGCGTTCCACAAGACAGCGGAAGCGGGCGAGACCGCAACCAGCGCCCTGCGCAAAATGCTGAGCGAAATGACCGACGTGACTTTGACAGAGGATTACACCGAAGCGGATATCGCCATCCTGTTCGTGGATCCCTCCTCCGGCGCATATTTCTCCGCGACCGCCGGCTACCTGGAGCTGGACATCTGCGAGGGAAAAGAAGTGCCTGATGTAGATGATCTCTGCCGTCCCACGGCACAAACTCATCTGGAAACCACACTCACCGGCGCGAAGAAAATCGCGGAGATCGCCGACGCCGTCCACGCACGGGGCGGAAAAATCGTCGCCAATATCAACTTCCATCTGGCATGGCTGGTGGGCAATGTAGAATGCCACGCGGACGCCCTGACGGCCGGCTTTGAGACCAATCCGGACGCCACCCTGGATGTCCTGTTCGGGCATTTTACCCCCGTGGGCAGGCTGCCCTTCACTCTGCCCAGAGGCGACGAGGTGCTCTCCGTGAACAAAGAGGGCATCTGCATCTCCCCCAACGACGTGCCCGGCTATGATAAGGATCCGTATATGCCTGAAAATCTGAAGGATGAGAATGGAAAAGCCTACGCCTACCGCGACGCGGCCGGCAACTACTACGAGCTGAATTTTGGACTTACATGGTAGGATTTCTTATTTACCAAGTCAATCTAAGTCAGTCATTTCGAATTGGAAATGTACTGGAATATGCCTGCAGTACAGCCACAAAGAGGATTTCCGGACAACCGACTTAATGGTTGAACCGGAGACCTCCTCGGGCGAGGTCAAACCACTTATGGGATCCAAATGCAGGGTGCGGACGTAATCGAGCAGGGAGACTTGCCCCCTACTCTGGAGTTCTCGATTTGCTGCGCAAATCGGAACATAGCCCGCGCGGGGTATGCCATAAGGGTGCTGCGTGCCAGTGGCATCTACGCTTCGCTCCGGTCCGTCCTAAACGCGTGCCACCGGCACGCAGGACCGTTTTATGTCCCGATTTTCGCAGAAAATCAAGGACGCAGGCACCGACCGGAGCGAAGCGTAGATCATGGCTATGGCGCGTGCAGCGTAAGCTGCTAATTTCCCTCGCCAGGTGGCATCCCACGCTTCGCATGGGATATACCTTACGCGCCCCTGTGCATAAAAAAACATGCACACAGGGTGGCATATGCCCTCGGCTGCTTTTACACCACTACTTCCAGAATTCTTTTCCCCTGATAGTTCACTTCCTGAATCCCTGTCTTCTTTTTCTTATTAAAATTGAAGCTGAGTAAATACCCGACATCCTTCTTATAATAAGCCAGATATTCGAACAGCTGCGCTTCGCCGCGCTTATTGTACTCATTTCCATGATAAATTTTCAGCTCTATTACATGCTGCGTTCCATGATAATCCACTATCACATCTGTCCGTTTCATATCTCTGGTACGTGCCTCCACGTAATAATTGCCGCTGCCATTAATAATCGGTTTCAGATACAGTAAAAAAAGCTTTCGGCCCTGTTCTTCCAGAAACCTTTCATCACTTCCTGCATAGATTTCCTGAAAATGATCATAGAAGCTTCGCATGACAAGATCCATCTGAAGCTGACCATTGATCACAAACCGATTGTAAATCTTCATGCTGGCCCAATACATTCCACTGTTTTCACTGTTAATCGCCATCTCGGCGATAAAAGTGTCATACATGACCGTCTCAAAAATGCGGTTGGATACCGCAACCGTACTATTTTTTTCTTTTAAAAATCCGAATTGGACACCAAGCTGTATCTCTTCTACCCCCATATTAAACGGATATCGTGCTCCGGAAAACAGGATTTCGCTGATCATCTTCTTTAACTTCGGATAGCTTTGCAGGTTTTTTGTGATATCATCAAAAAGAGCCGGTACCGGAACGCTCTTCCTTAATCGATGTTCCGCTTCCGCTACTCCCTGTCTTGTCCACACAGATAATCTGTTGTCAGATTCCAAAGTATCCGGCATCTGTTCATCCATGATCTGGCACAGCGCAGAGACCAGATAAGGATATCCGGATGTATAATCATACAGAGCCTGCCCTACCTCTTCAGTTTCCATTCCTGTATGATGGTCTGTCTCATATTCTGAGAGCATTTTCGAAATTTCTTCTGCGGAAAAACTCATATCCAGAGTAATGTTCGCGGAAATGTTCCAGGGGCTGTTATACCTGATGGGGTCATCTGGCAGCAGTTTTAGTTTCAGATTTTTAATATCATACACTCCCGCCAGTATGACCGACTGAAATGTATTTCCTTTTCGTTTCTTTCTCTCCAGATACTTTGAACGGAGCAGTCCCAGAAATGATAAAAACACCTGATTTTCTGAACACTTGTCAACTTCATCTATCAACAATACGATTCCCCTGTCACTGGAATCGCATAATTTCGTAATTCGTCCGCCCAGCTCCTTCATCGGAAATTCTGTTTCAAACGGTCGCTTCCAGTCCCTGATAATCTCCTCCGAAAAGCTCTGGTCTTCCAAAAGCTCCCCTATGTCAAGCCGGAGGCCTTTTGCCAGATGAGCCTGAGAGACAAAGTACTCCTCCGAAGATTCAAAGCTGATACTGAGTACAATATACTTTTCTGACAGAGTTCTTTCCAGCAGATAAAGAAACGTTGTTTTCCCATATTGCCTCGCGCGGCTGATTGTAAAGTATTTTCCGCGCGCGATGACTTCCTGTTCAATCTTCTTTACCCTGGACGTCAGGTCAACCATATAATTTTCTTCTGGAATACAGGAGCCTTCCGTATTAAAAAACTTCATCCGCTACCTCCGATACACGAAACATAATCACGCTTCAAGATGCATGTAATTATACCATGTTTTAAGCTGGAAAGAAAGATAAATATCCGCTGGTTCCTTTATTCTGTACCGATGCTGAAGTGAAAAAGTAAATTCCATTCCGAAGGGGGCAAAGTTGAATTTAGTCTTCTTATATTTGCAGGATTACTTTTCGTTTTTCTCTCTTTGTTTATGAAGTTGTTCGACATAAAAATCCATATTGTCCTGTCCCCATTTATACATGGAATTCACGATCGGAAGGAGTGTAAATCCCCTTTCCGTCAGAGAATATTCTGTATGAAGAATCTGCGATTGGTACTGGATGCGCCTGATAATATCATCATGTTCCAGTTCTCTCAATTGTTTTGTCAGCATCCGGTTACTGATTTGCTTAAACAGACGGGAAAGCTCGCCATAACGATAGGGGCGTTCGTTTCCCAGATGCCAGATAATCACAACCTTATATTTCCCTGAAATAACAGACATGGTTAACTCTTTCTCACAATTGAAGTCATTGTTAGAAAGTCGATGAAAAGTCTCACTTCTTAAATCTACACCATTCATTACAAAATTCTCCTTTTCTCTTTACAAATAACGCCAACTGAGCAAGATTCTGATTCTGATCCAAACAATATAATAATCTCCTCGATAACATTAATTGTACTCAATTTCGCGGTTTAAAGGCTGATGCATTCCAGACACGGCGGTGCGTAAATCCATCTAGAAATAACATATGCCTGCCGTGAAGGTCAAGTCATAATCAAAGAAGAATATATTTCTTTCAACACGGATGCTGCCGACCAGTGTAAACCGGTCGGCAGCGTCATAGATCAGGCGAGTATTCCCTTCAGGATGTAGCTTTTTTGCTGTGTCATTTCGTCCAAAGTAACGCTGACCCCTTCTCGCCCTAAACCACTCATCTTATATCCGCCGAACGGCTGCTGAAGATGTCTGTAATTTCCGGAGCTGTTGATAACAACGCCTCCGCACTGCAGTCTGGAAGCCACCCACATCGCGCGCTTCATGGAGCGGGTCATCACTCCTCCCTGCAATCCATAGCTGGTTGCATTCGCAATACGAACAGCCTCTTCATCCGTCTTAAAGGTCAGAACAGGAAATACCGGGCCAAAAATCTCCATGTCTCTGGCCGCATCCATTTCCATCGTCACCCCATCCAGGATGGTCGGCTCGAAATATGTCTTATTATAAATATTCCCGCCGCAAATGCACTTAGCGCCCTGGGCTACCGTTTTCTCAACCTGCTGCCGAACGGTTTTCGCCGCCTTCTCACTAATCAGACATCCGAAGTCGGTTTCTTCATCCAGTGGACTTCCATGATGAAGCTTCTCAAACCTGCGCATTACTCCGTCGATAAACTCATCGTGCAGACTATTATGCACCAGAAACCGTTTCGGCGAGCAGCAGGTTTGTCCGGCATTTTGCAGCCGTCCGGCTACCGCATTTTCAACAGCCAGTTCCAGGTCAGCATCGTCAAGGACAATAAACGGATCGTTGCCTCCCAGCTCAAGGAAAACGCGTTTCAGCGTCTGCGCACCTTTTTGCGCCACTTCAAGCCCTACCTCCGTACTGCCGGTGAGACTGATCGCGTCAATCTTCGGACTGCCCGAAAGAAGCCCGCCAATTTCTGAGCCGCTTCCCGTGACCAGCTGAAGAACATTTCCGGGAATCCCCTGTTCCAGACAAATCTCCACTACCTTCATCAGTGTCAGAGGATTATCTGTAGCAGGCTTGATGATGACCGCATTCCCTGCGGCAAGCGCTGCGGCCATTTTCTGAGTGCATAACTCAACCGGATAATTAAACGGAGAAATGCACGCCACAACCCCCAGAGGTTCATGGCGGGTAAAAATAATATCGTTTTCATTACCGATCTGATAGTCCGTCAGCGTCTGTCCAAAATGCTGAGTGGCCGCCTGCGCAAACCCTCTCATAATCTGAGCACACACGCGGATCTCCCCGCGGGCTTCCCGGATAATCTTTCCCATCTCCGTGCTCAGCCCTCTGGCTAACTCCTCGCGTCTTCCGTCAATCGCGTCCGCACATTTGAGCATAAGACGGCACCGTTCATGTACCGGCGTTTGTGCCCACAGCTTCTTTCCCTGCAAAGCGGCCTCTATCGCCCGCTCAATATCCGCTTCTGTCGCGCGTGGAACGGTGTCCAGCACTTCCTGGGTAGCGGAGTTGAGCACCTGTATCACTTTACCATTCCGGGCATCACATTTCTGCCCGTCTATAAACATCTGCATATTTTACCTCGCTGCTCTTACCAGATCAGAACGTAGAATCCGGATCATAGTAAGTATCAATGTTCGAGTCACTTACACTGACAGGAGTCAGATATACCAGATTGGAAATTTCTTCACCACTGTTCCAACTCTCAATCGTCTCAATTACCATCTCCGCGCACTCATAGGGATCGTTACGGCCGGTTGCAAGAACCTGATCGCCATCCTGGATCAGAGCGTATACATTTTTATTGCCGTCACAGCCGCAGATAATGATGTCATCACGGCCAATAGCCGCACAGGCTTCATATGCACCAAGAACCATATCATCGTTTTCCGCGAAAATGACGTTCATCTCCGGAGCCGCAGTAAGCATATCTTCCATAGCCTGCTGTCCTTCTGCCTGATTCCAGTTTCCCCATCCCTGAGTTACGATATTGATACTTGCTTCGCCATTGCTCTCAAGCTGAGCCTCTATAATACCTGCTATAACTCCTGTACGGCGAGCCACGCCAAGTGTATTTCCGGCATTTCCGCTAAGCAGACCCATATTTATCTCTGTATTTCCAAAATACGCGGCAATATCAGCTCCTACTAATGTACCAAGCGTATAATTGTCCGACTGAATCATAGACTCATAATATGCTGAAGAATCAATGGAATTATCCATAATAAATACAGCCACACCTGCTTCCTGGCATTCAAGAGTCGCTCCGACGGAAGCCTCAGCATCAACAGGATTAATAACAATCACATCACAACCCTCTGTGATAAAGTTTTCTACATTAGCAAGCTCGGTGCTGGTGTCACCATTCGAGTCAGCCGTGATGCACTCATAACCTTTTTCTTCACAGAGTTCCCGGAAACGCTCTTCCTGAGCGGCAAAGTAGGCGCCGTTCAGGGTCTGCATACTCAGCCCGATCTTTAATTCGGAAGTTTCTTCTGCATGAACTGTCGGTACACAGCCAAGCATCATACAAAGACCTAATAATACTGCTATTTTCTTTTTCATGTAAATACCTGCCTTTTCTTTTTTTATTTGCTATCATACTATAGTGACATATCCGGCCGCGTCTCCAAGTAGTGCGTTGGACTCCACTGCCTTTCAAACTTGCGGCACTACTCACAAGTTTTATACACTTATAATAAAACGACGTAAGACGTTTTACTTTGCGCTAGACGCGAGGCTGCGAAGCAGCCATTCCATGCACGTCTGTGTGCATCGTTTATCCGTCAGCCTTCTTTTCTATTGTGCCCCTGAAGCAGTACTGCTACAATGATGATAATTCCTTTGATAACCTGCTGCGGATAAGACGCCACCTTCATCAGAGCCATAATATTACTGATCAGGCCCAGAATCAAAGCACCCATCAATGTATTTACAGGCGTCCCCCTGCCTCCGGAAAGGCTTGCCCCGCCGATCACGCAGGCCGCAATCGCATCCAGTTCCATTCCGTCACAGATACGAGCGTCTCCCACGCCTGTACGTGATTCCATGATACCGCCAAATACGCAAAGGAAAGCTGAGAGCATATACACAGACATCACATACAGATTTGTACGAATACCTGACAGCCGCACAGAGTTTTCATTACTGCCGATGGCCTTCACATACCGGCCATAACTTGTGTAACGAAGTATAAGCGATACGATTATAACTACCAGGCCGGCCAGAATAACGGAGTATGGGACACCGAACAACCGGTCTTTGTTGAACGTGGTAACAATCTCATTTGTAATTGGAATTGTTTTGGCATGAGAGATCATATAAGCCACACCACGGGCTGCCGTCATGCTCGCAAGCGTAACAACAAATGGAGCCATTTTCTGATAGGCAATCAGAAAGCCGACTGCGGCTCCAAAGCAAAGGCTCAGCAGAACAGTGAGAAGGAACGCCGGAACCAGCGGCATTCCATCCGATGTCCGCGTATCTAATAAGGTAGTGAAAACTACCGCAGAAAATGCTGCGATGGAACCTACAGAAAGGTCAATACCACCTGTAAGAATAACCATCAGCATGCCCATACTTATAACAATCAGCCCAGCATTTTGTCTTAAAAGATTAAAGATATTTTGAGCTGTCAGAAAATTTGAGGACAAAAAGCTTGATATTATAACTAAAAGCAACAACACAGCGGCCGGAAGGTAGTCGCGTAAAGCCGCAGTGATTTTTTTTGCAGTGATTGATTGCTTACCCATTATTAATTTGCACCTCCTACCACAAGTTTCATAATATTCATTTCATTGATATCCTCTCGTACCAATTCTCCCATTTTGTGTCCATTGTCAATAACAATAACCCTGTCACACATCCCGATAATTTCATTAAGTTCAGAGGAAATCATTATAATGCCGACACCCTGATCAGTCAGATCATTCATGATATTATAAATCTCTACTTTTGCACCCACATCCACACCACGTGTAGGCTCATCCATAATCATGACTTTGGAATTTGTTGTCAGCCACTTTGCGATTACGACTTTCTGCTGGTTCCCGCCGCTCAGACTGCTGACCGGATTGTATATATTGGGAGCCTTAATCGAAAGCTTCTTCACCAACTCTTCCGCAAGCTTTTTTTCCTTTTGTCTGCGCAGGATTCCGCGCGGTTTTGATATACGGTTTATGTTGCAGTATGTCAGATTTTCGCTGATGGCTTTCTCCAATACCAGTCCCTGTTCTTTCCTGCTTTCCGGTATCAGTGCAATCCCTTCCCGTTTCGCCTGACTGGGAGTCCGAAGTTTCACCGTTTTACCGTCCAGCACTACTTTTCCGCTTTTAACAGGGTCAGCTCCAAAAACAGCCCGGGCTATTTCTGTGCGTCCGCTCCCAACCAGACCAAACAATCCTAAAATTTCTCCACATCGCACATTAAAATTAATATTTTCAAACACCCCGCCGGTAAGTTCCTCTACCTCGAGAACCGGTTCGCCGATCCGGCTTTCTCGGTAAGGATACATATTCAGCAGCTTGCGGCCAATCATCCGTTCCACTACTTCATCTACAGTAAAGTCTTTAATTGAGCCATTGCCTGTAACTTCGCCGTCCCGCATAATCGTTACAGAATCACAAATAGAGAAGATCTCGTCCATTCGGTGTGAAATATAGACTATACTCACTCCCAAATCTCTCAGGCGTTTAAGTGTCTCAAACAGTTTTTCCGTTTCCCGTGGTGAAAGAACTGCCGTTGGCTCATCAAGAATGAGTATCCTGGCGTTCTCTGACAGCGCTTTCGCTATTTCTACCATCTGTTTATAGGCTACACTTATATTCCTTACCAGATTCTTTACGTTGATGTTGAAACCCAGACTGTTCATTATTTCTTCTGCACGGGCATTTAGTTTTTTCCAGTTAATAATTCCATTCCTGCCAAGACTGTCAATAAAAATGTTCTCAGCCACCGTCAGTTCATCAGCCAGTTCAAGTTCCTGGTAGACAATTCCAACTCCAAGTTCTTTTCCCTTACGTGGATTGCCAATTGATACCTTCTCCCCATCTATATATATCTCTCCCGAATCCGCCGTATATGCACCGGAAAGTATTTTCATGAGAGTTGATTTACCGGCTCCATTCTCACCAACAAGAGCATGAATTTCTCCAGGCTTCAAATAGAAATCCACGCCTTTAAGTGCAACAATTCCGGCAAAGTTTTTATGCACATTCTGCATTTTTACCCTATCCACGCTCATACGCACCCGCTTTCATTAATCAAATTTTATAGTAAAATTATAAATTCCAGGTTATGTATTGTCAATTACGCACATTTTTGTTCCTACCCACCGAAAAAGATAAAGCAGATTTAATAATCAGGAAAATCGATGTCTCAACATTCAGTGATATTTATTACACTGTAAACATCATATACGAGAAAAGCATTTACCAGCGAACTTTGGGTATATTTTCAAAAAAAGGGGCCTTCGCCCCATCAATACAGAATATAGCTTTAATTCACACATCTCAAGCACGTAACAAGAACCGCATAATAACCTGTATTTCGATCTCCTTTACGCGCTTGTCAAATACAGCCGCCTCTGGCGCCAGGTATCCTCCGAGTAAGCTCCGATAATTGTCACATAGGGCAAAGCGAAACAGGTATACTTCAAATCCATTTTCCTGCAAATAATGATGCGGGAATCTCCATGCTTTCCACAAGATTGTATCCCTACAGATACAGAGGAAACTGCCAGCACAAGTGTATCTCCTGATGTCAGGGAACCATCCAGTGTAAGTACCACAATAAATCCCGCGAAATACGACTACCGTGATTTCATGAATCATTACCATGTGATTTATATAAATTTTCTCCGCGCTGCAAACGACAGCGCCAGTTATCAGGAATTTATTACAACTACAAAACAGATTCTTCGGGAAGATTTACGCACAGCATTCTCTGATGTACGTTTCCGCAAAACAAGAACGGTAATAGAAGATTTACAGATGATTTTTGAACAGACCGAAACACAGTTTATCCTGGTTCTTGATGAATGGGACTGCATCTTCCATAAGGATTACTCGACCGATGAAGACAGAAGAAGCTTTATCAATTGGCTCGCTGCCCTGACAAAAGATGTGGCGTATTTCAGACTGACTTATATGACCGGAGTTCTTCCTATATATGTCCTGCATCGCTCTTTGATGCAGGACGCAGGCCTCGCCTCGCACGATAGTGCGACTTTAAATGGCGAGGCTTTCCCGGCAAAGTATTCCAGCGGCTCCACCATCAACAATTTTCAGGAATATACCATGGCAACGGATGATATATTCAGCGAATATTTTGGCTTTACAGAAGCAGAGGTGGATGATCTTTATGCAAGATACGAGGCTATCCGGTCAAACCGCAATATATCCAGAGAAGACCTGAGACTCTGGTATGACGGATATCATACGCCAGCCTCAGAAAGAATGTATAACCCCCGTTCCGTAGTGGAAGCCCTGACGCGCAACCAGATCCGAAGCTACTGGTCAGCTACCGGCTCCTACAACGAAATTGCAATCTATATTGAAAATAACCGTGCGGACATCCGTAAAGATGTCGCTCTCATGGTCGCGGGAGAATCTGTGGCGGCAAATGTAGAAGAATATGCAGCTACGTCAATGAAGCTGGAAACACGCGACGAACTTCTTTCTGCAATGGTGGTTTACGGTTTCTTAAATTATGAAGATGGGAAAGTTCGAATTGCGAACAAAGAATTGATGGATGAATTTGCAAAGACAATCCGTGAAAGAGAAAGTCTCGGCTACATCAACCGGCTGGCCGTAGAGTCCGACCGCATGCTGAAAGCAACGCTTTCGGGCGACACGAAGACGATGGCACAGATTTTACAGTTTGCTCACGATTTGTCCTTAGTCCCGCAAGGGACTGAGGACGTAGGCCGCACCATCGCGCAAGGCGCGATTCTGCATGGTGCGGCTCTCCCATATACAGAGGTTCCTCTTTTAAACTATAACGATGAGACGGAACTGACCGCCATTGTAAATCTGGTATTTCTGTCCGCACGGGACAAATACTTTGTGGAACGTGAAGATAAAGCGGGGCGGGGATATGTCGACTTCATCTTTTACCCGGCAAGAGCAGGCGATGACGGCATTATTCTGGAGTTAAAAGTCGGAGCCACTCCTGAAAAAGCAATCCAGCAGATTAAGGATAAAAATTATGTAATAAAATTTAAAGGGAAAATGGCCGACAGGAAACAGATGGCAGGACAGATTCGCCTGGTGGGAATCGGATATAGTAAAAAAAGAAAAAATCATCGGTGCAAGATAGAAGTACTCCGGGCAGATGTGCTATGAGTTATTATGCCATGCAACGTCCAGCGCAGGCCAGATGCGGCTTCAGCCGCAAAACCTCCTTGCCCGACCCTGCGCATCAGGCTGTTCTCTCCCCTGCAAGCACCACAATTCTGTTTGACAGATTACGCACAAACGGAATCCTGCCGATTACTCTGTAAACAGGTGCTATGACCTCCATGCCCTCCACAAGGCTGTGTTCTTCCACAAACGCAAAACCCGGCAGCAGCGCTGCCAGTGCCTTACCGTCCTTCACGCCCCAGGCGAACTTTGCATGGCTGCCTTCAATAGATTTCTCCTTTACCGCCTTTACGATGAAAGGAGTCATGGTTTCTACGAACACCGTAACATTCGGAAAATGCGCTGCAATAATAGCGAAAATCTGCTGGATATCTGTTTCGGTCAGATACATAGTTAGCCCTTCTATGATGACCAGCATGGGCTTCCCATCGGCGGCAACACCTTGCGCCCAGTTTGCATCCATGGCGGAAGAGGCAATCTGCGTGATAATGCTCTCCTCCGGCAGCAGTTTCTCTCGCAAAGCCATTACTTCCGGCAAGTCCAGATTGTACCAATGGGAATAGCCCTGTATCCGATAGCAGCGGGTGTCCAGGCCGCAGGCAAGGTTGATGACAACTGCATCCGGAGATTGATGCAAATACTGCTTTACCATCCGGTCAAGCACCAGCGTCCGGGCGATCACGCCGCTGGACATGGTTTTGTCCTTTTTTGCAAGAGAAAAATCGTAATCCAGACGGGAGACGAGCTCCACGGCCTTTTCATCTGCGATTTTATGGTTTTGCTTTTGCGTTTCCTGCGCACGGGCAAAAACTGTTTGCAGCATGGTCTCCGGCACGCCGGTCAATGTGATTTTTTCCATATGCGTCCTCCCTCGTCAACTTTCTTTTTCTGCTTCACGCACTCCGCATAGGCCAGCGTGATACGGGCAGACATTTCCTCCAGTATCATCACTTTCCATCCGTTTGCCTCAAGAAATGCCCGATATTCCGCCGTACTCCACTGATACTCAACTTTAACGCCTGGCATGGTACATCCCTGCCAGCAGATAATCCGTCTCGCACATCACCGGCAGGATCTCCAGATAACCGTAGGCCCTCGCATAATCATTTAACGGGCATCTTGTGTTCTGTTTCCTTTTTACGAAAACTGCATCATCTTTTCACGCTTGTGGTTCTGATTCTCTTTTCGCCCTTTCAATCATCACAAAAAGCCCGCCAAACATCCAAAGATTTCCGATACTGATCCAGCCGGTAGCAAGACCATGCGCCCACGCCACGTTGCCGACAAGCTTGTGCAGCAGCAGGACGAGCAGCATCGGAATTGGCCAGGAGAAAATCCAGCACCATTTTGGATAAGGCGTCAGACCCCTGGAGAAGGCCGCAATGCCTGATATGCGGATTTGATTCCCTCGTGTTTGCCCATAACGTTCTCTCCCTCTATCAATCGTTAGTTTTGGCTAACTCGCATTGTAACAGATACTGCGCAAGAAATCAATACAAAACCTGAATGATTAAATACCGCAGCGAGTGTCTGGTGCTTCTGCTTTTACTGGCGTGCCATCCTGCGAAACTCATTGTCAAGCGTAATTGAAAGCTCCGTTTTTCGCAACAACGAAAAACTCCACAATGGAGAAAAGGACCATGCCCTGACAACAAAAAGCCGACAAATTATTTTATAATTCATCGGCCCTTCGCTATTGTGATTTAATCAACTGCCATGTCTGCCAGAAGGATAATAATCAAAAATACTCTGAATAGCATCTGTAATGTCCATGATACTATCTATTTTCAGTTCCCCTGTCTTCTTGTAGCCGCGAACCCGCAGATCTAATATTTTCAACTGCTCACACAGAACAATCCCCTGCATATCGTTCCATGTAACAGGAATATGCAGCGGATCAGCAGCAGCATTGCGCTGAATCGGACAGGCAATAATCTGTTCTGACTGGTTGAAAAAATCCCTGCTGACAACAAGTACCGGAAAAGAGAGGTGTTCAACTTTTAAAATATCCCCTTGCGAGATTGGAAACATGATATTACCACATCTCCCTTCCGCCCGGCTCCCCCCATAGCATTTCTTCATAAGGGCCAAGCTTACCGCCATACTCTGCAGCCCGTTCCTCCAGTGTCTTATGTCGGAACGCCTTGGACAGTACAATATCTCCGTCTACCACATTCACATCAAGATACTCATTTAAATAAATACCCAGCGAATCCAATAACTCTTTCGACAGGCGGATTCCCTGACTGTTCCCCCATGCTTTTACCTGTGCTACCATATACCTCCATCTCCCTTCTGCATCTGAATAAAAAAAGACAGTTTTGCAAGGTTTGCCCCTGTAGCTTTAAATAGTTGGTATATACAAAGTATATCCCATGTTATCAATAAATGCAAGTGGAAAAGCGCTCTGAATCTGACAGACAAACATCACCAAAACCTGTATGCCGGATTGATACTGCTTCTCTTGAAGATATGAGCAATGCTTCCGTAGCATTACGTCATAATCTCCAGGGCCGTTATTGCATCCCCACGGTCAAGGCGTGTAAATAAGCCCTCACCCTCATCATAGAACGCCTTGCCAATACGCCTGCCGATTGTTTTTATTTCTTCATCGGTGAGGCTTGTCAGTCGAATCATGTGTTCACTCCCGCTTTCGCAGCAGCCCGAAGATCTCCTCCTGCGCCTGCTTTCATCCCATGAATCATCTGTTCCCACTTTTGATCTGCGGGGTTGTCGTCTCCAGACAAAAGTCTCCGCCCATTAGGGGTTTATGCATATGAATGCTCCGGCCAACGTCGCAGATCAGCCTCAAGAAACTCTCTTGTTTCCCGCACATATTCATCAACCTTATAGAGTGTGGCGGTATGGCCGCCTTCTACTTTAACAGCCTTTGCTTTCGGCATAGAAAGAAGCAGATCCGTCTGCGCAGCCTCCGAAAAAGCCTTGTCTGCCTTCGGAAGAACCAGAAGCGTTTTATCATCAAACCTTTTATAATCCGAAAGCCCAAAAGGCTTTATGTCTGCCACATCCAGAATCAAGCCTGTCATATGCAGGTCAAACTCCTTCGTGTATTGCCCATAAATCCAGGCGAAGAAATCCTCCATATACTTTCTGTTAATGGGATTCTCATTTTCCATGCCAACCTGCTTTTTTGACACCGCAAACAGCATTTTCTTTATCCATGAATAAGGAACAACTTTCATAAGCCCCATTATCACACCGTATGATTTATACTGCTTTTTCAAATCCGCAATGCTCGCCTGTGACAGGCTGCACGTAGAATACAAAGCCACAGCGGACACCATATCTGAATACCGCCTTGCAATAAGCTGAGCCATAAACCCGCCCAATGAAGCACCGATTAACACGGGGTTCTTAATATCGAGCTTTTTTATAAGCTTCATAATATGGTCGGCAAGCTGTTCCAGATCGTTGATTTCCATAGGATAATCAAAGGTAAGAATCCGATAATCCTCTTCCATTTGAATAATATGGTTGAACCAAACATCTGAAATTCCCGTGCCGCCTACAAGATACACCAGCGTATACCTGGCATCAGCTTTGCCGCACAAAAGATAGTGGGTGCTAATTCCATCTGTTTTTTCTTCCGCAAAGGGGTGCGTTTTGCGAAACCTTTGTATTGCTTCTGCAAATTCCATACTTTCCTCCACTTCTATAAATACCAACAGCTGCTTTAAACTTTATCTATCAGGACTGCGCCGTTTTGAATAATTTCTGTCTAACAATATCAGAGGAAGAAAACTGCTGTCTCTGCTTTCTGCACATGACTTTTTGGTTATTGATACCCATCTCCCTGTTTGAATACCGGCGGCCAATATGGCAAGGCAGGGGCTCCAGACTTCAATTTAAAGTCACAATATTCCCCACCGGAGGCACAGGTCTGTTCACGGTACAGCGGCGCCCCCAGCACCCCGAACATCACATAGTCCAGATTACAAAGATAGGGCATATATTCCATGTAACCGTGTTCTTTAGCGAAGTTCGCCAGCGGACATACAAGGTTATGGTAGCTGAATGCATACCCTTCTTCCGGCGGGATCATGGTTTTTGTCTCGAAGCTGCCCGGATTCTTTTCCGCATTTGTTGCATTCTGCTTATCTTTCTTCTGAAACATTTTATTCAGCATCTTCGGACTGTTGAACATCTTTCCCGCAAGCTTTCGGGCAAATCCCGGAATCCGCAGAAAGGTTCGTTCGTAGGACAGCACCATCAAATGACCGGCATCATCCAAGGAAACGCCGTATTTCTTCAAAACCTCGCCCATCGCCACAAAATAATATGCTCCCGTCAGGTTCCCGGTACCGCTCACATCATCCCCACCAATGTAGGGAAAATGCTCAAGCAGATTTTTGTCATAGAAATCCCAGATTTCTTCCAGAAGCTCGGAATAATCCTTTCCGCTGGCCTGCTGCAATTCAGCAGAAATCAGTTTCAGGTATCCATTCATGGACTTCTTTAATTTAGCGTAATTTTTCTGATAGTATTCATGCATGGCTCTGTAATTCTCCCTACAACATATTCTCTGTAAAGAACAAAAACCTTGTCTTTCTCTTGCTTATTTTCTTCCCACCAGCATGCGGGAATTCCCCAGCATCATCATATTGGCACGGCACTCCGAGCCGAGCACAAGCTCCGACATATTCACCAGACGCACATCCTGATAGCCCATATCACGCAGCTTTTGCGCAAATGCCTCCATATCGCCGTACATTTTCGGCTTCATGCAATCGTTGATGGCGAATACACCGCCCTTTTTCAAAACACGCAGGCTCTCCAGGAGCATATCCTGCTTGTCGGAACCCATGATGTTGTAATACACATAGTTGCTGATCAGGGCATCGAAGGTCTCATCCGCAAAATCCAAATTATTGGCATCGTCCTTTTGGAATGAATGCGGAAGGATGCAAACCCTCATTCCGCTCTATTTAACCGCCTCTGCTCTTTCTTTGTTTCCACCACATGACGGATGGCTGCAACCGGATGATGAAAGATCATCCGCGGACCGCTAAAACGCATAACCTGCCGGATTTTCTCCCTCATTTCCGGCTTATAGCAATGTACCGTGCAGTTAGAACAGAAGGTCTTCGTTTCCATAAAAGGGCATTTGTCGCTGCGCATCCGTGCATACTGAGTTAACGCCTCGCAGTCCGGGCAGAGCGTTCCTTTTGTATGATGATTTTTTTTGCAGTAAAGTGCGATCATCTGGGAGACCATCTGTTTCTCCCGCTCCCGTTTTGTCTGTACGTCTTTTTTCACAACCCCTTCCTCCCTGTGTCACTCTATTTTATCAATAACAGCCTCTCTGTGCGTTGTTAGTGCCGGCTAACTCGCATTTTAACAGATACAGGGGAAGAAATCAATGCGGAATATGAGTTGTTTTGCGGCACTAAATTAAGGTGAATTGGTTTTTTTCAAATCTTATTATTCCATCATCACGCATTTTACAAAGTTCTTTAGACATAGCACTTCGGTCAACCGAAAGAAAATCGGCAAGCTGTTGACGGTTGAATGGAATTATAAAGGTAGAACTGTTTTGTCGGCTTGATTCCTCGGATAAATAAGACATTAGCTTCTCTCGTGTGGAACGGTTGCTCATGTGACTGAGCTTCTGCACGAGTTTTCTGTTTTTATCGGATATTGCATAAAAAAGATTCTGTACCACCATAGAATGAAAGCGGCAGGCAGAAGGACAGGTAGTTATAATCCGCTTTGCATCAAAAAACAGTACCGCGCTATCTGCTATGGCAATTACATTATTCAGCATTGCGCCGCTGTTCGGCGTTACATAGGCTTCGCCGAACATTTCTCCGACATTGACAATGCTGATAATATTGCTGTTTCCCCAATAATCGTCACGCTGAATATGAAGCTGGCCTTCCACAAGAACGGCTATGTCCGATAAATGTTCGCCTTCACGAAATACATATTCGCCTTTTTTATAGGTTTTAAGAGTTACATTCAGGCAAGTGAGCATTGAGGATATTTCATTTTCACTCACACCGCTGAATAACTGCGTGCGTTTCAGGACAGGAATAAACCTTTTCATAAAATCTCTTTTCCGTTGTAAAAACAACAGTTTTGTTTCTTTTATTGTATTATAATACAGCCGTGAAGTCAAGGACGTGATTGAAGTATTCCGGGACAACGTATTTCGGACAGAGAGCTGTTTAAGACTGCCGGCTGAATTTATGGGCTGGAGTGGAGGAGATTGTAAAATGATCAGAAAAATTATCAGAATTGATGAAGAAAAATGCAGCGGATGTGGTGCCTGCGCCGATGCCTGCCATGAAGGTGCTATCGAAATGATTGACGGCAAAGCCAGACTGACCCGGGAGGATTACTGTGACGGATTTGGTGATTGTCTGCCCGCTTGCCCTGCAGATGCCATTACTTTTGAAGAACGGGAGGCTCCCGCTTATGATGAAGCCGCTGTGTTTGCCGCAAAAAAGAAAAAGCAGCCGAATGATTTGCCCTGCGGCTGCCCGGGCACAAAATCAAAAGCAATTCACAGAGAACCCTTTGACTGCACAGTAAATAAGAACGATAAAATTGAAAGCCATTTATCACAATGGCCTGTGCAGATCAAATTGCTTGCGCCGAACGCTCCGTACTTTGACGGTGCAAACCTCCTGGTAGCCGCCGATTGTACCGCATATGCTTACGGAGATTTTCACCGTGATTTTATCAAAAATCGCATTACACTTATCGGTTGTCCCAAGCTTGACGAGATTGACTACGCTGATAAGCTGACTGCCATTATTGCAAACAACGACATAAAGAGTGTCACTGTTATCCGTATGGAAGTCCCTTGCTGCGGCGGTATTGAAATGGCTGTAAAAAGAGCTTTGCAGGCAAGCGGTAAAATAATACCCTGGCAGGTCATTACGATCTCGATTGACGGTAGAATAATAGAATGATGGGGAGAAGAAATTATGGGAAACAAAATGTTTTGCTATCAATGTGAACAAACTGCAGGCTGTATGGCTTGTGCGGGCAATGCCGGAATATGCGGCAAAAAATCTGACACTGCTTTGCTTCAGGATAAACTGACGGGTGCTCTGATCGGCCTTGCCCGTGCATCAGAGGGGAATGAGGAACTTATCACGCCCAATACTGATCAGCTCATTATGGAAGGGCTTTTTACCTGCGTTACCAATGTGAATTTCAACAATGAAAGCATTACGGCCCTCCTGAAGAAAGTGGAAGCAGAAAAACAAAGGCTCGCTCCCCAATGCGCTTACTGCGGGGCTTCCTGCGGCAGAAATGACAATTACGATATGAATGACCTTTGGAATGCAGACGAGGATATTCGCTCGCTCAAATCCCTTATTCTGTTCGGTATTCGTGGTGTTGCTGCTTATGCTTATCATGCTTCCAGGCTCGGCTATACTGATATTGGTGTCAATAAATTTTTCTATAAGGCGTTGTTTGCCATCGGTATGGCAGATTGGGGTATGGACGAGCTTCTTCCCATCGTTATGGAAACAGGCGAGGCCAGTTTGAAATGTATGGCTTTACTGGATAAGGCAAATCGACATTTTCACGAAACAGCTTGACTTTTCTGTTGAGAAACTCCTATAATGTAGACGCTTACTCGGAGGGTGAGTCATTCGTAAGAAATGACGAGCTGGATAAGGCTACAGACTGAAATGTCTGTCTCTTATCCGGCTCTTTTCTTTTGGAGGAGAAAATGGACTTTTTATATCTGTGAATTTTGGAGCAAAAAAGATGCCCCGTATCCGGCAGGTTCTGAAGTACGCAGTGATGACATGTGCAGTATTTGGCATTTTATGGACGGTTCTGGCTGAACTTATCCCGAATAGATTCGTTCGGATTTTTATGTCACCGACAGAAAACATATTGGAAATTGCGCCGGATATTATCCGTAAGTACGGGATTTCCTTCCTCCCAAAAGGGCGGAGCAGATGACCATATCGTCATAATAAGGTTTCTTCCCCACCCTTCCCGACACGATATGTGGGTTTGAAATGTATCTGGATTAATCCAGTACAAGTATCAGACTCATTTTAAAACGACCTTTTGCTGTGACGCTGTGCAAGCCATTTTTTTCAAACCGAAAACTCTCCCCTTCCGAAATCTCATAATCCACACCCTCATAGCCAATCACCGCAGAACCCTCCAGTGCTGTCACAATGGCATTGCCGGGTGCCCGGTGCGGCTGCAGACCGGTTCCTTCATCAAATGCCATGAGAGCCATTTTCATAGCATCGTTTTTCGCCAGGTCGATGTTTACAATACTGTCTTTTTCATAGGATACAAGTTCCTTCAGGCGCAGCACTTCGCCCGATTTTATATTCTCGTTCATAATAATCTCCCTTTGCATAATAATCTCTGTATAAAGCATTCCGGATCTGCTTTCCACGCCGCAAAGTGTATTCGGCGATACGGCAAGCAAATCACCCTTTCCAAATTTCATTATATCTGCGTCCGGCCGCCGGAACACGCCTTCCCCGGCTTCTCCGAGAGAAAATACCCATGTATCATAGCATTCTGGAAGGATAGAAGTACCCGCTCCAAGCGAAAACCATGTGACACTGACGTTCCCTCGTGAAACCGCATTCTGCGGAACCAGTTTCGCGCTGCGGGATACCGTCATTCCCGCCCGCATCGGACAAAATTTTTCAATTTTAAAAATTTCCGGTTTCATGAAACCGCCTCCGTCTCTTCGAAGTGATCAGATCATTTTTACGAAACTACGCTATGCAGTTAGCTGCATCTAATCACCACGAGACATCTTAGCTGTTTTCCTTCCGCCTGTCTGTTGCCATGGCAACGCTGCCCAAATTTCTCTGATATTCGTATGAACACAGAAATCGCGGACGCGTTCCTCCGCTCTGCTCAAACGTCCAGGAAATTCCGCCTGAGCAGAGTGATCTTATTCCTCGATACCGTCAAAATCCCTTCCTCTCTCATCCGGCACAGCTCCCTGGAGAGCGCGCTTCGGTCTACGCCGAGAATCTCTGCCATTTTTTCCCGGTTCACAGCCAGAATAATCTCTCCGTCAGGAGAAATGTCCTGCGTCTGCAAATAGATTTTCAGTCGGTTGCGCAGCTTTTTCTGACTGAGGATCCGGATTCGCGTGGACAGAAAATTTACCTGGCGTGCGAATTTTTTCATCAGGTTTGCAGAAACCTGCATCCGATATATGCAGCCAAGCGTTTTCTCCGAAAGGAGCATTCCAAAATCCAGCAAAAGCGCCTCGCAGTCCGATGACGCACACAGATAGATCTGGCTTGGAAGCTGTGCCGCACAAAGGATTTCCACACCGAAGATATTGCCGCTTCCCAGCCGCTCAATCGTCAGCTGGTTGCCATCCTCATCGTACAGATATTCCTCCATTTGCCCCGCAAGCACGATTCCCGCGCGCTTTGTCAGCTCCCCCTGTGTCTGAAGCACCTCCCCCTGCTGAAAGGAAACAGTTTTCGCATGAAGACAGTACAGCACATTCTGGTACTTATCTTCCGCCACATCTTCAAAAACACCGGAATCGCGCAGGATATTTCTGTATTTTTCTACTATTTCCTTCATTTTTTCATTTTCCTTTCGTTGCCATGGCAACCGCACACATCCCATAAAACAGTTATAATTCAGACTATCGTAAGTTAGTTTAAACTAATTTTAATTATACAGAATTCACTCTGCGTTGTCAACGCGGAAGGGAGGAATCTGATATGAACCTTGGTATTGACTGCGGTGCTTCCACTGTGAAGCTCGCACTGATGGAAAAGGACCGGCTGGTCTTTTCATGGAAACGAAAACACTGTGGGCAACCGCTTCGCTGTGCAGCAGAGGCACTCAAAGAATCAGCTCATATCCTGCCGAAATCATTTGGCCTCGCCCTGACCGGCTGCTGTGCGCATTCTCTTCTGCCCTTGTTACCCGGGGCTGCTTTTTGCGAGGAAATCCCCTCTATCATAGCCGGAAGCAGACTGCTTGCGCCAGACGCAGGGAGCATCATAGAAATCGGCAGCCAGAGCTCCCGTTTTATTACGGATCTGCACAAAGTTCCGCAGTTTTCCGTAAATGAGCACTGCGCAGGAGGCACCGGCAGCTTTTTTGAAGATCAGATGTCCCGGCTGAATCTTTCCATCGAAGACTATTCTGCACTGGCAGAGCAGGCTGCGGGCATCCCCCGCCTCTCCGGCCGCTGCTCTGTGTTTGCCAAAACCGATATCATCCACCGCCAGCAGGAAGGTGTTTCCACTCCGGACATTCTTCTGGGGCTCTGCTATGCCATGATTCGCAATTATAAAGCAGTAATCGTCCGTACTCTCCCGATTCAGACGCCTGTCCTTTTCTGCGGCGGAGTAACACAAAACGCGGGGGTGATCCGGGCCATTCCTGATGTGTTTCATTTGAATCCCGAAGAGCTTATCGTGCCTTCTGAAGCATGCTTCGAGTCAGCCATTGGCGCCGCTTTAAACGCTTCCGGAGATTTCTCTGCCCTGCAGATTGTGCAGCTGCTCTCTTCTGCTGCACAAAAAAAGAGAAGCACGCGGCTTTGCGTTTTTCATTGTCAGTTCCGGACGGTTTTTGTCCGCAGCCGCCTGTGGCGTCCGGCATTCTTCCGGAGAACGGATGCGCACTTGGAATTGATATCGGCTCTACCAGCACAGATCTTGTTCTTGTCGGACGCGATGGCACACTTGTCGATTACCAGTACCTGCGCACATCCGGGGATCCGGAAGCCGCCGTAAAAACCGGACTCTCCAGTATCCAGCACAGATTTGGCAAATTTCAATTGCTGGCGGTCGGCGTGACAGGTTCCGGCAGAGAACGGATTGGCCGGATGATCGGGGCTGATCTGATCCGGGACGAGATCACAGCACAGGCCAAAGGCGCTACGTTTCATTTTCCAGACACAGACACAATTTTTGAAATCGGCGGGCAGGACAGCAAATACATTCAGCTGAAAAACGGGGAAGTGGTCGGTTTTCAAATGAACAAAGTCTGTGCTGCCGGAACCGGCAGCTTTATCGAAGAACAGGCCGCACGGATGGATATTCCGCTTAACAATTTTGGTCCCCTCGCCCTGTCCTCCAAAAATCCTGCACAGCTTGGAGAGCGGTGTACTGTATTTATCGAAACCGCGATTACCGATGCGGCTGCTTCCCAGGTCCCGGCTGAGGATCTTGCTGCCGGCCTCTGTTTTTCGATTGTGGAGAACTACCTGCATAAGGTTGTAGGGAACAACCCCGTCGGAAAGAAAATCATACTGCAGGGAGGTGTGTGCTACAACCCGGCCATTATTGCGGCTTTTTACAGTGTTTATGGCGACCGGCTTTCTGTAAACCCTTATTTCCCGATCAGCGGTGCGATCGGCACTGCCCTGCTCGCGATGGAGAGCGTCGGCAATGGTGTTTCCTCATTCCATGGATTTGAGAACGGGGAAGAGTGCATGGAAAGGAAGGTACCAGGCAGGGCAAAACGAAACATTCAGCAAAATATAGAGCTGTACCGGCAGTCAGAGCGCCTGCTCCTGGAAGGATACAGCGGGAGGCGCGATCCTGGCCGTAAAACCGTGGGGATTCCCTTTGCCATGATGATACATAAATTCTTCCCTATGGCAAATGCATTTTTTTCATCACTCGGATTTAACGTATTACTGACCTCCCCTACGGATGAGGATACGATAAGACTGTCCCAGGAGTATGCTCGCGGGGAAACCTGCTACCCGGTCAAGCTGATCTACGGACATATGAGACAGCTGATTGACCAGAAGGTGGACTATATTTTCCTTCCATCCATTCATACTATGAAGCATGAATCAAGCTCTCTGGAACACAATTACGGCTGCGTCTACATGCAAACCGCCGCCGAATCTGTTGCGAATGCCCTGGATCTGGAAAAGCATGGAATCACTCTGCTGAATCCCGTATTTGACCTGGATTTTGGCCAGACGGCAATGGCTTCCGCCATGCTCAGTCTCGGCAAAATTCTCGGTGTCTCACAGATCGCATGCGGCAAGGCGCTGCTTTCGGGCGCAGTCTCCATGAGAAAGCACACCGCCGCAGTCGAAAAGCAGGGGCAGGCACTGTTGAAAAGCCTGAACGCAGATGAAAAAGTGCTGGTACTCATTACCAGAAATTACGGAATTTCCGATCCCATCCTCAACATGGGAATCCCGGAGCTTCTGCTGGAACGAGGCTATAAGGTTATCACGCTCTCCCACCTTCCGGCACATAATCTGGATATCCATGGGGATTATCCGAATCTGTACTGGCCTTTTGGCCAGCATATTCTCTCCGGAGCCAGAATTGTGGCATCCAACCCAAACCTGTACGCGATATACCTGACCAACCATGGATGCGGTCCGGATACCATGCTGAGTCATCTGTTCCGACAGGAAATGGGCGATAAACCCTATCTTCAGATTGAGGTGGATGAGCATTTCAGCCGGGTGGGTGTCATCACCCGCATTGAGGCTTTTTTAAACAGCCTGACACAGCGGAAAACAGTTGCCGCTTCCGCTGAAAAACCGGCTGCCTCAGAGGGCCGGCATCCGGATATTTTCCCGAAGCCGGATAAGTCGCTTCCTCTGTATCTGCCGGAGCTCGGATATTTTTCTGACTATCTGCAGCTATATTGGAAGAAACAGAGTGTCAGAACATATACTATGCCTGTAAATTCAGAGGATATACTCTCAGTCGGGCGTTCGTATACCGTCAGCAAGGAATATCTGCCATTCACAGCCCTTCTGGGTTCTGTCCTGTCACAACAGGAAAAGAACAGGGCAGACGCCGTCCAGTACTTCCTTCCCCAGACGATGGGGGCGGAAGCAGATGGGATGTACGCACGGGTCATATATGGCATACTAAAGGAAAACGGCGCGGAAAATATATCCATCGTTGCCCCTATACTCGAAAAATTACCATCGGAAGCGGATGATATCCATCTCCTGTTCCGTGCACTGATGACCGGTGATCTGCTCTACGCCGCGCCAGCCATCCTTCGCAGAGAGCTGGCTTCTGAATCCATACCGGATTGGGAGCAGCTCATGGCGCTGGCGGTTCAAATTTCTGCTATACCAGTCAGTGGAAAGCGGATTGCAGCAGTCGGTACGCCTTTAAGCCTGACAGAGCTGGATGAGTCAATACTGGATACGCTTGATGCGGAAGGCGAAACCATTCTTCGCGCGCCTCTGTCAGAAATGCTGTGGTTCTTGTGGAATGAAAACGGTGCCGATCCACACCTGCTGGCCTCCCTGTCATCGCGAATGAATCAGATCAGCAGCGCACTCGGCTCCAGAAATACATTTAGCACGGACCTTAAAGAACTGAAAGCCATCGCTGAACACCATCTTCCGGATTTTGCAGGTGGAAACGGGAGATATCGCTATGCAAAAGCGATGCAGATGGGAAAGCACGCATCCGCGGTACTTACGCTCGCCCCTCGCTATGAAAATACAGCTATGGTATTAGAAATGCGGCAGCTCGCCCAAAACTGTCCGGCTCCGCTTTACCCGATATCCCTTGATCATGACTGGGACGAATCCTCATGGACGAGGCTCCGCTCGTTCCTGTATTACTGTTAAAAAAAAATTGTAAATACGTCAACAAAAATCCTGCAATTCTGACCGTTTTACACACATAAGGTAAACAGTCTCAAATTGCAGGATTCTTTTGCAGTTCTCGCTCGGCGGATATCCCGCCCGAAAGGCGAGGATGACCGCGCCCCACAGCTGAAATCCTAAAACCAACAGACATTTTCATGTTTATTGCAACTGCTGTTCAGTAACAAGACGATAAAACATTCCTTTCTTGCGGCAGTGGTCAATGGTGATTGCGTTTTGCTCCATGCCACTCTGGAAGCAGGAGTCCGTCTGAAAATCATTGATCATCAGTTGGATTCCCGGAAAAAGGTCATAGATCTGGACGATTCCATCCCCGTTGCCGATTGGATAGTTCGCCTGGATGCAGGCTTTGTCCTGTACATGGATGACCTCTTTTCCATCTAAAAACTTCAATTGTTCTGCTTTCCTGTTCACAATAGTTCTCCTCGTTCGCCTGTCAATATGCCGCAGCAATTTTCCACCTCGCTGGCCCATTTCTGCGGATAGCAGACCAGCAGTTCTTCATGCTGCAAGTCATGGCGGATAACATCCGGGGCAGCAAAGTGTTGCCGGTAGCGTGCTTCGTATTGTTCACCCATCTTCGTAGCGTAGAAGCAGTGAACGACCGTGCCATCCGCACGGATTCTATCGTCAAGCGATGTAACCAAATCGAAGTACCATTGCATTTTCCCTCCTAAACAGATTTTCCTGAACTCTCAACCATTCCAAATGCAAATAGACAGCTTCGAAAAGATAAGCGCAAAAATCGCCGCAATCGGAATATATGCAAACGTACCAAGGGTTCTTCTCGCTAAAACGGTTTTCCATGGCTTCAAATGGGGAATGTCTGCTGTTTCGGGGATTACCCAGGATTTCCGGCTCACCCAGAATCGGTCGATCACAATTCCGTCAAACCAATTTCCGATTACCAGTATCAGATACAGCTCTGCGAATGCCGCCCCAAAATCCTGTGTTTTGTTGACAATCACAATAAACACGAACAGCAGTATTACAAGTGCCGCCAGGAAATATGTAAAGAATTGCTTTGCCCTTTTATGAACACTCTTCTCATCCGCCAGCCCCAACGTATATGCCTTTTTTCTGACGGGCTCCGGATAGAAATAGAGACAGTTTAGGGGATTGCTTCCCTTGGCTACTTTCACAAGCAGTGTGTATACAAAACAGTAAATGATAACTTCAAATAAAAGTCTCATATATGCCCCTGCCTTTCCTCAAGTACAATAATCCTGTTCGACAGATTCCGAACTGCAGGAATCTTCCCGATAACCCTGTAAACGGGCGCTATGATTTCCATACCCTCCACAAGGCTGTGTTCTTCCGCAAACACAAAGCCCAGCAACAGCGCTGCCAGTACCTTACCGTTCCTCACGCCCCAGGTAAACTTCGCGTGGCTGCCTTCAATAGACTTCTCTTTTACTGCTTTTACGATGAAAGGAGTCATGGTTTCTACGAACACCGTAACATCCGGAAAATGCGCTGCAATAATGGCGAAAATCTGTTTGACATCTGGTTCCGTCAGATACATAGTCAGCCCTTCCAGGATGATCAGCACAGGCTTTCCATCGGCGGCAACACCTTGCGCCCAGTTTGCATCCATAGCGGAAGAGGCAATCTGCGTGATGACGCCCTCCTCTGGCAACAGCTTTTCTCGCAAGACCATCACCTCCGGCAAGTCCAGATTGTACCAATGGGAATAGCCCTGCATCCGATAGCAGCGGGTGTCCAGACCGCAGGCGATATTGATCACTACAGCATCCGGAAATCGATGCAAATACAGCTTCACCATCCGGTCAAGCACCAGCGTCCGGGCAATGACGCCGCTGGACATGGTTTTATCCTTTTTTGCAAGGGAAAAATCGTAATTCAGGCGGGAGACCAGCTCCACAGCCTTTTCATCCACGATTTTATGATTTTGCTTTTGCGTTTCCTGCGCACGGGCAAAAACCGTTTGCAGCATGGTCTCCGGCACACCGGTCAATGCGATTTTCTCCATATTTTACCTCTTTTTCTAAATCCAGGTCATAATCAACGAAATAAGCAGTCC
Source organism: Lachnospiraceae bacterium (assembly GCA_021201665.1). Lineage (GTDB taxonomy): Bacteria > Bacillota > Clostridia > Lachnospirales > Lachnospiraceae > Choladousia. Next base: position 3,357 of record JAJQEO010000018.1, on the reverse strand, counting down.
TCCCACGGCAAACACCGGCACCATGGGCATCATGACCCTCACGTGGAACCATTTTTGATGATACGCTATGTCCATATGCTCCATCCCCGGCAGGCCATCACAACTTCTGTTGTGACAACCTGCCAGGTTAAAACTACCTTGGCAAGAAAGTTCTCGCCCACAGAAATATGCAATCTTCTCTGATCGGCGTAAAGACATCTATGACCTCTCCGCCTTCGATCACCTCGAAAGAGTGCGGTGTGTTTCCGGGAATCGCATAGCTGTCACCCGGATTAAATGAGCCAAACGGGTACGTACCAGTTCTTTTCGTCCACAGGCAGCAGATCGTTTGCCATACAGACCACACTTCCGATTCCAATCTCGACCTTAAGAGACTCCAACCCTCCGAAAGCCGGTTCCCTGGTAACGGGTTCCAATACCTTGAAGTTTTTAATCGCAGTCTTGCCCGGTGACGCCGATTTTTTGATTTCTATTGGAGAAAGCATACCATTTTGATATAGCAGCAGGTCGATTTCTTTCCGGTCTTTATCCCTGTAATAGAAAACAGGCGGCTCTTTTCCTGCGTTCAGATAACTTTTATAAATCTCTGAAAAAACATAGCTCTCAAAGAATGCCCCCGACATGGCGCCTCTTTCCAGTGCTTCGGGATTGCCCCATTTTAAAAGGTACGCTGCCAGACCGGTGTCCAGGAAATGAATCAATGGCATCTTTACCACCCGTTTTAGTGCATTGTTGTGATAAGGCTGTACAAGCGCAATGATATGAGACGACGCCAAAATAGAGAGCCATTTTTTTGCCGTTGGAGCTGAAACGCCTGCGGCACTCGCCAGTTCCTCATAGACAACAGGTTTTGATGTCTGTGCAGCAACAATCGTCATAAAATTGTAAAATTGCATTTCATCCGCGACCTGTGCCAGATCCCGAATATCCCTTTGCAGATAGGTGTCAACATAGGAGCGATAATAAGTCTCCCAATCCACATTTTCATCTGCATAGAGTTCCGGCATGGAACCTTTGAATATCCTGCGGTAAATCTCATTCAAATCTCTTTTTCTTTTTACGGGCAAACGCTCCATCAAATACCCGGCTTCCGTTTGGAAAGGCTCGCTCGGTTCATGGTAGATCTCCGCATCGGATAATCCCAGCAGGTTCACGATTCCAACCCGTCCGGCCAAACTTTCGCTGACATTTTTCATAAGGCGGAAAACCTGTGAGCCTGTGATCCAGAAATCACCTTTTTCCCTGGAACGGTCAACAGTCATTTTGATGTAGGGCAACAGTTCTGTTGCATATTGAATCTCATCAATCAGCACCGGTGGGGAATACCTCTGCAAAAACAGGGCAGGATCGTATTTTGCCAGGTAGCGGACATCAGGATCATCCAGAGTCACATATTTACGCTCAATGCCTTCGCTTTTCTGTGCCTCTGCCATTCTTTGCAATAAGGTAGTTTTTCCAACCTGTCTGGGGCCAGTTACCAGCAGCACCGGAAACATTTTGGACACCCGTGCAATCGTATCTTCCACAGCTCGTTTGATATATGCCATGACAATCTCTCCCTTCGGTTATAGTATAGTCAATTTCATTCAGAATATTCGTCTAAACCAAATTGCGATTTTATTATAGCCAGAACTATGCAAGATGTCAATGACGTATCCGTCTAAACCAAATTGTCATTTTTGTTTAGCCGAAACTTTTCCCACGATTCGAGTAATTATTCTAACCAATCTAACCACCATTGTTAACTGGTGATTCTTTCACCTGTCAATATGCCACAGCAATTTTCCACCTCGCTGACCCATTTCTGCGGATAGCAGACCAGCAATTCTTCATGCTGCAAGTCGTGGCGGATAACATCCGGGGCAGCAAAATGCTGCCGGTAGCGTGCTTCGTATTGTTCGCCCATCTTCGTGGCGAAAAAGCAGTGAACGACCGTGCCATCAGCTCGGATTTTATCCTCCAGCGGCGTGACCAGATCGGAGTAAAACTGGTTGTAAATGCTCTCCCGTTTTACAAAGGCCATCCGTTTCGTTCCCATGCCGAACATGGAAAGCATTTTGTCAAAATAGACGCGTTCCTCCGGAGGACGCTTTCCCACCCACCTGTTCATCCAGTTCGGCAGCTTGCCTTTTTGGAGCATCCCCTGAAGAATCGGAGCCATAAGATGCGCCTTAAAGTTCGCCGCAAGTGAACTGCTCTGGTCTAAGTCCGAGCTGCCAAGAATGCCATGGTCGATGTGTATTTTCCCACGCTGCACAAGCAGCCCCACAAAGGAGCCGCCCAGGGAGCAGCCGTAAGCACAGCAGATTTTTCCGTCAAAGCGTTCCTGTATGTACACCTCTATTCGTTCTGTTTCCTCAGTCATGGACGGAAAAACTGTGTCCTCCGTCTCGTCAAAGCCATCATAGGAAACGCAGACCACATAGAAGCTGCGCTCCAGCAGAGGAACCACCTCACCGAAGGTAGCTTTCCAGTGGCAGCAGGTGCCCGGCAGCAGCAGGATAACAGGTTTATTCTCATCTCCGAATTCATAAGTTTTCATAACCCACCTCCATACATTTTAGGAAAGCAGCACTCCACAGCCCAGCGCCAACGCAGCACAGGCGGGAATATACACAATAAAATGTACGATATGCGACTTCTTGTTATAGCCAAACATATGCGGCCCCACGATGCCCTTCGTCTCCGGATAAAAATGCGGAAAGAAGTTGGAGCGACAGAGCAGATACCAGTCAAAAAAGAGAATGTCGTAAATCTCCATCCCGTAGAGCATGATGAGAAATCGGGCGAAGTATTTTAGGAAACCGAACTCGTTTCTTCCGCCGTCCCAGATACCCAGAGCAAATGCACCGATGAACAGCAGCACAGCGAATACGACGATCACCCAGCCAATGATATGCGCGCCGCGGAATCGCTCTTTTTTGTCAGGGATCACCGCTAAGTTCTCTTTCGGCGCGGAGGAGAAAAGCCGCTTGTCCTGAATAAAGCCGACTGCGCCGTACAGCATGAGAAAATAGCCGAGCATAATCATAAGAGTCGAAATAAGCGTTATTTTCATGACAGTTTCCTCTCGTATGGACTGTTTTCCGAATTCACGCCACGGCAAAACTCCCGTGGGCTTTTACTTTCTTCCCACCAGCATACGGGAATTGCCAAGCATCATCATATTGGCACGGCTTTCCGAGCCGAAGACAAGCTCCGACATATTCACCAGCTGCACATCCTCATAGCCCATGTCCCGCAGCTTTTGCGCAAATGCCTCCATATCGCCGTACATTTTCGGCTTCATGCAATCGTTGATAGCGAATACGCCGCCCTTTTTCAAAACACGCAGGCTCTCCAGAATCAGCTCATGCA
>JAJQEO010000016.1 GCA_021201665.1 Lachnospiraceae bacterium | reverse complement strand
AGCGGGTGATGGGAATCGAACCCACGTGTCCAGCTTGGAAGGCTGGTGTTCTACCATTGAACTACACCCGCATATATGCCGCCCGGCATGCGAAGATATCTGTAAAATCGGGGTGACAGGATTCGAACCTGCGACCTCCTGGTCCCAAACCAGGCGCTCTAGCCAAGCTGAGCCACACCCCGAAGCACTCCACTGATCAAGGCGCCCTGGCGCTTGACGCGAAATGTATTATATTACACGGTTCCTCGAATGTCAACTGTTTTTTTGTTTTTTGTAAGCTGAAGTTTCCTCTTTCATGCCATGCATGCAAAAGGACGGCATGCGGATTTTTCTGTCAGTCTTTTAATAAATGTGGAACTTATGCACCGCCCACCGGATCGCGCGGTATTTTGGTGTCTCGAGCTTCCGGGCGGCCTCCCGGAGCATTTCTCTGATCGGAATACTCTGCGGACAGTGCTGCTCGCAGCGGCCGCAGCCGACGCACATAGAGGCGCTTGACGGCTCGCGACGCATGGCAGTCGACTGTATATACTCCCAGCCGCCTGAGCGGCCTCCTTCCGTATGTCTCAGGTTCAGGCAGTGAAAAGCCATCGGAATATCCACGCCTTTCGGACAGGGCATACAATAGCCGCATCCGGTACATCCCACCTTCATTTTCCGGTTAATCTCTGTCCGAACCTGATCAATCAGCAGTCTGTCCTGGTCTGTCATTTCACCCATGCGGGCCGTATCCGCAATCCGCAGATTTTCCTCCACCATCTCCATGCTGTTCATCCCGGAGAGGACGCATGTCACCTGCGGCTGATCCCAGAGCCAGCGGAATGCCAGCTCCGCCGGTGTCTGAAAATGCCCGGAATCGGCAATTAATGTCCGCGCATCCTCAGGAAGAAGATTTACCAACCGTCCGCCCCTCAGCGGCTCCATAACAATGACAGGTATCCCCTTTTCCCCCGCATAGGTCAGTCCCTCCCTTCCGGCCTGTGCAAATTCATCCAGATAGTTATACTGGATCTGGCAAAAATCCCAGTCATACGCATCCAGCAGCAGCTTAAAATTATCCGCATTCCCATGGTAGGAAAATCCGATATGGCGAATCTGCCCGCTTTCCAGTTTTTCCTGTATCCAGTCTTTTATACCCAGCTTGGCCAGATGATCCCATGTCTTTACATCATTTAGCATATGCATCAGATAATAATCCACGTGATCTGTCCGCAGGCGGGCAAGCTCCTCCCGGAATCTCTTTTCAGCTCCCTGGGAAGAGCGAATCAGATAATGAGGAAGCTTCGTTGCGAGATAAATCTGGTCACGGCATCCATTCCGCTCCAGAATTTTGCCGACTGCCTCTTCATTTCCGGGATAGACGTAAGCGGTATCGAGATAGTTCACTCCGCCCCGAATTGCTCGCATCAGCTCCCGCTCCGCCTTGTCAAGATCTATCTCGCTGCCGTTCTTTGAAAATCTCATGCATCCATAACCCAGTATGGACAACTTGTTCCCCTCTCGGTCCTCTCTGTACTGCATAGCATTCCCTCATATATCCGGGCATTCTGCCCGGACATTCCAGTGTAACAGAATCCCGGTAATAAAGCAGATCCGTACTTTGCGCTCGCTGCAAAGTACATATGAAAACGTCTATCTAACAGGGAAAAACCCTTTTAAGCTCTATCCCAATGCCACGTCCAGAACCATCATCAGCGCAAATCCAGCCGCGAAACCGATTGTCCCCAGATTACTGTGCTCTCCTGTGGAAGACTCCGGGATCAGTTCTTCCACCACCACATACAGCATCGCACCGGCTGCGAACGAAAGCAGGTAGGGCAGCACCGGAGTCACAAGACGTGACAAAAGGATCGTAATCACTGCGCCAACCGGCTCTACAATCCCCGACAGCATTCCACACAGAAAGGCTTTCGGCCGGCTCATGCCTTTCGTACTTTGAGTTTGTAGGCTTTGAGCGTTTTGGGCGTTTTTGATGTTTTGGGCGCTATGGGTACTTCGGGCGTTTTTGGCATTTTGGGCGCTATGGACGCTTTGAGTGCTTTGGGCGCTTTGATCGTTTTGGACGCTTTTGGTACTTTGGGTACCCGGGACGCTTTGAATGCTTTGAAAATCGTCGGATGTCTCTATATCAAAATCTGTCCTGCCGGAGCAATTCTCTGTCTGCCTTTCATTATTTAACTCATCTGACAAGGGCATTCCTCCGCGGAGCGGCAGACTGATCACGGCTCCCTCCGGAAAATTCTGGATCGCGATCCCGATCGCCAGGGCCAGGGCACCGGCTGACGTGATCTGTGCCTCTCCTGAAAGCACTCCGGCAAATACTACGCCCACCGCCATCCCTTCCGGGATATTATGCAGCGTAACCGCCAGCAGAAGCATCGTCGTCCTGGGAAGTCTGCATTTTGGTCCCTCCGCCTGGTCACTGTCCAGGTGCATGTGGGGAATCGCTATGTCCATCAAAAGAAGAAACGCAAAGCCTGCCAGGAGTCCGGCCAGCGCAGGAATAAATGAAAGCCTGCCCATGCTCTCGGACATTTCCATGGAAGGAATCAGAAGCGACCAGACAGAGGCGGCCACCATAACACCTGAGGCAAAGCCCAGCAATGTCTTTTGCACTCCAGGTTTCAATTCGTTTTTCAGGAAAAACACACATGCCGCTCCTAATGTAGTGCCTGCAAAGGGCAACAGCAGGCCTGCCAGCAAATAGATTGTCATTACTCCACCTCCCGCTCCCTTAAGCATTCACTGTATCTTTCCAATATATGCACACATACCGCCGCATTTTCCAGAAAGGTTCGGCAAGACTGCATTTTTATTTCCCGGTATATTCATGCAAAAGGCTGATATGCTGCTTTTTGCCGCCGGTTTATCCATGCAAAAGGCTGATATGCTGCTTTTTGCCGCCGGTTTATTACAATATGTCATGGTTTTTTGGTCTTGTGAATCGTGTATTTGTCAATGCAAGATGGGAATTTAATTCCGCAGCTGATCCTTAGTTGATTACTATATCCTTAAGCCTTCGCTTTGGCACATAATGTGTGTCCTCCTCATCACGGTAATAATTGGTCGGCTCATCAGGCTCTATCTCCGTCAAAATAATTTTTTCCGCCGGTTTTCCGATCGCCACAACAAGAAGAGGAGTAAATTGTTCAGGCAAATGAACAGCCTCTGATATCTGCGCCGGGCTGAAATTCCCAATCATACATCCCCCGAGTCCCATCTCTGTCGCACAAAGAAGAATTGTCTGGGCCGCAATCCCCACGTCACGGCTGAAGCGGGAAAGAGACTCCGAAATGCGTGTGTCCTGACAGATCACGATGAAAGCGGTCGGATACATACCCGGATGTGGAAGCTCCATATCCGGCAGGCCTCTCGCCCACTTGGTCAGCGGCTGAATCCTGTCCACATCCTCTTTCTCATATGCAAGGAAATAGCGCAGCGGCTGCTGGTTCACACTCGACGCTGTCAGCCTGGCACAATCCACCATTTCCAGAAGCTCCTCCCTGGTTACCCTCCTGCTCTCGTCATATCCCCGATAGCTTCGGTTGGCTTTCACAAGCTCTTTCATGTTTGTAAATTCTGCGTTCATAATTATCCCTCTTTCCGTACTCGCTTTAAAAATTCCAGCCATTATCTTATACCATTGTTTCCTCAATCGTCAATTTATTTATTAATTTTTCCGTTTTAATTGTTTGCTTTTTTATGTTTTAATGTTTGCCCCCTTCGGAGTGGTATTTACTTTTTCATATCAGCTGCTAAAATGTTTTTAAAAAAAGGTTTGACAAATGAATCCGGGAAGTATATAATGACTTTTGCTGATGAGGCAGGTGCGCATAGCTCAGCTGGATAGAGCGTTTGGCTACGGACCAAAAGGTCGGGGGTTCGAATCCTCTTGCGCACGCTTTATGAAACCGGGAACTGAATTTCACAGTTCCCGGTTTTTTGTCTGTATCATTGTTTTGCTTTCTTGGGTTCCCGCTTTTTGCGCTTTTACGCTTTATACGCTTTTTTGCTTACTTGCGTTTTTACTTTTCGGTTTCCTGCCCGCTTTACTGCCATTCGCGTTTTTGCGTTTTTGCTTTTTCGGCTTCCTGCCCGCTTTGCTGCCATTCGCGTTTTTGCTTTTTGGCTTCCTGCTCGCTTTACTGCCATTCCTCCAGATTCATCACATGAGAGATCACTGAACTCTCATATCCGCGGCGCATCAGGAAAGCGCAGATTTTCTGCTGTGTCTTTCGATCGCTCTGATCGGGAGAATAATTTCTTTTTTTCAGCAGTTCGCGAATCTGAGCCTCCTCATCCGGAAGCTCAGCCTCAGATACGGCCTGTGCCACAATGTCTTTGGCGATCCCCTTCTCATACAGCTCCTGTTTCATCTGCCGAAGGCTCTTTGCCGCGGAATGTACCTCCAGGTAGTTTTGCGCATAGCGCAGATCATCAATATAATGATAGTTCTTTACGTACCCGACTGCGTCGTCAATGATCTCCTCCGGATAGCCGGACTGTCTCAGCTTCTCACGAATCTGAAACTCTGTCCGATCCATTTTTTCCAGAAGATGCAGGACACGCAGACGGGCACGTCCCGGGAGAATCTCCTCAAAGAGCCTCTCCAGAGCTTCTTCCGATATCTCTGCTTCTTCGACTATCCCGCAGTCATTCAGTTCCTTTTTGTACAGCGGAAACTTCCGTCCGCTCTCCAGAATCACCAGATGCCTGCCGCCCGTGAGCTTTCTGATCTCTGCTACCCGCTCCATGTATGTCTCTGTCACTCTCTTATTACCTGGTCTGCCAGGGAACCTTCGCGAAATGAAATCCATTCATTCCCACGTTTTAACGTTTCGATTCTTCTGTCTATGTCCGGCCTTTTAATGCTTCAGTTCTTCCATCTATTGTCTGACCTTTTAATGCTTCAGTTCTTCTGTCTATTGTCTGACCTTCTAATACTCTTTCAGGCATCCGTCTCTTTCGCCTCATTATTGCCAGGATCATCCGAAGCAGGCATCACCGCCGGGTTCAGCGCCGCGCTGCGGAGTTCTTTTCCGTCCACTTTCGGAACACTCTCCCTGGTGTCCCTGGCGGAACGCGCCTTTGGAGAATCCGCCCCGCCATCTGTGCGTGCGTCAGACTCATCGGCGTCAATCAGGCCATAGTGCTGGCGTACCTTGCGGTCGACTTCCATCATAACATCCGGATGCTCCTTCAGATAAGTCTTTGCATTTTCACGGCCCTGACCGATCTTATTGCCATTGTAGGCATACCATGCCCCGCTTTTATTAATGATATTATTATTCGCCGCGAGGTCAAGAATGTCTCCCTCTCTGGAAATACCCTGGCCGAACATAATGTCAAACTCCGCTTCCTTGAAAGGCGGCGCGATCTTATTCTTTACGACCTTTACACGAACATGGTTTCCAATCACCTCTCCGCCCTGTTTCAGGGACTCTGTCCTGCGCACATCCAGGCGAATAGATGAATAGAACTTCAGTGCGCGGCCACCGGTCGTGGTCTCGGGGTTGCCAAACATAATCCCCACTTTCTCACGCAGCTGGTTGATAAAGATAACGGTACAATTTGATTTGCTGATGACGCCTGTCAGCTTCCTTAATGCCTGGGACATCAGGCGCGCCTGGAGACCCACATGGGCATCACCCATGTCCCCCTCGATCTCAGCCTTGGGAACCAATGCTGCCACAGAGTCCACGATAATAATATCGACCGCTCCGGAACGAACCATGGTCTCAGTGATTTCAAGACCCTGCTCCCCATTATCAGGCTGGGAGATGTAAAGATTGTCAATATCTACTCCAATATTTTTCGCGTATACCGGGTCAAGTGCGTGCTCTGCATCGATGAAACCCGCAATCCCGCCGAGCTTCTGCACCTCCGCGACCATGTGTAACGCCACTGTAGTCTTACCACTGGACTCAGGTCCGTAAATTTCAACAACACGTCCCTTAGGGATCCCGCCAAGTCCAAGTGCGATATCCAGACTCAGGGAACCGGTGGGGGTCGTCTCGATATTCATATGAGTACCCGTATCTCCCAGCTTCATCACAGCGCCCTTGCCAAACTGCTTCTCAATCTGTGTAAGTGCGGCATCAAGTGCCTTTAATTTGTCTTCCTGTGCCATTTGCCCCTCCTGTTCGAACTTATGTTCGTTTCTTAGCCTATCCTACTCTACTTTCGTTCCGTTGTCAAGCATTTCTTTGTCTTCTTTTCAGCCCTCTTCGCAGCCTTCTTCGCAGCTTTTTTCCGTCTTCTTTTCAGACTTTTTTGGCTTTTTCTATTCGCTGTCTGACTTTTCCTTTTCCGACGCAGGCATGCTCTCTTCCTTCACGAAATATTTCCGAGTTATTGTATCAATATTATCTGTAATTGTCAACACTTTTTTAAATATATTCTCATATTATTTTCTTGAAAAAATAATTCATTCCAAAATAGCAGCCAGTCTTTTCTGATATGAATCGGAATAATTCCTTATGTGGCGTGTGCATAAAAAAATCCACACCGTTCTTTCCCCGCGGTGTGGATTCCTGTTATGACGCGCAGAGCCAGCAGAGATGCTGCGGCTAAAGCCGTCCATAGTCCTGTCGTATCAATTTACTATTTTCAGCACATCATTAAACATGATCACTACCATCAGAACCATCAACAGCATCAGGCCAGCTAAGTGAACCCTTCCCTCCAGCTCCGGGGAGATTCGTTTTCGGCGCACAGCCTCTATGATAAGAAAGACCAGACGGCCGCCATCCAGAGCGGGAATGGGCAGAAGGTTCATAACCCCGAGGTTCGCGGTCAGCAGAATCGCGATATTCAGCATATTCAGCCAGACATAATAAATGCCATCGGATTTGCTTTCCTCGTAGGTTTCTGAAATCGTGCTGACAACCCCCACCGGCCCGGACATATCGTTCAGAGAAACACCTCCGTGGATCAGCAGATTCAGGCTCTGCAGAGTCGTATCAATCCAGTACCAGACCTCGTAGGCACTGTAATACAGGGTCTGTATCGGTCCGGTCTTATAGCGGTAATTGGTGCTGCCGGAGATGCCGAATTTATAGCCATTGCCCGTCAAGACCGGGGTGATTACCGCGGTGTATGTCTCGCCGTCGCGTTCATATTCGAATGTAATCGTTTCTCCGCTGTGAAAATAGATATAATTATAAAACTGTCTGTACAGCCGGATGTGTTTTCCATTCATGCGGGTAATGAGGTCGCCTTCCTGAAGTCCTGCCTCTTCGGCCGGATAGCCTTCCGTAACACCCAGGACGACCGCTGGATCGTAGCCGATCGCACCCACTATAAAAATAGAAAGGACAAAAGCCAGTATAAAGTTAAAAACCGGCCCGGCAGCAACGACAGAAATGCGGGCGCCTACTGACTTGCTCTGAAAAGAGCCCTCCTCGCCATTGTCCTCTCCGTCTTCGCCCAGCATCATACAGGATCCGCCAAATGGCAGAAGCTTCAGCGAATATCGCGTACCACCCTCCTTCTGATGGCTCAGAATGCGCGGCCCCATGCCGAGAGAAAACTCCAGAACCGTAATTCCGTTCATCTTCGCCAGCAGAAAATGCCCAAGCTCATGTATGATAATAATCAGGCTGAACACAATCAGCGCAATAATAATACTCAATCTTTCACCTGCCCTCACAAATTTTTTCAATCATTTCATATACGGCCTGTTCCGTAACCAGAATCTGCCCGATATCCGGAGATTCGATCACACTGTGATGATCCATACAATAGCGGATGATATCATAAATCTGGGTAAAACTAATTTTCCCCTTTAAAAACAGGCTTACCGCCCGCTCGTTGGCAGCATTCAATACCGTCGGCATCGAGCCACCCCGGCGGGCCGCCTCATATGCGTATTTTAGTCCCAGGAAGGTCTCCTGATCTGGATTTTCAAAGGTGATGCTGCCCAGCCTTGCAAAATCCAGCCGCTCGCCGGCCAGATACCGTCTTCTGGGGTAATACAGCGCGTACTGGATGGGAAGCTTCATATCCGGCATCCCCATCTGAGCGAGCACCGCTCCGTCCGCGAACTGCACCATCGAATGGATGATGCTCTGCGGCTGCACCACGACCTGCACCTGATCCGGGGAAACATCAAACAGCCAGCATGCCTCCATCACTTCAAGTCCCTTATTCACCATGGTGGCAGAATCAATCGTGATCTTCCGCCCCATCGACCAATTGGGATGCCGCAGCGCATCCTCCGGGCGAACCGTCTCCAGCTCCCTGCGGCTTTTGCCGCGGAACGGGCCGCCTGACGCAGTCAGCAAAATCTTAAAAAGCTCCCCGTGCGCATTGCCGCATTCCCGTTCTCCGTTGAGGCACTGAAAAATTGCGCTGTGTTCGCTGTCCACAGGCAGGATCTTCACTCCCTGCTGTTTTGCCAGCGGCATAATCAAATGCCCGGCTGTTACCAGGGTTTCTTTATTTGCCAGAGCAATATCTTTTCCTGCTCTTATCGCCTCGATCGTAGGCACTATGCCGATCATACCCACGATTGCGGACACCAGGATCTGCGCTTCCTCACAGATGGCGACCTCCTTCAGGCCTTCCATTCCAGATACAATCTTTACAGGAAGATCCGCGACTTTTATCTGCAGATCCTTCGCGTCCTGCTGCTCCCACACACAGGCCAGCTCCGGACGGAACTCCCGGATCTGTTTTTCCAGCAGGGATACATTTCTCCCTGCCGCAAGCGCGGCGACCCGGATATCTCCATTTGCGCGCACGACATCCAGCGTCTGTGTGCCGATCGATCCCGTAGAGCCAAGTATCGCGATGGTTTTCATAACCGTTTCCTCCATAATCTGCGCGTTCCTCAAAAAATCCCGGCCATGTGGGCACCTGAAAGCAAATCAGACAATTGCCGCAGCCATACAATCGTCGGGTAATAATCAAATACAAATCCATCTAGGCAAACGTCAAATATTAAATCAAATATAAATCGTATCCATGCAGGTGTCAGTTAACAATCAAATAAAAATCACATCCACGCGAGCGCCAGATAGTAAATCACCGGAGCAACAAAGATCACGCTGTCAAATCGGTCGAGGATCCCTCCATGCCCTGGAATCAGCGTACCGTAATCCTTGATGTCATGGTTGCGTTTGATCGCGGACGCGGCCAGATCTCCAACCATCGATATCAAGGCTCCGACCGCACAGATCACAGCAAACGAAAAGGCCCGGATGCCGCCCGAGAGAGCGCCGGAAACAGCGCATGCGTAAATCGCTCCCAGAAGCGCGGCTCCCACAACTCCCCCTATGCCCCCTTCAACGGATTTCTTCGGACTTAAGTGCGGCGACATCTGATGCTTTCCGATCAGCATGCCGACGCAGTAGGCACAGGTGTCACTGCCCCATGAGGCCAGGAAAATCAGCCAGACCAGATAGGCGCCGCCCGCCATCGCGCGGAGCTCATAAATACAGCTGAGCATGACGCCCACATAAACAAAGCCAAAAAAAGCACCCGCCACCTGCTCGGCGCGGTAACGGGGGAAGGTGAACACATAGACAGCCATCAGAAGGATCAGCACACCCAGCAGCACTGTCATAGTATATGTCTGAATGTCTAAAAATAACAGTAAATAGTAAAGAGCACAGCCCAGATAGGCAGGCAGCGTGAGCAGAGAAATCCCTTTTCGCTCTCCGATGTCCATAGCCCGGTAAAGCTCATTCATCCCAATTACCGAAATCACAAGCAGCGTTGCCGCCAGCACCGGACCCCCCGCGATAATTACCGCCAGAGCGATCACTACAAGAACAATCCCGCTGATCAGTCTCGTACGAAACATAAAAGCGCACCTCTTCCTCTACTCTTTGCGTCCGCCGTATCTTCTGTCCCGGCTGTTATATTTCTCGATTGCTTTCATCAATTCTTCTTTTGTAAAATCCGGCCAGGGCACTTCTGTAAAATAAAACTCCGTGTAGGCCAGCTGCCACATCAGATAATTGGACAGGCGCAGCTCGCCGCTGGTACGGATCAGCAGATCCGGATCCGGCACCCCGGCGGTATCCAGGTAACCCGAAAAACGCTCCTCCGTGATATCTGTCACAGCAAGCCTTCCGTCCAGGCAGTCCTCCGTGAGGTGGCGGATCGCGCGCACAATTTCATCGCGGCTCCCATAATTGATGGCGATCTGAAAATTCAGTCCGGTATTGTCCTTCGACGACTCCACAAGATCTGCCAGACTTTTTTGCAGGTCGTCCGCAAGCGCCGTCGGGTCGCCAAGGACACGAACCTTCATGTTATTATCCCGCGCGGTCTTTATACAGGTTTTCGTATAGCGGCGGAACAGCCTCATCAGAGAATCCACTTCTTCCCGAGAGCGTTTCCAGTTTTCCGTAGAAAACAGGTACACTGTCAGATATTTAATGCCAATATTCCAGGCATCCTCGCAGATCACCTCCAGATTCTGCGCCCCTTTCGCGTGGCCGTAACTCCTGGGCATACCCTTAGCTTTGGCCCATCGTCCGTTTCCGTCCAAAATAATCGCCACATGCTGTGGAATCACCATAACTGTTCTCCCCGCTCATTATATTATTATGATACAAGAGTGTGCGAAGCACGGAGCAATCCGAAGTATCATACTCCTTTGTCGCTCAAACCAGGATCTGTTCCGATTTTCGCCGCCCAACCATATCAAATGTCAAATTAACCCGATTCCCTATACGGTCAGGATCTCCTTCGATTTTTCTTCTACAGCCTTATCAATATCCTTAACATACTTTTCCGTGAGCTTCTGAACCTCGTCCTGGAGATCCTTCACCTCATCCTCCGAAACATCCTGCTTGACAAGCTTTTTGAAAGAATCGTTGGCATCACGGCGGATATTACGGACCGCCACCTTTGCAGCCTCTCCCTTTTTCTTTACATCCTTTACAAGATCCTTTCTCCGCTCCTCGGTCAGCTCCGGGAAAACCAGGCGAATGACACGGCCGTCGTTCGACGGATGGATGCCGACATCCGAGGTCATGATTGCTTTTTCAATAACCTTCACCATGGAAGGCTCCCATGGCTGAATCTGCAGCACACGCGGCTCCGGCACGGTAATATTGCCAACCTGCTGCAGCGGGGTCGGCGTCCCATAGTAATCCACCCGAATCTTGGAAAGCACGTTCGGATTCGCACGGCCGGCGCGGATCGTCCCGAACTCTTCGATTAAATTCGCGTATGTTTTGGTCATCTTCTGGTCATAGGTTTTGATTCTCTCATCCATGAGTATTCCCTCTCTTTCTGATATAATCGGACCGGGTTTATAGCCCTCAATCCGCCTGGCACAGTGGCCGGCAGCAAAGCTGCCGAAAACCCATCCGCGCTCTCGTGTATTATGATATGTCTGTCCTCTCAGACAGTCACGCGTGTCCCGGTAAATGTTCCGTCCGCAGCTCCATTTACCGTGTTGACAATACTGTTTTCTTCATTTAATCCGAACACCAGCATCGGCATGTGATTTTCCATGCACAGGATGGATGCCGTCATATCGACCACCTGCAGCTTCCGGTCAATCACTTCCTGAATAGAAACCTCGCCAAACCTTCTCGCGTTCGGATTGTCTTTCGGATCGCTGTCATAAACGCCATCCACTGACTTAGCAAGCAGAATTACCTCTGCCTCGATCTCGATAGCGCGCAAAACAGTCGCCGTGTCCGTTGAAAAATAGGGGTGCCCGGTTCCTCCCGCGAAAAACACCACCTTATGTTCTGCAAAGCAGGCATCTACGCGATCCTTGCTGAAAAGCTCTGTAAACGCCCCGCAGGCGAAGGGTGTCATAACCGCCGTCCCAAGGCCGACTGAGCGAAAAATTTCCGATACGTAAATGCAGTTCATCACTGTCGCGAGCATACCGATCTGGTCCGCCTTCGTGCGGTCAATATGCTCGCTCGAGCGTCCGCGCCAGAAATTGCCGCCGCCGATCACAATGCCGATCTCCATGCCCTGGTCTGCCAGAACCTTCACCTGCTGCGCGACCGCAGTCACCGTCGGCTCGTCAAACCCGGTCTTTTTATCGCCCGCAAGTGCTTCTCCACTCAATTTCAGAAGTACCCTCTTCATAACCGTTCCCTTTCCGCGCCCCGGCGGGCGCAAGTCAATATTCAAAAAAGAGTATACCACAAAGAGGAATAAAATCCACCAGATTTTTTTGTTTTGGAACCTCTTTTTGCTGCCCTCTGTTTTTCTGTTTAATTTCTCTCTTTCGCCGTCTTCTGTTTATCTGTTTAATTCCTCTCTTTCACCGCCCTCTGTTTTTCTGTTTTATTCCACTTTCTTCTTTGGCTTCGTTTTACGGCTCAGGCAGAAATCCGAAAGCTTCCGCATCCACAGACTCAGATAGCGGAATGTCGGCTCCGTAATAATCGCGAATATCACAAGGAGCATAAAGCAGCTTCTGGATATACTAGTAATCGCGAAAATGTTTCTCATGAAAATCATACAGTAAATCAGTCCGGCCGTCATCGCAAACCATAGCAGCCAGTGGAATCTGGTCATCGGCGACGCAATCTGGTAGAGTACCATCAGCCCGACGATCGCCAGCACAATCGTACAGGCAGTGGAAAGGTCGGTTTCATTCACCCCGAATTCCACGCAGAACAGGTACAGCCCGCTGACCACGATAAAGTCCGTCAGGCCACCCGGCAGTGCCTTAAAAAGCACATTGCTCAGGAAATGCCCGCGGATACGGTCTGTATTCTGCTCCAGCGACATGACAAACGCCGGTATTCCGATCGTAAACATGCTGATCAGAGAGATCTGTGACGGTTCGAGCGGATAATTCACGGTAAAGATAATGGACAGCACGGACATGAACAGTGAAAAAATATTTTTCACCAGAAACAGGGAAGCTGTCCGTTCAATATTGTTTACTACACGCCTGCCCTCCGCTACCACAGAAGGCATCTTTGAAAAGTCAGATTCCAACAGTACCAGCTGCGCGACCTGCGAGGCCGCGTCGCTGCCGGACGCCATCGCGATGCTGCAGTCCGCGTTTTTCAGCGCGAGGATGTCATTGACGCCATCTCCGGTCATCGCCACCGTGTGTCCGGCCGCCTTCAGAGCGTCTATCAGTGTGCGCTTCTGCTCGGGCGATACCCGGCCGAAGACCGTATATTGCAAAGCAGCCGCGCGCAGCTCATCCTCTTCATACAGCGCAGAGACATCCACATACTGTTCAGCATTCTCAATCCCCGCCTCTTTGGCAACCTCTGAAACTGTCACAGGGTTATCTCCGGAAATTACCTTGATCTTAACACCCTGCCGCGCGAAATAGAGAAAGGTCTCCTTTGCGTTCTCACGAATCGGGTTCGCCAGCAGAACCATGGCCAGTGGCTCCACAGATACGGCAAGCGGTCCGCCCGTTAATGGTTCCAGGCACCGTGCAAATACCAGCACGCGGTACCCCTGGCGGCTATAACGTTCCACCTGGGACGCATATTTCGCGTATTCCGAGCGGAGAATAATCTCCGGCGCCCCCAGCACATAGCCGGTACCCTCGAAAACAGCCCCGCTGTATTTATATTGAGATGAAAAGGAAAACACCTGCTCAGGACGCCGACCGGAGCGTTTCCGGAAATGCTCCTTCATCGCCTTCATCGTGATATTATCCGTGGCCATCGCAGCCGCAAAATCCCCGATGATAAGCTCCACTTCCGCAAGCTCCTCCGGAGTGAATGTCAGGTCTGGTGCCGCGTCAGACTCATTCTTTCCTGCTGCGCCCGGATCACCCTTTTCCGCAGCGCCGGACGCACTCTTACCCGCCGTGCCAGGTTCACTCTCTCCCGTCGCATCTGACCCGCTCTTTTCTGCCGCGTCTCCGTCCATCCTCGCGCGCAGCGGAAACAGATTTTTGACTGTCATCGTATTATCTGTAATCGTACCTGTCTTATCCACGCAAAGCACGTCCACGCGCGAGAGTGTCTCGATGCATTTCATGTCGTGTACAAGTACCTTTTTCGTAGCCAGCCGTGCGACACTGACAGCAAGAGCGACATTGGCAAGCAGGTAAAGGCCCTCCGGAATCATTCCGATAATCGCCGCCACCGTCGCGGTCACGCTGTCCTTCATGGCAGACTCATTGATAAAATACTGCTGGCTGAATAAAATAATCCCGATCGGGATAATCAGAAAGCCGACAATCTTTACCAGCTTATTCAGCGAACGGATCATTTCAGAAGACTCAGCGTCATTCATCACCCTGGCTTCCTGGGAGAGCCGGGAAATATAAGAATCCGCCCCTACCTTGTCCAGCTTCGCACGGCATTCGCCGGAAACGATAAAGCTGCCGGACAGCAGCGTGTCGCCGCTTTTCTTCGATATCTGGTCCGACTCACCGGTAATCAGGGACTCATTGACCAGAACCTCTCCTTCCTCAATCACCGCGTCAGCCGGAATCTGGTTCCCCGCGGTAAAAAGAACAATATCGTCCAGGACCAGCTCCTCCGACGGAACCACGGACTCCTTGCCATCCCGTATCACCTTATTTTTCGGGGCATTCAGCATATTCAGGTTATCCAGGACCTTCTTCGCGTGTACCTCCTGAATAATGCCGAGCAATGTATTCGCGACAATAATCGGCAGAAAAGTCATGTCGCGGAAAGAACCTACTAAAATCAGAACAACAGCGATCAGGGCGAAAATCAGATTAAAATAAGTAAAGACGTTACTGTAAATAATCTCTTTTGTTGATTTGGAGACAGACTCCGGCGCAGCATTTACCAGACCCCGGAAAACGCGGTCGTCCACCTGAGTCTGTGTCAGACCCTGCCGTGCGTCCGGGGCATAGCGCTCCATCGGAATAATATTATCCGGAATCCGCATTTCCTCAGGTACGATCTGAGTACTCACAAGCTTCCTGCGAAATGATTTGATATTGCTCCAGAGGCTTACCCCGGAGCGGTCTTCTTTTTTAACGGAATCAATAATCTCGCTAGTTTCAGAAATTTCCTGGCTTTCGGAAACATCTTTGTTTTCAGAAATCTCTTTATTTTCAGAAATATCCTTACATTCCAGTTTATCCACAGTCTGATCCTCTTACGCCATGCTGACTTGCGCCCCGGCCGGCTTATACAGCCGGGAAACTGAAGAAACGGCACTGTCAAAAGAACCTGTCATGCCGTTTCCAATCATCAATCGGACAGGGGAACGTTTTTCCCTTATCCGGAGGATATTTTACCATATTCGTTTTCAATTGATAACCCTGTAAATTCTAAAAATTTCTAAAAAGTCTATTAAGATTAATGTACGATATCATTGGAGACCGTGCCGCTGTTCACGAATTTCTTCTCAAAATCAGCCCTGGGGCAGGGACGGCCAAAGTAAAATCCCTGACTGTAATCCGGGGGAAGCACAGCAATCTTATCGCATTCCTCCGCTGTCTCCACGCCCTCCACGCATACCTTCAGTTCAAGGCTTTTCACCATGCCATTCAGAAGGGAAAGGAGATTAAACTCATATTCATTTGCCATCGCACGCATGGTAAATGAGCGGTCAATTTTGATAATATCCGGCCGCAGTTCATTCAGATAGTGGAAATTCGAATAGCCGGTGCCGAAATCATCCAGAGCCAGCTTCACACCGCTCTCCTTCAGCTGTGTCCACAAGCGTGTGAAATAGGTATCCGATTCAATCAGACCGCTCTCCGTCAGCTCAATAATCAGATGCTCCGGGGAGATATCATACTGCTTCAGCGCGTCCATAATGTCCGTGACCACATCGCTTTTCATCACCTGCACATAAGAGACATTGACATTGACCCGGAAGCCCGGAATCACCTGCTGCATCTGTTTCGCAAACTTCAGGGCCTCATGCAGAATCCAGCGGCCTGCCGGGATGATCAGTCCCGTGTCTTCCAAAATCGAGATAAACTCGCCCGGCATCACCATCTCGTCATCTAAATGGAAACGCATCAGCGCTTCCGCTCCGCTCAGGGAACCGTCCTTCGAGAGGAAAATAGGCTGATAGTATACCTCAAAGCCTTCAAAATTGCTGGCGACTGCCTGGCGGAGCACCTGAGTGAGTTTTTTCTTCTTTAAAAACCTGTCATAATCCTCCTGCATAAATACGTAGGAACGATTTTTCCCCAGCTGCTTGGCCTCTGTCAGCGCAAATTCGGAGAGCTTCATAATCTGTGACCAGGAAAAGTCCTGAACATCCTTACACTGCAAAATGCCGGCCGATACTGTGACGAAAGCCTCGTAATGGTTTTCTTCCACAAAACGATCCAGCATGCGGCGGATTTCCATATACAGATCGACTGCTTCTTTCGCTGTGCCGCCATTAAAATCTACAATCACGAACTCATCCGCGACAATCCGGTACAGATGCTGTCCGTGATGGACGCAGCTGATAGTAAAATCCCCCATTTTGCGCAGAATCATATCTCCATATTCTACACCGAGCTTTGCATTAATTGATTTAAAATTATCAAGACCCATCCGCAGAAAATAACCGTCCGGTATCTCATCCTGAAATCCCTGCATCCAGGTCTGCAGACTGGTCTCGCCCAGGAGTCCGGAAACATTGTCTGCCTTCTGTTTTCTTCCGATCTCATTGATGCAGCCTACCATGTATAAAGCCCGCTTATCCTCTCCGCGTGCCACTCTGCCGCGGCAGTTGATCCAGATCGGCTGTCCGTCCAGTCCCCGCCACCTGTAAACCATATTGTGCGTAACACGTTCCGTAGAAAGGATGTCCGCCAGATCGTCTGTCAGCGCCTGTCTGTCCTCCTCGCAGGTCACTCTCAAAAGTGTGTCCGATACATTATGAAAATAGCATCCGGGTAACAAAAAACGCTCCAGCGCATGCGGAGAGATATAGTAAGAATCATTCTCAAAATCTAATACAAATAGATAATCGTCCGTGCATGGATTATAGAGGTCTATCATCTGACGAATCCTGTCCACCGATAACAATTCCTGCTTCGGTTCTTCTTTCATGCTTTAAGAACCTCCTTCCAAAATTCCTGCGTCAAAATTCCTGCAGATATCCGATATTCCCGAATTTTATTCAAAACACAGAAAAAATGACTGTGTCCAGTATTTATCTTTCCTTTGAAACCCAATCTGTTTTATTATAGCATACAAAATTTGCAAAATCCAGACGAAAATACGAAATCTCCGCACAAAACTACGAAAATCATTTCGCGAAGCTGCGAAAATCTTACGTTAAAAGAGGGGCTGTTTTAAAAACAGCCCCTCTGCCATCATTTGCAAATCAAGATCCGCATTGCCGGAAATTATTCCGCCCCATAGAGAGCAATCAGCTTCTGCAGATACTCGTATCTCTCCTTCGCATAGCCCTCGGACTTCTCGAAGAGTCTCTGTGCTCTTTCCGGATTTGCTCTCATCAGAGAATTGTAACGTACCTCGCCGTTCAGGAAGGTCTTGTAATCCTCTGTCGGAGCCTTGGAATCGAGCGTGAACGCTGCCTTGCCCTGCTCCTTGAGTGCCGGATTGTAGCGGAAGCAGTGCCAGTAACCGGATTTCACTGCCAGCTCCTCCTCGGTCTGCGCCTTGCTCATGCCCTTCTTGATACCGTGGTTGATACACGGAGCATAAGCGATGATAAGCGACGGTCCCGGATAAGCCTCAGCCTCGGCAATGGCCTTCACCGTCTGGTTGAAGTCAGCGCCCATAGCGATCTGCGCTACGTATACATAGCCATAACTCATCGCGATGGAAGCCATATCCTTCTTCTTTACTTCCTTACCGGCTGCCGCGAACTGTGCCACCGCGCCGGTCGGGGTAGACTTCGAAGACTGTCCGCCTGTATTGGAATAAACCTCTGTATCGAATACCATGATGTTGATATCCTGTCCGCTCGCAAGCACATGGTCCACGCCGCCGAAGCCGATGTCATATGCCCAGCCGTCGCCGCCGAAGATCCACTGAGACTTCTTCGCCAGATAATCCTTGCCCTTGAGCACTTCCTGGCAGTCGTCGCAGCCGCAGGCCGTGCATGCCGCAATCAGCTTGTCCGTAGCGATGCCGTTGGTCGCGCCTACGCTGAAGGTATCCAGCCATTCCTGTGCAGCAGACTTTACATCCTCGCCGCAGCAGTCGCATGTAAGCAGCGCCTGTACCTTGGTCTTCAGACCGTCGCGGATCGCTCTCTGTGCCAGCAGCATACCATAACCAAACTCAGCATTGTCCTCGAACAGGGAGTTGTCCCATGCCGGGCCCTTGCCCTGCGCGTTCACCGTGTACGGAGTAGACGGTGAGGAGTTGCCCCAGATACTGGAGCATCCGGTCGCGTTCGCGATGTACATCCGGTCACCGAAGAGCTGGGTGATCAGCTTCGCGTACGGAGTCTCGCCGCAGCCGCCGCATGCGCCTGAGAACTCAAGCAGAGGCTGTTTGAACTGGGAACCCTTTACGGTATTCTCTTTGAACTTGTCGATGACTTCTGTCTTTTCCGGAAGCTCTACCGCGTAATCGAAATACTTCTGGGTATCCGCGTTTGCTTCCATATTCTGCATCGTGATCGCCTTTGCGCCCTTCTTGCCCGGGCAGACGTTTACGCAGGAACCGCAGCCTGTGCAGTCCAGCGCAGAAACAACGATCGCGAACTTATAGCCGGCCATACCGGTCATCGGAAGGGTCTGCATGTCAGCCGGAGCTGCTGCCACTTCCTCATCCGTCATTGCTACCGGACGGATAACTGCGTGCGGGCAGACATAAGAGCAGCGGTTACACTGGATACAGTTCTCCGGATTCCATACCGGGATATCTACCGCGATACCGCGCTTCTCATAAGCCGCGGCGCCCGACGGAGTCGTACCATCTACATAATCTGTAAATGCGGATACCGGAAGGTTATTGCCCTCCTGCGCGTTGACCGCGTGCTGGATGGTATTGACAAACTTCACAACATCGCTTCTTGTGCCGGTGACATCCTTCGCGATGATGTCTTCTGTCTCAGCCGTCTTCCAGCTCTCCGGTACCTGAATCTCCACTACCTGCTTTGCGCCGGCGTCGATCGCAGCCCAGTTCTTCTGGACAACATCGTCGCCCTTGCGGCCGTAGGTCGCCTTTGCGGCTGCCTTCATCAGGTCGATCGCCTGCTCCTCCGGGATGATACCGGTCAGCTTGAAGAATGCGGACTGAAGGATGGTATTGATACGGGTCGGTCCCATGCCAGTCTCGATACCGATCTTCACACCGTCGATGGTGTAGAACTTAATCCCATGGTTCGCGATGAATGCCTTTACCTGTCCCGGGAGATGCTTCTCAAGGCCTTCCATATCCCATGAGCAGTTCAGAAGGAAGGTACCGCCGTCCACCAGCTCCTGTACCATATTGTACTTACGTACATAGGACGGATTGTGGCAGGCCACGAAATTCGCCTTGTGGATCAGGTAGGTAGACTTGATCGGCTTCTTGCCAAAACGCAGGTGGGACATCGTCACGCCGCCGGACTTCTTGGAATCATAATCAAAATATGCCTGCGCATACATGTCGGTATTGTCGCCGATGATCTTGATGGAGTTCTTGTTCGCGCCGACGGTACCGTCCGCGCCAAGACCCCAGAACTTGCAGTTCGTCGTCCCCTCCGGAGTGGTCACCAGTGCCTCGCCGAGCGGCAGGGAAAGGTTCGTCACATCATCATTGATACCGATTGTAAATCTCTTCTTCTCAGTATTATTGTAAACAGCTACGATCTGTGCCGGAGTCGTATCCTTGGAACCAAGGCCATAGCGTCCTGTGTAGATCGGGGTGTCGTTGAACTTGCTGCCCTTCAGAGCTGCTACAACATCAAGGTAAAGCGGCTCGCCTAAGGAACCTGGCTCTTTCGTGCGGTCAAGAACAGAGATCTGCTTAACGGTCTCCGGAATCGCCTCAATCAGAGCATCCGCGCAGAACGGACGATACAGACGAACCTTTACAACGCCGACCTTCTCACCTGCAGCGCGCAGATAATCAATGGTCTCCTCAATCGTATCACAAACGGAACCCATGGCGATAATGACCTTCTCCGCGTCCGGAGCGCCATAGTAGTTGAACAGCTTATAATCGGTGCCGATCTTTGCGTTGACCTTGTCCATGTACTCCTGAACAATCGCCGGAAGCGCGTCATAGTACGGGTTGCAGGCCTCGCGTGCCTGGAAGAAGATATCCGGGTTCTGCGCGGAGCCTCTCTGGCACGGATGGTTCGGATTCAGGCACTGGTCTCTCCACGCCTGGATCGCGTCAAAGTCGGTCATTTCCTTGAGATCTTCGTAATCCCAGGTCTCGATCTTCTGGATCTCGTGGGAAGTACGGAAACCGTCAAAGAAGTTGATAAACGGGATACGTCCCTTGATCGCCGCCAGATGTGCCACCGGTGTCAGATCCATAACCTCCTGCACGCTCGACTCGCAGAGCATCGCGCAGCCGGTCTGACGACAGGCATATACATCAGAATGATCTCCGAAAATAGAGAGTGCATGGCTCGCCAGAGCACGGGCGGATACGTTGAAAACGCCCGGCAGACGCTCACCGGCAATCTTGTACAGGTTCGGGATCATCAGAAGCAGACCCTGGGAAGCGGTGTATGTAGTGGTCAGTGCGCCGGCCGCCAGAGAGCCATGAACGGTACCTGCGGCACCCGCCTCGGACTGCATCTCTGTCACCTGTACAGTCTGGCCGAACATATTCAGCCGTCCCTGTGTCGCCCACTCATCCGTCGCCTCTGCCATGACAGAGGACGGGGTAATCGGATAGATCGCAGCTACGTCAGTAAATGCATAGGACGCATGAGCCGCGGCATGATTACCATCCATGGTCTTCATTTTTCTAGCCATTGAAAAAATACCTCCTTATTTAAATAGTAAACGATTGATCCAATAAATGGCATCCGTCATTTGACTCATCGTTTTACTTTCATTTGGATTTAATTGTATCACAGAATATTCTCTTTGTCTATTTCTCCATTTCGATTTTTCCGACAAATTTTTGTACTTTTTGCTGTACAGCTATGTAAAGAATTTCAGAGCTCCAGCCGCCTTCTGCGCGGTGCAGCCGGTCGATGGGCATTTTCAAAATTCATCAGGAGACTCACCGCTCCGACATCTCCCTTTCGCCAGGCGTATTCTGACAATTCCTCCGGCAGCGTGTCCCGTGTGCCCGCGAAACGCTCCAGGAACCAGGCAAGTCCCTCCGAGTCTTTTTCATTGATAAAATATTCCCCGAATAGAAGCAGATTTTCCCGGACATACTGCTCATACACGCTTTGTGCCTCCGGCCCAAGCCGGTAAGGCCAGCGCAGTCTCCCTAGCACAAGTTCAAGCAGCAGCTCCTCATTTTCCTGTGCCCGCGCGTATGGAAAGATTGAGTCGTATTGGGAAAAATCCAGCCTGCTTTTTGGAAAACAGTTCCGGTAACGGATCCCGGTTCCATGAACATGTGTTTCGAGAATCCGGGCAGGTGTATTTTCCACACCTTCCTCATAAAATTCCGGGAAAACCAGCCGGGCAAGGATTCGTCTCCTGCTTTTCTTCTCGTCTGCGGAAACAGCTTCGGTTTCCGGCGTATTTTCCCATTTTTCGTTTTTCCATTTCTCAGTCAGGATTTTCTTGTGAGTCTGTTCTCTGAAGGGTACGCAAAATTCCACCTTCAGGCTCTCCGGAAGCTCATCCAGTACCTGCTTCAGGCCGGTTTCTCCATCCGGATCCGCCCGGACGCAGAGCTCCTTTACCTGATGGCAGCCGGTAAAGCAGCCGCTCCCCCAGTCGTGAAGGTCTCCGGAAAATTCCAGACGCCTCAGTCCGGAACAATTGTAAAAACAATAGCGGCCTATGTGGCGAAGCGTCGGCGGAAGGATGAGCTCCCTAAGTGCTTCCCCGCACATGGCAGGACATCCGGCGATGTTTTCCTTTGCGCATGCCGGCGGCAGGCACGATCCATCCTGTCCTTCAAGTCCGTTTTTTCCGGTACCTGCAGCCGACGGACGCAAAGCGTTCCGCTCTACGGAACCAATTTCCCCCATGTCTGCATCTAACGGTCTCAGGCCATCCTGCCCTCCCGACCCGGTTTCTGGTACGGTCGTTTCATCATCGAAAGCAGCCGATGTATTTGCCGCATACTGCTCTCCGGACCCGGTCTTTGACGCAGCCGTTTCTTCAGCGGGAGCAGCCGATGTGTTTGCCGCATACTGCTCCCAGGACCCGGTCTTTGACACAGCCGTTTCTTCATCGGGAGCAGCCACCCGCGCCCTGCCGTCGCGCAGCGCGTCGAATAACGGTTTTTCATCCATGTGCGCAGAAAATGCGTACGGTGCAAGACCCACAACCGGCATTCCCGCGATCTGCGATGGAATCTTTATGTGACTGTCACGCGAAAAACAGCGCAGGATCACCGCGCTGTCTCCTTCCATCTCATATGCAAATGTCTGTGTAGTCAGAAAATCCATTTTATATCCTTATCCCGGCCAGTCCGACGCGAATCGTTTTCCTCTCCGTATCCGGCACAGATCGGCGCAGGCATTTTCTTTACTGCATCTGCTTCGGACCGGTGCAGGCATTTCCTTACCACACCTGCTTCAAACCGGTGCAGGCATTTTCCTTACCACGCCTGCTTCAAACCGGTGCAGGCATTTTCTTTACCGCATCTGCTTCGGGCCGATGAATCATATTCTTTCAGGAGCATGTGCCCGTCTCTGATGTCACTCACGCCCGCGTCAGCACAAAAATATCGTAAATAGCGCGGATCGCGCGCTCGAAGTCGTCGCCTCTCACACCGATAATAATGTTCAGCTCGCTGGAGCCCTGGTCGATCATCTTGACGTTGATATTCGCATGTGCCAGCGCGGAAAAAATCCTGCCCGCCGTGCCGCGCATGGCCTTCATTCCGCGGCCAACGACCGCGATCAGAGCCAGGTCCGATTCCAGGTCCAGCATATCCGGATTCACCGCGCGGTGCAGACCGGAAATCACGCTCTGCTCCTTTTTCATAAACTCACTCTGATGAACGATCACGGAAAACGTATCAATCCCGGACGGCGTATGCTCAAACGAAATTCCATTCTCCTCAAAGACCTGCAGTACCCTGCGCCCGAAGCCGACCTCGGAGTTCATCTGGTCCTTCTCGATTGTCACCGCGCAGAAGCCCTTCTTTCCCGCAATGCCGGTGATCGTATAATCCGGCTTCCGGCAAGTATTTTCCACAATCAGGGTACCGGGATCCTGCGGGCGGTTGGTATTGCGGATATTGACCGGAATTCCTTCCTTGCGGAGCGGAAAAATCGCGTCCGCATGCAGCACCTGGGCGCCCATATAGGAAAGCTCGCGCAGCTCCCGGTAGGTGATAGTCTCGATCGTTGCGGGATTTTCCACAATCCTCGGGTCGCAGAGCAGGAAGCCGGAAACGTCCGTCCAGTTTTCATATAAATCTGCGTGCACGGCACGCGCGACGATGGACCCGGTAATATCAGAGCCGCCGCGTGAAAAGGTCTTAATGCTCCCATCCGGCATCGCACCGTAAAAGCCCGGAATGACCGCCGTCTCCATTCCGGCCAGCCGTTCCTTCATGACAGTGTTCGTCCGCTCCGGCTCAAATACGCCGTCCTCGTCAAAGCACACCACCTCAGCCGCGTCCACAAACGGAAATCCCAGATACGCCGACATTACCAGTCCGTTCAGATATTCTCCCCTGGAAGCCGCGTAATCGCTGCCCGAATGTGCTTCAAACTGTTCCTTGATGGTCTTAAACTCCTCCGTCAGATCAAGCTCCAGTCCCAGTCCGTCGATAATCTCCTGGTACCGCGCCGCGATAGCGGCAATCTTCGCGCTGATATCGCTTCTCCCGGCCGCGTGATAGCAGTCGTAAAGCATGTCTGTCACTTTCGTATCATCCGGAAATCGTTTGCCGGGAGCTGAAGGAACCACAAATCTGCGTTCCCTTTCCGCATGGATAATCGCCCCGACCTTGCGGAACTGCTCCGCGCTCGCCAGGGAGCTTCCTCCAAACTTCACTACCTTTTTCATTGTGAATTTTCCTCTTTCTGCGTGTCATTTTCTCTCCTGCAAAAAACACCTGCCCGCAGACGAATTCTTTCTCTGCTGCAAATAATGCCATTTGCAGGCCGTTTTTATTCATTGTCACAAGTAATGCCTGCATACGGGTAAATTTTATTCTCAGCCACAGGCAACACCTGCCTGAAGGCTGTTTTTTATGCTATGCCGCAGGCGGCACCTTCCCTCAAGCTGTTTTCCGCCGCAAATAGCACCTGCCTGAGGGCTGTTTTCTTTCCCGCAAACTATCATCTGTTTACGAGAAAGCTCCACTCTGCACCGCACTGGCAGCCACCCGTCCTACTGATTTAGCCGGATCACATCATCCATACCGTAATATCCGGCCGGCTTCCCTTTCAGAAAAGCCGCCGCCTGTACGGCACCCTTCGCGAAAATGCTCCGCGAATAAGCCGTATGCTTCAGCTCGATCACCTCGTCAAGCCCGGCGAAGATCACCTCGTGCTCACCGACAATCGTGCCGCCTCGCACGGAGCTGATCCCGATTTCCGTCTTTTCTCGCCGTTTTTTCTCCTGGCTTCTGTCGTACGTGTATTCATACACGCCGCCCATCGCCTCGTTGACACTGTCCGCCAGGGCAAGTGCCGTACCGCTCGGCGCGTCCAGCTTGCGGTTGTGGTGCTTTTCCACAATCTCCACATCAAATCCGGCCGGAGCAAGTACCTTTGCCGCCTCCTTCAAAAGAGCCTGCAGAAGATTGATCCCCAGTGACATATTCGCGGACCTTAAAATCGCTACCTTCTTTGACGCTTCTGCGATCTGATCCTGCTGCTCCTTCGTATAGCCCGTCGTGCAAAGTACTGCCGGAATCTGTTTTTCCACGCAATACGCCAGCAGGCCGTCCAGTGCCTTTACTGAAGAAAAGTCAATCACGGCATCTGCTTCGACATCGCAGTCCGCAGGCGAAGCAAATACCGGATAGGGCCGGTCGCCGGAATCGACCACATCAAACCCGGCCACAATTTCCATGTCCTGCCGCTCTTCCACAATTTCCGTCACTACGCGCCCCATATGGCCGCAGCAGCCGCTCATTATGATCCTTATCATCTTAATTACTCTCCAAAATTCTGTCAATTTATCTGAAAACATTGATTGCAGACATGGCTGTCAGTCTGCAGCAGAGCAGAGAATACCGCCCGCGGACACGGCTGTCGGTCTGCAGCAGAGCAGAGAATACCGCCCGCGGACACAGGCATCAGCTTCGCGCGCGCTCCAGAATATCTCCGTCACAACAAACCATAGTCCTTCATTGCCTTTTCAAGCCGTGCAGTGTTCGCCTCTTCCATCTCAAACAGCGGGGCTCTTAACGGTCCGACCTCCATCCCCATCAGATTCAGTGCTTTTTTCACCGGGATCGGGTTCACCTCGCAGAACAGCGCATCAATCAGATCAATCGCTTTCAGCTGCAGCGCACAGCTCTTTTTCACGTCGCCCTCAAGAAAGGCGGCAGCGATCTCATGCGTCTGGCGCGGCGCGATATTGGAAAGAACAGAAATCACGCCCCGGCCGCCGAGCGCCATGATCGGCACAATCTCCGCGTCATTGCCAGAATACAGCTCAATATCCTCACCGGCGATGCTCATCAGCTTCGCAATCTGCTCGATATTCGCGGAAGCCTCCTTCACGCCGACAATGTTTTCCACATTTTTCACCAGCCACGCGACCGTCTCCGGAAGGATGTTGCAGCCGGTCCGGCTTGGCACATTATAAAGGATAATCGGCAGCGATACAGAAGCTGCGATCTGTGAATAATGCTTCTTCAGACCGTTCTGTGTCGCCTTATTGTAATATGGGCTGACAAGCAAAAGGCCGTCCGCTCCCATTTTTTCCGCCTCGGTGGAAAGGTAAACCGCCGTCTCCGTGCAATTAGAACCCGTGCCTGCGATAACCGGTATCCTCTTTGCGGTTTTCTCAATCACATACCGAATCACGTCCAGATGCTCTTCGTGGGAAAGTGTGGAGGACTCTCCGGTCGTTCCACAGACAATGATCGCGTCCGTACCGCCCGCGATCTGCATTTCCACCAGCTCACCCATTTTTTCATAATTCACCGAGCCGTCCTCATGCATCGGTGTGACAATCGCAACTCCCGCTCCTTCAAAAATCGCCATACGAAAACCTCCTTATTCTATGGCACCTGCTTTGCAGGCGTCAGACACACGTTCCTTGTGCCGCACAGGCCCGCGTTCCTTATGCGCATGCCGCACAGGCTGCAGAAGCATGCCCCCCTGGTTTTCCGGACATGAACCATTCCGCAAAGCAAAGGGACTGGCGAGCAGTCCCAAAGAATTCGAAAAACGGATCTTCAGATAGCTCTCCATCGCTCTGCGATGACAGTCATAAGGTTTTTCACCTTATGCCCAGAAAAACAGCCCCAGGCACTGCCTCTCTTCGGCGCGTTTCCCTTTCCTCCATCATCCTCTGCCCCTGAATGCATCCGATGGAGTACTTATGAACCGCGCAACCTCTATCCTGTTTCTTTTTTCGTGACCTGTCGTAAATCCGCCGTCCAAATACTGCGAAGCGTATCCGCCGGTCACTTTTCTGTGTGTTTCCGCGTTTATCTGCACGCTTCGTAACTGTTCAATACCTTCACAGTTACCACGCTTCTTACACGTTCCATACTATAACACTCAAAAAAAGCTCTGTCAACACCTGTTCCGGCCATTTCTAAGCCGCTTCCGGTCACACCCTGGTCAAATCAGCGATGTTCCCGGTCTGCAAGTGAGATGTAACGATCTGTTTCAGATCACATCCCGGCCAAATTACTCCATTTCATCCTCAGGCGAAGAGGTCTGCAAAAAATATCCGGCAAGCTTCCTTTTCTGACTATTATTCTGTAACACGGCTGCCGCACGCGTCCAGCACCTGCAGTGCGGCGTACGCAGGCTCCAGGTAAGGATTTTCTGCCTGCGCGAAGCTGCCTGTCTCCGTCAGCTCATTCAGCTTCGGATCAACCGGCATCCTTCCGGCGACCATGATCCCCAGCTCATCCGCGGCCTCCTGGATTTTGCTTGTGCCGAACACCGGAATCTCTTTTTGGCAGTCCGGACAGACCAGATAGCTGTAATTTTCAATCAGGCCAAGCACGGGGATATTCATTGCCTCCGCCATATTATATGCCTTTTTCACAATCATTTTTACGAGATCCTGCGGTGTAGTCACAACAAAGATACCGTCCACCGGCAGGGACTGAAAAACCGTCAGCGGCACGTCCCCGGTGCCGGGAGGCATGTCCACGAGCAGATAGTCCAGCTCTCCCCAGATCACATCATGCCAGAACTGCTTCACCAGGCCTGCCAGGATCGGCCCCCGCCAGATCACAGGATCCTCGGGATTGGGCAAAAGCAGGTTGATCGACATCACTTTAATATCGTTCTCCGTCAGTCTCGGATAAATCCCCTGGTCATCCGCCTCCGCCAGTCCGGTCATCCCATACATTCTCGGAATCGACGGTCCTGTAATATCCGCGTCCATAATCCCGACACGGTAGCCCTTTGCAGCCAGGATATTCGCCAGAGACGCAGTCACCATGGATTTCCCCACGCCTCCCTTTCCGCTGACCACGCCAATCACGTGCTTTATCTCGGAATAAGCATTCAACTCCTCAAGCATACTCTCCGGCTTTCCGCCATTCGCGCTCGGACAACCCTCGCAGCTTTCTCTGTCGCAGCTTGACGCGCTGCTGCATGTAGCATCCGCCATTTTCTTTTCCTCCTTTATTTCTATGCGGGTCTGATACCCGATGTCTGCATCGGAAACGTAGCTTTAAACCGCACCGATCGTACCACAGTCTTTCGAGTCTGTCAACCGCCGTTCCGGGCATATGTCACAAACAATCTGCAAACAATCTGCAGCCAGACAATCTACAAGCAATCTGCCAAACGGTCTGCCTGCTTCTCCGGCTGTTTTTCTGTCGTACTCCGACGATACAGATGATCTGCATTTACCGCAGAAAAAATGCCGTTCTCCGCACTCAGATATCGGGTTCTGTCGGGTTTTCCCGAAAAGGCAAATATTTCGCAGGTAAATATTTCTAATAATTTTCGATTTTTGTAGTTGACATCGAATTTCCGGCGATGTATAATCACTTCTGCAAGGAGGAAAAGCTATGACTGATTACGGAAAACGAATCGTTCCCTTCACGCCAAAAGCGCATCCCGACAGCTCTCGTTTCAACATCTCCGAGCTGAAGGAGCACAATGTCATCGGGAAAAAAATGGCTGAAGCCAGAAAGAGACAGAACCTGAGCCAGAAGGATCTCTCCGCCGCGCTCGCATCTTATGGTGCCAGTGTTTCCGCCGGAGCCATCAGCAAATGGGAAAAGGGAGATTCGTTCCCCGGTGTCCTGCAGTTTCTCGCTTTTTGCGACATCTGCCACATAGATTCTATCGGAGAATATTTTCTGGGAGATTCCCCTGAGTCGGCAGACTACTCTTCTGAACTCAGCCAAAAAGGTCTGAATATCCTTCAGACGATAAAAGAAGCCATGATTGCCTCCGGCCAGTACACACCGGTATCGCGCCGCAGGATCACAAGCCTGGCCGAAGAGGTAGAAAAGCGGCTTATCCGGGTCAGCAGCAACCTGGCCTCCGCAGGGACAGGAAGTTTTCTTGATGAAGATCAGTTCACCGAGATGCTCTATCCAGTTTCCCAGATCCCGGACGGGACTGATTTTGGGATCCGGATCTCGGGAGACAGCATGGAGCCCGTCTATATGGACCGGCAGATCGTCTGGATCCAGCAGTGCAGCGAGCTGAATCCCGGCGAAGTAGGAATCTTTATCTGCGACGGAGAAGGCTATATCAAGGAGTATCACGAAGAAGTGCCTGACAAGGACGAGTACGACGAATACTTCAGCGACGGCGTCCTGCACCCAAAGGTTTCCCTGATTTCCTATAATAAAAAGTATCCGCCAAAGCAGGTCTCTCCCTACTGCCGTTTTGAAATCATCGGCCGGGTACTGAATTAAGGATCCGCAGGAGGAGCTGTCAGGCAATTAAAAACACGGATAAGACGGGCAAAATATTATTAAGATGTGTTCGTGGAGGTGACAATTCATGCATCCAAAAGCGCAGGCTCTGCACCCACATAAAGAAAAAATCTATGTAACAGTCAACTCCGACACCGATGCGACCGGATACATACAGCCAAAATCAATCACCTGGCCCGACGGACGGATCTACCAGATCGAGGAAGTCCGCGATTTCCGGCCGGCAGATACCGTCGGCAGCTGCCTCCTGGGAGATTGCTACACCGTGGTCATCAAGGGACAGCGAAAGCACCTGTTTTACGAAAAAGCCGATGGTTACTTTCCCGGCAGGCGCGGGAGATGGTTTGTGGAAGTCACGGCTGCCGGATAATCCGGCGGTCGTGAAGCAGGAAGGAATAACGCGTGTAAATGATGGACAGAATCTATCTCGCCATTGATTTAAAATCTTATTTTGCGTCCTGTGAGTGCGCGGACCGCCATATGGACCCGCTGACCACTCATCTTGTCGTAGCGGACGAGTCCCGGACGGAAAAAACCATCTGTCTGGCCGTGTCCCCATCCCTGAAATCCTATGGCATTCCGGGGCGTGCCAGGCTGTTCGAAGTAATTCAGGCAGTGGAAAATATTAACGCAGAACGTCTGCGTACCTTGCGCCGCATCAGCGCCAGTCCCGATGCTTTGTTTACTTCCTCTTCCTTTGATGCGGAAGCACTCTCGGAAGACCCATGGCTGAAATTGTCCTACATCGTAGCGCCTCCAAGGATGAAGCGATATGTAGAAACCTCCGCGCAGATCTATTCCATTTACCTGAAATACATCGCCCCGGAAGACATCTTTTCCTATTCCATCGACGAGGTATTTGTTGATGCCACAGCTTACCTGCAAACCTATCATATGACCGCGCGCGAGCTATGTATGAGCATGATCCGGGATGTCCTTTATACCACCGGCATCACAGCCACGGGCGGCATCGGCACAAACCTTTATCTGGCAAAGATCGCCATGGACATTGTTGCAAAGCACGTGCCAGCAGATAAGGACGGTGTCCGCATCGCACAGCTGGATGAATACAGCTACCGCGCTAATCTGTGGACGCACACGCCGCTGACGGATTTCTGGCAGGTCGGGCATGCGACCGCGCGTAAGCTGGAAAAGCATTACCTGTATACAATGGGGGATGTCGCCAGAGAAAGTCTGGACAACCCCGAGTGGTTTTACAGCACCTTTGGTATCAACGCGGAAATCCTCATTGATCACGCATGGGGGATTGAGCCAGTGACTATGGCGCACATCAAAAACTATAAAGCAGATAATCACAGCCTGACCGAAGGCCAGGTATTATCCGAGCCTTACGATTTCGACCGCGCCAGAATCGTTGTGCGGGAAATGGCAGACAGTCTTGTGCTGCAGCTTACGGAAAAAAGTCTGGTAACAGACCTGCTGACGCTTGATATCGCCTATGACCGTGAGAATGTCGACAAAGGCAGAGTCTGCGGCGATATCAAGTCCGACCATTATGGACGGCTCGTCCCAAAGCCCGCCCACGGCAGCGCCCGGCTAGACTCCCCGACAAGCCTCGGCAGCACAATCATTGACGCTGTCACAGACATATTTGAGAGAATCGCCGATCCGGATCTGACCATCCGTAAAATCAGTATCTCCGCCGGACATCTGGCTGAAGATGACGGATGTTATCAGCTGGATCTATTCACAGACACCAGGAAGCAGGAACGTGAGCGAAGGCTGCAGTCCGCAATGGCTTCCATAAAACAACGCTACGGCAAAAATGCCGTCCTGAAGGGAACCAGCTATCTGGACGGTGCCACCATGCGCGAACGAAACGGACAGATCGGAGGTCACCGGAGCGGCGAGTGAAGTCAAATATCCATGCAAGCTATGCCGTAAGGAGAACCGGCTTGCCGGTGGATACCTTATGGCTCCGGCTACTTGGCTCGTTGCTTCGCTGGAATAAAGCCGTCATCTAAAATCGCCAGAAGGTAGATTCACCATATCAGGAGGTTTTCAAAAGCAGAGGGATTTTCAATGGCAAAAACAGATTCAGAGACAGAGAAACTTTCAACGATAAAAACAGCTTCAGAGACAGAGAAACTTTCAACGGCAAAAACTGATTCTCAGGCAAAGGGATTTTCTCCGACAGAGGAATCATCCACAGCAAAGGACTATCCCTCGACCGAGGCAGAAATAAAATATAAGGACATCATCCACCGTTCCTGGCCGGCCGATCCATCCATCTACCGGAAGCACCCGAAAATGTCCCTGCAGGATCGCGCCAAAATATTTGCGCCTTTCGCTGCTCTGAGAGGACACAGTGACCGCCTCTTCGAAGAAACCGGCAGATTGCTCCGCACCACCAGAGCTGCTCTGTCCGAAGAAGAATCCGCCATCCTCTCCGGGAAGCTTCTGCAGGTCAGGAAAGGCATGAAAGTCACCGTTCTGTACTTTGAGCCCGACTCATCCGATGAGGAAACCGGCTATTATATCAGTCTGACCGGCACAGTTTCGGAGCTCGACACGATATTCCACTCGATTAAAATAAACACCGGCGAAATGACGGAAAAGGGCGAACTGCAGCAGAGCATCCGCTTCGATGATCTGATGGATATCCGTCTTCACCCTGTTTCCGATGATAGTTCGCTTTCCTGAATAGCCATAATGCGCCGCTCGTTCTCTCCTCGCCTCGCAGCGTGGGTTTCAACGCAATTCTCGCTTGCATAATCGGAGCAGTTGCGTTATATTTGACAAAGCACAGTGAAAATCCAGATGCGTGGAAACAGTTTCCTAAGTAAGCGTGAATCCAGATGCGTGAGAAACAGTTTCCTAAGTAAGCGCGAATCAAGGTGCGCGGAAAACGGTTTCAAAGTAAAACGGCGGTTCTCGTCGTTTACAATAAATAACGGAGGAGGAAAATCTTATGAAAGAAAAAGTAGTTCTGGCGTATTCAGGCGGGCTTGACACGACTGCGATCATCCCGTGGCTGAAGGAAAATTTTGATTACGACGTGGTATGCTGCTGCATCGACGTCGGCCAGGGGAACGAACTGGACGGTCTTGACGAGCGTGCGAAGCTCTCCGGTGCTTCCAAATTATATATTGAAAATATCGTCGATGAATTCTGTGATGATTTCATCATGCCCTGCGTAAAGGCAGGCGCTGTGTATGAACACAAATATCTGCTCGGCACCTCGATGGCGCGTCCGGCAATCGCAAAAAAGCTGGTCGAGATAGCGCGCAAGGAAAACGCGGTAGCGATCTGCCACGGTGCAACCGGCAAGGGAAATGACCAGATCCGTTTTGAGCTGGGGATCAAGGCTCTTGCCCCGGATATCAAAATCATCGCTCCGTGGAGGATGACAGATGTGTGGACCATGCAGTCCCGCGAGGATGAGATTGCCTACTGTGAGCAGCACGGCATCCATCTCCCGTTTTCACAGGATTCGAGCTACAGCCGTGACCGCAACCTCTGGCACATCAGCCACGAAGGTCTGGAGCTCGAAGATCCGGCTAATGAGCCGAACTACGACCACATGCTGGTACTCGGTGTAACGCCGGAAAAAGCCCCGGATCAGGGGGAATATGTGACCATGACCTTTGAGGCAGGCATCCCGAAGACTTTAAATGGGCGCGAAATGAAGGTGTCCGAGATCATCACCGAGCTGAACGCGCTGGGCGGCAAGCACGGCATCGGTATTGTGGATATCGTGGAGAACCGCGTAGTCGGCATGAAGTCCCGCGGCGTCTACGAAACCCCTGGCGGCACGATCCTGATGGCGGCCCATGAGCAGCTTGAAGAGCTGATCCTCGACCGCGATACGCTCGAGACCAAGAAAAAGCTGGGCAGCCAGTTCGCGCAGGTTGTCTATGAGGGCAAGTGGTTCACGCCGCTGCGCGAGGCGATTCAGGCATTCGTCGATGTAACGCAGAAGGACGTAACCGGCGAGGTGAAATTTAAGCTTTACAAGGGCAACATCATCAAGGCCGGAACGACCTCCCCATACTCTCTGTACAATGAATCTCTGGCTTCCTTCACGACCGGCGATCTTTACGACCACCACGACGCGAGCGGATTCATCACCCTGTTCGGGCTGCCGCTGAAGGTGCGTGCAATGAAGAAGGCGGAGCTGGAAAACAAGAAATAAAGTCGGAACTGCACAGCTTTCATTGAAAAACGGATAGGGGAGAGAAACATTCCCCTATCCGTTTTCGTTCGTATAAGTTTGTTCTTTGCTTTTCGAGCCGCATCAGGACTTTTCAAGTTTGCGATTCGCGTATCAGGCAGTAAAGGATGGCACCAGGCAGTAAAAAATGCATAAAATATCAGAACGCAGCTTCTTACATCTGTCCATCCATGATGCTCCAGTTTTTCCTGAGATAATCAATCAGGGAAACCACCGTCAGCACGAGGGCGATCCAGGTCACTGCCAGTGCCAGATTATTCCACACCGTACCGAAATCATAGATCAGCATTATAATCATGATCATCTGAAAAACGGTCTTGAACTTGCCCCAATAGCTGGCGGCGATCACGGTTCCCTTGTCAGACGCTACCAGGCGGAAGCCGCTGATAATGAATTCACGCCCGATGATGATGATGACCATCCAGGCTGCCAGCTTTTCCTGCGCGACCAGACAGATCATCGCCGAACTGACGAGAAGCTTGTCCGCGATCGGATCCATAAATTTCCCAAAGTCTGTGATCATGTTATTTTTCCTGGCCAGATAGCCGTCCAGCGTGTCGGTCAGACTCGCCGCGATAAAAAGCACTCCGGCCCAGATATTTCCATAAGGAATGCCCTCTGCCAGCATCAGTACAACAAATACCGGCACCAGGCACACACGGAGCATTGTCAGTTTATTCGGTAAATTCATCTGCGATCTCTCCAATCAAATCATATTCCCGCGCCCCGGTAATCCGCACCCGGGCAAAGTCTCCCGACATCAGGATTTCTAATGTGCGGATAAAAAGTAAACCATCCACATCCGGCGCGTCGCCATATGTGCGTGCGGCATATACATGAGAAAGTTTTTCACTGTCAGATTCTCTATCGGATTCTGGCAATTGAACGTCTTCCTCCCCGGGCAGTTCTCCCTCAATCATCGCAAGCACCGTGCGCCCGACCATTTTCTCAGTGCGGTCAAAGGCAATCTCCTGCTGCAGCTCCATCAGTTCGTCCCGCCAGAGTTGCTTTGTCTCCTCGTCAATCTGATCAGACATGGATGCCGCCGGGGTATCTTCCTCCTGCGAATATGCAAACACGCCCAGATGATCAAACTCAATCTCATTGATGAAGTCCATCACTTCCTCGTGCTGCTCCCTGGTCTCACCGGGAAATCCTGCAATCAGGGTCGTACGCAGCACAATATCCGGAATGCACTCCCGGAGCTTCTCTATCATTGCAGTCAGGTCGGCGCGGGTCGTGCGTCTTCCCATACGCTTCAGTACTGCATCGCTTGCATGCTGGATGGGCAGATCCAGATAATGACAGATTTTCGGCTCCCGCCGGATTGTCTCAATCAGTTCGTCATAAATTTCTTCCGGATAGCAATATAAAATCCGGATCCAGCGAAGTCCCTCTATTTTACAAAGTGCCTCCAGCAAAAGATGCAGGCATTTGTAACCGTACAAGTCTACACCATAAACTGTGGTCTCCTGAGCGACAAGGATCAGTTCCTTCACGCCCTGCGAGGCCAGATTCTCTGCCTGGGCGACCAACTGCTCCATCGGTACGCTGCGGTAAGAGCCGCGCAGCTTTGGAATGATGCAGTAGGTACAATGCTTGTCGCATCCTTCCGCGATTTTCAGGTACGCATAATGACCGCCCGTCGTCACGACGCGCTTTCCCGGCTCATCTGACGCACTCCGGGAATATCCGCCACCGGCTATATCTGACACCTTCTGGGGTTTCCCGTCACCGGTCATATCTGACACCTTCTGGGATTTCCCGTCACCGGCTATACATGAAGCATCAGAACGATATTCAGCACCGGCTATATATGGGTCTTTACTTTTTCCTGCGATGCGGCGGCTGCCGCCGCTCTTCGCGTCTGTCAGGGGCTCAACTCCCATGCTGCGTTCCCCGGACAATGCTTTTTCAATCGCCGGAATGATTTTTTCATAAGTAGTCGTCCCCAGCAGGGCATCCACTTCCGGAAGCTCATCCAGGATTTCCTGGCGATAGCGCTGCGCCATGCAGCCGGTCACCAGCAAAGCCTTACAGCTGCCTGCCTTTCGGTATTCCGTCATCTCCAAAATCGTCTGGACACTTTCATCCTTCGCGTCATTGATGAAACAGCAGGTGTTCACCACAATAATATCTGCCTCGGCAGCGTCATCTGTAAAGGAATATCCATGCGCCAGCAGCAGTCCCAGCATTTCCTCCGAATCGACCAGGTTTTTATCACATCCAAGTGAGACAAACAGAACCTTCATGACTCGCCTCCATCCGATGAGGCTTTATCAGCCTGTTTTTCGTCTGCCTGTATTCCCTTTGTCAGGTTCGTGATCACCAAAGGATCTTCCATCCGGCCTGCCTGCTTCTCATCTGCCGAAGCGCTCTGCGTCCGGCCTGCCTGCTTCTCATCTGCCGAAGTGCTCTGCGTCCGGCCTGCCTGCTTCTCATCTGCCGAAGTGCTCCGTTTCCATCCTGCCGGAACCACTTCCTGCGCGGGACCTTTCTCATCCTGTACATCCGGAACCGCTTCCTGCGCGGGACTTGTCTCATCCTGTACATCCGGCATCACATCAGTGCTCTCGACTACGACTTCTTCGTTCGCCTGCCTTTTTTTCGCCTGTTTTTTGGCCTTTTTATCCGCCTTCGCGGCTTCTGCGTCCGCCCTTTCCTGCTCAATAAGCGCCTTCACATCCGTACCTGGATTTTTCTTCTGCATTTTTTCGAGCTTCCGCGTGCGCAGCCGGATGCAAAGCAGGCCGAGCAGGTTGGTCATACCGTCCAATATCAGACAGATGCCGATATAAAGCAGCATCTGCCAATCCTTCGGAAACGGAAAGACCAGCAGGAAGATGCCAAGACCGATAATAATCAGGGCGGCAATCAGACCCAGAAACCATTTCCTGACAAAGAGCCGTTTCATACTGACCGCAGTCTGTATCTTGACAATCGCGCCCACCAGCAGGACGGTTGCCATAGCGAACGGCAGCACCATCCGCATAAAGTCAGGGGTCAGCAAAATAAACACTCCAAGGGACAGGCAGATAATCCCCACCACGAGCTCCATCTGAAGATAACCTTCCCGCCGTTTATCTCTGGTAAAATAAATCACCCCGAACGTGGCTCCGACCACAAGCATAATGATGCCAAGGCCTCTGCCGATCAGCTGGATTGACATCCCAGGCCATATCACAAGGACAATTCCGATCGCCACGTACAGAAACGAAAGGAAGATATAGCTTATGCTAAACTCCTTTACCTTTTTCAAAACAGTTCCTCCTGTCACTCTGTGAGCGAATCAGCCTGCGGCAGATTTTCTCCGGCCGCCCCGTCCATATCCGCAGCTTCCTCCAATGTCAGGACAGGAGCTTCCTTTCCGGCATCTGAAGCCTCTTCTTCTCCCGGCAAAATACGGAGCTGTCCGGTATAAAGCTCGTTCACTGCCTTTGACAGCGGTTTGGAAACAGCTAAATGCCTCATTTCCTCCCCGCCCCTGGTCTGGCGCGCGACAATCTGGCGCGCACGCTTGGCGGTCGCCATCACGATGGAATACCGGCTGTTGACTACCGGGGTATCGCCCTCTTCCACGTCCTTGTTAACAACCTTCATTAAATCTGAATATGATGGATGCAGCATAATTTATTCTCCTTTCTTTTCCCCGTCCGGGTATGCACTTGCGACCAGATCCTTCAGATCCGCCTGAACCTTGCGGACAAACACAAGATTCCGATCCAGCTCCTTATGCTGACTCTCAACAAGCTGGTGTAATTCCTCTACCGCACGGTCAATGTCTTCATTTACAATCATATACTCATAGTTTTCCACATATTTTGACTCCTCGACTGCTTTCAGAAGTCTCTGCCGGATCACTTCCTCCGGCTCTGTTCCTCTTCCGCGGAGCCTTTTCTCCAGGGTTGCGGCATCGGGAGGCATCACAAATACCAGCACCGCGTCCGGGACCTTTTCCTTAATCTGGCGGGCTCCCTTCTGCTCAATTTCCAGGAGCACATCACGCCCCTTAAGCAGCTGTTCCTCTACATATTTTCTGGGCGTACCATAATAATTGTCGCAAAACACCGCATGTTCAAGCAATTCATCGCGGGCAATCAGCCCCTCGAACTCCTCCCATGTCCTAAAAAAATACTCCCGTCCTTCCGCCTCTCCTTCTCTCGGTTTTCTCGTTGTAACCGAGACGGACAGCGCGTACTGGTGTTCATAACGTTCGATCAGCTTCTTCATCAAGGTGCCTTTTCCTACCCCGGAATAGCCAGATACCACGATCAGAATTCCCTTTCTGTCCATTAAGTCTGTCTCCCTTCGTTCTGGAATATTCGGCAGGCATTCCGCATGCTCCGCGCCGGTTCTTCAGGCATCGCCAGCCACACCTGCCGGTTCTTCAGGCATTCTGTCATCACTCTCCGCTTCCTGGCAACCCGCCATCCCAGATGCCGTCCGGTCTTTTTTTGCCCTCGTCTGGGCAGAAACCGCCAGCCGCCGCAGAATGGTATCCGGCTGCACGGCGGAAAGCACAATCTGCTCTGTTTCCATGACAATCACTGCTTTTGTCCGGCGGCCCTGCGTCGCGTCAATGACATGCTGCTGCTCTTTGGCGTTCTGCACCATACGCTTAATCGGAGCCGCGTCCGGATTCACTACGGCTATCACCTTTTCCGCATTCACCAGATTGCCAAAGCCAATATTGATCAGGTCTGCCATTGTATTCTCATCTCCCTTTTTCTGAACGGCCAGGCCATGACCCGGTCAGGCCAGAACCAAAAATTTGCCATTTCGCGCAAAAAAATGTTCTTACATTCCTGCACATACATCACGGATATGAACCGTATACCCGGGCCGTCTGAATTGTTTTGCTTTCTCATCCAGAATATTCAATATTCATTCAATGTTCTGAATCTGCTCGCGTATCTTTTCAATGTCTGTCTTGAGGTCGATCGCGATGTTCGAGGTCTCCAGATCATTCGCCTTGGAAAGAATGGTGTTGGCCTCACGGTTCATCTCCTGCGCGATGAAGTCAAGCTTTCTCCCGACTGCTCCGCCCCGGATAAGCTCCGCGCGCATGGTCGACACGTGGCTGCGCAGACGCACAGTCTCCTCGTCTGTACAGATCTTGTCCGAGTAAATCACTACCTCAGAAGCAATGCGGGATTCCTCGATCTGCGTGTCAGCAAGCAGCTCCTTTACCTTATCCTCGAGCTTCTGACGGTATTCGGCCACGATCTGTGGATAACGCTGCTCAACAAGAGTTATATTTTCGTCCATTTTCATTAGTTTGTCAAGAATATCGGTCTTAAGCGCCTCTCCTTCCTTCTCACGGGCAGCGGACAGCTCTGAGCAGGCCTCCCGCAGCGTATGCTGCAGAGCCGCCCAGAATTCCTCCTCATCAATATCCTGCTCCTCCATGGAAAAGACCTCCGGGCACCGCCCCAGAACGGAAGCCGTGATGTCGTCCCTGATCTGAAAATGCTCCGCCATCCGCCGAAAACCGTCCAGATATTCTGCGGCCAGATCTTCGTTATATTTTAATGCCGCCGTCTCCTGAGAGAAATCTTCATAATTTACAAACAGGTCAAGCTTGCCCCTCTGGACAAAGCTTTTTACCTCGCCGCGAATAGCAGATTCAAAGAAACTGAATTTCTTCGGCATTTTTATATTGACATCGAAGTATCGGTGATTCACCGAACGTATTTCTATCGTAAATTTTCTGCTGCCCGAAAGATATTCACATCTTCCGAAGCCTGTCATGCTTTTTATCATCATATTGCCTTTCCTGTCCATGTTCCACACCGACATTGTTTTGATTATACTTGATTCATCCGATACCGTCAATGAATTTTCGCTGCATGAATTTCTCTATAAATTTTCGCCGCATGAATTTCTCACCGTGCATCAACTTCCGCGCCGAGCTGCGTCGAGGCTTTTTGAGTTTGCGATTCGCGTATCAGGCGGTGCAAGATGGGCATATAATTCCGCGACAGACCCTTAGTTTCCGTGTATGTCTTTCGTACATAAACCGGGCCGCATAAATTTTCACTACACATTCCCATCCAGCAGGTCGAGCAGCTCATCCTTCGTCATGCTGCCCAGCGCGGAGCTCTCACCGCTGATGATCTGATCGGCCAGGTCGCTCTTGTCCTGCTGCAGCTTGAGAATCTTTTCCTCAATGGAATGCCTGGCGATCAGCTTGAACACCGTCACCTTTTTTGTCTGACCGATGCGGTGTGCGCGGTCGGTCGCCTGATTCTGCGCGGCGACATTCCACCATGGGTCATAGTGGATGACCATGTCCGCCCCCGTCAGGTTCAGTCCGACGCCGCCGGCCTTCAGCGAGATCAGAAATACCGGCGTGCTGCCGCTGTTGAACTCCTTCACCAGCCGCAGGCGTTCCTGCTTGGGAGTTGCTCCCGTGATCACAAAATACGCGATCTTCTCCTGGTCAAGCCTGCTCTTTAAAATCTCCAGCATCGAAGTAAATTGTGAAAATAACAGCATCCGGTGTCCGCCGTCCATTGCACTGTGGATCAGGTCCATGCACGCATCCGCCTTCGCAGACTCGCCGTGGTAACCATCAAAGCAGAGGGCAGGATCACAGCAGATCTGGCGCAGACGCATCAGCTCTGTCAGAATCACGAGCTTACTCTTATTAAACTCCGCCGCGTCCTGGGAGGCGATGGTCTCGCGCATATGGACGATCTGACCGTCATAAAGCTTCTGCTGCTCCTCTCCGAGGCGCACATAGCGCACCTCCTCCAGCTTGTCCGGCAGATCCTTCAGGACGTCCTCCTTCAGCCTGCGCAGAATAAACGGGCCGGTCATCTTCTGCAGACGCTTCATGGCCTGCTCATCCTGATATTTTACAATCGGCGTCTCCATCTCCCGCTTAAATGTGTCATAAGCATATAAAAATCCGGGCATCAGATAATCAAAAATGCTCCAAAGCTCGCTTAACCGAT
Source organism: Lachnospiraceae bacterium (assembly GCA_021201665.1). Lineage (GTDB taxonomy): Bacteria > Bacillota > Clostridia > Lachnospirales > Lachnospiraceae > Choladousia. Next base: position 7,554 of record JAJQEO010000016.1, on the reverse strand, counting down.
TCTCGATCGGCGTGCCGGTCAGCGCAAAACGGTACCGGCTTTTGATCACCTTCACCGCTTTTGCAGCTGCGGTCGTATGATTTTTGATGTACTGCGCCTCGTCGATCACCTCGTATTCAAACATAAGATCCTCATAAAGGTCGATGTCTCGCTTGAGCAGATCGTAGGAGGTCACAAGGACATCGTATTCCCGGCAGGAGGCGATCTTTCTCTGGCGCTCCTCCTGCGTCCCTGTCACCAGCAAAATCCGCAGAGCCGGAGCGAAGCGGGCAAATTCCTCTCCCCAGTTGAAAACCAGGGAGGCAGGCGCAACTACAAGAGAAACCGCCGTTTCAGGTACACCCGCGCTCTTCCAGGTACTGGTCACATTCGTGCTTTCCGAAGTGCTGACAGCGTTCGTATTTTCTGTTTTTGCGGTGCTGACCGCGCCCGCGTTTTCTATTTCTACGGTGCTGACTGCGTTCGTGCTTCCTGCATTGCCGGCAGCATTTGCACGCTTTGGAGATTTGGCGCCGCGTGCATGCTTTGAAGACACATCCACAGGTAGCTGTATGGGAGATGCACTTGCCTCCCGCGCCTCCTTAGCGGCGAGCAGCACCGCGATCATCTGCAGCGTCTTTCCAAGTCCCATGTCGTCCGCCAGAATGCCGCCGAACTGCCAGGTTTCCAGCGTGCGCAGCCATTTGTAGCCGTCCTTCTGATACTGGCGCATGATCCCGGTAAGGCTTTGGGGTACATCGAAATCCGCGTCATTGATCGTTTTAAATTCCTTGACCATCTCGCGGAAACGGCTGTCCCGGTCACTGTAAACGCTGTCATTTTCCTCCAGCATTTTGTTCAGATACAGCGTACGGTACAGCGGCAGATGCATCCTGCCCTTTACGAATTCCTTCGGCTTCAGGTGCATGGAATCCATCAGCTCCACGAGCAGCTCCAGCGAATGATCGTCGAGATTTACATAAGAGCCGTCCTTCAGCCGGTAATAATTCTTTTTGATCCGATAACTGTTTAAAATCTCCAGCAGCTCATCCTGCGGGACGTCATCTGTCGTAATGTCCAGATCCAGCAGCCCGCTGGACACGGAGACGCCGACCGACACCTTCACCTGGCGGATCCGCCTGCGGGTGCGGAAACGGTTTGTGCAGCGCACCTCCCCGAGGGTCATCATTTTCTCCACGCCATCCGTCATCACCTGGTAGATGAGATCCTCATCCCCGCCGCAGCGCAATTCCCGGCGCATAAAATCCGCCTGCGGGAACCATGGGGCAATCTGATAAAGGACCTCCTGCTCAGCCGAGATGTCACGGTACCGCTCTATCGGCTCATTCCGATCTTCTTCTATGACATCCAGCAGCGAACATTCTTTTTCTTCATAACAGGAAACCGGGCTGCACATCACATCCCCATCCTGCGCGTCCAGGTAAAACACGTAGGTCACGTTTGGCGGGAGGAACGCATGAATCCGGTCCGGATCTGTCTCAATAATCTGCACCACATCCTGCAGGGCAGGAAGAACCTGATAATAAAATTCCGACATGCGGTTGCGCCCGACACGGAAAGAAAAATCCCCGAACTCATCTGTCATCGAGGTCAGTGTCTCAATTTTTTCCTGAAACTCAGGATCCGACCGGCGAAGGACATCTCCGTCCACATAGTACGCGTGATTCATCCCAAAAAACAGCTCCGGCAGGGAGCCTTCCACCTGTATCCCCTGGAACTCTCTGTCGGCATTGTCTGCACTCCCGGAGGCTCCATGCGACGCCACTCGTCTCCTCTTCCGCGAAAAAGAACTATTTTCGGATGGGCCGTCTTCCAGTAATTTCCTTAATTCCGCCAGAGAGTCGTACAATTCGCCCATCCCGCCTTTCGCTGGAGAGTCATACCGTTCGTCCGTCCCGCCATCCAGCAGAGCTTCAGAGATCTGTACGCGGATCTGCGGGTTCCCTTCTCCCCGGTGAAGAAGCAGCTTCCGGGTCTTTGACGCGTCGCGATCCTCATATTCTATAGCGTCGTCACCCATCTCATTGTATAATTCATCCAGACGCCAGCCAAACAGATTCAGCATGCTGCCCACTCTGGCGGATTTCTGATAATAGTAGCTGCTGCGGGTCGCATCCTCAAGTCTCTGACCGAATTCCGTCTCCTCCTGTACAATCCGCTCAATAAACCGAAGCCATCTCCTGCTCTCGTCCGTGAAATTGCTCCGGCGGTGGTTAATCTCTGTGCTTGTTCCATAAAGAGCGGTGGCCGCGTTGCGCACATTCGAGCAAAACTCATCCAGCTGCTTGATCACAAACAGCCTCCCCGTCCCGATCTTAAACGTAGCAGTGAGTCTTCCGTCCTTTTTGACCAGACGAGGCTTCAATGTCACGCTCTCTTCCTTTGCCGTCTGGCTGGCGACCAGCTGGTTCGTCCGTTTCTGCTGGTATGCGGCCATCAGGATACTGGCGTCACGATCCGTCGCGTCCCCGATATTGTGGGTACTCAGATAGTTCCGCAGCACGTATAAAAGGGCTGCCACATATTCACAGTTCGAATCAGAATCATAATACCAGCCGTACCGGCCGTACTTTTTCATGCATTTCGCGCACTCACACCGCGCCTTTTTCACGGACTGTCTGTCAAACGTAATGATCGTGTCAAACTCCCGGCGTTTTTCCTTCACATGCCAGGAAATCTGGCCGATCATTTCTCCATCCCGTCCATACTGCTCATAGCCGGACGTGACCGTAAAGGTACCTATACCACTCTGCGCAGCCATTTTTTCTCCGGCCCTGCGGGACTCCGCCGGCAGATTATAAGAGTTCAGAATCCGCTCACCGTCAAAATAGCTGTACTGCTCCAGCCCGGCAATACTGCCCGTGCCGACAATCGCGTCCGGATCCTCATGCAAAGGCTCGCCGAGCAATGTGTATTCTTCGTTCATGTGTTTTCCTCAGTACGAATTCTAAGTACTATAAATTTCATACGTACCTCGCAGCAAGTGCAAGGTACTGTCCTGAATAGATACTCAAAGTTTTCTGTTCTCAATTAATCATCTTTGAAAAATCAATCTGCAGATCTCCATCGTAAATGCCAACCGGAATCCGGTCTGAAAACGTATAGGCCTTGTACATACTGTCATTTTCAAAATCGTAAACCGCTATCCGGTTTTCTTTTTGATCAATAATCCAGTATTCTCTCACGCCTGCCATACGATACTTAAAAAGCTTAATTCCATAATCTCTGGACTGCGTCGAAGGAGACACGATCTCAAGGATCCAGTCCGGCACGCCTTCGCAGCCACGGTCGGAAAGTTTGGCCGGATCACAGACCACTGTGATATCCGGCTCAAAATAGTTGTAATCGTTCTGGTCGAGAAATACGGCAAATGGTGCGGCATATACCTCACAATTTCCCTTTTTTGACAAAATATAATTCTGAATCACAGTCGCCAGCGCCATACTGATTTTCTGATGCAGCCTTGAAGGCGTAGACATATCATAGATCACTCCGTCAATCAGCTCCGCGCGCTGTCCGTCCGGCAGATCAGCAATATCCTCCACTGTATACAGTCGTTCCTTTGCTAAAGGCATCGCAGCTCCTCCTTTTCCCAGGATTTCCGTATATATCGAAACAGCTTCCTGCCCCTGCATTAGTCACTTACAAACGATTTTTTGCGCAAAATGGCAAAATTTCTATTCCGGTTTATCCAGGTTAGGCTGTTTTTATAAATCAGTATACATGTTTTTCCCATAAAACTCAATAGAGCAGCATTGTTTTTTTTAAGGACATCTGCTATCATGTGGGAAGCTACCCTATAATTCGAACGACAAAAGAATATGATACTACGATCCCCAAAGTCAGGAACAGGAACACGAGCGTTCCATTCCTGGCCTTATGTTCCTTGTATCATCATATTTTCCAGACGGGAGGGAATCACCGATGGCCCTTGACGGCATTGTTATATCAAATATTACCGCGGAGCTCTCCGAAAAGCTGACGGGCGCGCGGATCAGCAAAATCGCGCAGCCGGAGGCGGACGAGCTGCTGCTCACTCTGAAAAGCCCTTCAAAACAGTACCGGCTGCTGCTCTCGGCGAGCGCGAGTCTGCCGCTGATCTATCTGACGCAGACGAACAAGCCATCTCCGATGACCGCGCCGAATTTCTGCATGCTTCTGCGCAAGCACATCGCCAACGGCCGGATCCTGCGTATCTGGCAGCCCGGTCTGGAGCGTATCATCCATTTTGAGATCGAGCATTACAACGAGATGGGCGACCTCTGCCGCAAGGATCTGATCATCGAGCTGATGGGCAAACACAGCAATCTGATTTTCTGCGACGACACCGGCATGATCATCGACAGCATCAAGCATGTCGGCGCGATGACCAGCTCTGTGCGCGAGGTACTGCCCGGGAGACCGTATTTCATCGCAGTCACACAGGAAAAGGCCGACCCGCTTGCCACCTCGCAGGAGGAATTCTACACGACGGTTTTTGCAAAGCCGGCGCCGCTTGCCAAAGCCATTTATACCTCCTACACCGGCATCAGCCCCCTCATCGCGGAGGAAGTCTGCCAGGAAGCGGGCGTGGAGTCTTCGCAGAGCGCCAGATCCTTTGACGAGCTGTCCATGGCCCACATTTATCATGTATTCGAACGCATGATTCAGGAGGTAAAGGAGAAGCATTTCTCTCCTTCTATTTTCTATGAAGACACGGATGAACGGACGCCTGTAGAATTTTCCTCCCTGCCCCTGACATTGTATGAAAATGTGCGTCACTTCGATTCTCCTTCCGAAATGCTGGAACAGTACTATGCGATGAAAAACACATTGACACGGATCCGCCAGAAGTCCTCGGACCTGCGCCGGATCGCCACGACCGCGCTCGACCGCTGCCGCAAAAAATATGAGCTGCAGCTGAAGCAGCTTAAGGATACCGAAAAGCGCGACAAATACCGCGTCTACGGCGAGCTGATCCATACCTATGGCTATGATGTGCCGCCCAAAGCCAAAAGCTTTGAGGCTTTAAACTACTATACAGGCGAGACGATCACGATTCCGCTCGACCTCACCCTGACGCCGCAGGAAAACGCGCAAAAATATTTCGACAAATACGGCAAGCTCAAGCGCACCTTCGAGGCACTCAGTGAACTGACCCAGGACACCAAAACGGAAATCGAGCATCTGGAGTCCATCTGCGCGTTCCTGGATATGGCTCTTGCGGAGGAGGATCTGGTGCAGGTCCGGGAGGAGCTGACAGACGCCGGCTACATCCGCCGCCGCAATGCCGGCAAAAAGGTGAAGATCACCTCGCGCCCCTACCACTATCTCTCCTCCGACGGCTGTGATATTTATGTCGGCAAAAACAATTATCAGAACGACGAGCTGACCTTCCGCCTCGCCTCCGGCAGCGACTGGTGGTTCCACGCGAAGGGCGTGCCCGGCTCGCACGTGATCGTACGCGCAAAAGGCGCGATGCCCTCCGACGCCACCTTCGAGGAAGCTGCACGCTTAGCAGCCTTTTATTCCAAAAACCGCGGGGCTGATAAGGTCGAAATCGACTATGTGGAGAAAAAACACGTCAAGAAGCCCAGCGGCGCGAAGCCCGGCTTCGTCGTCTACTACACCAATTACTCCATGATGATCGACAGCGATATTTCACAGATCCGGCCGGCGTCAGACTGACGCCGGCCGCTCACCTGAAAATCCACCGTTACCCTGGAAGATCTTGTCAATTTGAGCAGTTCGACATCCGTCCCCTGGCTCTTCAGGCAGCTGTCCAATCTTCATCTGCTTATCTCTCATGCTTCTTCTTTATCGTTTCTGAGTTCTTTCTTTTCCAAATAGAAATAGCATATGACAAACGCCACTACCGCCAGGCCCCAGGTGATCGGATAGACCGTTGCGACTGCCTCTATCGTATGAATCCAGCCTGTCAGAATTTCCAGCAAAATCACGCGCGTCACACACAGCGTTCCAATGATCACCGCCATAGACTGAACCGTCCTTCCCATGCCCCGGATGAGTCCGCCCGTAACTTCCTGGAGCGCATACAAAAAGTAAAACGGGAAAGAAATGTGAATAATCTTCAGTCCTTCCGCGATGACATCCTCATCCGAGCAGAAAAGCCCCAGTACCTCTCTCCCAAAGCAAAGCACGGCTGCCGCAATCCCAGCCGTGACCGCTGCCGCAAGGATGTTACAGGAAAACGCACTTTTCCGAATCCGGTCATATTTCCCTGCGCCCATATTTTGTCCGGTGAATGTCACCATTGCCTGTCCAAAAGCCACAATTGGCAGATACAGCAGATTCTCCGCCTTGAAATACACGGTAAAAGCCGCTATCGCATTCTCTCCGAATCCATTGATCGCTCTCTGTACAAAAATATTGGAAAGCGTAAGTACCATGGACTGGATGCCAAGCGGAAAGCCGACCCTCAGTATGGTAAACAGAAGCGGCGGCTCGACCGTCCAGCGTTCCTTTTGCAATTTTTCCCTTCCAAACAGGTACGCGGTCAGAACAATCGCCGTGAAAGACTGCGACACCGCGGTCGCCAGGGCCGCCCCCGCCACACCCCACGGCAGCAGAACGATAAAAACCGCATCCATGCAGACATTCAGAACCCCGCCCGCTGCCAGCACAAGAAACGGGCTCCGGGAGTCGCCCATCGCCCTTAAAATCCCGGCCGACATATTATAGAGAATCATCGGCAAAATAGAAAGTATGTAAATCCGTATGTATACGAGTGCCTCTTCCAGGATCGTCTCCGGTGTATTCAGCGCAATCAGCACCCTTCTGGCCAGAAGCTCCCCGATCACAATCAGAACGATACCGCCAAGCAGACCGAACAGAAGCGAGTTACAGATACACCGCTTCACTCGTTCCATCTGCCTCGCTCCCCAGAACTGCGCAGTCACAACACCCGCGCCTATCGAAATACCCGTAAACAGCCCGATCAGGCATGTCACCACGATGCTGCTCGCACCGACCGCCGCTGCAGAAGTCTTCCCCAGAAAATTGCCGACATAAAGCAGATCCACCGTACTGTAAAGCTGCTGAAAAAGGCTGCCAAATAGCAGGGGCAGCGCGAATAAAAGAAATCCCTTTACGATAGGTCCTTCTGTCAGATCCCGTCTTTGCTTCATTTCATTTGTTCCTCCATTACCACGGCGCATTATATCAGCCCGCCGCGAAAAAGATAAGCCTCCCCGGGGGATATCGGGGAGACTTTTTCATTCATTATATTACGCCAGGATTACGACAAAGTAAAGTCTCAGTCTCACCAAAGCGTGGCTTTGTAAGCAGATCAAGACAGAGGAATCCCGTCAATTCAGTCCAATCCCTGCCACTGAGCAAAAAATGTGCCTGAATATTCCACTGGCATAAATTTTTCAAAGAATTCCACTGCGTCTGCTTCCGGATCTATATCCTCGAATTCCTCTGGCCAGAGAATTTTAGCCATATACTCATAAATTGTGAAATTAAGAATGTAATAACTATCGGCATAAGTTCGATTTTGTTACTATTCACAGCTGATTTCTTTTCTGAGCAGGATTGATACCTGATATTCCG
>JAJQEO010000036.1 GCA_021201665.1 Lachnospiraceae bacterium | reverse complement strand
TTCAACATCCGGTCGTGATACCTGGTCCGCTTCTGCAATAATTTTGAATGCGGCGTGGATGCGTTCCTGCTGGGAACTTTCCCCGCCGTAGAGCGGGAGCAGCGGCAGCTCGGCCAGATCACTGCGTGTGAGAGGTTCGCCCCTGTTGATTTTTGCCCGCAGATTCGTCAGCAGTGAGTCTGCGTTCCTCTTGACATACATTCTACCTCTTTTCGTTCGAAATTACTACCCATTTTATAATTTTTTGCAATGCTTTTTGCCGCGCTGTTTTTGCTGTGCTGTTTTTGCTGCTGTTTTTCAAGAAATTTTCTCGGCGGCATTTCCTGTCACATAGCAGTGTATAGTGTGATGGATTGTTTTTTGAGTGATGTACTTTGGAATCTGATAGTTGATTTCAGATGATTTTAGCTTTGGTAAGAATTCTGAACAAATCAAGAATGTTACGGACATAATATCATATAGACAGAAAGAAGGCAACATAAATATCATTAAGGCTTTATAAATTAAGCTGCATTGACTGGCCGGCATGGTCTGATGTCGTGTAGAGATTTATTGGAAAAGTCTATTGGAAAAGCTTTAAAAATGTCTTGCACGATCAACTATGGTATGCTACGATATCAAAGAAAAAGACTTTTCTGAGGCTTGGAATTTAGCCGCAGTCAGAAGGAAAACGAAAGAAAAGGGAGAAAATTATGAACGCAGTAAAACGGTGCATCGGCTTTATTCTATTGTCTTTGTTTCTCGCGCTTACTCCGTGCAGCGCGTCCCTTCCCGGGGTATCCGCAAACACAAATGTGCAGGCGGCATCTGCTGCTGCGGTGAAACTCAGTGAGACTTCTGTCACGCTGATTAAGGGCCAGACGACAAGGCTGACAATCAGTGGGACTGACAGTACGGTTACCTGGAAAAGCAGCAAAAAGTCGGTCGCGAAGGTAAATGCAAAGGGCAAGGTGACCGCCCTGAAAAAAGGCGCTGCCACGATCACGGCGATTGTAGATGGCGCGAAGTATACGTGCAAGGTAAAGGTGGTCACGCCGTCGATCAGTGCTAAAACGGTTTCTCTGGCGGTTGGGAAGACGAAGAAGCTGAAGATTAGTGGCACTACAGAAACGGTGACATGGAAATCCTCCAATAAAAAAGTAGCCACCGTGAGCAAGACTGGCAAAATTACGGCTAAAAAAGCCGGTACAGCGACAATCACGGCTACGGTGCTTGGAAAGAAATATAAATGTGTTGTGACGGTATCGAAAGCGGCATCCTCTTCCTCGGGCACGACCAGTTCGTCCGCTTCAAACGGTTCATCGACATCAGGGTCTTCATCAGGTTCCTCTGCGTCATCGGGATCCTCTTCGTCCACTACGACATCTTCGGTCGTGTATATAACCAAAACTGGGTCAAAGTATCATCGCGCGGGCTGTCGCTATTTGTCCAGCAGTATGATAGAGATTGATTTGTCCACGGCTATCGCAAAGGGGTATGAGGCATGCAGTGTATGTAATTAGTAAGCGATGATCGATATGTAATAACTCTTTTCGCTACGCGATAGCTCCTTTCGTTGCCTGAACTATGAGGTGAAAAAAAGACATTGATTCCTGGCATGCCACACCTAAGACAAAAGGCGAGCGAAAAAGAAAGAAAACTTCAAAGAACTTCAAAGAACTTCAAAGAACTTCCCCGGCCTGTTACTGATGGGCTGGGGAAAGCTTTTTTGTAACCAGAAACTTGTCGGCTTTTACACTAAGCCAGTCCAAGCTGTTTCTTCGGTTTTTGCAGCTCGGCCTCAGCCTGCGTGCCTTTGTCCGGCCTTGCGTTCGTAATGATTAAAAAAAACGTCTTGCGCGATTAACTGTGTTATGCTACGATGTCAAAGTCTATGAGGACTTAAGGAAAGGAGCAGCAATAAAGATGAAAATTACTACTGATATCAAATACGTGGGTGTGAATGACCACCAGGTGGATCTGTTCGAGGGACAGTATCCTGTGCCGAACGGCATGTCCTACAACTCCTACGTAATTTTTGACGAGAAGGTTGCTGTCATGGATACGGTGGACGCTCATTTCAGGCAGGAATGGCTGGACAATCTGGGTGCCGTCTTAAACGGCCGCCGGCCGGACTATCTGATCGTGCAGCATATGGAGCCGGACCATTCCGCGAATATTGCGGATTTTATGGATGTATATAAAGATACGATCATCGTTTCCAGCGCTAAGGCATTCAAGATGATGGGGCAGTTTTTCGGGACGGATTATGCGGACCGGCGCGTAGTGGTCAGGGAGGGCGACACCCTTTGCCTGGGCAGGCATACGCTGGCTTTTGTGGAGGCACCGATGGTCCACTGGCCGGAGGTCATCGTGACTTATGATACCTGCGACAAGGTCCTGTTTTCCGCGGACGGATTCGGCAAATTCGGTGCACTGGATGTCGATGAGCCGTGGGACGATGAGGCACGCCGCTACTACATCGGCATCGTGGGCAAATATGGCGTCCAGGTGCAGAACCTTCTGAAAAAGGCCTCCGCGCTGGATATTCAGATGATCTGTCCGCTGCACGGACCGGTGCTGAAGGAAGACCTGGGCCATTATCTGCGGCTCTATGATCTGTGGTCTTCTTATCAGCCAGAGACCGAGGGGATCGTCATCGCTTACACCTCCATTTACGGACATACGCAGCAGGCAGTGTACAGCCTCGCAGAGCAGCTCCGCGCCAAAGGCTGCCCGAACGTGATTGTTCACGATCTGGCCCGGTGCGATATGGCTCTGGCAGTGAGCGACGCGTTCTGCTATAATAAGCTGGTGCTGGCCACCACCACCTACAATGCCGACATTTATCCCTTCATGCGAGACTATATCCACCGGCTGACTGAGCGCAATTTCCAGAACCGCACGGTCGCCCTGATCGAAAACGGCTCCTGGGCGCTGACGGCCGCAAAGGTCATGAAGCAGATGCTGGAGAAAAGCAAAAATATTGTCTGGGCCGACACCACCGTCCACATCAAATCCGCGCTGGACGAGAACAGCCGGAACGAGATGCTCTCACTCGCTGAGGAACTCTCGGATGAAGCTTAAAGAAGAAGCTTAATCGCCGGGCTATGAGAGGCAGCCGGATTGGCTCATTTTCCCGAAAAACGGCGGAAAAACTCCTTACGCAGCCCTGCGCATCATAAAAAAGCCTTCCGAAAGATCATGCCGGAAGGCTTTTTTTGCACACGGCCGCAGGAGGAATTTTGGCAGCATTGCACTGTCAGTAAAATCGTATTTCCGCATCGTTTTGTTCGGCAGCTCGGTGCTAAATTTGCAGTGGAGGCATGATTTTTGCCGTCTCCGGTGCTAAATTACATGGAGGCATGATTTTTGCCGTCCCCGGGGGTAAATTTACAGTGCTGCCACGATTTTCGCCGCCCGGCGGCCGAAGGTCATGGTGCGTCCGCAGGCCAGGCCGGTAAAGAGGTTCGGGTAGGTCTGGGAGAAGAATCCGCCAGAGCAGTCGCCGGTCGCGTACAGACCTTCGATGGCGGTGCCGTCCTCACGGATGACCTGCATGTCGGTATTGATACGGCAGCCGTTTAAGGTGGTCAGATGCCAGGCACCGGTGCGGACGCCATAGAATGGGGCGGTGTCGACCGGGGTCAGGCGGTGCGCTTCCTTGCCGTAATCGGTATCTTCGCCGTTCGCGCACATCTCATTGTAGCGCTCTACTGTCGCGACAAAGGTCTCGGCAGGGATATTCAGCTTTTCCGCAAGCTCTTCAAGCGTGTCGGCCTTCTGTACATAGCCGTCCTCGATCAATGTCTCGATGGAACTCCATACATAATCGTAGGTCATATTGGAGAGCGCTCCATTCGGGAACGCGAACAGGCGGCAGCAGCCGACCTCATCGAACTGTTCCGCATACTGTTCGTTATTCGCGTCGAAAATATCACAGTAGGTGTGATTCGGCTGCATGCACATCGAGTGAAGCATGAACTCATATGGGCCAGACTCGTTGCAGAAACGTTCGCCGTTTAAATTGACCTTTAAAAACGGCTGCTCACCGAACCAGAACCATTTGCCGGTGGTCTGATAGCCTGCCGTCTCTGTGGGCAGACAGCAGCAGCGGTTGAACATCATGGACGCATGCGTCGGATCGAGAGCCGCGCCCGCCCACAGCATGGCTTTAATACCGGAACCGTCGCAGGTAGAACCCAGTGTGTAGTTGATCTTCATATCCAGGGTCTGCGGCTGCAGCGCCTTCATCATTTCGGTATTAGTCGCATAGCCGCCGGTGCACATAATGACGCCCTTGGTGGCAGTGATGCGGATATAGTGCTGGTCGTTTTGATCCTGGGCGATAATGCCGGTGACTTTGCCTGCCTCATTCTGTTCCAGCTTCACCAGCGCGGTCGAGAGCTTCCACTCGACACCCAGCTCATCACAGTGCGCCTGGAAGGTAGTATTCAGCGTTGTGCCTTCCGGAGCGTCGTCCGTCGTATGCGGGCTGTGGCCGGTCGCGTAGGCTTTGTCGCGTCCCGGATCATCGGTGTTGCCGACGCCGCCCTCCAGACTCATATACCAGTTCCCGGTGCTCTCCAGCAGATTGGTCAGCCAGTCTACCAGCTCGCCGCTGTTTTCCTCCCAGCAGCGGATCAGGTTGGAATCCACATAGCCGCCGCCATAGCGGACGATATCCTGCAGAGCCTCAATCTTGTCAATCTCAAACTCCGGATATTCCTCGAAGGAAGCCAGCTGAAGCTTAGAATTGATGGCACCGATATCCTCCCTTGGTCCGGTCGGGGATTCTCGTTTCTCGACGACCAGCACCCTGGCGCCCTCTTCTGCGGCGGTCATAGCGGTGATCCATCCGCCGGAGCCGCAGCCGACGACCAGCACCTCTGTCTCCAGCTCTTCGGTAATGTCCGATTCCGCGACCTCAGGAGCCTCTCCCAGCCATTCGGCGGCCTCCTCTTCCTCTTCGCTCACGGATACCGACACACCGGAGGCCTGAGAGATACAGTTCGCTGCAGCCAGCTTTACCGCATCGCTGGTCACGGTCGCGCCGGATACCGCGTCTACATCGCAGGTCTGCGAGCTCAGGATCGCCTGTGCCATCTCATCGCCGATCTCCGCGCCGATACCGGCCGTCTCGCCAGAAACATCGATCTGTACGTCCGTAATGCTCGTATCGTCAAACGTCATCGTGACGGTCACAGCGCTGCCGATACCCTTTGCTACCGCCGAATATGTACCGGGAGTGTAGGAGAGCGCCTCCGCAGCGGAAGCAGTGGCTGTAACGCCCAAGCCGTCCCCGGCGCCCTTAAGCACGCCGGCCGCGGCGACACTGGCCGCGGTCGCTGCCATCCCCTTGATAAAATCTCTGCGTGAAAGTGAATGATTTGCCATATCCATTTTCCTCCTGAAATTCTGGTGATGCCCGCAACGCGGACGTGTGTGAGTTTCCTGACCTTTTTTGTAACCGGCAGCTTATTGCTTATCTGCGGCCTCTCTGGTCTTACTTGTTCTCCGGATGTCCCGAGCTCCTCCCGCGGCGGGGGTGTGACACCGGTGCGAACGATAAAAAATGTTAACTGTTCAGAGCCTTCACAGTTATGAGGCTTATCCTGCACTCTGTGCGGAATGCCGCCCCGGTGAGGGGCATAACCGGGCGAGGGCTTTTCCCCACATGCTATATACTTTCATACGTACCTCGCAGCAAGTGCGAAGTACTGTCCTGAATAGTTACGAAAAATTATACTATATCAAAGATAAAAATGGAAGTACATAAAACGGCGGAATGCCGATAAAATGCATTTGTCCGGGCGTGTCGGCAAGTCGACGATTGCGGAGCATTTTGCCGCGACGGAGTATAGATCCTATATTCTGATCGATTTTGGAGCAGCTTCTCCGGAAATCCTTTCCTGCTTTGAGGATATTTATCGTCCGGAGCTGTTTTTCCTGAGACTGCAGGCGATCACCGGAATCAGTCTGTATGAGCACGAATCGGTTCTTATTTTTGACGAAGTGCAGCTGTTTCCCAAAGCCCGCCAGGCCATCAAGCAGCTGGTTAAATATGGAAAATATCATTACATCGAAATGGGTTCCCTGATTTCTATAAAAAAGAATGTAAAAAATATCCTGATTCCGTCTGAGAAAATGAGGATTCCGGTTTATCCAATGGATTATGAAGAATTTTGTGAGGCGACAGGAGGAAATTATGCACTTCTGGCAACCCTTTTCGATATGACGGATCCCAGAGTCAGCTTATCTCTCACCAAAGACCTGGATTGTTTTAAGCTGTATATTGCGGATATTGGACTGTTCGTAACCTTATTGTTTATTGACAGGCCGATAACGGAAAATGAACTCTACGCAAAACTGCTCTCCGACAAGCTTCCTGCAAACCTGGGCTATCTGTATGAGAATCTTGTCGCGCAGATGCTGACTGCGGCGGGGCGGGAATTGTATTATCATACGTGGGAAAAAGAAGGGAGCTCTCATTATTATGAAATTGATTTCCTGATTTCACAGGGCTCAAAGGTTTCTGCGATTGAGGTAAAATCCTCGGGGACGGGGAAGCATGAGTCGCTGGTCGCATTTGGCAGGAAATACGCAAAAAATATCAGAGATTGTGTGATTGTTTCACAGAAGGATGTGGACAGAAAAGAGGGGCTTACTTATCTGTCGGTTTATCTGTTCCCGTTCCTGGTGAATGACTGAAGAAAATATAGTTCGCTTCATGGACTGAAAGTAGCTCTTTATCTATGGCATTTTGTTTACGAAGGCTGTGAGCGTCTGGAGTAGATGGTTGTACAAATATGTTTTGCTATGTTAAGATGCAAATAAAACAATCAAGAATATATCGGAAAAACATGAAAAAATCAGCTTCCTGTATAATTCAAAGTGTAAGGGATGACATGGAAGAAAGGAGT
>JAJQEO010000098.1 GCA_021201665.1 Lachnospiraceae bacterium | reverse complement strand
TTAAACAAGGGGTGTTTTTGCCCTTGTGGTAAATCAAACTTTTAACTCACAAGTATGTATATGCATGACGAGAAATTCATGAAGCTGGCTATAGAGCTTTCTAAAAAGGCTGTCGAACATGGAAATGAGCCGTTTGGCGCTGTATTGGTGAAAGATAATAAAGTAGTATATACGAATGAGAACCAGATTTACACAATGCACGACCCCTCTTTTCATGGAGAGGCCGGATTAATCAGAAGATTCTGCGCAGAGACAGGCATTACTAATCTTTCAGAATATACGATGTATTCCAGCTGTGAGCCTTGTTTTATGTGCAGCGGTGCAATGGTATGGGTTAAGCTTGGACGTCTGGTTTATGCTGCAAGCAACATGGATCTGGAAGGGATTTTAGGCAACGAAGGATGCAGCTGCAGTAAAATCGTTTTTGATAATTCCTTTCATAAGCCAGAGGTTACATCAGGAGTATTACGGGAAGAAAGTCTGTCTGTGTTAAGACAATATTTTTCTTCTCACGAGAAAGGATGAATTCCAGTTTGTCGATTTGAAAAATTAAATAATCAATGCTTCACAGACCGAGTGCGAAAATGTACCCGGTCTTTTTTTGCCCAAATTTATGAAAGGAGATTTTTATCTTATGAAAATGACAAGGCACAACGGGCGCTCCGGCAAGAACGGCACCTACAATCCGAAGCACAATGACCGCCGTTTCAATCTGGAGAACAGTGAACACATTGACGCGGAGCGGGCGAAGAAAAACATCTACTGGGATATTTTCAACGGCTACCGCTCTTTCGCTGACATGGACAAGGAGACAGAGCTTGCGGACACGTTTGAGGATGTGGAGGAATTATATTACTCCCACTTCTACCGTGATTATGTGGAGGGGCAGAACGGGCGGAATGAAAAGAACCGGCACCCGGAGCGCAACCGCTCCGCTGATGATATCCGAAAGAACAAAAAGACCTGCCCGGAGGAATCGCTTTTCCAGCTTGGCACGATGGATGACCACGCCCCGCCGGAGGTGCTGCTGCAGGTGGCGGTGGAATTTATGACCACTTTCGATGAAAGGTTCGGCTCCCATATCCACATACTGGACTGGGCGCTCCATTTGGATGAGAGTACGCCGCATATCCATGAACGTCATGTATTCGACTGTGAGAATAGGTACGGAGAGCTTTGCCCGCAACAGGAGAAAGCTCTGGAAGCGCTGGGCTTCGATCTGCCGGAGCCGGATAAAAAGCCGGGACGCTATAATAACCGGAAGATGGTTTTCGATTCTGCCTGCCGTGCGCTGATGTTTGACATTGCAAAGAAGCACGGCCTGCATCTGGATGAGGAACCGGAATACGGCGGGCGCAAATATCTGGAGAAGCAGGATTTCATCATGGCGAAGCAGAAGGAAAAGATTGCCGCAGGCGAACAGAAAATCGAGAAGCAGGGGGAGCACATCAAAGACCAGACATTTAAGATTATCCGGCAGAATACCGCAATCAACCAGAATGCCCTTGTCATGGAGAAACAGGACAAGGCGATTGATAAAAATGTCGCGGAGATACAGTCGCAGCTGGAAACGCTTGATGACCAGAATGAGATGATCGAGACGCAGAAGCATGTCATGATGAAAAATGAAGAAGCCATCGGGGAACAGGGAAAAATCCTAAATGAGCTGATCCTGCGGACGGAGGATGTGGAATCCCTGCTTCAGGAAGTTGCCGAAGCTGCTTATGATAAAGCCGTCGAGGTTGTGACGGATGCGGTCAGGGAGGAAACACAGAAAGAGGATATCCGCATGATCTCTGAAACCCATGACTGGCTGTTGAAGCCGGAGCGCAAAGACCCGGAGCCGAAGCGCATTTATGCGGCCGGGATGCTGGATCAGGTCATAAATAAACTCCGCAGGTCAGCGCAGAAAGCACTCAACAAAGTAAAGGCAACCATGCAGTCGCCGGATAAGCGGAGCGAGGGCGTGGAACAGGTCAAGAAGAAAGCAAGAACATCCGTGCTGGCGAAGCTGAACAAAAATAAAGAGGAAGCCGCCCGGAGGGAACAGGAACGGCGAGAACAGCAGCGGGGAACGCTGCAGCAGAAAAGAAAAAAGAATATGGAATTATAAAGGGCATCTGCCATTTTCGCATTGAGAATGTCGGGCACCTTTTTTTGTTTCCGGAAAGGGGATCGTATGAATGTATTTGAAGCTGTGAAGCAGTCTGTAACCACCCGGCAGGCTGCGGAGCTGTATGGAATCAAGGTAAACCGGAACGGGATGGCCTGCTGTCCTTTTCATAATGACAGGCATCCGAGCATGAAGGTGGACAGGCGTTTCCATTGCTTCGGGTGCCAGGCGGACGGGAGCGTGATTGATTTTACCGCTGCCCTTTTCGGGCTGACTGTGAAAGAAGCTGCCGAGAAGCTGGCTGCGGATTTTAACGTCAGCTATGACAGGCGAGGGCAGCCGCCCAGGGCAAGGCCGGCAGAGCCGGTCCGCTCCGTCAGGAGGAAGCTGTCCGAGAAAGAACGTTTTCAGCAGGCAGAGCGGAAATGCTTCCGTGTTTATTCCGATTATCTTCATTTGTTAAGGCAGTGGAGATCGGAATATGCGCCGAAGCCGGATGATGAGGAATGGCATCCTCTTTTTGTGGAAGCACTGGAACAGCAGACGTATGTGGAATATCTGCTCGACACGCTCCTGTCCGGTTCAATAGAGGAACGTGCTGCGCTGATTATCGAAAAGGCGAAGGATGTCAATGCACTGGAACAGAGGATTGCAGGGTATAACGCCAGAGAGCCAACCCGCTCAGAAATGAGCAGGTTCAGGCATGGCAAGGGAAAGGAAGTGAACGAAATATGAGCGACGAATTGAAAGACCTGCCGCCGGAGATGAAAGAAGCCGTGCTGCATTCTGCGGATACGATGTCAGATGCGCAGAGCGTGGAACAGGTAAAAGCATTGCTGGCGGTATCGGAAAAAGGGCAGGTGTTAAACACGCCGGGAAATTATAAGACGGTGTTTTTGTCAGACCCGCTGCTCAAAGGGGCGTTCTGCTACAACCTGCTGACGAACCGGATTGACATTGTAAAGCCGCTTGGGTGGAAACGCGACAGTGACCAGATGACGGATGTTGACACGCAGTACCTTATGCTGTATCTGGATGAGCATTACCACTTATCTTCGGAAAAGAAAATCGAGGGCGCGATTAAGATAGCAGCGAACGAATACCGCTATCATCCGATCAGGGATTATCTGGACTCCCTGCAATGGGACGGGCAGGAACGGGTGCGGTTCGCCCTGCACCATTTCCTCGGCGCAGATACCAGTGATTATATTTATGAAGCGCTCCGGCTGTTCATGCTGGGCGCGGTCACACGGATATATAAACCGGGGACAAAGTTTGAAGTTATGCTGTGCCTTGTTGGAGGGCAGGGAGCCGGGAAGTCAACTTTCTTCCGGTTCCTCTCTGTCAAAGATGAATGGTTCAGCGACGATCTCCGCAGGCTGGAGGATGAAAATGTTTACCGGAAGCTGCAGGGCCACTGGATTATTGAGATGCCGGAGATGATCGCCACGGCGAATGCAAAAAGTATTGAGGACATCAAGTCATTCCTCAGCAGGCAGAAAGATACCTACAAAGTGCCGTATGCCATTCATCCGAAGGATTACAAACGGCAGTGCGTGTTCGCCGGAACATCCAACACTCTGGATTTCCTGCCGCTTGACCGGACGGGCAACCGCCGTTTCCTGCCGATCATGGTGCAGACGGAGCAGGCAGAGGTTCACATACTGGAAAATGAAGCCGCTTCGAGGGCATACATTGACCAGATGTGGGCGGAAATCATGGTAATTTACCGTCAGGGTAATTTTAAGCTGAAACTCAGCCGGGAGACGGAGCGGTACCTGCAAGACCACCAGAAGGAATTTATGCCGGAGGACACACAGGCGATGCAGATTCTGAATTATCTGGATAACTTCAAAGGAAAGATCGTCTGTTCCCTACAGCTTTATTATGAAGCGCTGGGACACCCGGCTTATGATGAGCCGAAGCAGTACGAGATCAGGGACATCAACTCTATCATGAACAACTACGCTGTCGGATGGAAAGCGTTTGACAATCCGCGGCATTTCCCTGCGCCGTATAACCGCCAGAAAGGGTGGGAACGGATTCAGAATGCTGACAACGGGGACGTTCAAAATGACGGATTCCAGAAAGTGACCGATGAGGAAGCCCGTCAAATGGGGATGCCTGATGAGTGGCTGAAACCGAAAAATGAGTAGCGCGTTGTCGGTTCTGTTGTCAGCCCGTTGTCGGGCGCGTTGTCAGGAAATCTGCCCGGAAAGCCCTATTTTACTTACTTTTTTTCTTTCTGACAACGAAAGCAACAGAGAAAAAGGAAAAAACCTATCACATCAAAACCGGGGAATCAGAGCATGGTTTGAAAAGTCTTTTGGAGCGCGTTGTCAGACTTCGTTGTCAGGCTTTTCCCTGCTGGGTTCCCCTTAACCTGTCGCTCATTTTTGAGCCATAGGTGTCACATGGAGATTGGAAAGGAGGTGGTCATCCCGTGAAGAAATATTACGATAATACAAAAGATAATGTTGCTTTTGAACGCTGCATTGATGTTATGGCCCAGCTTATATTAAAATACGGGCCGCAGGTTCTCGAAAAAAAGAAAAAACCGAATTCAGCGGTTGTTTCATTTGATGCTGATAGAAAACCAAAAGAGATTGCTGAAAGCGGCAGTTGTCGTGATGAGATTTCAATGGAAAAGGCAGCATAAAATCGAATTTCCTATTGCAAGAGTATTTCCTGTATGCTATAATACATACACAATGTGTATGTAGATGTGGAGGATAAGAAATGGATTGCATGGAAAAAGTAAGGGAGCTTCGTGAAAGTACAGGGATGAACCGGAAGGAATTCTGTGAGTTTTTCCAGATTCCTTACCGGACGGTTACAGAATGGGAACGCGGGAACCGTCATGCTCCAGAATATGTGATTCGTCTGCTGGAGTATTATATCAGGATGGAGCAGCTGGATATTAAGCGTGATGAAAAGAAGGTGACGGATAAGATTATTGAAAACGACTAAAGGAGCTTCCTGTATAATGTAAATATGGGAAGGGAATTTCGGAAAGGTGGTTGATAAAAAGATACCTCAGTGTAAAATAAGATTTGCTGACTTGGAAGGTTAGTAAAAAATCTTATAGAACAGAGAGGTACCTGTAATGAATTGTAACACACAAAACAAAAAAATTGAATCCATAACTGAAAAAACTTTGATTGTTGGAATTGATGTTGGAAGTGAGACACACTTCGCAAGGGCTTTCAACTGGCGGAACTACGAATACAGCAAAAAGGCTTTCGAGTTCAGCAATACGGAAGCCGGGTTCCAGTCTTTCCGGACATGGATGGAGGATCTCTGCAAAAAGCACGGCAAGACCAATGTGATCCCAGGCATGGAGCCGACAGGGCACTACTGGTTTGCGCTTGGCAAGTTTCTGCAGGACTGCGGGCTGAAGCCAGTGCATGTCAATCCGTACCATGTCAAGAAGTCGAAGGAGCTCGATGACAACAATCCCAACAAGAATGACCGCAAAGATCCGAAGACGATTGCCGCGCTTGTCAACGAGGGACGTTTCTCGTACCCGTATATTCCGGTTGGTGTTTATGCGGAGATCAGGGACCTCTCCATCATGCGGGTACAGACGCAGGAGGAGGTCACGAGGATCAAGAACAGGATTGCCAGATGGTTTTCGATTCATTTCCCTGAATACGGAACCGTATACAAGGACCTGCTTGCGGTCAGCGGCAGGATGGTGCTGAAAGTCGCGCCGTTGCCGGAAGACATCAGGAAGCTTGGTGCGGAGGGAGTGAACAAAATCTGGAGGGACGCGAAGCTGAGGGGCGCCGGGATGAAGAGGGCAAAGCCCCTGGTATCGGCAGCGGAGCACAGCGTTGGATCCAAGGACGCACCGGGGGCAGCACGGATAGAGATAAGAAACCTGCTGGACGACCTGGATGTATATTCGGCAAGGCTCGATGAGCTGCTCCAAAGCATTGAGGAGAAACTGAAAGAGGTGCCATATGTCGACAAGCTGTTGGCAATCAAGGGGATAGGCATGGTCACGGTGAGCGGTTTCATCGCGGAAGTGGGTGATATTGGACGTTTTGACAACCCAAAGCAGCTGCAGAAGCTGGCCGGATACGCAATCGTAGCAGATGAATCAGGCAAACATAAGGGCGAAAGCCGGATCAGCCACCGTGGAAGGAAAAGGCTCAGGTACGTGCTGTATGAGGCGGCGATATCCCTGATAGGAAAGAATGAGGAATTCAGGGAAATACACGAGTATTACAGGACGCGCAGGGAGAATCCGTTAAAAAAGATGCAGTCAGTGGTTGCAGTGGCATGTAAAGTCATCAGAATATTTTATGCCATCCTGACGAAAGGTGTTGATTATGACCCTGAGAAACTGAGGCGTGACATCAAACGCCCACAAGCAGAGGCAGCATAATATACGGAAACACGGCACACAACAGACAAAGCAATGCCATGGCTGAATTGAGCTTTCATCAAGGAAGAGATAAGAAGCTGTGAAGGCTGAATTCAGTCATGGCGGGCTGGAAGGAATCAGGAACAGGCTGGAAAACGTCCACCGAAAGGTGCCAGCCGGTGATGGATACCGTACAAGCCAGCAAGACTTAATTATCAACACAAAGAATGAGCCAGTAGCCGGCAGGAATATTTTCCATAGGGCATGGACCCTGTAAAGGAGCTAAGCCGGCACCCTGGTTATGGGTAGGCGGGACGAAGGAAGTTGGGACTCGCGCTTTCGGGCGGGATGATCCTGGTAGACACGGGAGGTTCGCTGCCATAGAAGGAGGGGCATACACACGGCCATGTAAAACGGAAAACCAATGACGTTTTACTTCGTATACCCCAACACCGCTATTTTCGTACCAGATACAGAGAAATACCCATTGCTGTGGCTCATTTGGATGAGAGTAGATATCAAAAAATTCCTTGATTTTTCAAGGAAAAAACACTTGACGAGCAGTCTCGGAAACTCAATACAAATATTGAAACAATTCTGAAAAATTAAAGCA
>JAJQEO010000083.1:6560-49102 GCA_021201665.1 Lachnospiraceae bacterium | reverse complement strand
CAGCACATGCTGGCATGCTTTTACATCCTCCAGCGCAATAGAGACAAATGTGTCACTTAGCAGGTTTGACTGCCGCATAGAGCCGACAGCCTGCTGCACTGCTTCCATGCGGCTCTGCTTTTTATTTCCCATATTCTTTACCTCCGTAAACTGATATGTAGTTTTTGACATAGATTCTACCCGTTTATCTTTGGTAAGTTCCAGGGGGCAGCCCCTGGTAAGAAGGTGTAAACTTAATAAAATTTCTTTAAGCTTTCCGTTGCGCCGCATCCGCACAAGTTTCCAAATCCTTAAGCATTATAGCAATTCCGTCCTTATATTGCAAGGCTTTCGAAGAAGGCATTACGATGCATTACGATATGTTACGATATCTTACGATACCATCTCGATCCACAGAATCTCCGCCTCGACACTCCCTCCATGCCAGGTGTAGACCTCGCAGGTGAGGTTTTCCATCGCTGCCTTCGAGGTCGTGACGGATATGAGCAGGCTGTCAGTCTCCAGCAGCTGGTAGGAACCCAGGCTGATGCTGCCGCACTGTTTTCTTCGCGAAACCAGTTCTTCTGCCTCTTGGGCGGTGTACCCGGAGTCGGCCAGCTCCTCGATCTCAGACTCAATCTCGCTCTCGGTGCTGTCTCTGTAAAGATAGACTTCTACCGTGTCGTCGAGTTCAAGCTCCTGAGCGGTCAGCTTGAGATAGATCTGGTATTGTGCTTTTGGAAGGTATGCGACCGTGCTCTCTGCTGTATCATCTGTCGTGTCGGTATCTGCTGCTGCCGCTGTATCCATATCAGCATCTGAGCTCTCCGTCGCCCCGGTCTCGATGCCCGCCATGGCCGCTGCGCTTGCAGGGGATATTTTGGAGCCGCTGCTTAAGACAGGCGCGCCGGCGGCGGTCAGCTCCTGCAGATATTCTCCGCTGCTTTTTGCCCAGAGAGTATACTGTCCGGCATGGGCCAGGATGCTGTAGGTACCGGCCATCGTCAGTGTGTTGGCGCTAAAGCCGTAGGTCAGCAGCAGTCCGTCTCCGGCCAGATCGACCGCCTCACTGTAGGTGATCTCTGAAATCGGATAGTCCGGTAAAAGTTCCTGCAGATAAGTGTACAGCACATGGGTGTTGCTCCTTGCTGTCGAGGTGCGTGCCACATAGACAGCCGCGCCTTTTTCCACGTTTTCAATAAGGCTGATGAACTCCGTTAAGTCTTCTTCTTTTCCAAACTGGAACATTTCGGAGGCCAACTCTATGGAGAGCGGCGTGAGGACCGCGCTGATCGAATCTGTCATCTCTACAGTGCAGGTGATCTCTTTTGTTTTCGCTGAAAGGTTCAGCGGAATCACAACCTCTGTAATGCCGTCGATCCGCTCCAGCATCTGTTCGCAGGATACTTCCACGCTGGCAATCTCTTCCTCGCCGCTCAAAACATGGATGACGGCTCCCGTGTCGTCACCCTTGCCAGTCACCAGCTCCGGATTGAATGCCAGGCGGAGGTGATAATTGTAATCTCCACGCTCCAGGGTGATGGCGAATGCGTCATCACTGCCGGCCGCAAACACGCTGACGTCGATCTCGTACCCGTCAGATAAAATCATATCAGCTTCCCGGCATTCTTCGTATAATTCCGAATCGTTGCGCACCAGGAGCGTATAAGTACCGTCTCTTCTTATGATAGAATACCTGTCCATCGCCCCATAATAGGAATGCGACGTCGTAAGGCCGATCAGATAATCCGTATCCACGGTGTCCAGTTCCTCCACTGTGACTGCGTTCACTTCATATCCGGTCAGCAGATTCTCCAGAACCTCGAGTGAAAGCTCGTCCGAGTCATCTGCGAGCTTATCAATATAGGCGACTGTACCCTTTGTGCCGGCCAGCTTGTCGGTTGACTCAATTTTTTTCGTTGTCTTTTTCAGCTTGTCAGAAGTATCCAGCGCCACGGTGACCAGGTCACTGGTCTTCTGGCAGGTCACCTGATCCACGGTTGAAACAGTCGGCATGGTGCCGTAAATAGTGACACTGACCTTCCGCATTACATCTCTGCCCGTAAAGGCAATCGACAGAGCCGCGTCTCCATTTCCATCAAAGACCTCCTGCGTATAGCTTGCCGCAGCAAGTGTCCCGTCTCCGTCGGAAATCGTAATCGTTCCGCTCATTTCCTCGTCGGAATCAGTGTGCAGGCAGACCGTCATCTGATAAGTCCCCGGAGCCAGTACCATGCTGCCGCCGTAGATGACGGTCGTATTTGTGATCGCGGCGGTCTCTGTTTCTGCGGCGGCTTCTGTTTTTGCGGTGGTCTCTGATTCTGCCGCGACTTCTGTTTCCGTTATAATCTCTGTTGCCGTAGAGATCCCCGTCTCTGCGGCAGTCCCCGCCTCTGTATCATTCTCTGTTTCTGCAGCGTTCTCGGTCTCTGTGACAATCTCCGTCTCTGCAGCAATCTCCGTTTCAGCCTCAGTTTCAGTTTCCGTCTCAGGTTCCTCTTCCTCTCTTGATTTAAAAGGAACATTCTCTATACGGGCGGCTGCTCCTTCTTCCAGCTCTGCGTATGCCTGGCTGTCCTTTTTTGCCCAGATCGCCCAGGTTTCTGTCGTATAAACAATGCAATAGCCGTCCAGCTTTTCTTCGTAAGTGTCCAGAGTGCTCTCTGAAGACCCGGTCAGGATGATCAGATTGTCCGACTCCTGATCCAGTCCGTCATAAAACCGTTCTCTTGCTTCCGCGTCATCCTCCAAAGAGCGGATTTCAATGTCCGGGAGCAGAGACTGCAGCACCGCCAGAGCGTCCTCTGAAGTACTCTCCGAGGTGTCCCCTGAAGTATCCTCTCTGAAATACAGGCATTCCAGATTGACTGTCGTTCCAGAAAGCAGGGAGGCTGCCGGTGCGGCCTGTATGAGATAGCCATCGGATTCTTCACCTGCGGTCAGAGATACCGCCTGCATATTCATATAAAGCGAAAGACACACGCAAAGCAGCACGCCAAAGCCGCGCAGCACAGCCACAAGCCGCATCCCTGGCCAGGAGGAAGTATTCCTTGCGGCATCCGGCACTTCATCCAGATCCTCTGATCTGGATGAAGCTGACTCAGGAGTATCTGATCGGAAAGAATATACGATCTTATCGAATGGAACTCGCAGCAGCGCAAACAGAAGCAGTGCCGCCAGCAGTACCAGACAGGCGGCCGTATAAACCGCGGCCGTAGGCTTCATAAGGGCTCCGTCGGTCCGAAGCAGGGTAAAAAATCCGCAGTAAGCGCCGCTGATGCTCTCCGTCCCCGCTCTCTGGAAGGTATTCCCCGCCAGAAAGGTGCAGATGCAGAGCAGCAGCAGATAGCCGGCTGCTTCCTTTTCCGGATCCCGGCTCTGCCGGAAGCAGACAATCCCAAGCAGGATCATCGGAGAAAGGACCATCTCCAGCCCTGACAGGGAAAGCAGGCTGCTGTCATAGCTTCCGGTCCGGTCGTAAAGACTCATAAAAAGCATCTGCGCCAGGAAAATGCAGACGAACGCACAGATGAGGAAATCTGAGCTGTGGGAGGATTTTCTTTCCCATCTGGATTCCGCATCTGCCAGACGGACAGTACCTTCATCCTTTGTATCTGGCTGCCGCGCGGCTGTATCATCTATTGCACCCGCCCACTGCACGATTATATCATCCATTGCGTCCGCCTGCTGCACAACTGCATCATCCACAGCATCAGCAATAGGATCATTCAGATCATCCTTCGCAGCAGTTGATTCGACATTTTTACAGCCATTTGCAATTACTGGTTTTGCGTCTGTGCTTTCTTGCTCGGCTACAGGTTCGGTTTTAGTATTGTCCTTCGCAGCTGCCGGTTCGGTTTTAGTACAGTTCTTTGCACCCGCAGCCCCGGCATTTGTAACAGACATTTTAAGCGCACGTCCAAAAAGCTTCCGGCACAGGAACCACAGCGCCGGACACAGGAACAGAAAGCTTGCAATCAGCAGGCTGTAAAGCTTACCGGTCAGGGCGTTAAACAGGCTGTACAGGTAATCCGTCTCCTGCAGCTCTCCGAGCGCGTCCAGCAGCACCTCCAGAGAGGAGCGGACCGTCACGATATCCAGATCTGCGGAAAAGCGGTAAAGGAAAACGCGTTCTGCGATGTTTCCGGCCGCCAGGCCAAGAAGTACGGCCAGCATAAACAGCAGGAAGGAATTTTCTTCGATTTTATCCTTTTTCACATAATAAGCAAGCAGAGCCGTCACGGCGAGGATGACGCCGAGCGACGTGATCTGCAAAAATCCAATCAGGATCATGCATGCCGCGAGCAGCACCAGATGGAGTCTCCAATAAAGTCTTCGCCGGAATCGTCTCGGAGCCTTCCAGATGGCAGCGAGCAGATAAAGAGAAATCCATGTCAGAAACAGCACCGCAGCCTCAGGGCCGGTATAGGTCCTGGAAGCAAAGAGTGCCGGGGTGAATACGGCAAAAAAGCAGGCTGTGCTCAGGAAGCACTCGTTTTCTCTGGAAAAAAGCTTTCTGGCCGTCTTCACGGACATCAGATATGTCAGACAGAGCAGGAATCCATTCAGCAAAATGGCGGCCTTGTACGCTCCATAAGGGCTTTTGACCAGCGCACAGACAGGCACAAGCAGCAGGCTGTAGCCCAGAGAGCAGACAGAGCTGCCTGTATACAATGTCGCGCCTCCCTCTCCGAGAATGAATCTGGCGCGTTCCCAGTATACGTTCTCCGTCCCAATCTGCGTTAGAATGCCCGTCTGTCTGGTCGTCCACAATGCCATTCCCATTATAATAATCAGGGAAATGCCCTGGACGATCCAGGCATTTAGCTGAAATCTTTTTTCCTTGTTTCCCATCCTGCCTTCTCCCGCCTGTATTCTTATTTGCAGAGCCAGTGCAAACCAGCGAGCCATCTATACGCAATCTATAAACACGCTTGCACACTCTGGCAGCCCTTGCTAAGCAAAAACGGACACACTGCCACTTCTTATTTTTATGTTTTAACCGAATGTCTGTTTTATCCGGTCGCCCGTTTGTGTAACGGGATCACTCTGGATTTTCCTTAGCGGCCGCAGCTTCGGTCCGGGAAGCTTTCTCCGGCTTATCCTCTGCTGCCGCGGCCCCATCTGCGGAAGCTTTCCCGGGCATCCCGGCCTGATCCATCCGTTCTTTGCGCAGCATGTCGTTCTCATAATCCAGCTTTCTCACGTGGTACTGAATGTCCTCGAGAATTTTTCGGTTTGCGGAAATGATGTCTCCCTGCAGCCCGACAATGAAGGTCATGACACCGAGGATGATCATCATGCTCGAGAGGATCAGGGACTGGATATGTCCGTTTCCGCTGCCTTCAAAGAAATATCCCAGAAACCGAATGCCGATGCCGACGCCGATCAATCCCATAATGCTCCCCAGGACTGTAAAGACCATCAATGGGCGGTACATCAGAAACGCCCGGAAAATCGTCAGTATGGATTTTTTAACGTAACTATACATACTGCTGAACAGACGTGATGGCCGCAGCTCCCGGTTGGTACGGACAGGGACGGAGGTGATCGCCATCTTATTGCGTCCCGCCTGCACGATCGTCTCCAACGTATATGTATACTCATTAATTACATTCATACGCATGGCAGCGTCCCTGCTGAACGCGCGAAAGCCGCTCGGCGCGTCCGGGATATCCGTTTTGGAAGCCACGCGGACCACCCAGCTGCCGAAATGCTGCAGCTTCTTCTTTAAAGGGGAAAAGTGCTCGGTCTGGTCGATCGGCCTCTCCCCGATCACCACATCCGCCCTGCCGTCCAGGATCGGCCCAATCAGCTTGGCGATGTCCTCGCCGACAT
The DNA here is from genome assembly GCA_021201665.1 of Lachnospiraceae bacterium. Classification (GTDB taxonomy): domain Bacteria; phylum Bacillota; class Clostridia; order Lachnospirales; family Lachnospiraceae; genus Choladousia. Next base: position 43,285 of record JAJQEO010000083.1, on the reverse strand, counting down.
ACTGGTCGTCGGCGTCTGTGTTGACAATAATATCCGCGCCATTGCGCAGGCAGGCGTCCAGACCGGCCATAAAGCCCTTGGCCAGTCCTTTATTCTGTGTAAAGCTGACGATATAGTTGACCCCCCAGCGTCTTGCCACTTCAACCGTCTCGTCCTTGCTCCCGTCGTTGATAATCAGATATTCAATCTCATCGACCCCATCGATATGCCTGGGCAAATCATTCAGAGCAATCTCCAGTGTCTGTGCTTCATTATAACAGGGTATCTGAATAATCAGCTTCATCCCGTTTCCTCCATCCTGTTTGTTTTCGCGGATACAGCATACCTTATTTTAGTCCGTTTGTAAATGTTTTTTAAAATCTTTTCACAGTTTTGTAAGAATATTCAGTTGAGCGGGCAGAAAGCTGCCAAAATTCCTCTCGCGCCACTGCGCATCAGAAAAAAAGGAGCCGCAGGTTTTCACCCCTGCGGCTCCTTTAGCTTCTTACTTCGCGTAGTCGACTGATCTGCTCTCGCGTATGACGCTGACCTTGATCTGCCCCGGATACTCCAGTTCTGCCTCTATCTGTTTGGCTATCTCTCTCGCGAGAAGAGCCATGCCTGAGTCATTGACCTGATCCGGCACTACCATTACCCGAATTTCCCTACCTGCCTGAATAGCAAATGATTTCTCCACGCCCTTGAAGGCGTTCGCAATATCTTCTAACTGTTTTAATCTGTTTGTATATGTTTCCAGAGTCTCACGCCGCGCACCCGGGCGAGCCGCCGAAATAGTATCTGCGGCCTGTACGATGCAGGCGATCAGTGATTCTGGTTCTACATCTCCATGATGGGACTCTACCGCATTGATGACAATCGGAGATTCCTTGTACTTCCTGCACAATTCCGCACCAATCTGAACATGGGAGCCCTCCATCTCATGGTCAATGGATTTGCCAATGTCATGCAATAAACCAGCGCGCTTGGCCATCCGCACATCGACACCGATCTCGCCTGCCAGCAGCCCGGACAGCTGCGCCACCTCGATCGAATGCTTCAGAGCGTTCTGACCATAGCTGGTCCTGTATTTCATTCTGCCCAGCAGACGGATCAGCTCCGGATGGATCCCGTGTACCCCGACCTCCAGGGCTGCGGACTCTCCTTCCTCGCGGATGACCGTCTCCACTTCCCGTTGTGCCTTCTCCACCATTTCTTCAATCCTGGCCGGGTGGATACGGCCGTCCACGATCAGCTTCTCCAGGGCGATCCTCGCCACTTCTCTTCTGATCGGGTCAAACGCCGACAAAATGACGGCTTCCGGTGTATCGTCGATGATGAGATCCACACCCGTCAGCGTCTCCAGCGTGCGGATGTTTCTTCCCTCTCGTCCGATAATCCTTCCCTTCATCTCGTCGCCAGGCAACTGAACCACGGAGATCGTCGTCTCCGCCACGTGGTCGGCGGCGCATTTCTGAATCGCGGTGACCACATATTCCTTTGCCTTCTTACCGGCTTCTTCCTTTGCCTGACTCTCCAGTTCCCTGTAGAGCTTGGCTGTGTCAATTTTTACTTCATCTTCAACAGTTTTTAAAAGATATTCTTTTGCTTGTTCAGAGGTAAGTCCTGAGATTCTTTCGAGTTCTGCCAGCCGCTGGTCATGAAGCGTCTCGATTTCCGCGGCTTTCTTCTTTAACTCTTCTTCCCTGGCTGTAATCCCTGATTCCCGGCGTTCCAAAGCATCCGCTTTCCTGTCAACGCTCTCTTCCTTTGACAGGACGCGCTTCTCGTAACGCTGCAATTCTGATCTGCGCTCTCTGGTCTCTTTTTCCAACTCATTTTTGGTCTTCAAAGATTCTTCCTTCGCTTCCAGAAGTGCTTCGCGTTTCTTTGTCTCGGCCGTCTTCAGCGCGTCATCGATGATCTGCCTTGCCTTTTCCTCGGCACTGCCGAGCTTCGCTTCTATCGACTTTTTATAGTAGCTCACGGAGACAAGGGAGGATATCGCGACTGCCGCCAGAATCAGAATGATTACAACAGCAATTGTAATCACTGTAGGCACAGGAACACCTCCTTATTCATTTTTCATTGTTCGAAATATATCTCGTCTGCCATCCTCATCTCCGGAAACAAATCCACTCAAAAATCAGAGGATCTCTCTGCCGAGAAAAGATGACTCGCTCGTCCAAACAACACTCTGATTTTATACTGTTTTCACAATTGTGTCAAGACATTCTGAAACGTTTTCGGAGATTTCTCCGCCCGACTCCGCCCGCTGATTTTCCGCCGAAGTCATCTGCCGGGATTTCTGATAGTGGCTTTGTAAAGGTTGCACAGCCTCGCAGTGCTTCGAAAGAAAAGCATTTTTTTGATTTCGGGAGCCTTTATTCCGTTTTATACAGGAAGATCGGTGTGCGCTCCTCCATCTCATTATAGATGGTCTCAGCTACATCGTATGGCAGATTGACACAGCCATGGGAACCGTTGGTCTTATAAATACTGCCGCCGAAGGAGGAACGCCAGGTCGCGTCGTGCAGCCCCTGCCCGTCATGGAACGGCATCCAGTAGGTCACGTCGGTCTCCCAGGCGCTCGAACCAGTGCCGCCTTTTAAGGTGACATTCATCTGTTTATAGGGAATCATGAAAACGCCCGTTGTGGTCTCACGCTCCTCGGTCGGCTTGCCCGTGACGCAGTCGCTCTCGATAATCAGCTCGCCATCCTTATAATACCAGACATGCTGGCCGGTCAGGTCGACCTCCACATAGGTGCCGCAGATGTCGTCAACACCATTGCGCGCGCGGCCTGTTGTCGAATATACCGGCTCTCGGGTGACTTCTGTGTTGGACGCGATGTCCAAAAGGAGCTGCTCCTTTTCACCGCTCTGGTCAATCTGGTAGCCGTAGTCACTGCTCTCGTACTCAATCGTCTCTCCGTTGCTCGTCGTAAAGGTGCGCGGAAGATAGAGGGTATTGTAGGTGGCGGCAAGGTTGTAGACGAAGTCCTCCACCTGCTGCTCGTCAATAGAGGAAAGCTCTCCGTCTATAATAATCCAGTCCTGCAGCGTAGACCAGTCGAGGACAATCTCCTCCTCGCCAAAGGTCAGGGTAATCACAGTCTGACAGTAGGAATTATAGATATCCATCAGGGTATTCAGTTCAAAATCATCCTGCGTGACTGCCGGCAGATAATAAAAGGACTCAGGAACAGCGATCGTAAAATCATCCTGCGGACCATCCTCTGCAAGAAGGTTATCCACGTAATCCTTCACGAGAACCTGCAGATCCGCGTCGTCAAACTCTGTGCCATAGACTTCCTGTTCAATATAATACACGGTGCCGTCATACTCCAGAGTCGCGTCCGAGCAGACCGTCCTGGCTGTCGAAAAATTCTCAGCTGATACGGCAGAGGCAAATACACTGTCATCATAATCGAAGGAAACCTCGACCTCGAATGTGTTCCCCTCCCGCAGGCTGAGGAAAAGGCCCACATTCTGCTCGCGCATGCAGGACTGAATGTCAGAGAGAAGAGCCGCCTCGTCAATGGTGTATCCCATCTCTTCGAGCGTCAGCGTCAGCACCGCCTCGTCCGCTTCCGTGATGGTCATCGTCGGCGCACTGTAATCTGCTTTCAGCATCTGGAGTACTTCCCTGCAGGACATGCCTGACACATCATATCCGTTCAGAGTCGTCTCCTCAAAAAACAGGCCGCTGTTTACCTTTTTATAAAGGTAATAGCCGCCGCCGCACAATCCCGCCAGTATCAGACAGATGATCACAAGGACAGTGATCTGCAGTCCCCTGTGTTTTTTCTTCATTCTTTCCCCTTGCCCTTCTGTTTTATAATCTATGCAATCGCCTGCGCCATTCTCTTTGTCATGAGCAGTAATCTATATCATCCTTCAGGCATAACCCATACTGTGTTTATGTTCTTTTAAAAACCACACACAGATCCTGCCTCAGGAATAACACAGTCTGTTATGATCAACACTGTTTGCCATAACTGGTAATTAATATTGCACTATTCCGTGAAATTAGTCAAGTAGGGGAATATTAAAAAAGATTTAAAGTTTCTCAAACAATACCGTAATCTCAGTGCCCTCTCCCACTTTACTCTTAAGCTCAATCCGTGCATTGTGCTGCGCAACGATATGCTTCACGATGGCAAGTCCCAGACCGGTTCCTCCGGTATTTTTGGAACGGCTCTTGTCTACGCAGTAAAAGCGCTCAAAGACTCGATCCTGGCTCTCTTCAGGGATTCCGATGCCGGTGTCCTTCACCCGCAGCACAATGTGGTCATTCTGTTCTTCCACCGTGACTTCCACAGAGCCGTGCGGCTTATTGTAGCGGATTGCATTGTCACAAAGGTTATAGATGAGCTCCTCCAGCATGCTTTTGTCGCCCTGAATCACGCACGGACTGCCTGAGCACCGAATCGAAATATGGTTTTTCTGCGCATTCATGCGGAGACCCTCCACACACGCGGAGGCGACCGCGTAGAGATCCACCTCAGCAGCGGCCAGGCTCATTTTGTCGGAATCCAGCTCTGAGAGGCGGATAATGTCATTGATCATGGTCAGCAGCCGCTGTGCGCTGCGATGAATTTCATGAGCAAAATGCTGTACATCCTTCTCTCCGGCAATCCCGGTCTCGATCAGCTCTGCGTACCCGGAAATGGAGGTCAGAGGTGTTTTCAGCTCATGCGATACGTTCGCGGTGAATTCCTGCCGCATTTTCGCGCTCTTTAAGATATCCTCATGCTGTGCGCGGATCGTCATCACAAATGGCACAAGCTCCTCGTAAATCCCTTCGGCACTGACGCTGTCGATATTGGCAGCTATTTTTTCTATCGGATGGACAATGCTGGCGGTAATCGTGCGGGCAAGAAACATACACGCCAGGAACATCACCACTGCCACAATAAAAATTCCGGTCAGCGTGCCGGTGAAAATTCCCCAGATGCTGGCTTCTTCTTTGCTGATGCGCAGAATCAAGCCGTCGTCCCTTTTTACCGCGTAATAATACAGCTCCGAATCCAGGGAGTCCGAATAGCGGGTCGTCCAGCCCTCTCCCTCTGCTTCCGCTTCCTGCACCTCTTCCCGATCCGCGTGATTTTCCAGCGTGCCGTCCACGTCACTGTCATACAAAACGGAACCGTCCTCATCAATCAGCGTAATGCGCAGCCCCGCCACATCCTCCGTATACTGCGCGGCAAGCTCCTCCTCCGAAGTCGTCAGGCTGTTGATCAGGGCCGCGCAGGTCCGCATTTCTGAGAGAACCTGATTTTTATACATATTACGAAAAATGGCAACCGCTATGATAAGCGTTGCCACAAGCGCCGCAAAAACGGTCAGGACCAGGTATCTGTTGATTTTCTTTTTCATACCGGTAGTATCCCCTTTTTTATCCAAAGCATTCTGATGATAAATGCCAGTTAGTCAAAACATGTTCCTGCACTGCCGGAATGAGATCATCCGGCTGGCCGCAGCGGTTATTTTTCACTGTTCAGCATATATCCGACATTGCGCACAGTCCGTATCATCGTTCCGGCCCTGCCCAGCTTCTGGCGCAGGGTCTTGATATGCATATCGAGAGTCCTGGATTCTCCCTCAAAGTCCGTCCCCCACACGCGATCGAGGATCATTTCCCTGGACACCACAATGCCCGCGTTCAACAGGAGGAGCTTCAGCAGCTCGTACTCCTTAAAGGTCAGTTCCACCGGCACATCGTCCACAAAAACCGCTCTTTTCTCATCGTCCATAAAAATCCCGTCCAGACGAATGAGACGTTCCTCCTCCATGTCCGTCGTGCGCCTCATCAGCGCCTTGACACGCGAGATCAGCTCCATCACGCCAAACGGCTTCGTAATATAATCATCCGCCCCGATATCCAGTCCCTTCACCTTGTCGATCTCCGAGGTCTTTGCAGTCACGAGAATGATCGGAAGCTTGCGCGTCCGCGCGGAAAGACGCAGCTTTTTGACAATCTCCAGCCCGCCCTCGTCCGGCAGCATGATATCCAGCAGTGCCAGAGACGGCAAACGGTCCTTCAGCCTGACATAAAAAGCAGAGGCACAGTCAAATCCCTGCACCTCATATCCCGCGTTCTTAAGAGCAAAAAGCTCAATCTCCCGGATATTTTCATCATCCTCAACCACATAAATAAGAGCCATCCCGGTTCCCCACTTTCGTTTTCGGTAATTACTGCTGTCACTGTCAGGAAAAACACCCGGGGCATTCACCCCAGGCCCCGCTCTCCTCAACAGACATTCTATGCATACAACCGCAAAAATTCAAGTCTTTTCTTTCGTTTCTTTCCAACTCCAAAACAACAGGCATCCTTCCGGCAAGAGAAAATCAGAGCCAGACTGCCACAGGGGGACCGAGGACTATTCAAAACAACGCCGGTCCTTGGCGAAACCGAGCCGCAAGGCGAAGGTTGAGCCTAGTACCGCTGCGTTGTTTTATAAGCGAGAGCGTGTCCGAGGGGTCCCTGTGGCAGGCTGGCTCGTCCGGTTATAAACACTACTGTCCATACGTCCCAAACACCCGGTACACCTTTTTCCCCTGCCTGTGCACGCCGGTCAGGGAAAACTCCACCCACTCCCCGATGTTGGTCGCGTGGTCGCCGATCCGCTCGTAATATTTCGCGATCATCAGAAGGTCGAGAATCTGGTCGCTGTTAAACTGGCTGCTGGTTTCCGGCTCCGTCAGCGTCCGGCGCATTTCCAGGAACATCGCGTCAAGCTGATCGTCGCTCTCAATCACTTCCTTTGCAAGCTCCAGGTCACGGTTTACATAAGCTTCGACACTTTTATTCAACATGCCGACTGTAAATTCTGCCATCTGCGTGATTGCCACACCCTTCACCGGCACATCAATACTGCCCGTTTTCATAATTTCCGCGATATCGGTCGCCTGGTCGCCGATCCGCTCCAGATCGGTAATCATTTTCATGGCCGCCGAAATGCGGCGCAGGTCAGAAGCAACCGGCTGCTGGCGCAGAAGCAGCTGCAGGCAAATAGATTCGATAGACTGCTCCTTCCCGTCAATCTCGTTTTCCAGGCGGTCAATTTCCTCCGTCAGACTCTCCCGGTTCTCTGCGGTGGTCAGCAGACGATACGTATCCATTATCGCCTCTTCGCAGAGCATTCCCATTTCCAGCAGCTCCTTTTGCAGCTGGTCCAGTTTTTCCACAAATCGATCTCTCATAATCAGCCAAACCTCCCCGTAATGTATTCTTCTGTTTTTTTGTTCTTCGGCATGGAGAACAGGGTCGTCGTATCGTCAAACTCAATCATTTCACCGAGAAGGAAAAACGCTGTTTTATCGGAGATTCGTGCTGCCTGCTGCATGTTGTGTGTAACCATCGCGATGGTGTATTTTTCTTTCAGTTCAATGACCAGATCCTCGATTCTCGAGGTCGAAATCGGATCCAGCGCGGAGGTGGATTCATCCATGAGGAGTACCTCCGGCTCTACCGCGAGGGCTCTGGCGATGCAGAGTCTCTGCTGCTGCCCGCCGGACATGCCCAGCGCGCTCTTTTTGAGACGATCCTTGACCTCGTCCCAGATCGCCGCGTCACGCAATGCTTTCTCTACGATTGCGTCCAGCTTCGCCTTGCTGCGGATGCCATGCGTCCGGGGGCCGTAGGCCACATTATCATAGATACTCATCGGGAACGGGTTGGCCTTCTGGAAAACCATCCCGACACGTTTTCTCAGGTGATTCACATCCATGTTTCCATAAATATCCTCACCGTCCAGTGTGATTTCACCGGTGATTTTACAGCCCTCCACCAGGTCGTTCATGCGGTTTAAGGATTTTAAAAGCGTTGATTTACCGCATCCGCTCGGCCCGATAAAGGCAGTAATCTTGTTCGCGGGGATTTCGAGGTTGATATTTTTCAGTGCGTGAAAATCCCCGTAATACAGATCTGTATTTTTAATGTCTATTTTTCCCATCTCATCTTTTCCTCTCACTTAATTACGGCATTCTGATTTCATTCCGGCATTTCTACTTCCGAAATCTGAGAAGCAGGCTGATTCTGCATCCAGCCTCACTGGGCAGCTTTTTTTATTTCTGCCCTTTCATAAGCAGGCCGGCACACATGGATGAAAGCCCATTGAGAGCCAGTACCAGCACAATCAGGACGACCGCTGTGGCGTATGCCTCCCCCATATGGAGGCCTTCGTTGGAAAGCACGTACATATGAACCGCCAGGGTCCGGCCGCTGCCAAACAGGCTGCTCGGTACCTGTGCGACGGTGCTGGCCGTATAAAGCAGAGCCGCTGTCTCACCGACGATTCGTCCGGTCGCCAGCACGACTCCGGAGAGGATTCCGGGGATCCCCGTCGGCAGAACAACGCGGAAAATCGTACGCAGCTTCCCGGCGCCCACGCCATAAGAGGCTTCGCGGTATGCATCCGGCACGGCAAGCAGAGCTTCCTCCGTGGTACGCATGATCAGAGGCAGGATCATAATCACAAGTGTAAACGCGCCCGACATCAGAGAAAATCCCCATCCCAGCGTGGTCGTGAAGAACAGCAGTCCAAACAGACCAAATACGATGGAAGGAATGCCGGAGAGCGTCTCTGCGGTAATCCGGACCAGGCTGACCAGCTTACTTCCCTTTTTCGCGTATTCCACGAGGAAAATCGCCGCGAAAATGCCCACCGGAACCGCCACTACCAGTGCCAGCAGAGTGATAATCAAGGTGTTGATCAATGCCGGCATCAGGGAAACATTATCTGACGTATATTTCAGGGCAAAAAGGCTCGGCTTCAGGTTTGGAACGCCCTTTACCAGGATAAATCCGACAATGAAAACCAGTACGACCGCCGTAACAATCGCGGCCAGCCAGACCAGACATTTGACGATCGCGGAGATCGGATGATGTTTCAAATAATCGATGCTTTTACTCATGCTCGCTCCTCCTCTTCAGAAGGGATACGCTCAGGTTAATGATCAGGATGAAGACAAACAGCACCACACCGGTAGCGATTAATGCCTGCCTGTGCAGTCCGGACGCATATCCCATCTCAATAACAATATTTGCGGTCATAGTACGCACGCCCTTTAAAAGTCCCTGCGGCATCCAGGTCTGATTACCTGCAACCATGATGACCGCCATGGTTTCCCCGATCGAGCGGCCGATTCCGAGAACGATGCCCGCGATCACACCGGATTTCGCCGCCGGCAGAATGATGCAGAATACGCTGCGCTCATGGGTGGCTCCCAAAGCAAGGGAGCCTTCATAATAACTCTCCGGCACGCTCTTAAGCGCGGGCTCCATCACACCGATCACCGTCGGGAGAATCATAATTCCCAGAAGGATACACGCAGTCAGCATCGTGCTTCCTGAGCTTCCGATGATGGATTTCATCATCGGTACAATCCAGACCATGCCGAAGAAACCGTATACCACGGACGGAATGCCCGCGAGCAGATTGATCATGGACTTCATCGGCGTGTAAATCCGCTTCGGACAATAAAACGCCAGAAAGATCGCGGTCAGCATCGCTATCGGCACTCCGATTACGATGGAGCCGGCCGTGACGTAAATACTGCCGAGAATAAATGGCAAAATGCCGTAAATATTATTGGATGGCTTCCAGGTCGTACCCAGCAGAAAGTCCGGAATCCCGATTTTTACCATGGTCGGAATGCCGTTGGCAAAAAGGAATACACAGATCAGGGCGACGGCCAGAATCGAAAAGCAGGCCGCGATCAGAAATACGATTCGAAATGCCTTTTCAGTGAATTTCTGTGTCATACTCTCTCCTTCATGTATATAAAACACTGTATGCAAAACGTTTTCTCGTTTAGCAGTCTATACAGACGCGCAGGCGTCTTTCTGAAAATGTCTTTGTGAAAACACTTTTGATATAACTGATCCGTACATTACGGCAGCGGCACCAGCCAGATCGGTTCCCCATGTGGCTGGTGCCTTCAGTCTGCTATATAAAGTTCTTTCCCATTCTTTCAGGTTCATTCAGAGTATTTTATTTGCCGGTCGTTTTAACTGTTTTGTTCCTTCACAGTTTCGATCGGTAACTGTTCTGCACCTTCACAGCTTCGATCAATAACTGTTCTGTACCTTCACAGTTTCGATCATTCTATTATTACCCGGATCACTCTGCCTCAGTCTCAGCTGCCTGAAGCTCCGCAAGCTCTTCCCAGGTCGTGATCTCGCCTGTGTAGATGAGCATAACCTGCTCGGTGGTCAGATCTGTGATACCGCTCTCATTGTTCACGATCACCGCGATGCCGTCCTGCGCGATCATGGTAGAGGATATCCCTTCTGCCTCTTCCTCTTCCTTCAGCTCTCTGGAAGCCATGCCGATGTCATAATTGCCATCAATCGTGGAAGTAACGCCTGTGGTGGAATCGCTCTGCATCACCTCGATCTCCAGATCCGCATTGACCTCGGCATAAGCCTCTGCCAGCTTCTCCATTACCGGAGTCACAGAAGAAGAACCGCCTACGACCACCTTGCCGGATACGCTGCCGCCTGTGAACGGCTCCGCGTCGCCAAGCGCGATATAACCGTTGTCAGCTATGACTGCCTGGCCTTCCTCGCTGAGGATGAAATCAATGAAATCCTGTGCCTCTTCGCTGACCTCTTCCATAGTCAGGATGTTGAACGGACGAACCACGGTGTAATCACCGGACTCTACGTTCTCAACCGTAGCCTCTACTCCGTCGATCGCAACAGCTGTCACGCTGTCGTCGAGGGAACCCAGGGAGATGTACCCGATTGCGTTCTCATCACCGGCCACCTTGGTCATCATGGCTGCTGTGCTGTTGGTGATCTCAGCTGCTTCCGTCGTCATATCTACCTTATTGCCGTCCTCATCCTTCTGCTCTACGCCGACCAGCTCGATGAACGCGCCGCGTGTACCAGATCCGTCTTCTCTTGAGCATACTACGATATCTCCCGAGGCATCTGCCAGAGCCGTTGTTCCAAGACTTGCTGCCATCATTGCTGCGATTACAGCTGCAATTGCTTTTCTCTTCATAATAATTGTCTCCTTCTTTTCTCTAAGAACTATTTTATACCGAGGACTTATCCTTTCCACTGTTTCGTTTTCCGGTGCCTCATTACGAGACCCATTTTAAGTCTGCTATGTAAAATACATAATCCTTCTTATGTAAAAAATCGGTAAATTGAGGGTAAAGAATTTAAAGCGAATGTAAAATTCCCTCGCCGAGTTATGCCCCCAATCTCTGATTGCGGGGCGCGGGTATCCTACGCTTCGCATGGGATATGCCTCGCCCGGCTCTGTGCATAAAAAAAGAAGCAGGGGGCGCTCACTCCTGCTTCTGAAGGGTCTGAAACCATTGTTTATCCAGTTTATTTGTCATTTTGAGAATTCGATGTGCTGTTGAGACGGTACCCTGAATGAAAATTGGGTTTGTCACCCACCAATCTTATATCTGTATAATCTGCCAGGATGAAATATAATTCGTATAAGCAGATTCATCTCCATTACATTCCTGAACAATGAAAGTCCCAAGCGGCCATACTTTTATTGTTTCTTTAATCGCAGTATTCTCTGAATCATAACAACCAATTACCTTTTGCTCTTTTATTACAAGAAACGAATGACCATATTTTCTATAAAACTCCTGGTAATGCTCAATGAAAAAATCAAAATCTTCTCTTCTCTCTTTATCTCCATAATCTTTCATAGAACATCCCCCTTTCTTTTTTAATATTCTACTACATTTTTAAGACCATATCCACAATGATTTTCATAAATCACATCATTCCCACAGCTTCTGCGGATAAATCCCCTGCTCCTTCATGCTCTGGATGGCAGCCATCAGCATGGGTTTATCCTCTTTGTAGGTCACACCATACCATTTGTCCGGCGTCCGCTCTACTTTGACAGCGGCCTTTTCCTCTGCAAGCAGCTCGTCCACGACGAACGGCAGGAAATACTCGCACTTCAGCGGATTTTTCTCCAGATTTTCTTCGAGGAAAGCCCGGAATCGTTCTTTTAAATGAGTAAGAATGTCCGCAGAAAATCCCCACATATTCAGAGATACTGTGGTATCGGCCGCCAGAGAATGCGTGGTCACTCCATCGTCCTCCATCCAGATGATCTGTCGGCCCTGTTTTTCAATGTGCGTGCGCTCGGTAATCTTTTTCAGGAAGCCTCCCTCATCCGTCTCGCAGATGCCGCGAGCCACAGAGCCATTCTCAGTGAGGGTGTTTTCCAGGCGATAGCCGACCATCATATAGCGGCCGCCAGTCGAGGATCGTTTTTCTTCACCGCTAATCGGCTCCTGGATTTGCTCAGGGCAGCTTTCAGATGTCTTTAAAGCTGTCCCGGCAGGCTCCTGCGTAAGGAAATCGTAAGCCAGGGCAAATGCGTTTCTTCCATAGTAGTCGTCCGCGTTGATGACCACAAGCGGACCGTCCAACTCGTTGATGCAGGAGAGCACCGCATGTCCGGTTCCCCAGGGCTTCACTCTGCCTGCCGGTACGGAGAATCCCTCCGGAAGGTTGGTCAGCTCCTGGTAAACATAGGCCACCTCAATATGGCCGCTCAGCCTGTCGCCGATCGCCGCCCGGAAGTCTGCCTCATTTTCTCTTTTGATGATAAAAATCACCTTTTCAAATCCCGCGCGGACTGCGTCATAAATGGAAAAGTCCATGATAATGTGTCCTTCTGTATCGACCGGATCAATCTGCTTGAGTCCGCCGTAGCGGCTCCCCATCCCGGCTGCCATAACTACTAAAACTGGTTTTTTCATTTTCTGCCTCCCTGATTCTTCCGCTCTCTTCCCAGCCAAGAGGCTGTCCTTCATCGTATCATATGTCCACACTTGCCCAGCAAGTATGGACGCAGGCTATGTTCCGATTTTCGCAGAAAATCGAGAACGGTACCGTGCCTTGCGCAAAGCGCAACTTATAATGCACGGCTTTCATTATATCACGTGATTTCATTCGTACTCATGTCATCATTTCTTTATGTAGCACATGATTTCATTCGTACTCATGTCGTTTTTTCCTTATTTTATATATGTTTTTTCTGTACGGTTCAATCTTCTCTCGTCGTACCCCAGATGATTTCACCCGGCTGTAAGTCATATTTTTTCCACTGCCGCCCGTCGCAGACGGTCGTCTTCTGTAATTCCAAAGTATTGTTCAGCACCGCGAATTTCCCGGTTCCCGGGTAAGCATGCACTTCACAGGCCGGATTGGACGAATACCACGTAAGGATGTCTCCGGTCCTGTGTGCAGCGTAATAAAGCGCGTTCATCAACAGCCTCGTATTTGCGAAGCTGTAAGGAAGCCCGGCAAAATAAACACCATAGCCTTTGCCGTAAGGATGCGCAGCCGCATGAACCTCCCCGTCGGAATATTCGATAATCTCCGTTTTCTCATCGATCGCGTAAATATTTTTTACACCTTCGCCAAAGTCAAATGTTATCTGCGGCTTTCCATCATGCTGCGCAAGAAAATCATTCTGGTTCTCAGTAAATTTCAGATTCTCAGCAGCCGACGGGTTCTCAATAATTGATCGATCTTCAGCAGGTGACGAGTTCTCAATATTTGACTGGTCTTCCTTGAATGACTGCATTCGGATAAAGTGTCCGCTCTGCTCTTGGGTAAAGTATTTATCCGTGGAAAGGGTAAAGCCCAGCTCCTTATCGACGCCCAGCACATCGGCAAGCTGGAAAAATCTGCCGTTTGCGTGGCACGCAGTCGGCTCGCCGACCCCTAAGAAGCCTCCGCCGTTCCATACCCATCTGCGGATGGCCGTCGTGATCGCCGGATCCAGCCACTCCTCACCGCCGGAGAAGGCCGTCATGGCATCTCCCGCGTTGATCATCACATCGATATCCGCAGGAATTCCGTTTTCACGGATGTCGGCAAAGCTCAGGAAAGAGACATCCACCGCCATTCCGCTTAAGCTCTCCATCATGCCCATATAGGAGTAACACTGCTTGTAGCGCAGCTCATGCGCCACCATGTAGGGCTGCCAGGAGCGGAGCGTTCCCCAGGAATTCAGGATCGCCACCTTCAGGCCGCAGTATGGGGAAACGCCTTTGATGCTGTCATAGATGAGCCGGAATTCATCCGTCACTTTTTCAATATAGTCGACAAACGCCGGGAATTTGTATGCCAGACTTAAGTAGCCGCCATATCCAATCCGGTCCACCGGCTTGCGCATGATGGCGCGTCTGGCCCGGATCCAGTCCCGCATTGCCTCCGGCACCGGATCATTTCCCTCATAAAAGGTATCGGGAAAGAAATAGGGAAGGAACCGCCCTTCTGTGTATTTTACATGCGGAATCTCCGAGATCAGCCGCAGGCTCACACCGCCGCCGACGCTGCCGACCACAGCATCCAGCCCGATCTCGCCAAAGTACTTCCCATAAGGCTCCGTGCCGATCCAGTTATCCCCGAGGAACATCATGGCTTCCCGTCCCGCCGCGTGGACAAGGTCTACCAGTTCTTTGGCTTTGCGGACCACAAATCTCTGAATAAAGTCCATATAATCCAGATAATGCTTGCTCGGCACGCGGAACGGTGAATTGTAATATCCATTGTCTACCAGATCCTCCGGCCTGAGCGCATAGCCATATTCCTGTTCAAACTCTTCCAGAGCCTGAACAGAAACCGTGGCTCCATAGCCGAACCAGTCCACGAATTTTTCTTTTGCCAGGTCATTAAATACCAGCGTGAAGTGATAGAAAAAGGTAGTAAAGCGGACGACATCCGTAGACGGGTTGTCCTTCAGCCACTGGATCAGATACTCCTTCGCAAATGCTCCGGAGCTGCTCTGACGGACATCAAAGGGAATCTCATGCGGCCTCTCTCCCCAGTCATTGGTAATATGGTTGTACATCTGTGTCGGATCCCAGATGGCATACACCAGAAACGATACCGTATATTCATGAAAGGGCACCGCGTACAGCGTGATCCGGTGCTGCTCCTGATCCAGCTCCCAGGCATCCGCCGGCACCGCCTCGCCGCTCGTCCGGTCGATGACCTCCCACCACTTTTTCGGATCATGGATGTAATCCGGAATTACCTGTTCCTGAAAATATCCATCCATAAAGGAAATGAGAAGCTTCTCCTCAACTGCTGTGTGCCTCTGAGACATCAGATACAGCTGCTGGCATTCCTCCATATGCGCTCTGGCAAATTCGTTGTGCCCGCGCGCGACAAAATACGTCATATAAATTTTTGCATCCAGCGCCTTCAGGTCATCATCCAGCTTCGTCCCGTCACTGTCCCGGAGCGCGTCCGCGCCCCAGCGCTCCATGATTTCCTTTGTCTCTTCCAGAAAGCCGGTTTCACTTGGAAGGGTCACTCTTCCTTTCGTCTTTGCCATAACTTCTTCCTTCCTGCCGCAGACAGACAGCCGCGCAGTATGCTCCATTTTCGCCAAAACAATATTCCGAAAATTCATACCGTGCCTGCTCATATTGCTGCGTGATTTTCACTCTTTCACTCCGCGCGGCATATTCAGATTCGCACAGGGCAATGTCGCATTCCATCTCCTGCAAGCCTGATTTTCGCACAGGCTTACACTGATATCGTTCCATTTGAACCTGCCTGCTCTCCGGCTGAAATCCAGATGCTTCTTCCCCAAATGAAAAACAAAACGAGTCCAGCGGCAGGCGAAGTCCCATTCCCGTCGTCTTGATAAAACTCTCCTTCAGCGTCCAGAGGCGGTAAAAACGAGTTTTCCGCTCCTCTTCATCTGCGGCCTCCTGCATCCACGCATACTCCTGCGGGCAGTAAAAACGTCTGGCCAGATGCTCGTTCGGCTTTTTCTGATATTCAATGTCGCAGCCGATTTCCATCTCTGAAAATACCGCCAGCGCCATCTCTTTGGAATGAGAAAGGCTAAAATGGATCTCAGGATAATCTGGAAGGTACGGCTTCCCATACTCTCCCGCGCATATTTGCGTATCGACCGCGTTCAGTCCGTATTTTTTTAAACCCAGATCGAGCAGAATCCCTGCCGCGAGGGAGAGCTTTTTATCCTGCTCCATCCGGGTCTTATCGATCTTCTTTTGTCGTTCCTTTGGCATATTCCGATAATACTGCGCAAACACCTCCGGATCCGCAAAAGGCTCCGTTGTCATCATATATAATTTGAATACTATGCCCATATTTGCTCCATGGCCTATGCTGGAAAAGCCGCCGGAAACATCTTTTTCAATATCGACAAATCTTCGCTGTGGTGCCTGACTGCAATATTCAATACATCTACATCATTCCGCAGCTTCTGCCTCTCCGTTTCTGCCTGCTGATAACGGGTTGCCGCCGGAAGGTAATTCTCAGCAAGGAATCTGATATCTCTTTTAATTTCATTTTCCAGACACAATTCTATTGACTTCACCCGGTGCTCAACCTCAGTAAGTCTGACTGCAAGTACAGCAACCTGCTTTTCAAGATCACCAACCCTTTTATTGAGGACGGCAACCTCTTCCTTGAGGATGAGAACCTCTTTCTTGAGCGTGCTGACATCTCCCTTGAGTTCACAGATATCAGTCTGCATTTCTCCCATTTTTAGCTCTAAAGCATCCAATCGGCCATCAATTTTCAGCATTTTCTCATGAACAGGAGCTAATTTTTCATCAAATTTTTCATCCAACAGCTTCGAAAACATCTCAAAATCTTGTCTTGTTAATGACATCGTGTAAAACCTCCTTTGCTTTTTGTATGTATATTATCTCGTATTATATAAATTGTCAACTATTTTTTGTAAAAATAATGTGGCCTTTCATTTGGCATGCAAAAAGTTCTTTTTTTATTTGCATATGCATCGCTACAATTTACTGCAGCATCCCATTCTTCTCCTCGGCAAGCTGTTCATAGGTAACGCCATATTTCCACGCAATATCCATGGCATAAGATTTTCCTCCGGGAGGTGCAACCTTTACGCGGTAGGAACGGTTTCCTTCCTCCGCCTCTACAATCAGGCTCGCGATCTGGCTGTCTGAGTCTCCCTCCTGGTTGAGGTCGTCCAGCTCCGTGGCCAGCTTGTGCATGTGCGTGTTATAAATCGTCCGCACACCCAGTCGGCGCAGAATGCGCGTGACATCGCGTGCGATGAAATATCCTTCTTCAAAGGATGTCGTGGAAAATGACTCATTGAGCAGCAGCAGGCTGCGCGGCGTCGCCGCCTGAAACAAATCGCGGAAGCGGCTGGATTCCTCACCTAATCTTCCTAAATCCATTGTTTGGTTCTCGTCAGCGGGATAATGGGTAAAAATATTGTCAGCCGGCGAAAAAGCAAAGGATTCTGCAGGGACATACAATCCGCTCTGCGCAAGCAGGAACGCCAGACCGACCGCCTGTGTAATTGTTGTCTTGCCGCCGCGGTTCGCCCCCGTCAGGATATAAATCCGATGCTCTCTGTCAAAATCGAGATCGTTCGGCACAATCTGATCCGCCGACTCTTTTTTCTCAAAAAATGCCTGCGCGAGTTTAAAGTTGTACAGTCCCCTCGCGCGCATATCTCGGTCCTGCGGCGCGAGAACCTGCGGCTTACAGAACGTAAACCCGGCCTGCTGCATCTTTTCTATGTATTCGGCCCAGCGGATGTAAAACAAAAATTCCGGGATCAGGGCGGATATCGTGTGCGTGCTGACAGATACATGCCTGGACAAAATAGACTTCAGCTTTTTCACCGTCCTGGTGAGCATCGCGCTGATTGCCCTGTCAAGTGTCCGGATCACATCCCCGCCGCGGCTGTCATCTGCAACTGAAGCCAGACCCGCAAGCATCGGGTTCATCCGCATGAGACCTACACGTCCCATTTTTTCCGTCGCTTCATCAAAATCAATTCCAGCCGTGCGGAAATTCATATTTCCATTCCATTCCGTGTCCTTCTGCGTGTCATCCCCGCGGTTCAGGAATTCACAGAAATTGGAGATGACACTTGATTTGGTAAAAGGCTTTTCATTGATAGAGACAATGCCCGTCTCGACCGGTTCAAAGCGGTCGTTCAGGTTTACACCGAGCGTGACGCTTTTGACCTTCGAGGCGTCCACCTTCAGCGCGTCGATGTCTTTCTTTAATTCTGCAAACCCACTGTCTTCGTAGAGCTTCCGCACATATTCCTTCAGGTTTTTCAGGCCTTCTGAAGTAATCGCATTCTCATTTAAGACGCTGTAAATTGACTGCACGCACTGAATATATTCGTCCATCTCATCCAGCCGGTGTACCAGCTCCCATACCCCGGCCGCGTCAGATCCCTTGTCAAAGCTTCCATAGGTCTTCAGAAAATCCACGCGGTCGAGCAGCTTCTGCATCTGCTTTCGCAGTGCCGGAAAGCGAAGAATGTCCTCAAACACATCACAGCGGTAGCGGACCACGTCCTCATCGCCGGAAATGCGATGCAGCATCCGCCGCAGCAGGGCGCGCTCCGGCTCCATTTCCGTAAGCGGACCGCACAGCGTCTCTACTGACAGATCATGGTAGGTCGCATCCGGAAGCTTCCGTTCCACGGCATTCTTCCCTGGCGGGAAAAACAAGCTTAATTTCTCTGACATTCGCTATAGCCTCCCTTTTTCACTGAGCTCAATCTGGGCAGCAGCCATGCCCTCAGGCGCATGCCAGGCGCGTTGCAGCGCAGTGGTCTGGTTTTCATTATAATATAAGTAACCCAGTTTCACAACAATTTTATGCGAATCCGTCCTGAAATACCTTCCCGTCAATTGTGTAGGAAGCAACCTTCTGCTTTCTGTTCGTCTGCCTGGAATATATTATAAAGACGCCAACAAGCCCATCTCGCGAATATCCTTCAGCGTAGCTTTACGTTACTGCCAGTCAGTTTTTTACAGGTTTTCCGCAGGCCGCGCTCTCTCACAAAAGCATATTGTCCCCTAAAGGCTTAATGCTTTCACGCTAAAAGAGGCGGTCTGCGTTTTTGTCTGAATACCAAAGCAATGCAGGGCATATCACAGCATGTTTTCTATGAAAATTCCATAGCCCTTTGTCGAATCGGCCAGGAAAACATGTGTGACTGCTCCGACGAGCCTGCCATTTTGCAGGATCGGCGACCCGGACATCCCCTGCACGATGCCGCCCGTCAGCTCCAGAAGCTCCGGATCTGTCACTTCGATCACCATTCCCTTGTTGACATCACTTCCATTTTCGCGTACTTCCCGGATTTTGATCTCGTATTCCCGGCAGGTGCCGTCTACCGTACATAAAATCGTGGCCGGGCCTGTCTCTACCTCCTGCCTGAACGCCGTCTCATAGAGCGTCGTATCCTGTACGGCAAGCGAAAAACCGGTGATTCTTCCATAAATACCGTTTTCACTGTTTTCTTCAATGATCCCGATTTTATAGCCGTCACTGTAATGGATGATCCCGGAAAGCTCCCCCGGTGCTCCGGCGCTGCCCTTGATGACCGAAACCACTTGGGCACTGTACAGGGTTCCATCCTGGATATTCAGCAGCTCTGCGGTATCCACATCACTGATTCCATGCCCTAGCGCGCCGAAATAGCCATCCTCATCGACCCAGGTCAGCGTTCCGATGCCCTGGGTGTCATTGCGCACCCAGATGCCCGCCTTATACGTGCCTTCCTCATCCCTGACCGGAGTCACCTTGAGGCTGATCTGCTCCCCCTGACGGTCCACATCCAGAATCAGCTCGTCCGACCCATATTTTGCGATGCACGCGACCAGCTCCTCTTTCGTATGAACCTCTTCTCCGTTTACCGCCTGAATATAGTCGCCCGAACAGATGATATTCTCTGACGGACAGCAGCTGGTTCCATCCTCCGCAGTTATCGTCCCGGTATCAACCACAAACACACCGTCCGTCTCGAGATAAATACCGATAGGCGTACCTCCCAGGTAGACCTTTTTGCGCTCTGCCACGGGCGCGCTGCTCTCTATCTGGCTCTTTTGCAGCTCCATATTATGAAACAGCGCCATTCCACATAAGATCAGTGCCAGTACGCTAAACAGCAGAAGTACGCAGACAAATCTTCTGTACCTTTTTCTGACATTCATCATGAGCACCTCTTAATCTGAACAGAATCCCTGATTCACAGGGTCTTGCGCCGATGCATGGCCACGCCGGCCGCGAAGCGGTCTTTTTACGCAGCTTTCCTTTATGCACCTGGCGCGTCAGAACCACATCTCTGCTCCGGCGGAATTCCCGTGCTCCTTTGCAAAACCTCGCCAGGCAGAAAAGCAGAGGCTGCAATTTTTCAGCCTCTGCTTTCAGTATGTGAGATTTTATCTGTTTCACGCTGGTATCTTGCTGTGCCTTTTTCCAGAAATTGTAACTGTTCAGTACCTTCAAAGTTACGAGGCTTATCCCTGTTAAATATACGTTTTCTTACGTATCTCGCAGCGAGTGTGAGGTATTGTCCTGAATAGTTACCAAAATTTACTGCAAAAGCATACTCAGTCTGACTCGATCCTTTTTTTCTCTTTTACCTCATCTTCGTTTTAATGTGCGCCGCCAGCTCCTTCATCTCCCGCGCGTTCTGCATGACCGTGTCCGTGATCTGCGCGCCGCCAAGGATGCGGGCCAGCTCCGTCACGCTCTCCTCTTCGTTCAGAACGGCAATGTTGGTCACCGTCTTGCTGTCGGCAGGTTTTTTTTCGATAATGAAATGCTCGTCCGCCATCGCAGCGATCTGCGCCAGATGCGTGATGCACAGAATCTGGTGAGAGCCGGCGATCACGGCCATTTTTTCTGAGACCTTCTGCGCGGTTCTTCCGCTGATGCCGCTGTCAATCTCGTCAAAAATAAGTGTTTCAATATGATCCCGGTCCGCCATCACTGCCTTGATCGCCAGCATGATCCGGGAAAGCTCTCCGCCGGACGCCACGCTGCCCAGCGGCCGCAGGGGAAGCCCGGGATTCATCGAAATTTCAAAGCAGATGGAATCCAGACCGTCCTCCCCCGGCTCCGGCAGTTCTTCAAAGGCAATCTCAAAACGCACATCCAGGAAATTCAGATCCACCAGCGCAGCCCGGATTTTTCCCGCCAGAACCAGGGCTGCCTTTTTTCGCACTTCAGAAAGCTTTCCGGCCGTCTTCCGCAGACCTTTTTCACTCTCATCCAGCTTGCGTCGTAGCCCATCCAGATATTCCTCATAATTCATCAGGATTTCCACGCGCTCTTCCTTTTCGCGGCAGGCATCCAGAATCTCTTCGATGGTATTTCCATATTTTACCTTTAATCCATTGATCAGATCCAGCCGTTCCTGGATCTCATTTAACTGCCTGGCATCATAAACCAGGTTGTCCATATAGTCTGCCAGGCTGCGGTTGAACTCTCCGATCAGAGATTCCATATCCTCCAGCGTCGCCCCCAGACTTTCGAGCGAGTCATCCAGACCTCGGATAGAGGATAACGCCCTGGCTGCCCGCCCGATTTCGTCCTCCGCGCCGCCATAGCCGCCGGCGCCGGTCAGATTGCCAGCCTCAGAAAGCGTCTCCATAATTTTCTGGCCATTGACCATGATCCGGTAGCTGCTCTCTAGCTCCTCATCCTCCCCGGGGCGCAGAGACGCGGACTGGATTTCCTGAATCTCGTACTGAAGAAAATCCAGCTCCTTCACCCGGTCCTTCTCTGAAGCGGCAGCTGCCTCCCATTCCCGCTTCGCCTTCTGATAACGGCGGTATTCCTCCCGGCAGCTCTGTAAAAGCGGCGCCGTCTCCTCCTTCGCGAACGAATCCAGGATCGGCAAATGATTTTTCGCGTACAAAAGCGACTGGTGCTCGTGCTGGCCGTGAATATCGATCAGCTCCTGCGCCAGTGTGCGCACAAAGGAGAGCGGAACCGTCTCCCCATTCACCTTGCTGGTGCTTCTGCCTGCCTTATATCTGCGGGTCAGAATGATTTCTCCATCCTCACAGGGCAGGTCCTTCTGCTTCATTAGTTCCAGAACCTGAGGATTCTCAGTTGTGAAAATCAATTCCACAAGCGCGTAATCTGCGTCCTCAGGTACATAGTCCTTAAAATTGCCGGTGCCCAGCGCGATATTGACCGAGCCGATGACAATCGACTTGCCCGCCCCCGTCTCGCCGGTCATAATATTCAGTCCGGGACCGAACTCTACCTCCGCTTCCCGGATCAGCGCCATATTTTTTACATGTAAGCCTGCCAGCATAAAATCCCCCCTGATATTTCTGTCAATTCCATCCGATCTTTGGATATGCAGCCTGCATCTTCCCGTCTGCGGTTCAAAATAATACCTTATCCAACTGCCGATTCGTTATTGCGAACTACCCATCGGCGCACGAAAGCCCATGGGATTGCGATCGACTTATTTCAAACCTCTTCCTCTACAATCCGGCGAATTTTTTCCATGACAACCAGTGTGTCATCGGTGCTGCGGTTCGCGCACAGGATCGTGTCGTCCCCGGCAATGCACCCGGCCACCTCCTGCCAGTGCATGGCGTCAATCGCCGCCGCGACCGCCATCGCCATGCCGGAAACCGTCTTCACGACCAGAATGTTCTGCGCCATCTCCATGGAAACAAAGCCTTCCTTCAGAACGCGCAGATATCGCCTGGATTCTTCTGTACTCTGGGGCTGTTCCGGGGCATATTTCTGTTTGCCGCCGTCCGCGGCAATCTTTGTCAGCTTCAGTTTCCGGATATCGCGGGAAACCGTCGCCTGCGTGACATCAAAGCCTTCTTTTTTCAGATGCTCCGCCAGCTCCTCCTGCGTCTCAATCTCATATTTTCCAATCAGTTCCATGATTTTCGCATGGCGTCCGGTTTTCATGCCGTACCTCTTTCTTCCCTTTGCTTAACCATTCTATCCATTCATTACATCCATTCATTCTATCCATTCTCAGTTATGAAGCCTGTACGTTTTCATATGGTTTTTGCCGCAAGTGCGAATATCTGTTCCGGATAATTACTTCTTTACATATAAAATCTCCTCGTTTGATCAAAAGCTCCTGATTACTTATTCATTTTTTCCCGCAAAAGCTCCAGAAAACTGGTGTTTTTCGTTTTGATCAGCTTTGTTTTCTGCACTGCCTGCGAGATAATGATCCGGTCGCCGGAATTCAGTTTTACCGAGGTGTCTCCATCAAAGGTCGCCTCCGCGCCGTCCAGTGCCGCGTCATGTCCGAATCCGATCTCCACCACAACCTCCACGGAATCCGGAAGGACAATCGGCCTGGAATTCATGGTGTGGGGGGCAATTGCCGTCAGCAGGATCATGGAGGAAGCAGGTGCCACGATGGGCCCCCCTGCCGAAAGGCTGTATCCGGTAGATCCGGTCGGCGTTGAGACAATGATTCCGTCCGCCGCATAGGAATAGAGAAATACCCCGTCCACATAGATATTAAAATCGACGACCCGCATGCGGCCCCTCCTCGTGATCACAATATCGTTGAGCGCGACGTCCGTCATCAGATTCCGGTTCTGATGCCGGGCGGCACCTCTGAGCATCATGCGCTCCTCGATCGAAAACTGATCCGCGATCAGTGCGTCCAGCGCCTCCGGGATGTTTTTCCGCTCAATCTCCGCAAGGTAGCCCAGAGTACCCATATTAACTCCCAAAAGCGGAAGCGAGCGCTCCACCAGATCCCGAGCCGCACGCAGCAGGGTACCGTCCCCTCCAAGCGCGAGCACGCACTCCGTCTCCCGGGGAACCAGCCCGGCGTCCGTGTAGCGGTACCGGCCTGACGCGTCATCCGCACAGTGTTCGCGCAGATAACAGGTCCTTCCCCGCTCTTCCAGATACGCGCGGATAAACTGCGCCGTTTCCGCGCCCGGATCCTTTTGTTCATTTGAAATTACATAGAAGACGTTCACGGAAATGCCTCCCTTGGGAAGTGCCGGGTCTCACTAACCTCAGTCCAAATCCTTGTGCGCCCCGGCGACGGTTTCCGCGATGATTCGGTCGTCTATGGCTGAGGGTGCCTCAGTCATGGGCGGACTTTTTTTCAGCCACACCAGATATTCAATGTTGCCTTCCGGACCTTTGACGGGCGACCAGGTCAGTGCCTGCGCCGGAAGGCCGATTCCGAAAGCGTACGCGATCACCTTGCGGATGACCTCTTCGTGTACCTTCGGATCACGGACGACACCTTTTTTCCCTACTTTTTCGCGGCCGGCCTCGAACTGCGGCTTGATCAGGCAGATGATATCGCCCTGGGCGGTCATCAGAGCCTGCACAGGTCCCAGAACCTTAGTCAGAGAAATAAAGGAAACATCGATGGAGACAAACGATGGCGGTTCTGCGATATCCTGCGGCAGTACATATCGGATGTTGGTCCGCTCCATGCAGATGACGCGCGGGTCATTGCGAAGCCCCCAGTCAAGCTGCCCATGTCCCACATCGACAGCATATACCCTGCAGGCGCCGTTTTGCAGCATACAGTCGGTAAATCCTCCCGTGGATGCCCCGACGTCCATGCAGGTCTTCCCCTCCGGAGAAATTCCGGGAAAGGTCTGCATGGCCTTTTCCAGCTTCAGGCCGCCGCGGCTGACATAGCGAAGCTTACCGCCCTTGACCGTAATTTCGGCCGTTTCCTCCACCATTGTACCGGCCTTATCCTCACGCTGCCCCGCGACCAGCACCTCGCCGGCCATAATCAGAGCCTTTGCTTTTTCCCTGGAGGGTGCAAGTCCTCGCTGAACCAGTAAAATATCCAGACGTTGTTTCATAATCCATCCACCTTTAAACGTCCTCCTCTATATTCCGATGTCCTGGGCATTCCTGGAGTCTGCTGCTAATCTCTGATGCCAGCAAGGAAGCAGAAATCGTTATTCACCGATCATTAACCACTCGCAAATACCGATCGCTAACAGTCAGTCATCACCAGCCACTACTCACTAACCACTAATCACTGCCCACTATCCACCAGCCACTGCCCTTACGGCAGATATTCCGCCACAATTTTCTTGAAAATAGATTCCGCGTCGATACAGGTCTCTGCTTTCAGCGTATCCACGCTGCCGTGCTCGATATAGTCATCCGGGAGGGCAATCTGCATCACGCGGACATCGGTACGGGTGTCATTGTAATACGAAAGTACCTTTTCACCGAATCCGCCGCTTCTGACATTTTCTTCCATGGTCACGATCAGGCTGTGGTCCTTCGCCAGATAGGAAAGAAGCTCTTCGTCCACCGGTTTTACAAATCTGGCATTCACGAGCGTGCAGCCATAACCGAGTGTTTTCAGAAGTCTGCGCACCTCCAGTGCGGTTTTCACCATACTTCCGACCGCTACCAGAGCCAGCGAATTTTCATCGTAAATGATCTCTCCTTTTCCGTATACAATCGGGTCACGGAAATCCTGCAGCCCGTCAAAGGCTTCTCCTCTGGGATAGCGCAGCGCAATCGGTCCATTGTACGCGATCGCATATTTGAGCATGTCCGCGAGCTCCCACTTGTTTTTCGGCGCCATCACACACATATTGGGAATTTCTGATAAATAAGAAAGATCAAAGATCCCCTGATGCGTCTCGCCGTCGCTGCCGACCAGTCCCGCGCGGTCGATCGCAAAGACGACCGGCAGATTCTGAATACAGATGTCATGTATGATCTGGTCATATGCACGCTGCAAAAAAGAGGAATACACTGCCACGACCGGCCGTAATCCCCCTGCGGCCAGTCCTGCCGCAAAGGTAACTGCGTGCGCCTCGGCGATTCCGACGTCAAAAAAGCGGTCCCTGTACATGTTGCGAAAGCGTTTCAGCCCGGTGCCATCCGGCATCGCGGCTGTCACTGCCACCAGGCGCGGCTCTCGTGCGCCCATTTTGCACATGACAGTGGAAAAAATATCCGTGTAGGCCGGCTTTTTCCGGCGTGCCTTCGGCAGCCCCGTCTCCGGATCAAAAGGCTCCGCGCCATGAAATCTCGCCGGCATGCGTTCCGCGGGCTCATATCCTTTCCCCTTTTTGGTCACCACATGAACCAGCACCGCGCCGTTTACCCGCTTCGCACTGTTTAGCACACGCTGTACCTGGTCAATGTTGTGCCCATCCACCGGTCCTATATAAGTCAGTCCCATCTCTTCAAAAAACATCCCCGGCACCAGCAGCTGCTTGATGCCCTGTTTCGTGCGGCGGATGCCGCGCACAAGCGGGTCTCCGTAGACAGGGATTCTGTTCAGCTTGTTTTCGACATCCGATTTCAGGCTGGTGTAGGACTGGGCTGTCCGGATTTTCCCAAGATAAGCAGAGATTCCCCCGACATTTTCGGATATGGACATGTTATTGTCATTAAGAACAATGATGAAATTCGTCTTCAGCTGCGCCGCATTGTTCAGTGCTTCGTAAGCCATGCCTCCTGTGAGGGCGCCGTCCCCGATTACCGATACGACATGGTAGTTTTCCTGGCAGAGATCCCGCGCACAGACATACCCGAGTCCGGCAGACACCGAGGTCGAGCTGTGGCCCGTATCAAATGCGTCACAGTCGCTCTCCGCGCGCTTAGGAAAGCCGCTCATGCCTCCATATTTGCGCAACTGGTCAAACCCGGCCTGACGGCCGGTCAGAATTTTATGTGTATAGGACTGGTGCCCCACATCCCAGATCAGCTTATCCTCCGGAAAATCCAGCGCCAGGTGCAGAGCCATGGTCAGCTCCACGACCCCCAGATTCGAGGCCAGATGTCCGCCCGTCTCACTGATTTTCTGAATCAGAAATTCCCGTATTTCCTGCGCAAGCACCGGTAAATCCTTCCTGTCTATCTTCTTAATATCATTTGCTTTCTGGATCTGTTCTAAAAAAATAACAGCCGCCTCCCTTATGTCAACCACTGACGTTCTGTCTGTACATTATTCATAACTGTTCAGTACCTTCACACTTACCATTATTCTATGATACAAACGCAGCGCGAAGCAATCCGTAGTATCATTATACACTTTGGAGCCCGAAAAATTTTTATTACCTGCAAAAGTATTTTAATGCAGCCTGACAGCGTATAACGGGCATGTTGTAGATAACAATTGAATTATGCTTCTCTGAAAGATAGTATCCCTGAGAGATACTGCCGGTTCAGACTCTCCTGTGTATCAGCTTCAAAACCAGCTCGTTCAGAAACTCATTTTCATATGGAAGCTCTCCAAGCAGGCGGATCGCTTCTTTAGAATATTTCCCGACATCCTCTCTGGCCGCATTCAGTCCATGGACTGTCACATAAGTAGTCTTCTGGTTCTTCTCATCGCTGTTTATGGGTTTGCCAAGCTCTTCTTCGTTGCCCGTCACATCCAGAATGTCATCCTGGATCTGGAACGCGAGTCCGATACAGTGCGCAGCACGCTCCACCTTCCTCACTTCCTCTTCCGACGCGCCGGCCAGAACCGCTCCGATCATCATCGACGCCTCGATCAGCGCCCCGGTTTTTAACCCATAAATAAAAGAAAGCTGCTCATCATTTAAAGGACTTCCCCCGTACTCCACATCCACCGACTGACCGCCCAGCATCCCATACTCACCTGTCTTTTGCGTGAGGATCTCCAGCGCGCGCGCCACATTCGGATCTCCGGGTGCCTCAGTAAAACCCTTCGCCGCTGTCTCGTAAGCCAGGTTTAGCAGCGCGTCCCCGGCCAGGATCGCCATCGCCTCTCCATATACCGCGTGCGTTGTCTTTTTCCCGCGGCGATAGTCGTCGTTATCCAGAGCCGGCAAATCGTCATGTACCAGAGAATGTGTATGAATCATCTCGATCGCAGCCATGAATGGCCGGATTGCTTTCGACGTCCCGCCAAACATCACAAAGGTCTGCTGCATCAGCAGCGGACGGAGTTTTTTGCCTCCGACAAGCATGCTGTAATTCATCGCCTCAAGGAGCGTACTCTGATATCCCTCCGTATCCGGAAGGTAGCTCTCTATCACGCTCTTAATTTCCGCCACCCGTTTTTTCATCTGGCTGTCAAAATCCGTCAAATATATCATCTCCGTTCCAAACCGGCGCATATCGGCGGCTGCCGTATCAACTAATGTCAGGCACGCCGTGATAAGCAGGGATTTTCACAAACTATAGTAAACGACGTAAGTCGTTTTACTTCACTCAAATTCTTCCAGATCTCCGTCCGGGGTAAGCACCTGGATTTTCTTTTCTACCGTGTCAAGCTTTTCCCCGCATGTCTGGATGAGCTGCAGACCCTGCTGGTAGAGGGCAAATGCTTCCTCAAGCGGGATCTCCCGATCCTCCAGCCTCCCGATCAGTCCGTCCAGCTTTTCAAAAGCCTCCTCGATGGAGAGCTCCTCCCCGGAGCCTTCTGAATCTGCCTTTTGGGAATCTCCCTCATTTTGCGGCTCCAGGCCATCCATGCAGACATCGGTTCCATCCGGTAAAAAATCCTCCGGGTTCATGAAATCACTCTTGCGGCTGACGCCTGTATTTATTGTCATCCTTTTACATCCGCCTTTCCTGAACCAGATCTTTGCAGCAACTGTTGACACCAGACCTGCGTAGCCAAGTCCACGCGCGTGGACTGTTCAGATTTTCCCTGATCCCAAATTTATTCTTCATTTCGAATCTATTTTCCATTTTTGTTATTTTTCATTTGTTGCGTCCCGGTTACCTCTGCTTCAATGCGACCGTCCGACACATAAATATTCAGCAGATCTCCGCGGGATATCCGGGAAACGGAATACACTCTTTGCCCCGTCTCATTCGTCACACAGGCATATCCCTGCGCAAGCCTTTCCAGCGGCGACGCGTTTTGAAGCCTCACCGCGTAAAGTCCAAGGGAGTGTTTTTTCTGCTCCACCAGCCAGGCCATCGCGCGCTGCAGGTTCTCTTCCAGATCCATCAGATGGCGCCTCTGCTGCTGTGAAATATGCTGTGGGGAAAGGTATCCCAGGCGGATGCGGTAATGCTCCAGAGACGTCCTGCGTGCGGAGATAGCCTCACGCATCTGTTTATCAAGCCTGGCGCGGCACAATTCCAGCCGTTCCATGGCGGTCGCCACATCCGGCACCGCATAGCCCGCGGCGGCGGTCGGCGTCGGGGCGCGCAAATCGGCCACAAAGTCCGCAATCGTCGTGTCGGTCTCATGACCGACCGCGGAAATCACCGGAGTCCGGCACTCAAAAATCGCCCGCGCGACCACCTCTTCATTAAAAGCCCAGAGATCCTCGATCGAACCTCCTCCGCGCCCGGCAATGATCACATCCACTCCCAGCTCGTCCAGTGTTCTGATGCCTCTGGCAATACTCTCCGCCGCACCTTCGCCCTGTACAGCCGCCGGAAAAAGGATAATCTGTATTCCCGGGCTGCGCTCTCTTGCAATATTGATGATATCGTGTACTGCCGCCCCCGTCCGGGCAGTCACCACGCCAAGCGTTTTCACGAAAGGCGGGATGGGCTGCTTATACTCCGGGGAAAACATCCCCATGTCCTCCAGCTCCTGCTTCAGGGCCAGAAATCTTTCATACAGTGCTCCGGCGCCATCCTGACGGATCCTTGCCGCGTAGAGCTCATATTTCCCGTCACGCTCATAGACATTGATCCTGCCGTCCACAATCACCTGCATCCCGTTAGACATCCGGAAAAGGAGTCCGTCCCGGGCACCGGCAAACATGACACAGGATATAGCTCCCGTCTCATCCTTCAGGGAAAAATAAATATGCCCCGAGCTGTGGTATTTGCAGTTTGAGACTTCCCCGGAGACACTGACACGGTTCAGCACAAAATCCTGGGAAAACATATTTTTGATATAGCCATTAATCTGGCCGACCGAATATACCTTCTGCCCCATCTGATTTTCCCCTGCACTAAGAAACCTGTCGGTCAACAACTCATGCATCCTGGCACCGAATGATATGCGAATCGCAGATTCTAAAAGTCTCTCCGCATCCACGATGTAAAGCATGACAAAAACATTCCTTTTCTCACCTGACTGCGTATAGAATCCCCGTCAGGTGAGCTTCGCCAGAATTCCGTTGACAAAGGAGGACGCGTCATCCCCGCCATATTTTTTTGCCAGCTCTACTGCCTCATTAATCGCAACTCCCACCGGAATTTCATCGTCAAAGAGCATCTCATAGGCAGCCAGACGAATAATCGCCAGCTCTGCCTTTCCCATACGGGTCGTCTTCCAGCCCCTGGCCACCTCGTTGATTTTCGCGTCAAGCTCCGGAATCCGCTCCGCTACCTGCGCAAAGCGCTGCCGGATGACAGTCTGATCCTCTTCGCTGAATGTCACAAATCCGCTCTCCTCATCCGGCAGAACCGTTTCCTCAAAATAGCGATCCACCTGCTCCGGAAGCTCCTCCATGCTGTGAAAATCTCCGCAGAATACCAGCCGGAAGACATTCTCCCTGATCTCGCTTCTCTTCATCATTACGCGTTTCTCCGTTTACCCTGTCACTCGTTCTCGCTCATCTGGACATTCACAATCTTGACATTGACCTCCGCCACGTCAAGACCGGTCATGGTCTCAATCGCCGTCTTCACCTTTTCCTGAATCTGCGCGCAGGTCGTCGGCACATTGTAGCCGTAGCGGATATTGATCGCCAGAGCCACCTTCACTGTGCGGTCCTCCACCGTGATCCGTACGCCCTTCGAAAGACTTTTCAGGCTGAGCTTGTTGATCAGGTCGCGTGTCACATTGCCTGCCATGGAAGCGACGCCCTCTACTTCCGAAGCCGCCAGACCGGCAATGATCGCCACCACCTCATCCGCAATCCGGACCTCGCCGAACTGCTCGTCGTTTTCCAGTTTATACGTATGAACCTCTGCGTTTTCCATATAGCAACCTCCTCGGTGTCTGATATTCTATAGTAAACGACGTAAGTCGTTTTCGCTTCATTCTGGTAAACAGCGTAAGCCGTTTAACCTTCTGTAGTTACCTGCAGATCTCTTTTATTAGCCGCGCAATCATTTAAATACAAAATCATAAGAGTCTGATATGGTATTCCCTTTTTCTCAGACTGTTCCTTAAAATAATCTATCGTACTGTTGCTGACGTTGATTGTAATCTGTTTTTTCAGCTTACCCAGATATGGGTTTTTTCTCGCATTCGTAAAGTCATATTCATCTCTCACATGGATCGCTCCTTTCATATAGCTCCATAATCAAGTTATAAATGTCAAAGAATCATCTGTCAACGGTTTTCTGGCTGTTTTTGCAGGCAAAATATTAACGCCCGAACTCCGAAAACCGGAGTCCCTCATTCCTCTCCAGCACCATCCCAACGGACCAGCTGTTGACAAACAAAAGCAGCGGCCTGCCTTTGAGATCGCGGATTTTCTTCATATCCGAGGTGCCGACCAGATGATCCAGATCGACCTCCTCGTTTTCAATCCAGCGAATATATTCATAAGGAAGCATCTCCAGCCGGATGTCCACATTGTATTCATTCTCCAGCCGGTATTTCAAGACGTCAAACTGCAGCACGCCGACCACGCCGACAATGATCTCCTCCATGCCGGAGGACGATTCCTGAAAAATCTGGATTGCACCCTCCTGGGCGATCTGGGTAACGCCCTTGACAAACTGCTTGCGCTTCATCGTATCGATCTGACGAACACGGGCAAAATGCTCCGGCGCAAAGGTCGGAATGCCTTCAAAGGCAAACTTTTGCCCCGGCATACAGATCGTGTCGCCGATGGAAAATATCCCCGGGTCAAAGACACCGATAATATCCCCGGCGTAGGCCTCCTTCACCACATGGCGTTCCTGAGCCATCATCTGCTGGGGCTGTGAGAGCCGCTGTGTCCGGTTTCCCTGTACATGGTAAACCTCCATCCCGGCGTCAAATTTTCCGGAACAGATACGCATAAAAGCCACGCGGTCGCGGTGGGCCTTGTTCATATTTGCCTGGATTTTGAATACAAATGCGGAAAAATCTTCCTCTACCGGGTCGATGATGCCGCAGTCCGCCTTACGGGGCAGAGGCGGGGTCGTCATCCGCAGAAAATGCTTTAAAAAGGTCTCTACGCCAAAATTAGTCAGTGCCGAGCCAAAGAACACCGGGGAGAGTTCCCCCGCGCTGACCGCTGCCTGGTCAAATTCCGCAGACGCCCCGTCGAGCAATTCAATTTCCTCCAGCAGCTTTTCCTTATTTGCCGCGCCTATAAACTCCTCCAGCTCAGGCGCGTCCACATCAATCTCCGTCGCCACGCCGGCCTTTGTCCCCTTCTGCGTGTCCGTGTAGGTCATCACCCGGCGGCTCGCGCGCTCATAAACGCCGCGAAAGTTTTTGCCGGAGCCAATCGGCCAGTTGATGGGGCAGGTCGCGATCCCCAGCTCTTTTTCTATGTCGTCGAGCAGGTCAAAGGTATCATTCGCGTCGCGGTCCAGCTTATTGATAAAGGTAAAAATCGGGATATGTCGCATCACGCAGACCTTGAACAGCTTCCTTGTCTGCGCCTCCACACCCTTGGAGGCGTCAATCACCATCACCGCGGAATCAGCCGCCATCAGCGTGCGGTAGGTATCCTCCGAGAAATCCTGGTGTCCCGGCGTATCCAGGATATTAATGCAGTATTCGCCATAATGGAACTGCAGAACTGACGACGTCACGGAGATCCCTCTCTCCTTTTCAATCTCCATCCAGTCTGAAACTGCGTGGCGCGCCGTCGCCTTTCCTTTCACGGAGCCTGCGAGATTGATCGCGCCGCCGTAGAGCAGGAATTTCTCCGTCAATGTCGTCTTACCCGCATCCGGGTGAGAAATAATGGCAAACGTGCGCCGTTTCTCTATTTCTTCTGCTATATCGCCCAAAATATGTCCTCCGTCTATTTTATAGTAAACGACGTAAGTCGTTTTCTAATTTTCTTTATGCGTCCCCCTATTGCTACGCAGCTGTCAGCTCGGAATCTCTGTCAGGATCTCCAGTTTAAATCCGTCCCACATCTTCGCCGACACATTCCAGTCGCGCAGGTCTGTCACGACCTTATGATACAATGCCTGGCCTCCCTTTACAATATCGTAGGTGCGGGCGTCGCTGCGCGCTTCCAGATGCCGCCCGAAGCTGCAGTTTTTTACATCCTCCGGACCGAAATCATCGACCTCCCCGCCCGGCCAGAAGATATACAGTCCGGGAAAATCAGCCGCATCGAAGGCCCGTTCCTTGGCCGGTGTAAAAGCATGCGTTTCCCGGAGGGTGCCAAGCAGCTGCCGGCCGACATCCTCATAGCAGGTCAGCACATGCGCGTAGCGGCAGACCGTCCGCGTAAAATCCGAGACGCGGAACTGTCCCAGCCAGTCCTCATCCATCATCCCATCCTCGTCCTCATGGGATATAATGATCACCACCGGAAAATTCCGGCCATTGTCCTTCAATACCTCTACCAGCTCCGGGAGATCCTCCTGCCGGATGATTCGGCGGCGGTTGGAACAGGACAGCCCATTAAAAATGCCGACCGTATCCACGATTGTTTTATAGTATCCCGGATAGCTGAAAAAAATCCCCGCTCCCTCGTGTGCCGGGCGGTCATCCTTCCTCGCCTGCGCATAGCCATTGGAGACGCACAGCCATACCTTTTCCGTCTCATCAACCAGCAGGGACGCTTCCGAATACCAGATGCGCCCTCCTACCTCCGGATCCATGTGGCGCACATGCATATTCATCCGGCTGCGGGCACGGTCCAGATTGACCGCCACATGATAAGCCAGGATATCCGCGTGATAAGTCGACGGCTGCGGCGGCATGTCTTTAAACAGCTGGCCATATTTTTTTACAATCCAGTCGTAAATCTGTTCCACACAGACGTCAAAAATCTCCCGGCCGGATACGGGTACTTCCGCTCCTTCTTCGCCCGTCCTTCCCTTCATCCGGCTACCGTCCACCTGGGTGCGCATTTGAAACACTGTCTGCCGTGTCAGCGGCCGCAGCTCATAATGACGGGACTCCGCAAGACTCTCCTCTCGGCCGTCATTGTAGACGTCCCGTTTCCTGAAAATCGCAGTCAGGCGGCTGTCATGATACACGCCGTCATTGAGCAGCGCGATAATTGTATTGACATTGATTGGCACACGCCGGCTGCGCTTCAGCAGCTGGTCAATAAGTACGACACGCCTGGTCTTATAAAGCTTTTTAGCCAGCTTGTCGCCCTTCTCCACTTCATCGTCCAGCAGAGACTCCACCTCCGGATAGAGCGGCACATCGCTCATTTTTACGCGAAAATGACTCTTAATCATATCACTCCAGCGTCCGGCTTTGTAAAGAGTATGCCCCAGATCCTCGAACAGGGTCACCATCGACTTGTCGCAGAGCTCCAGAGTCGCCAGAATGCTGTTCAGATAGCGGGAAAACCCCTGATAATCCCGCCAGAGCTCTTCTCCCTTGTAGCGCATGTCATGCTCAATCTCATGCCACCCCTCGAAAAACATCGTCTTAATCTGGATCTCAAAGGTATCGTCAATACACATATCCCAGGTATCCGCGGAAATCTCTTCCTTCAGATATTCCGGCAGCCGGAATACACCGTTGAGCTTCGTCGGCTTGAACTCATCCTCGCTTCGCTCCGACGTCGACCACTCCAGCACCTCAAAGGTCTGCTCCATAATATGCCTGCAGATTTCCACATCATCATCAAAATAAAGATTCACCCGCACGCCGACCAGGTCCTGCAGAAACCGCCCCCTGCCGTACTCCTTCTGCTCAAACTTGCGTGCCATGGAATCTGCCGTCTTCACGCGTGAAAAAACGCGAAAATACAGACCGCACTGCTCCATCCGGTCTGTTATGATCTGCTTCAGGTCAGACTCTACGACAGGAGAAACCCGCACATGCTCTGAGAACTCTTCCTTTGTAAAAATGACCCGTTCCATATCATCCATCTGTTAACACCACCTATGAACCTCCAATCCTTACAGTCCCATCCCGGCTGCATCCTTCTGCAATCCTTCCGTCTCTGCAGGGATCCATGCCTCTGTCTGGTTCTCCCGCCTCTTTGCAGACCGTAAATGGCTGTCCTTCTAAATCTGTTTTACCGCGCCCTGAATGTTCCGATTTGCGCTGCAAATCGAAAACGCTGCCGCCGCTTTTCATGCCCGGCTTTCATACTTTCCCATCATACCGAAAAACCTTCTGGAAGTCAACGGCATAAAATTGTTTCCCACTAAATTTCCATACATAAAATAGTTTCCTATTAAATTTTCTCTTGAAATTCCGCCGGTTATAGAGTAAGATATCTCAGGTTATAAAGACAGTGTAGAATGAGAGCAGTCATTCAGAGCATCAATACGCGGTGCTGCAGCCTGCTGTTCCGGATCGTTACAAATTGTTAGAAATCAGAAGGAGGAACCCCATGAGACACCTGATGAACCCTCTGGATTTGTCTGTGGAAGAGTTGGATCAGCTTCTCGATCTCGCCAATGACATCGAAGCCCACCCTTCCCGATACGCCCATTCCTGTGAAGGGAAAAAATTAGCCACTTTATTTTATGAACCAAGTACCCGTACCCGCCTGAGTTTCGAAGCAGCCATGTTGAATCTGGGCGGAAGCGTACTTGGTTTTTCTTCGGCCGATTCCAGCTCCGCAGCCAAGGGAGAGAGTGTTTCCGACACAATTCGCGTGATCTCCTGCTACGCGGACATCTGCGCGATGCGCCATCCCAAGGAAGGCGCCCCGCTCGTCGCATCCATGAAATCGTCCATCCCGGTCATCAACGCCGGCGACGGAGGGCACCAGCACCCGACACAGACGCTGACCGATCTGCTGACCATCCGCTCGCTCAAGGGACGGCTGGGGGATTTCACCATCGGCCTCTGCGGCGACCTCAAGTTCGGCCGCACCGTCCACTCCCTGATCCAGGCGCTGATCCGCTATCCAAATATCCGTTTTGTACTGATTTCCCCGGAAGAGCTCCGGCTGCCAGACAGTATCCGGGACGGCGTGCTTCGCAAAAACAATCAGGTTTTCCGGGAGGAGGTCCGTCTGGAGGACGCCATGCCCGAGCTGGATCTGCTCTATATGACGCGTGTCCAGAGAGAGCGCTTCTTCAACGAGGAAGACTACATCCGCATGAAGGATTTCTATATCCTGGACAGAGAAAAAATGAAGCTTGCAAAAGAGGATATGCTGGTGCTGCACCCGCTGCCGCGCGTCAATGAAATCTCCACAGAGGTGGACGACGATCCGCGGGCTGTCTACTTTAAACAGGTGCAATACGGCGTGTATGTCCGCATGGCGCTGATTCTCACATTGCTGGAGGTGAAAGTATGCTAAGTATCGGTGGATTAAACGAAGGAGTGGTCCTCGACCACATCGAAGCCGGAAAGAGTATGGATCTCTACCGCTATCTGAAGCTGGACCGCATGGACTGCTCGGTCGCTATCATAAAAAATGCGCACAGCAATAAGATGGGCAAAAAGGACATCATCAAAGTCGAATGCCCGATTGATGATCTGGATCTGAACGTGCTGGGATACATCGACCATCGGATCACAGTCAACATCATCCAGGACGGAAAAATTATCGAAAAAAAGAAGGTAGAGCTGCCGGAGCGCCTGGTCAACATCATTAAGTGCCGCAATCCGCGCTGCATTACCTCCATCGAACAGGAGCTGGAGCATATCTTCTACCTGGCCGACCCGGAGGAGGAGATTTACCGCTGCCTCTACTGTGATGAAAAATACCACACCTCGCGTAAGAAGAAGCAGCTGTAAATTTTCGTAACTGTTCAGGACAGTGCTTCGCACTTACTGCGAAGTACGTATGAAAACGTATATTTAGCAGGGAAAAGCCCTCGCCGGGCGGCATCCCACGCTTCGCATGGGATATGTCCTCGCCGGGCGGCATCCCACGCTTCGCATGGGATATGTCCTCGCCGGGCGGCATCCCACGCTTCGCATGGGATATGTCCTCGCCGGG
>JAJQEO010000083.1:0-6460 GCA_021201665.1 Lachnospiraceae bacterium | reverse complement strand
GGCATCCCACGCTTCGCATGGGATATGTCCTCGCCGGGTGGCATCCCACGCTTCGCATGGGATATGTCCTCGCCGGGTGGCATCCCACGCTTCGCATGGGATATGTCTTACGCGACCGTGCTCAGACAGGGGAATATTTTTTCTCCCCTGTCTCCTAATTAAACCCTACAAACTTCTGCGCCAGCTTGTAAGCGCCGACGGAGATCTTTCGTCCGGCCTTCCCGGGCAGATTCATAAAAACGCCGA
Source organism: Lachnospiraceae bacterium (assembly GCA_021201665.1). Taxonomy (GTDB): domain Bacteria; phylum Bacillota; class Clostridia; order Lachnospirales; family Lachnospiraceae; genus Choladousia. The sequence goes on along the minus strand of JAJQEO010000083.1, from coordinate 6,214 downwards.
AAATATTATGCCGGAGCGGGGAATAGTCCTTTTCATCCTTTTCTCTGAGATAATTCCAGATATCATCCTTCTTTTCAAGTGCTTCGTCCGTGCCCGAAAGAATCAGCATAATAGACGTTACCGTCATAATCTTCGAGAGATAATTCAGCATATATTTTTTCAGCTTTGGACTCTTGTCTGAGAAATCCTCCCCGGCCATCACGTCGATCATGATTTTATTCACGCGAATCTGCTGGTCGATCCGGCTGATCATTACCTTTTCATTCACCGACTGGTCTTCACGTCCGATGAAATAATGATACAGGTTCACATCCATATAATAGAGCTTTTTCACATGAAGCAGCGGCTGGAACGCGAAAATATTATCCACGTAAAAGGTATGCTCCGGAAGCTCCATCCCGCTCTCCCGCAGCATCTGCGTGCGGTAAAAGACATTATGCATCAGAATATACTTCGTCTGAGGCATATGCCGCATATCGTCCCAGGAAAATATCTGATCTGCCGGAAATATCCCGTTAAAACGCATCAGCCTTTTGTGGCGTGCGCCAACCTTGTCATAGACAAAATTTGCCAGCAGCATGTCCACGCCGCCCTCTGCCTCAAGAGAGCGCATAGTACTGACTATCTTCGCCAGGTTCTTCGTGTTCACCCAGTCGTCACTGTCAACAACCTTATAATATAGCCCGGACGCATGGCGCGCCCCAGTGTTGACCGCCCCTCCGTGCCCCGCGTTCTCCTGGTGAATTGCCCGCACAATCTGCGGATATTTCGCCTCATACCGGTCCGCAATCTCCGGGGTGCGGTCCTTCACGGATCCGTCATCCACAATCAGAATCTCCACCTCGTCTCCGACGGGGAGGATCGATTTGATACATTTCTCCATATATTCTTCTGAGTTGTAGCATGGGATAGCTACTGTCAAAATCTTCATAACGATTTCCCTCTTTTGTTCTGTATATGTTACAGCCGCATTCCTGCCATATCTGCATTATTTTAAGCTCCGCGAACAAAGACTATTGCCTGTATTCCAGCCTTTATGGGCGTGAACTGCGGCCTGTTTTCTCATGATGTTTTGCATAAGTGTAAAATGGAATAGTCATTTTACTGTCCTGTCTAAAACGGCAGACCAGATATTTCGTTTATTCCCGCGAAGTAACGAGCCGTCCGTGTCGATTTCCGGCAGCGGCGCGAAAAGGAATCTCCGATAAGCGGCAAACGCGCTCGGAATCGGATATTCTCTTTGAATCCGCTCCGGCTCCAGAAACAACAGGCCGCTTCCGTCCATTCCAGAAGCTTCCATGCGTTCCCCACAGTCTTCCACCAGCACAAAATATCCTGTCATCTGCCACTCGACATGGCTGAAAATGTGCTTTGCTTCCGGGAGCGGCCGCACCCGGAGCGGGGAAAATCCCTCCGCTGCGGCTGAGGCGAGCGCCTCCTCCCAGGTCAGATGCCCTTCCTGGTTCGGCAGCTCGTAAAGTCCCGCGAGCAGCCCCTTTGAAGGGCGGCGGCAGATCGCGGCATGCGTGCCATCCCGGATCACCAGGCAGGTGCGTTCCTCCACACGGCGGGGTTTCTTTCCCGTCTTCACCGGAAAGTCCGCCGGATGCCCATTTTGGCAGGCACGGCAGAGCCGATGCAGGGGGCAGTGTTCACAGGCCGGAGGTCCGTTTGGCACACAGACGAGTGCTCCCAGCTCCATCAAAGCCTGGTTAAATATGCCCGGCCGATCCTTTGGCATTTCTTTTTTCAGTTCTTCTTCTATTTCTTTTTTCACGGACTGTTTCGAAATATCCTCCGCATTTTCCGTGACACGGCTGATGACACGCAGGACATTCCCATCCACGGCAGGCACTGCCTGCCCATACGCAATGGAAGCGATCGCTCCTGCCGTATAGCTGCCAATCCCCGGAAGCGCAAGCAGCTCCTCATAGGATACCGGAAGCTGGCCGCCATATTTCTCCATCACCAGAAGCGCAGCTTTTTGCATATTCCGCACACGGTTATAATATCCCAGTCCCTCCCACAGCTTCAGCAGCTGATCCTCGGGGCAGCTTGCAAGGGCTCCAATGTCCGGAAGTGTTTCCATAAACCGCGCATAATAAGGCTTCACCGCCTCCACTCTGGTCTGCTGCAGCATGATTTCCGAGACCCAGACATGATAAGGCGAGGGTTCCTCCCTCCAGGGAAGAATCCGCGCATTTTCCCCAAACCACCGCATCAGGGGTTCCTGTATTTTTTTCAAAAGCTCTGGATCTGTATGTTCCATGCTCAAGCCATTTTTCATGTCCATGATGTTTTTTGTTCACAATTTTACGTTGTGGTAATAAACGTCGAATACCCGGCCTTCCGCAGAGCCGACTCCATCCGCACCGCATTATCCAGCTGCGCAAATGCGCCCACCTGCACCTTATACAGACCATCTTCATAGAGAAGAAACGCCGGATAATTCTGCTGTTGCAAACGATAAAGTAAATCCTCCGCATAAGCGCGATTCCGGTAAGCCCCCGTCTGCACCCGATACAGCCTCGCCGTTTCAGAGACTTCTGTGCCGCTCTCAGGGGAATCTTCAACAGCTTCAGAGCCTGCATCCTGCCCAGAAAATGCAGCCCCTCCAGAAGGATTTCCCAGCTTTCCTTCCTCTTCCAGTGTGCTTAAAATGCCTCCCGCAATCGCCTCCGCGATAGCGGCAAACTCATTGTCAAAGAGTTCATTATCCGCGTCTGTATTCAAGAAACCGACTTCCACCAGCACAGCTGGCATCCAGGTACGCTTTAACACAACCAGATCCGGCCGCTCCTTTACACCAAGATCGCGGAAGCCGACCTCGGCAAGCTCCGCATTAATCGCTTCCGCCAGCGCGACCTTTTCTCCCGACAAATCATAAACCAGCGTCTCTACGCCGGAATACTGGTTGGCCTGGGGACTGGCATTTCTATGGAAGGAAATGAAAAAATCACCGCCCTGCTCGTTCGCAATCTGCGCCTTTTGAAGCGGCGTATCATACACGTCCTCTGTCCGGGTATAAGCTACCTCTACACCATTTTCTTCCAGAATATCGCCCACCGCGAGCGTCAGGCGCAGGGTATCATCCTTCTCATTGCGCCCCTCATAAACCGCTCCCGGCTCAACACCGCCGTGACCGGCATCTAATATGACCTTCGCCATAGCATTCTCCCCACTGAATCCTTCTTCCAGATTAGTGTATGAAAGAATGAGGGGAAACGTGCAAGCTCCGCAAATCTCTTCCGGTCACCTTCGTACTCGCAGCATAGCTGCTCGCCCGGCCTTGTGATTCTCTGCTGCAAGCAGCGAGAATCCCTTCGGCTCACTTTAGACTCGCAACTGCGTTGCTCGTTGAGCCTCGTGATTCTCCGCTGCAAGCAGCGAGAATCCCTTCGGCTCACATTATACAAAATGATTCCGGGATTGTAAAGATAAACTCTCCGGCAAAAATTCCCTTGAAAAACAGCTTTATTTGTGTATAATCTAAGGAAGTGCAGCTATGGTTCTGCCGCTCAATAGCTCATGCATTCTGCACCGCATAATACGTGAATCGCAGATTCTGAAGGCCAGGAAAATTTTTACAGGAAATGATATGGAGAGTTTAGTATGATCAGTGCAAATAATGTAACGCTTCGAATTGGCAAGAAAGCCCTCTTCGAGGATGTCAATATCAAGTTTACCGAGGGCAACTGCTATGGCCTGATCGGGGCGAATGGCGCGGGGAAGTCTACTTTTCTGAAGATTCTCTCCGGACAGTTGGAGACGACGAAGGGGGATGTGTCCATGACGCCCGGGCAGCGTCTGTCCGTGCTGGAGCAGGATCATTTTAAATATGACGAATTCCCAGTGCTGGATACCGTCATCATGGGAAATCAGCGCCTGTATGACATTATGAAGGAGAAGGACGCCATCTACATGAAGGAGGATTTTTCCGATGAGGACGGCATCCGCGCCAGCGAGCTGGAGGCAGAGTTTGCCGAGATGAACGGCTGGGAAGCGGAGTCAGACGCAGCCACGCTTTTAAACGGGCTCGGGATCGACACCGATCTCCATTACAATCTGATGAAGGATCTGAACGGCAACGAAAAGGTAAAAGTCCTGCTGGCACGGGCACTTTTCGGCAATCCAGACATTCTGCTGCTGGATGAGCCGACCAACCATCTGGATCTGGACGCAATCGCCTGGCTGGAGGAGTTTCTGATCAACTTTGACAATATCGTCATCGTGGTCTCCCATGACCGTTATTTTCTAAATAAAGTCTGCACACAGATCGCGGATATTGACTATGGAAAGATTCAGCTGTACGCCGGAAACTATGATTTCTGGTATGAGTCCAGCCAGCTTCTGATCCGCCAGATGAAGGAAGCCAACCGCAAAAAAGAGGAAAAAATCAAAGAGCTGCAGGAGTTCATCTCCCGCTTCTCTGCAAATGCTTCCAAGTCGAAGCAGGCGACCTCGCGGAAACGCGCTCTGGAAAAGATTCAGCTCGATACGATCAAGCCTTCGAGCCGCAAATATCCCTACATTGATTTTCGTCCAAACCGCGAGATCGGCAATGAGGTACTCATGGTGCAGAACCTCTCCAAGACTATCGACGGTGTCAAGGTGCTCGACGACCTGACCTTCACGCTGGGACATGACGACAAGGTCGCATTTGTCGGCAGCAACGAGCTGGCCAAAACAACCTTTTTCCAGATCCTCATGGGAGAAATGGAGCCGGACGAGGGTTCCTTCAAGTGGGGCGTGACCACCTCACAGGCCTACTTTCCAAAGGACAGCTCACGTGAATTCGATAACGACCTGACGATCGTCGAGTGGCTCACCGGCTACTCCGAAATCAAGGACGCCACCTATGTGCGGGGCTTTCTCGGAAGAATGCTCTTCGCCGGGGACGACGGCGTGAAAAAAATGAAGGTGCTCTCCGGAGGCGAGCGTGTGCGCTGCATGCTCTCCAAAATGATGATCTCCGGATCCAATGTCCTGATTTTCGACGAACCGACTAACCATCTGGACATGGAGTCCATCACCGCACTCAACAACGGCATGATGAAATTCCCGGGCGTGATTCTTTTCTCCTCCCGCGACCACCAGATCGTGCAGACGACCGCCAACCGGATCATGGAAATCCTGCCGAACGGCAAGCTGATCGACAAGATCACGACCTACGACGAGTATCTCGAGAGCGACGAGATGGCCAGGAAGCGCCAGGTCTACACAACAGAAGGGAATCCGGAGGAGGACAACCTGTGAGAAACTGCTGAGGCGAGGTAAAAGACTTTAGATTGAAATCTATTGAAGTAAAAAGCTGAAGTAAAAACTTTTCTCCCGGGCAAAAAAGCACTTGCAATGCCAGGACGAACATGTTATAACAGAACTGCAGAAAGAAAAGATAGTATGGTGTACCAAAAACGAAAGCCCAGAGTGCTGCTACACTCTGGGCTTTCTCCCTCCTTATCGGCGAGGTGTCAATGAAAACCGCGCAACGAATAATCGCTTCGCGATTGGCGCGGTCTTCGTCCATACTCGCATGCGAGGTATGGACATATTCCGTCCGAATCATATTCCTCGAATATTAACTCGCTTCCATGACATATATAGGCATGCGTTGAATCTAAGGGTATGTGAATCTCATTTTAAAAATTAAAATCTCATAGACATATTTTATGTAATGTGATATTATGAAATTGCTGTCGACTCTTTCCAGTAGGAGGGAGGTGATATTCATGGCGGACTTAATCGTCGCATTTTTGATCTCTGTCGTAGCAGGTGTAATCAGTAATTACATATGCAAATGGCTGGGCAGAGATCAGTAGGCAGCAACAGCCTAAAGGATCAGCTCACCGTAACGAGCGAGGACACCCCAGAGGAGCCGTATTCCTCTGGGGTGTCCGCTTTTGTATTCATGGGAATCGTCGCATTCCTCAATCATTATTATATTATTCCAATTCATCGAAAATGTCAATGGTTTTGTTTTACATCGGCAGCAGAGGGACAAACCCTCCTTTTAAAAAAGGTTGCCTGACTGTCTGAGCTTACAGCTGCGGGCCTGCCGCTACGAGTGCCTTTCCAGCCTCGTTGGTCGTGTACTTGTCGAAGTTCTTGACAAAGCGGCCTGCCAGATCCTTTGCCTTCTCTTCCCACTCAGAAGCGTCCCGGCACTTAAACACTTTGGAGAGGTTTTCACCTCTCTTTTTTATTGTAAATAAAG
>JAJQEO010000025.1:45456-50243 GCA_021201665.1 Lachnospiraceae bacterium | reverse complement strand
TCTGTGTCTGTCTCAGTCTCGGCTGCGTTTTCTGACTCGGTTTCAGTCTCTGGCTCGGTTTCTATCTCCGTCTCTGTTTCTGACTCGGTCTCAGTCTCGGCCTCTGTTTCTGACTCGGTTTCGGTCTCCGTTTCCGTCTCGGTCTCAGTTTCTATCTCCGTCTCTGACTCGGTCTCAGTCTCCGTTTCCGTCTCAGTTTCCGTTTCGGTTTCGATCTCAGTCTCGGTTTCAGTTTCCGTCTCTGTCTCAGTTTCTGTTTCAGTCTCGGTTTCCTCTTCGCCGATTGAGAATATGATCCGCAGAAAATCTGCCTTTTCATTTTTTACTGTCACAGATTCGGCGTAAACCGCACCCGACAGATCCCCATCAATCTCCACGTCCGCTTTTGGTGCGAGAACGGTTCCCTGCATCTCATCGGAAAGCTTCAGCGTACCTTCATAGCTGACATAAGCATCCTCCTCAAGCGCGACAAAATTGTACAGGACATCTCCTGCCTCCGCCGCGTCTGTATAATCAACGATTTTATTGGAACGCTTCATCTCGTAACCGGTAAACTCAATCTCCTGTTCCTTTGTGTCCGCGACGATATTAATGATATAAATCGTGTCCGTCACATCCAGAATCTTATCCGAATCCAAATCCTCCAGCTGCGTCTCGTCCAGATTTCCTTCCGCGTCTACATAAATATTCAGAACGGTGACCTCTTTTCCGGACTGTGCGTCTGCAATGCTGACCGCAATCTTCTCCAGACTGGCAAGTACGGATACGGCCTCGTCCCCATCCAAAATGAGTGCGTCCGGCACGGACTCCTCTTCTGTCGGTGCGTCAGCCGCGTCTTCTTCCCTGTTTTCCTCAGCTGCAGGCAGGAGAGCTTCTTCCACCTTCTCGGGAATGGATACATTTTTCGCCACGAAAAGGTATTGTGACACGTCCGCAAGCTGTTTTTCGAGTTTCTCCAGCTCTATCGCGTCTCCGGCATTAACCCGGGCGGAACGTTCTGTTTCAGACTCATTTTCTGCCTCGGTCTTGTTTTCCGTCTCGGTCTCGTCTTCTGTCTCAGTCTTATTTCCCGTCTCGGTCTCGCTTTCTGCATCCGTCTGGGCGTATTCTTTTTCCGACTGGTTTTTGTCCTGTGTACTGCTCTGGGTTTCGTTCGTCTGCGGCTCTGCAGGAGTTTCCTCTTCCGTCTGCGTTCCGGTCGTCTGACCTGTCGAAGCATCGGACTGTGTCTGACTATCCGGGGATGTTTCTCCAGACTGTGCTTCTGTCTGCGTATCCGCTGCCTGGGACTCCGTTTCCGTCTGTGCTGATGTCTCTGTAGATGACGCTTCCGTCTGCGCTGATGTCTCCGTCGATGCTGCTTCCGTCTGCGCTGATGTCTCAGTCTGCGCTGATGTCTCCGTCTGCACAGTCTCTGTCTGAGCTGATGTCTGCGCCTCTGTCTGTGTCTGGGCTTCCGTGGAAGTGCTGTCCGTCTGTGCCGCTCCCTCCGCCGGTGTTTCGGCCGCCTGGGTTTCCGTCTGCGCCTGCGTCTCTGACGCTGCAGTCTCCGTCTGTGTATCTGATGATATCTGCGTTTCCGTCTCCGCCACGGTCTGTGCTTCCTGACCGCTCTCCGCCGCAGTACCGATAATGCCGCACTGCTGCGTCATCATCGCAGCCGTCAGCAGAATCGCGGCCATCCTTCTGATTTTTTTTAAACGTTTTCCCTTCATACTTAAACTCCTCCCGGAGCGACGACCCTGCGGGCGCCCCCGAACTCCTCATAACTGATCAATCCATCACAGCCAGGACAATTCTATGAATATGGCCAGATGAACCGGATGATTCCCCAGCCTCTGATTGCGGGGCATGGGCATCCCACGCTCCATGCGGCATATCCGCCTCTATTTTGTCCCGAAAATACGATCCCCGGCGTCTCCGAGTCCCGGAACGATATATCCATGCTCATTCAAATGGCTGTCCAGCGCCCCTATGTACATATCCACATCCGAATGGTTTCTCTTCATCGCTTCAATCCCCTCCGGCGCGGCGATGATGCACATAAATCGGATGTTTTTGCAGCCCTTGTCCTTGAGCATCTGGATTGCCGCCACAGCAGAGCCTCCTGTCGCGAGCATCGGGTCCACCACAAAGACCTCTCTCTCGGCGCAGTCAGCCGGAAGCTTGCAATAGTATTCCACCGGCTTTAAGGTCTCAGGATCACGGTAGAGGCCGATATGGCCGACCTTTGCCGCCGGAATCATCGCCAGCATCCCCTCTACCATGCCGAGTCCCGCCCGGAGAATCGGCACAACCGCCAGCTTTTTCCCGCTCAGCTCCATCACCGTCGTCTTTGCGATCGGCGTCTCGATCTCAACCTCTTCAAGCTTCAGGTCACGCGTGGCCTCGTAACACATATACATGGCAATTTCGCCGATCAGAGCACGAAAATCGCGCGATCCTGTCTCTTTCCTCCGGATCAGGCCAATCTTGTGCTGAATTACCGGATGGTCCATAATCATAATTTTCTGCATATTTCCTCCTTCTGCAGAGACTCCCAAATGCGGAGCGTTTTCTAACGGCGGCTCGTCCAGCCGCAATTTCTGCCGCTTTTCCCGCGCCGTACATACAATGCCTTTTCCCTGGCAGCTAATCACCAGCCACTAACCACTGATACGGCGCACTTTTTTCTGCATGATAGCACAGTTTTCTGGATAAATCTTTGCATTATTCTTAAGATTTACAGTTCAGATTTACTGCTCTTCATCAATCAGCCGCACCCTGCGGGCATGGCGTTCCGCGCCGGAAAACGGTGTGTTCAGAAAGGTCTCCGTAATTTTTACGGCCAGGCCGGAGCCTGTCACGCGCGCGCCCATGCACAGGACGTTCGCGTCATTGTGCAGCCGCGTAGCCTCCGCGCTGAAGCAGTCCCCGCACAAGGCCGCGCGGATCCCCTTATAGCGGTTTGCCGTCATGGACATGCCGATCCCGGTGCCGCAGATCAGAATTCCCCTGTCCGCGTTCCCGGAAAGGATCTCCTTCACCACAGCTTTTGCGTATACGGGGTAATCGACCGCGTCCTCCGACCAGGTACCGCAGTCCTTGTATTCGATCCCTTTTTCCTCCAGATATTTTTTAATTTCCTCCTTCAGGACAAATCCCGCCTGATCGCAGCCGATCGCTAACATAATAATTCCTCCTCATTCAGCTGTACTACCAGCCTGTTTATCATGGTCTCCAGTTCTTTGTAACATTGTCCGTAGTCTGCCAGCGAGCCTCCGTATGGATTCGTCAGCTCTGCCTCCGCGCCGATGTACTGATTGAGTACCCGTACAAGATCCTCCCGCTCCGGCGCGAATGTCTCAAGCAGCATCTCCCGGATTTCTTCGGTAAAAGTAATGATCAGGGTCCTGTCGTCAAAATCCTCCCGCACAAGCGGATCGCTCATATGATCCTTCATCGTCAGCCCGTTGCTCACCAGCACTGCCTCGGCCTTCGGGTTAATCGGCTCCGGGAACAGCACGACAAGTCCCCTGGAAACCACGATGAGCTCGTCCAGCAGGAACTTGCTCTGCATAATCGCTTCCGCCATCGGCCCCGCGACCGTGTCGCCCTTGCTTACAAAAATCAACCTGTCATACTTTTTCAATATTTTTCCCCCTTGCGCGACAGTTACACCTCAATCACCTGATGTCCTGCCGCCTTCATCAGCCGGTTCATGATCGCCGCGCCCAGCTGCGGCATTTCAAATGCCTCTGAATAAATGACGGAGACATCCATAAGGTCAAATTCCCGGAGTATCGCGTACAGGTGCTGCGCGATACTCAGCTCCTCCGTGCGGGATCCAATCGATTTCACTACAGCGTGCTCATAAAAACCCAGCGACTCATCCGTGGCAATCACGCCCGCGAGATGTCCTTGCCCATGCTCCGCCTTTGTCAGCTCGTTGATCCTCTGACGCACACGCCCCGCCTCGCCTTCTACAATAAAAAGCGGCGCTTTCGGTGCGTAATGGCGGTACTTCATCCCAGGCGCCTTCGGGTGGACAGCGGGATCCTGCGAAGCCAGTCCCCGGTCCATCTCGACCGGCCCGACCACCCCGCGCAGCATTTCCTGGCTGATAAAGCCCGGCCGCAGGATCACAGGGATCTCCCCGGTCAGATCCACGATCGTCGACTCCAGTCCAATCTGCACCGGTCCTCCGTCTATAATCATGTCAATGACTCCATCCATATCCTCCAGAACATGCCCGGCCGTCGTCGGACTCGGCCTGCCGGACGTATTCGCGCTCGGGGCGGCGACATACCCGCCCCCGGCCCGGATCAACGCAAGAGCGACCGCATTATCCGGCATGCGCACAGCCACGGTGTCAAGGCCTCCCGTCGTCGCGAGAGGTACCGCCGCAGATTTTTTTAAGATCATCGTGAGCGGCCCCGGCCAGAACGTATCCGCAAGCAGCTTCGCGGAAGCAGGAAGCTCTTCCGTAATCTTACCGATCGCTTCCCAGTCGGCGATGTGTACGATCAGAGGGTTGTCCGACGGCCTGCCCTTTGCCTGGTAAATCTTCCGGGCAGCCTCCCCATCCAGCGCGTCCGCGCCCAGGCCATAGACCGTCTCTGTCGGAAAAGCCACCAGACCGCCTCCGCGCAGAATCTCTCCCGCGCGGAGGATTCCGTCCTCATCTACGCCGTCTGCCATCATCTCCACAACCGTTTTCATGCCTTTCCTTCTCTCCTGCCATTGCCGCATTCCGCGGAATCTCCGCGTCGGTTCTCTGTCATTGCCGCTCCTGCCGGATCTCCGTG
>JAJQEO010000025.1:0-45356 GCA_021201665.1 Lachnospiraceae bacterium | reverse complement strand
CGGTTCTCTGTCATTGCCGCTCCTGCCGGATCTCCGTGGCAGAAGTGCCCTGGCCTGAAAAGGCCGCAGAAATACCGTGCTTTTCCCAGATAGTATAGCACCATAATGATTTTTTTGAAACTCTTTTTAATAATTTTGTTGATTTTCTTTATCTTTTTAGTGTTCAAAAACCAAAAGCTGTGATAGAATAAGCTTCATCAGGCCGTCGACAAGACAGGCAGAATGTCAGGAAAGGAAAGAATCGATTATGAGTGAAGAAAATGTAATTGCACAGGAAGCGGAAGAGAAAGAGACCGCGAGTGCGGAAGCCGCAATAGCTGAGTCAGCAGAGGTCACGGAAGAAGCGGCGCCCAAAGCAGAGACCGCAGCATCCGAGGTTATGGCGGAATCAGCTCCTGAGCCAGGCGCAGCAGAGACTGCGGCAGAAGCCACAACGCAGGCCGCTTCCGAGACAGACGCCACAGCGCAGACTGCTGCCGAAGCAGCTGCGGCAGCCAAAACCGTCAGTGAAGCCACCGAGGACGCTGCGGAAGCAGCCCAGGCTCCCGCACAGCCCACTGAGAGTATGGCAGACTACGATGCGGCCATCACGGCATCCATGAAGCCAATCCACGAGGGAGATATCCTCACCGGGACCGTCATCGGCGTTTCTGACGAGGAGCTGATCATTGATCTCGGCATCTATACGGACGGCGTCATTCGTGCGGAGGACGCGAGCGATGATCCGGATTTTTCTCTTAAAACCTTCTCCATCGGGCAGGAAGTCTCCGCCACTGTTATTCGCCGCGACAATGCCCAGGGACGCATTCAGCTCTCCTTGAAAGCCGCTGCCGCAGTTCTCGGGTGGGAGCGCCTGCAGCAATTGCAGAAGGATCAGTCTAATATCACGGTAAAAATCACTGAGGCAGTGAAAGCCGGCGTGACCTGCTACGTGGAAGGCATCCGCGGATTTATCCCCGCCTCCAAGCTCTCTCTGTCCTATGTGGAAAATCTGGACGAATATGTCGGACGCGAGATTGAGGTCCGCGTCATCACAGCTGAGCCGGAGGGCAAGCGTCTGGTCCTCTCTGCCCGCGATATTCTCCGTGAAAAAGAGCGCGAGGAGCGCAAGCAGCGCATTTCCAATATTGAAGTCGGATTTGTCACCGAAGGCACGGTGGAGACCCTCAAGGATTACGGCGCTTTCATCAATCTCGGAAAGGGCATCAGCGGCATGGTGCATGTCTCCCAGATCAGTCGGGAGCGCGTGAAATACCCGAGCGACGTCCTCAAAGAAGGCCAGACCGTCAAGGTCAAGGTCATCGCTGTAAAGGACGGCAAGATCAGCCTCAGCATGAAGGCTCTCGAGGACACCGCCCCGCAGCAGATCGAGGAAGAGACCTACAAAATGCCGAAGACCGAAGAGGCCACTACATCCCTCGCGTCGCTGTTTAAAAATATTAAGCTTTGATTGAACCTGAAGGGCAAAGCCGCTGAGTATTTTCAACCGCGTATATCCATATCAGGCAGGAAGGCGCATACAGCATACACTGTGTGTGCCTTCTTTTTATGCACTCCATTTACGCTCCGCCATGGATATAATCCAATATCCCGTCACAGATCGCCTGCGCCACCTGATCCTGATAGGTTTCCTCCTGAAGCAGCGCCTCCTCCTCCGGATTTGTCAGAAATCCGCACTCCACAATCACCGTCGTACTGACCGACCTTTTTAATATGTAGTACGTCGTATTCCCCTTCTGTGTCCGCGGCCGCTCGATGGAAAGTTCCTCGTTCAGACTGTCCTGAATCGCCGCCGCCAGCTTTTCCCCCTCTGCCGACTGTCCAAAATAAAATACCTGCGGTCCTTTCACAGAGGAATCCTCCGGATAGCTGTTCTGATGGATGCTCACAGTCAGCAGCGGATCCTCCTCTGCAATGATCGCCACCCGCCGCTCCATATCCTGCGCTTTTTTATTCGACGCGTCCTCGTCATACAGGCCATCCTCCGTCTCCCGCGTCAGAACCACTTCATAGCCTTCTGCTTCCAGCAGCGCCGCCAGCTTTTTCGCATAAATCAGATTCAGAACCTTCTCGCTGGCCCCACTCTCTCCGACCATGCCGGAATCCATCCCGCCATGTCCCGGGTCAATGACGATCTTGCCGGCCGTGCCATCCTCTGCCGCCTCGCTCCCGGAGGTCTTTTCCGCCTCCTGTTTCGCGCCATACGAGGGCAGAAAAAGCACCGCAGCAAATAAGATTAACAGCATAAAATATTGGAGTAACTTTAAAAATCTCTTTCCCTTTATTTCCACACTTCGCACACATTGACTGCTTTTTCTTTATACTATGCAGTATCCGCGCAAGCTGTGAATTCTATAGCAAGAAGGAGTGCATCCCACCCCAAAAAGTGGGTGGGACATTCCCTTTCACATGCGCACTTGCCATCGCCGAAGGCTATTTCAATGCAGTTGCCCCTTATTTCCCGACATGTACAGCATCATTCTTTGAAAGCAAATATACACAATATTGATTCATGCATAACTGGCAGAAAGCTGACTCAATCACTCATTCCTCCAGCATCGTATTGATTCTGCGGAAGCGCCGTCCGTCCTGCCGTTCCAGGTCCTCCCAGATCACTCCGGCCAATTCGGCAAGCACACTGTCTCCGAAGGCAATCTGTCCTGCGTAAATACTCATGCCCTCGGCAATGGCCTCCTGCGCCTCACGGTATTCTTCAAAGTGGTCATCGCCCTCGCAGAAGTCCGCGTCCACGTCTATCCCATATCTGGCGCGGAACAGCTCGGCAAGCTCCTCCCGGCTCGCGGCCTGCTTTCTGCCAAAGAAAATCGGGCCAAGCACATCGAAAAGCAGCTGCTTCTGGTACTCCCTGAGTTCGTCCTCCTCACATGCCACCAGATAGCTGCTGACAGGCGCCTTTCTTCTTACGAAAGCAGGCTCCTCTCCGCCACATTCGTCAGGATCTGATCTGTCGGAATTCGGAGTATTTGACTGTCTGATAAACGGTTTCAAATCAGGCAGTGTCGGGATATCTGCTTCCAGTCTGTCCGGGTTCGGCTTATTCGGTTCTGAGATATTCGGTTCCGGGTCGTTTGGATTTGGTTTATTCGATTCTGAGGTATTTGGTTTCGGGTCATTCGGGTTCGGCGCATTCGCTTTCGAGGCGTTCGAACTCGATGTGTCCGACTCAGAGATGCCCGGTTTTTCCCTGGCCGGGTCTTCATTTCCCGGCGTCCCTGCGATTTGGCGCACTTTGCCCTGACCCGCTCTACTTTTGCTTAAAGTCAGGTCTATTCTTTTCCACTCACCAGCCATATCAAATTTTGTCCGTTCCGGGGATTATGATAGATGTGGAGATATTCAAATAACAAAATCTACCGCCATCAGATATTGCGGCGGTTGAGAGATTTTCATTGAGATTTTCCTGAAGATTATCTTTAAAAGATTCACATAAACACGTTTTTATAGTACCCCAGCCTCAGGAAATTGTCAATATTCTTTTTACGAATTTAATCTTTTTTGCGTAGGCTTTTTTTTGCGTACAGGACTTTCGATGTTTTCGTTTTGGTACTTTCGAAAGCCCCGCCCCGCGCGAAGCGCCTTTAAATGGGCGGAGCGACCTGCCGCCAGGTCCCCGGTGGAATGAGGGGACGTTTCCTTACATTCGATTTTTCATCTGATGCCTGCTACAAGCAGCCACTGAGCAATCTGCATTAGGTCATCATCTGTGAAAACCTGCAGCTGCATCGGACTCATTTTCAGTTCATTCATTCGGCAGCTTTCCGAAGCGGACGCGGATATAGGCCTCGATCGCCTCCATCACGCCGACAAACCCCAGGCGCTGGCTGTTCAGGCAGAGGTCGTAGTTTCTGGCGTCGTTCCATTTGTTGCCGGTATAGTAGTTGTAAAAGTCGCTGCGGGCCTTGTCTGTCTTTTCGATGAATTTTTCCACATCCTTTTCCGGGCAGGCGTTTCGCTCAATTGCCTGGCGGACGCACCAGGCCTTCGGCGCATGGACAAAGACGCTGACCACGCCCGGATAATCCTTCAGGACATAGTCTGCGGCACGGCCGATGATCACGCAGGATTCACGTTCAGCCAGGTCGCGGATGATCTTGGCCTGATAGTTGAACAGGTTATGGTCGCTGACGAATTCGTCACTGCCCGGCGAGATCAGACGGCCCTTGTACTCGCCCTTTGATTTTTCAAAAATCTGCGGGCGTTTCAGCTTTTCGTCCTTCTGATTGAAAAGGGCTTCGTTGATGCCGCTCTCCTCCGAAGCCATGCGCAGGACCTCCTTGTCATAGCACTGTATTCCCAGATCCTCCGCGAGCATCTGTCCGATGGTCTTTCCGCCGCTTCCAAAATGGCGGGCGATGGTTATCACGATATTCTGCTCCATATCTGCACCTCCTGCTTCGTTTCTGTTCCTGCCCTGGTCTTCTCGCTGCGAACGAATGGGCTTTTCTTCCCCCAGCACTATTTTTTACTCGCCCAGATACGCCTTCTTGATGGATTCGTCGTCCATCAGGTCGGCGGCGCGGCCCTCCTGCACGATTTTCCCGGTCTCAAGCACGTAGGCGCGGTCGGCGATCGCAAGCGCCTTTTTCGCGTTCTGCTCGACCAGGAGCACGGTAGTGCCGCTGGCGCTGACGCTCTGGATGATATCGAAAATTTCATTGACCAGGATCGGGGAGAGACCCATCGACGGCTCGTCCATGACGATGATGCGCGGGTGCGACATCAGGGCGCGGCCCATCGCCAGCATCTGCTGCTCGCCGCCTGAGAGTGTCCCGGCCATCTGGTTTTTGCGCTCCTCCAGGCGGGGGAAGCGTTTGTAGACATTCTGCAAAGCTTCTTCAATCTCCGTCTTGTCTTTTCTGGTATATGCGCCCATCCTGAGATTCTGGTAGACTGTCAGCTGGGCAAATACGCGCCGGCCCTCCGGCACGTGGGCGATGCCCAGCTTTACGATTTTATGAGCGGGCATTTTCGTAATATCCTGCCCTTCGAAAATCACTTGTCCCGTTTTCGGCTTTATCAGCCCTGTAACCGTGTGCAGGATCGTCGTCTTTCCGGCTCCGTTTGCCCCGATCAGGGCAATGATCTCCCCCTCATTGACTTC
Source organism: Lachnospiraceae bacterium (assembly GCA_021201665.1). GTDB lineage: Bacteria > Bacillota > Clostridia > Lachnospirales > Lachnospiraceae > Choladousia. The sequence goes on along the minus strand of JAJQEO010000025.1, from coordinate 40,234 downwards.
GAAGGAAACCCCTTTAATGGCTCTGATCACGCCGTAGTAAACTTCCAGATCTTTCACGTCCAGCATTGCCATAGTACTTCTCCTTATTTTGTCCAGCTTCATTCCTGACTGTCAGGCACGCCCCATGTTCCGGTTTTCAAAGAATACCAGAAACCGTATCGCGTCTCGCGCCTCCCGTGCGATTCTGACAGCATGGCTTTCTATTCTCCCAGATACGCTGTGATCACCCGCGGATCCCGCAATACCGCCGCTGTCTTTCCCTGCGCAAGGACTTCGCCGAAATTCAGCACTGTCAGCTCCTCGCAGATACCCGCCACCAGCTTCATATCATGCTCGATCAGAAGAATGGTCACGCCAAAATGATCGCGCACGAAGTGAATGGTGTCCATCAGTTCCTTCGTCTCATTCGGATTCATTCCGGCGGCAGGCTCGTCCAGAAGCAGCAGCTTCGGGTCTGTCGCCAGCGCCCGCGCAATCTCCAGCTTGCGCTGTCTGCCGTAGGGAAGGTTGGAAGCCTTGTAGTCGGCTACACCGTCCAGGTCAAACACCTTCAGAAGCTCCAGCGCTTTCTCATCCATCTCTTTCTCCACGCTCCGGTACTTCGGTGTGTGCAGGATACTGGAAAGCAGAGAATATTTATATTCATTCTGAAGAGCCGCCTTTACATTGTCAAGTACCGGAAGCTCCTTGAACAGACGAATATTCTGGAATGTGCGGGCGATGCCGCATTTGCAGATCTCGGCCGTACTCTTTCCGAGGATGCTCCCGCCGTCCAGAAGAACCTGGCCTTCGTCCGGCTTATAGACGCCGGTAAGCAGATTAAACACGGTCGTCTTACCCGCGCCGTTTGGCCCGATCATCCCGTAGAGCGCACCCTTTTCGATCGTCATGTCCAGCGCGTTGACCGCCCGGAGACCGCCGAAGGAAATACCGAGATTTTTTACCTCTAACATAGCAGACATATCACTCGCCCTCCTTCGCGGATTTGTGGAAAAACCGGCCCAGTAAGCGTTCGCGCATTTCCAGAGCCTTCGGCGACCAGTTAATCAGCATCATCACGATCAGCACAATCGCGTAGATCAGCATACGATAATCAGACAGGAACCGCAGCATCTCCGGCAGTACCGTCAGCACCACAGCCGCGATAATCGAGCCGCGCATATTGCCGATTCCGCCCAGCACCACAAAGACCAGTACAAGGATGGATGTGTTGAAATTAAACTTGGATGCCTGCAGTGTGGACAGGTTGTGCGAATACAACGCCCCGGCCGCACCGGCCAGAGCCGCCGAAATCGTGAACGCCATCAGTTTGTATTTTGTGACGTTGATGCCGATGGACTCTGCCGCGATCCGGTTGTCACGAATGGCCATGATCGAACGCCCGTCGCGGGAATTAATCAGATTCAGTACAATAAACAGAGAAATCAGGATGAGAATCACGCCCGCCAGAAACGTCGAGCATTTCGCAATGCTCGTAATACCCTGCGGACCGCCCAGAATAATCTGCCCGTCGGCATCCATGTTCAGGGAAAACTGATCCTGCGTGGAGACATGAAAGCCACTGCTGTCCAGCCCGATATAGAAAATATTAATGACATTTTTAATAATCTCTCCAAATGCCAGCGTCACGATCGCCAGATAATCGCCGCGCAGGCGCAGCACAGGAATACCAATCAGCAGGCCAAAGACGGCAGCCACCGCCGCCCCGATCAGGATCGCCAGAAATAACCGCAGCGGAGAGAACGTGATCACATCCGCCACACACTTGGAAAAGAATGCGCTGGCAAACGCGCCGACACACATAAAACCGGCATGTCCCAGGCTCAGCTCCCCGGAAATCCCGACCACCAGGTTCAGGGAAATAGCGAGAACCACATAGACACAGATCGGAACCAGAAGCCCTGACAGAAGACTGGAAAGATTGCCGGAAGCCTGCCAGACCTCCATGACAGCAAACGCGACAATCACAATCGCGTAAGTAATCAGGCTGCTCCTGAAATTTTTCTGTTTCATTTTTTCAACTTTTTCCATGAGCGCACCTTACACTTTCTCCTGAATACGCTTACCGAACAGACCAGTAGGCTTTACAAGAAGCACAATGATCAGCACCGCGAATACAATCGCGTCCGCGAGCTGCGACGATATATAGGCTTTTCCCAGAATCTCTATCACACCGAGCAGAATGCCGCCGACCATCGCGCCGGGAACGGAGCCGATGCCGCCGAACACTGCCGCGACAAATGCCTTGATGCCCGGCATGGAACCAGTATACGGAGTCAAGGATGGGTACGCGGAGCAGAGCAGCACGCCGGCGATCGCCGCCAGACCGGAGCCGATAGCAAAGGTCAGGGCAATCGTTCCGTTCACATTGATGCCCATCAGCTGCGCGGCGCCTTTGTCCTCCGAGACCGCGAGCATCGCCTGTCCCGGTCTGGATTTGTTGATAAAAAGTGTCAGCACCACCATGATCACGATACAGCTTAAGATTGTCACAATCGTCGTGCCTGAGATCGTCAGTGCGCCTCCGGCAAGCTTAACATTTGCCAGGCTGACCACCGACTGGAAGCTCTTCGGCGTAGAGCCGAAAATAAGAAGAACTGCATTCTGCAGAAAATAGCTGACTCCGATCGCGGTGATCAATACGGCGAGCGGTGAAGCCGCCTCCAGAAGAGGGCGGTACGCGATCGTCTCAATCATGATTCCCAGCACTGTACATACCACAATCGCCACAAGAACCGCCGTCACCGGATTGCCGCCGTAGTACATCATAATCGAAAACGCGGCATAGCCGCCGACCATGATCACGTCGCCGTGCGCGAAGTTCAGCATTTTCGCAATACCATATACCATGGTATAGCCAAGTGCGATTATGGCATATACACTGCCGAGGCTGATACCATTTATTAAATAAGAAATAAAACTCATAGGATACCTCTCCAATCGGGCAGGGGAACTCTTGCCCCTGTACATCACCAGAAAACAGGGGGCTGCCCTTTTGCAACCCCCTGTTGGGTTTCTTTCGGTTTGTCTTAATTTCTTCAGGCATCCGAATACCCAATAAAGAACTCCAGATCGAGCTGTCGGATTTCTTTTGGTCTGTCACAATTCTGCCGAGAGCAGAACATTCGCAGACTCTTCAATAAGGCTTACAGGCCTACGTAAACGCCGTCCTCGATCACAACAGCCTTCGGGCTCTTGGAAACCTCGCCGTCCTCATCCCAGGTCATGCCGCTGCCAGTGAGTCCGTCCATGGAAATCTCAAGCATAGCTGCCTGCAGTGCGTCGCTGATGGTGGACGCGTCTGCGCTCGGATCCAGATCCGTGGTCTCAAGAGCGGTAGCGATCGCGTATACACAATCATAGCCGTCTGCAGCGAACTGGTTCGGAAGCTCACCATAGAGATCCTCATAGGTCGCTACGAATGTCTGGGTCAGCTCATCCTCTGCGTCTGCGGAGAACGGAGTCAGAAGCATAACGCCCTCAGCCAGGGATGTATCAAAGCCTTCTACAGAGAGGATACCATCCATGCCGTCTACACCAAACCACAGCGGGCTGTACTCCATAGCGGAAGCCTGTGTGAACACGATAGAAGCCTCATTGTAATAGAACGGAAGGAATACAAGCTCTGCGCCTGCGTCAACCATCGCCTGAAGCTGTGCGGAGAAATCGGTCTTGCTGTCAGAAGTAAACGCCTCTGCCGCTACGATCTCGAAATCCTGATTCTCAGCCTCGGTGCGGAATGTCGCATAGATACCGGATGAATATACATCCGAGCTGTCATAGATGACGCCAACCTTGGTCACGTCCAGGTTCTCACCGATGTACTGTGCGGAAGCAGTACCCTGTGCCGGATCCGTGAAGCACATACGGAACTCGTTCGTGCCGTAGGAAATGCACTCTTCGGCAGACGCCGACGGGGTAATCATGAACATATTGTCCTCTGCTGCCAGCGGAGCTACCGCCAGGCACGGAGCCGTCGTAACCGTACCAACCAGAGCCTGCATACCCCAGTCCTTCAGTGTGTTGTACGCATTGACAGACTTTTCCGCGTCATGCTCATCATCCTCAGCCTGGAACTCTACCAGATAGCCATTGATGCCGCCTGCTGCGTTGATCTCGTCAACCGCGATCTGCGCACCGTTCATGGCTGCAGAGCCATATGCGGAAGCAGCGCCGGTGATCGGTCCGATACCGCCGATTTTCCAGGTCAGATCCTCCTCTGCGGACGCGGTCATCCCGAAGCAGCCCATCACCATAGCCGCGCTAAGTGCTACGCTAAGTACTTTTTTGATTTTCATTTTTATATGCCTCCTCTTTTCTCTGTGAACTGTCCGTTGCCTGATACCAGCGGGCCTCCTGCTTTATCGTCTTCGCTCTGCCGCGGTCAACGAATACCTTATCCCATCCTGTGGACAGAATGTCCGGCATCTCGCAGTCCGATGCCTCACCGATGTCTCACAGTTCGGTGTCTCGCAGTCTGCCGTCTCGCAGTACAGTGTCTGGCAGCCCGGTACCTCGCAGTCTGCCGTCTCCACAGGTGTAAATCGGACAGTCCCCGCACGATTTCGTGCATCGCCCCGGCCTCATGGCCGGAACCCAGAGAAACTATACTTAATTTAAATATATTTGTCAAGGGAAAACGCGGTTTCAGCGAAAAGAAATTATGGAAAAAAGTATAAGGAATCGCAGTTTTGCCGGAATAATTTTCGGCAAAGCAGATCAGGATACGGCTTGCACCATCTTTCTGTCCTGTACTATAATAGAAGCGGACAGGGAGAATTCTAAAAAAAAATTTGTAACTGTGAAGATACTGAACAGTTACGAAAATTTATTACGAAAGGCAGACTACTATGACGCTTCAGCAAATTCTTTACGCAGTAACCATCGCGGATATGAAATCCATGAATAAGGCAGCCGCAGCGCTTTATGTTTCTCAGCCCGCGCTGTCCTCGGCAATCCGGGATCTGGAGGAGGAGCTCCATGTCGAGCTTTTCATCCGCTCTAACCGGGGGATTATGGTCACTCCGGCCGGGACTGAATTTCTGCGGTACGCGCGGCAGATGTCCGAAATCCAGAGGCTGATTGAGGAGAGATATACTGACAGGGCAGTGAAGAAAAAATTCAGCGTCTCCGCCCAGCACTACTCCTTTGCTGTTGAAGCCTTTATTGAACTGGCAAAAAAATTTGGCATGGACGAATACGAGTTTGCGATCCATGAGACCAGGACCTCAACAGTAATAGAAAATGTCCGAAACTACCGCAGCGAGATCGGAGTCCTTTATCTGAATGACTTCAACGAAAAAGCCATGCGGAAAATCTTTATTGAAAACGAGGTAGAATTTTCCCCGCTGTTTCAATGCGGCATTTCTGTCTACTTAAGCCAGAGCCACCCTCTCGCGGGGCACGAACGGATCGCTTTTGACGACCTGAAGCCCTACCCCTGTCTTTCCTTTGAGCAGGGAGATAAGAACTCCTTCTATTTTGCGGAGGAGGTCCTGAGCACCTGTGAGTACAGCCAGATCATCAAAGCGGACGACCGCGCCACCATGCTGAACCTTATGGTCGGCCTGAACGGCTACACACTCTGCTCCGGCATCATCTGTGAAAAGCTCAACGGCGATCAGTACACCTCTATCCCGCTCATCACCGACGACCGGATGGAAATCGGGTACATAAAAAGGAAAAGCATGCCGCTGAGTCTGCTTGGAGAGCAATATCTTACACTGCTGAAGAAATACGACGCCGCACAATAAAATACTCTGGCTGGTAAGAGCCGGGATTCATACGCGCCGCCGGTCGATCATGCGCGAGATAAACATTCCGATCATCTGAATCAGCTGTGCCATGATAACAAGCAATACCACGGTCACCATCAGCACCTTCGGCTGCCAGCGCTGATAGCCATACCGCAGGGCAATATCCCCCAGTCCTCCGCCCGCGCATGCCCCGGACATCGCGGAATAGCCCAGGATCGTCGTCATAGCGATCGTCGCGTTGACCACCAGGGAGGTGCGTCCTTCCGGAATCAGCACCTTGCGGATAATTTCCCAGACACTCGCCCCCATACTCTGCGCCGCCTCGATCACGCCGCGGTCCACTTCCTTTAATGAGGACTCTACCATGCGCCCGATATAGGGGGCTGCCGCCACCGTCAGGGGGACAATCGTCGCCGTCGCGCCATAGCTTTTTCCGACGATGAATCTGGTAAGCGGGCGGATGGTAATCATCAGAATCAGGAACGGAACGCTCCGCAGCAGGTTCGTGATCACATCAAGAATTTTATAGACAAATGGGTTCTGCCGGATGCCGTCCGCGCCGGTCACGGTCAGCACAACTCCCAGCGGAAGACCGATGATGTAACCAAACAGGGTAGACATGCAGGTCATCCAGAGCGTCTCTCCGATACCGTCAATAATCATGGCGATTGTTTTACTATCCAACATAATTCTCCAGCTCCTCCACTGATAATCTTGCGTTTTTCAGCCATGCAACCATTTTTTCGGCCTGTTTTTCATCCTCGGGAAGCTGCAGAACCATCTCCCCCTTCGCGACCCCATTCAGATTGCGGGTGTTCGCGTACAGGATATTGACCGGTGCCTGAAACGCCAGCGCCATATTGCTGATGACAGGTTCAAAAGCCGAGTTTTCCGAAAATACGATGCGGATACACCGCGTTCCCCTCATCTCAGAGACATTCTCGTATCCCTTATAAATCAGGCGCTTTGCCTCCTTCGATTTTGGAGAAAGAAAAATCTCCTCAACCGTTCCGTGCTCCACCAGATTGCCCTGGTCAATGATCGCCACATGTGTGCAGATTTCCTGAACCACCGCCATCTCATGCGTAATCACGACGATCGTGATGCCATACTTGCCGTTGATCTCTTTTAAAAGCTGCAGTATCGACTTCGTCGTCTGCGGGTCAAGCGCACTGGTCGCCTCATCGCAGAGCAGAATCTTTGGATCGGAAGCCAGGACCCGCGCGATCGCGACTCTCTGCTTCTGTCCTCCGGAAAGCTGCGCGGGATATGCGTCCACCTTATCCTCCAGGCCGACAATCTTCAGGTATTCCAGAGCCCTTTTCTTTGCCTCCGACCTTTTTACACCGGCGATTTCCATCGGAAAACACACATTTCCGAGTACGCTGCGCTGCATCAGAAGGTTAAAATGCTGGAAAATCATGCCGATGTCTTTTCGCATGTTTCTCAATTCCTTATCAGAAAGAGAAGACAGATCCTTTCCATCAACCACAACCGTTCCAGCGGTCGGACGCTCCAGGAAATTCAGACACCTCACCAGTGTGCTTTTCCCCGCCCCCGACATACCGATAATCCCATAGATGTCACCCTTTTGAATTTCCAGGCAGACATCGCGAAGCGCATGCACCTCCGTATTCTTCTGCCGGAATTCTTTATTCAGATGCTGTATTTTGATAATAGGTTCCATATCGTCTCCGATCCCAAATGATATGCGCAGCCTTTCGAATAAGGGCGCCGCCTTCTGTCCCGCTGCCTTTGCCGTGAACTTGCAGCCGATGGTGCGCAGCCTTTCGAATAGGGGCGCCGCGTCCTGTCCGCACAGCGTAAACAGTTCTGTAGAAAACTAAAAACTGCGATGACAGGGAAAAGACCGTCCTTCCTGTCATCCGTGGCGGTCTTGTTTCCTCTGTCCTGATATACTTTCGCATCAGGAGCTTATTATGCAGTTGCTTTCTATGCAGTTGAATTGTAACACGCCGCTTTGCTCACGCATCCTTCTGCCCAATCGCGCCGTGCTTCGGCATTTCTCCGCCCAGAGCCCTTTTTACTCCGTCACTGCCTCCGTCTCTGTCTCGCTCTCAGTGTCTTCCACGGTCTCTTCATACGGAAGCACTGCGCCGTCGTAGGTCTCATTGATAAAATCCTTGATCTCATCTGACTGGAGAACCTCTACCAGAGCCAGGACGCCTTCATTTTCCTCATTGCCTGCCTTGACCGCAATGATATTTGCGTACGTTGAGGCCGCCTCAGAATCGGACTGCTCATACACAATCGCGTCATTCGCTACGGAAAGTCCCGCCTCAAGCGCGTAATTCCCGTTTAATACAACCAGCGCGACCTCTTCTCTGTACTGAGAAACCTGCGCCGCCTCTACCTCAAGGATCTCCACGTCCACCGTCTTAGACTCGATATCGTTGACCGTCGCGGTCAGGCCAGCATCCTCGTTCAGCGTCAGGACTCCGTTCGCCTCCAGAAGCAGGAGCGCTCTCGCCTCATTCGTCACGTCATTCGGAACCGCGATCACATCACCGTCCTCCAGCTCGTCGAGGCTGGACTTTGTGCCCGGATAAATACCGAACGGCTCATAGTGAATCTTCGCTACGCTGACGATATCCGTGCCATACTCTTCATTAAACTCATCCAGATACGGCGTGTGCTGGAAATAATTCACAAGGATTTCTCCCTCAGCAACCACCGTATTCGGCTGCACATAATCAGAAAAGATCTGGATGTCAAGCGTCCAGCCCTCCTCCGCCAGAATGTCCGCGGCTGCTTCCAGAATCTCAGCGTGCGGCGTGGAAGACGCCGCGATCGTAATCACCTGATCCTCTTCTGCGGATGCGGATACCGAAAATCCTGCCACAGCAGTGACAGCCAGACTCAGTGCCAGTAATTTTGCAAGTGTTCTCTTCATAATAGTTTTCCTCCTCTTGTCTTTGGTTTCTATCTGTACCAAATGATAAAGCAGAAATCCCGATTCGTCAAATTCTTTCTGATTATAGCTGGTTATAACCTCATCTTATAGCAAAACCCGCATGTGCATTCGAAGGCCGGATCGGACTGTCACCCATCCTTCACGTATATGCCCCTTTGTCGCTCGAATCTTAATATGCCTTGCCCCAGTACACCAGATGCTTCGCCGGGCGTCCGCACCAGATACAGGTGTCGGCAAGCTTTTCCTGCGCAAACGGCATGCAGCGGCTGGTCACGCCGGCCTCCTCCTTGATCGCGTCCTCGCATTCCTGGCAGCCGCACCACATCGCCTTGATGAAGCCCGGCTTCTCGTCCGCGATCTTTTTGAATTCTTCCTTTTTTGTGGCGGTATAGGTGTGTGCGTCGCGGTGTTCACGGGCACGCTCCAGCATATCGGACTGTATCTGGTCAAGGACTTCCGCGATTTTCACCGGCAGCTCGTCGATAGCCGCGGTAATCTTTTCCCGGGTGTCGCGGCGGACAATCACAGCAGTCCCCGCCTCGATATCCTTCGGTCCTAACTCCACGCGCACCGGAATCCCGCGCATCTCCTGCTCCGAGAATTTCCAGCCCGGGCTCTTCTCCGAATCATCCAGCTTCACGCGCAGGCCGCTCGCTGAGAGCGCGTTTTTCACCTCATTCGCCTTCTCCAGCACGCCCTCCTGCTGCTGGCGGATCGGGATCACCATCACCTGCGTAGGCGCGATGCGCGGCGGCAGCTTCAGGCCGCTGTCATCCCCATGAACCATAATAATCGCGCCGATCATGCGGGTCGTCATGCCCCAGGAGGTCTGATGTACATATTTTAAGGTATTATCTTTATCCGCATACTGAATCTCAAAGGCTTTCGCAAAGCCGTCGCCAAAATTGTGGCTCGTGCCGGACTGCAGCGCCTTGCCGTCATGCATCAGCGACTCAATCGTGTAGGTCGCCTCCGCCCCCGCGAATTTCTCCTTATCTGTCTTGCGGCCTTTGATCACCGGGATCGCCAGTACTTCCTCGCAAAAGTCAGCATACACATTCAGCATCTGAATCGTGCGTTCTTCGGCCTCCTCGGCCGTCGCGTGCGCGGTATGTCCTTCCTGCCACAAAAACTCGCGCGAGCGCAGGAACGGGCGGGTCGTCTTCTCCCAGCGCACCACCGAACACCACTGGTTATAGACCTTCGGCAGGTCGCGGTAGGAATGCACATCGTTTTTATAAAAATCACAGAACAGCGTCTCCGAGGTCGGGCGCACGCACATGCGCTCCTGCAGCGGCTCCAGGCCGCCCTGCGTCACCCAGGCCACCTCCGGCGCGAAGCCCTCCACGTGGTCCTTTTCCTTCTGCAGCAGGCTCTCCGGGATAAACATCGGCAGATAGACATTTTCTACCCCGACCTCTTTAAAACGGCGGTCCAGCTCCTTCTGGATATTCTCCCAGATCGCGTAGCCCGCAGGCTTGATTACCATGCAGCCCTTCACACTCGTGTAGTCCGTCAGCTCCGCCTTTTTCACCACATCAGTGTACCACTGGGCGAAATCCTCCTCCATCGAGGTGATGGATTCCACCAGCTTCTTTTCCTTTGCCATGATTTTTTCTCCTCCTCAAAATAAATATCTATAATAAACAACGTAAATTTTCAAGCGCGAAAACGCGCAATTTACCCCAATATGAAATCCAGATAAATGTTAATCTCTAATTCTAACTGTTTTGGTGTTTTTGCAGACGAAGACAGCTTCTTTTCCCAGCGTCTTCCCGGATGAAAGTTTCATGGTCTGTCACTCACCCACGTAATCATCTTCCCCACAAGGGAAATCATTATCCGCACGCATCTGGTTTTCAAAAATCGTTTCTTCGATTACTCGGACGCACTGGTCAGTATCCTTCAGAATCTCCTTGCCCCAGAATCGTATGACCGTCCAGTCCAGAAACAACAGCTTTTTATCCGTCTCGACATCCCGCTCGCGGTTGCGCTCAATTTTTTTCACCCAGAAATCCGGGTTATTTCCTTTTAACAAACGTGGGCGAAGGACGTCCCAGTCTTTTCCGTGCCAGAACTCACTGTCACAGAATATCGCGATCCGGTATTTGGTGAGTACGATGTCCGGCGTCCCGGGAAGAGCTTTATAATTTTTGCGATAGCGGTATCCTTTCTGCCACAACGCTTTCCGCAGCGCCACCTCAATCCCGGTATCCGTTGAACGAATATGGGACATACATTTTTTCCGCTGCTCCTTCGTCAATACATCCATATTGCGTACCAGTCCCAACAGTCCTGACCATATCGCGCACCAGCCCCAACAGTCCTGACCATATCGCGCACTCGTCCCGACTATCCGCCGCCCTTTTCCTTCCGCGCAGCAAGCCATCCTGTCAGGGTGCGGCAGGCGCGTTTTGGAAAGTCGCGGCCTGTGATTCCGATACAGTCTATCACAGCATGATTTATTTTGCAAGGCGTGGGAAAAACAAAAAAGTTTCCGGTGTTGTAAAATTGCCGCGGCGGCTGTAAAATACTGGCAGACATGATAACTATTCAGGAACATACTTCGCACTTGCCGCGAAGCATGTATGAAAATGTAAAACGGCTTACGGCGTTTACTATAATTTATAAATGGATGGAGGATGCCTTATGATTGACCTTCACATGCATACCAGCGCTTCCGACGGCTCAGATTCGGTCGGCGAGCTGCTGACAAATCTCCAAAAGGCGAGCATTGACACATTTGCGGTGACCGACCATGACACCATTGACGGCGCGGTGGAGATGGAGACCGCACTGGCAAAGGAAGCGTCAGCGAATTTTCCAGTCGACAGCATAGCAAAGGCCAGAACCGCGTCCGGCACTGTGTCCGGCGGCACAGCAGAGGCCAGGGGCTCGGCTGATGCCGCAGTTGGCCGCTCAGATATCAGACCCGATTCCGGCTCCGGCGGTGCCGCAATCCCGCAGTCAGCTATGAATTTACACGACATCCGCTACGTAAAAGGTGTCGAGTTTTCCTGCCTGACGCCGCTCGGCAAATGCCATCTGCTGGGCTACCGCTATGACGCGGGCGACCCGGAGCTGCTCGCGGCTTTAAAGGAAGGCGCCGACCTGCGCCGGGCAAAGCTGGAGGACCGGCTTGTTTATCTGCAAAAAACATACCAGGTAACCTTTACTGAGGAGGAACTGGCCTGGCTGCACAGCCAGAAAAGCCCCGGAAAGCCGCACATTGCGGATCTGCTGTTAAAACGGGGTATTGGAGAGAACCGCAATGATGTGATCCAGAATTACATCCGCGGAACCAAAAAGAGCGCGGACCGCATTTCGGCGCAGACAGCTATCTCCGGCATCCTGCATGCGGGCGGAATCCCAGTCTGGGCGCACCCGCTCGGCGGCGAAGGAGAAAAGCTGCTCTCAGAGGCGCAGTTTGAAAGTCAGCTGCTTTACCTGATCGGATGTGGAATAAAGGGACTGGAATGCCATTATTCCCGCTATAATGAGGAACAGGTGACCTTCCTGCGCGCGCAGGCGCAAAAGCACGGACTGCTGATCAGCGGAGGCAGTGACTACCATGGCTCCCGGAAAACCATCGCGCTCGGGACGCTGAACGCATATGGTGCGCCGGTATACGAGGAGCAGCTGACGATCCTGCGTCAATTGTGGTAGCTGGGCATGGTATATCCACAATCTCTGATTGTGGATGTAGGCATCCTGCACAAAGTGCGGGATAAAACCTCTTGCACTCATTTTCGTGCTGTGCTACACTAACGTACTGACGGAATACAAGCATGCTATACGTTTTAGTACGGTTCCCGCAGCAAGTGCGAAGACCTGTCCTGAATAGTTATCAAACATCATCTATTAAGAAACACGAGGAGAACATTATGACAAAAATTTGCTGCCTGAACCCCATCTCGGAGGTGGGGACGAACAATCTCACAAGTGACTATGAACTGACGCAGAATCTGCAGGAGGCGGACGCGGTGCTGGTGCGCAGTGCGGACATGCATTCGCTGGATCTGCCGGAGGGGCTGGCCGCGATCGCGCGGGCCGGCGCCGGGGTGAACAACATCCCGCTGGACCGCTGCACAGAACAGGGCATCGTGGTCTTCAACACTCCCGGCGCGAACGCGAACGGCGTAAAGGAGCTGGTGCTGGCCGGCATGCTGCTGGCAGCGCGGGACATCGACGGCGGGATCCGCTGGGTCGAGGAGAACCGTGAGGACGAGACGATTTCAAAGGATATGGAAAAAAGCAAGAAAAAATTTGCCGGGACAGAGCTCAAGGGCAAGACGCTCGGCGTGATCGGCCTGGGTGCGATCGGCATTGAGGTCGCCAACGCGGCGGACGCGCTCGGCATGCATGTCATCGGCTATGACCCCTATCTCTCAGTAAGCGGTGCGCTGCGTCTTTCCCGTCAGGTGCGGATCGTAGAAACGCCGGGAGCCATCTATGCGAACTGCAACTACATCACGCTGCATGTGCCGCTTCTGGATGATACCCGCGGCATGATCAATAAGGAAGCCATCTCCATGATGCAGGACGGCACTGTCATCCTGAATTACGCGCGCGATCTGCTGGTCAACGACGACGACATGGCAGAGGGGCTCGCCTCCGGACGGATCCGCCGCTACATGACAGATTTCCCGAATCCGAAGACCTGCCACATGACCAACGTGATCGCCACCCCGCACCTGGGCGCTTCGACCGCCGAGTCGGAGGACAACTGCGCGGCCATGGCGGTGGACGAGCTGCGCGACTTCATCGAGACCGGCCGCATCCGCAACTCGGTCAATTATCCGAGCTGCACGCTGCCGCCGGAAAAATGCGCCTGCCGCATCTGCATTATGAATGTAAACCGCCCGAATATGATCGTGAGTTTTTCTTCCCTGCTCTCTTCGGAAGGCATCAACATCCCGAACATGACGAACAAGAGCCGGGGCAACGCCGCCTACACGCTGATCGACTGCGACACCCTGCCGGATCCGTCCATCATTGATAAAATCCGGGCCATCGACGGGGTGAAGAAGGTGCGCGTGATCTACTACTGATCGTTTCCACGATCGGGCAGGAGGCGCCGCCTGCCTCCTGTTTCTATATAATGATTCGAGCGGCAAAAGGACATGAGCCTGTGGATTGCTCCGTGCTTCGCATCTCCGTTATCGCTTCGGTCGGTGGGCATCCCGCACGAAGTGCGGAATGCCCGCGCCCCACAATCGGAGATTGGGGTTTATCCCGTCCGAAGGACGAGGATGCCCGCCCCGGCGAGGGTCTGTGTCCTCGATTTTCTGCGAAAATCGGGGCATGAAACGATCCTGCGTGCCAGTGGCACGCGTTAAGAACCGGCCGAAACGAAGCATAGACATCCATTGGATGTCCCTTGTATCATATTACTGCAGCAATTCCTCAACCACGATCTGCAGATCCCCATAAATCCCTACGGTGATTGCAAGATCAAAAGGAATAACCATGGGTGCTGCATCCTCTTCATATCGGTAAACAGTAGTTCTTCTTTTTGCCGGATCCACAATCCAGTATTCCCGAACCCCGGCATCGAAATACAGCGCATTCTTTGTTGAATAATCCATTTTCCTGCTGCCGGGAGAGACAACCTCAATAATAAAATCCGGAGCACCCTTGCAGCCTTTATCTGTTAGCTTTCCCCTGTCACAGATCACACTGATATCCGGCTCTACGTAAGTTTCATCATCTGCATTTAAATCAACCGCGAACGGAGATGGATATACTTTACAGGAACCTCCCTTCTCGCGAATATAGTTTCGGATGACTGCTGAAAGCTCCATGACAAGCTCCTGATGCACCCGGCTTGGCGGAGCCATATCATAAAGCTGCCCGTCAATCAATTCGGCACGTTTCCCATCAGGCAGATCCCAATAATCCCCCGAAGAAAAAAGTTCTTCCTTTGGCAATGCCATAAAATCACCTCCTTATGCATATACATTTATTTCTGTAAATACAACTGCCGCATGTCTGACCGCACCAGAATGTCGACATAAAACACTGGCCAATGTCGGTCGAAACAGCAGTCAGCCGCAGAGAAGATGTCATTTCAATGCTGCTTCTATCTCAGACCAGCGGGCTTTCCTTCAGCACCACCTCGATCACCGTATCGACCGGATCGGGCAGCACCGGGTCGCCGCCCAGGGATGCGAACACGATATCTGGATAATTTGCGTATACCCAGTCTGTGAGGATCGGGATCTCCGCGCCGGTGGCGAGATAACGGATTGCTTTCACATCCTCGTGCTTTACGCCGGTGAGCGGAACCGCGCCCACCGTGTTCTCAAACACATGGTAAAACAGGCGGTGATCCCCGGCGGTCACACGGCCGTAATCCGGTTTTTCCATCACAGAGCCGTCCGCGTTTTTCGCCTTTCCGCAGCCATAAATGCTGCGGCCGTTTTTCTCCATCCACCTTCCGATTGCTTCCAGGCGTTCCAATGCCTCCTCCGGGAAGCTCCCACGCGCGTCGGGTCCCACATTCAGCAGCATATTGCCGCCCTTGGAGACGCATTCCACCAGCTTGCGGATCAGCATGGAGGATGGCTTGTAGCAACGGTCTGTCGCGTGATAACCCCAGTTGTTGTTCATCGTAAAACAGGCCTCCCAGACGAGGTCCCTGCCACTGGCATCCAGCAGTCCCTGCGGCGGGATGATCTGCTCCGGACTTACAAAATCCCCATGGTAAGGCGTCGGATGGCCGTCCGCCAGAGAGCCAAAGCCCTCCCCGCTCACCTCCAGGCGGTTGTCAATGATCACATCCGGCTGCAGGGAGCGCACCATCTGCACAAGCTCAGTAGCCCTCCACGCCTCGCCCCGCAGCTCGCCGTAAGAAAAGTCAAACCACAGGATATCCAGCTTTCCATAGTTCGTACAGAGCTCACGGACCTGGTTGTGCATATATTCCAGATAACGGTCAAAGTCCCTGTTTTCATCCCCGTAAGCCGGATTGTTCCGCATCGGATGGATCGAATCCCCATAATGCGGATAATCCTCATGATGCCAGTCCAGAAGCGAATAATACAGACCGACCTTCAGACCTTCCGCGCGGGCCGCCTCCACATACTCCGCCACCAGGTCGCGCCCGCACCTGGTATTCGTGGACTTAAAATCCGTATACTGACTGTCAAACAGGCAAAATCCGTCGTGATGCTTCGCGGTCAGCACCATATATTTCATACCGGCCCGTTTCGCGGCTTTCGTCCATTTGCGCGGGTCATAATCGACCGGGTCGAACTCCTCAAAGTATTTCATGTAAGCTTCTTCCGGCATCTGCTCCACGCTGCGCACCCACTCGCCGCGCGCAGGGATCGCGTACAATCCCCAGTGAATAAACATGCCAAACCGCGCCTCCTGATACCACGCCATCCGTTTTTCATAGGTTTCCTTGTCAAACACATATTCTGCCATACATTTCATCGGAGCGCACTCTCCGCTCCGCCTCCTTCCATTGCTATAGGAAACAGCTTTAGCCGGTTTCCTTCCAGATCAGGCTACCCGTCACAAAGTGTGCCGCCATCAAAGTACCAGCCATAGGCCAGGGGTTCTGCCAGCTGCCTACGTTTTATCAAAGCTTTGGCGGACTTCTTTAGCCAGGACTTTGAGCAGACCATTGCTAATCACGCCGTCTGAATTGCCCGGCTGTATCCATTGTATAGCAAGCTTCCGCCGATGTGTCAATCCTTTTTCAGGAGCTTTTCTCTGCGGCGCTGACCGAAGTGAAACGTAAAATACAGCCGGACGCCAGTCAGAGGTGCTTCCGCGGCGCTGCCCAGGCGTAAAGCGATAATTACCATTCCCGGCGCAGCCTGACACATGCTGCCTGGCTGTGCCAAACATGTTTCGCATGTGTAACAAGCGTTATTCTATTGGGCTGCTTCCATTTTGCGCTGCTTCTGCAGCCGCCGATGCTTTCTCTGATAATGCATTACCACCGAAATTACCGCAAACCCGAGTCCCATCCCGACCAGGGAATGCACACAGGTCGTGAGATATTCATTGATATAATCCACATTTTTGAGAATCACCCCGATCACCGTGAAGTAAAAGGCCCGCCCCGGCGTCAGCGGGATGATGGATGGATATAGAAACATCGTAGAAGGATTTTTCGTAATGACAGCCATGCATTCCGCATAGAGGGCTGCCGCCATCGCCGCGAAAAAGTTGTAGATAAAAGACTCCGCCGTACAGGATTTCACCAGCAGAAATACAATTCTGGCCAGCGCGCCGCCCAGTCCGGCATAAAAAAGGTATTCCCGCCGGATCTGGTACACGGCTCCGATCCCCAACGCGGAGCCAAAGGTATAGAAAACTAATTTTACGGACTCTATCATTACTGCTTCTCCCATTTCTGACAAATCTGCTGTTTTAACATCTGATCCGGCTCTGCATCTGTTGTACATCCAAATGGAAGTCCGGCTTTTGTTGTACATCCATATTTGGATCTGCCCTGATTCGTGTCTGTACCAGGCAAAACCGTTTTCATACAGGCCTGCGTCCGACCCTCCTCAAATCACACTTCCCATCAGCAACAGCATACTCAGTAAGAATCCCCCCGCGATCGCCGCGGTCTCAAACAGCAGCTTCATCAGCTCCAGCGTCCCGTTGATCTCATTTCCGGAGAGCAGACTGCGAAAGGAATTTACCATCGGAATCCCGGGGATCAGCTTCAGGCTGTTGACTATCATGACCGTATGGCTGCTTTCCAGATACCCGATCTGTGCAAAGAAAATCGCCACTGTTCCGATCAGAAACGCATTTACCACATTGTATATGATCCGGTTAAAAATCAGCTTTCTCAGATACCGCACCGAGAAAAATGCCAGCACACAGTTTAAAAGGATAATTGAAAGATCCCGCAGGCTGCCCCCGTAAATGCCAGTCAGACAGGCCGCAGAAAACAAGGTAAACAGAAGTGTCTTTCCGGACGAATAGCTCTTTGTCCCCGAAACTGCCTCGTCCAGCAGAGCATCCAGCTCCTCCGGCGCGGGCGGTTGCGCGCAGATCTGCCGGGAAAGCTGATTCAGACGCCCGAGCTTCTCCATGTGGTTGCTCGTCCCGCCGCGGATGCACTGCTGTCCTGACGCCCGGCCGCCGTCCGTGCCCACGAGACTGAGCGTCAGATAGCAGTCCAGCGCAAAAAACTGGACATCCCGGCAGTGATAGCTCTCGCAGACGCGGTAAACCGTGTCGCTGACCCGCTCAATATTCGCCCCGCAGCGTATCATCTCTTCTCCCAGCCTCAGCGCAAAGCCGAGCAGATGTTCCAGATCCTCTTCCATAAAATCATTCCCCGAAAAGATTTTTGTTTCTCCTCAAAGGTAACACAATCTTTTCGGCAAAGCAATGAAAAAAGGATAGAAATTAAGATAAAAGTTTTCATTGGTTGAACGCTCTATGTTTTCTTCCATGCCACACAGCGAGTGCGCGGCATGGGTGTGAACAGTAACCATTGGTTACACGTCACACCTCAGAAGCGCCGCGTACACCTCGCGCTTCGACAGCCCGCGGTCCTTCGCGGCCTGCTTCATCGCGTCCCTGCGGTCCATGCCCTGCGACTCATACAGCGCGACATGCTCCGGAATGCTTAAGGCTTCCCAGGAACGCTGTTCCTCACGCTCAAGGTCTTTACGGCTGCGTCCTTCGATCACGATTACGCATTCGCCGCGCGGCTCATTTTCCTGATACCAGTGACAGGCTCTCGCCAACGTGGTCGCAAAGACGGTTTCGTGCTTTTTGGTCAGCTCGCGGCAGATGGTGACACGGCGGTCGCCAAGTGCCTCATAAAGCTCGGACAAGGTGCGAACCAGCCGGTGCGGAGCTTCATAGACGATGATCGTGCGTGTCTCCGTCTGCAGCTCCTCCAGAATTTCCCGCCGCTCCTTTTTATCAGACGGCAGAAAAGCTTCAAAGCAGAAACGTCGTGTCGGCAGTCCGGAAATGGTCAGCGCGGTCACGCAGGCGCACGCGCCCGGCAGGGAGGTCACCTCGATCCCGGCCTCCATGCAGAGCCGCACCAGGTCCTCTCCCGGATCGGAGATCCCCGGTGTCCCGGCATCCGTGATGAGTGCGACATTCAGGCCAGACTGCATTTTTGCAATTAATGTATATGCTTTTTCGATGCGATTGTATTCATGATAGCTCGTCATCGGCGTATGGATATCAAAATGATTCAGCAGCTTGATGCTGCCCCGCGTATCCTCCGCAGCGATCAGATCGACCTCCTTCAGCGTACGGAGCACACGCATCGTGATGTCCTCCAGATTGCCGATCGGGGTCGCACAGAGGTAAAGACGCCCCGGTTGCCCATTGTTTTGAGATATTTCCTGTCTTGTTTCTTCCATAATATACAATCGTCCTTCGGTCAATAGCGCTCACTCGGGCAGTGTTCTACATTAGTAACCGTAAATTTCCGTAATCTCCTGGGTATACACGCCCGGCCTTTCATACACGATCAACGGTTTTTCCACCGTCATCCGGGGACGTCCTCCCCGCACGGACTCAATAAGCACCATATTCGGCTCCCTGTCAATATAAGGATGGACAAAACGCATCCGCTTCGGCTCCAGGCCGACCCGCGACAGATCGCAGATCATCTCAGCCAGGCGGAAGGGACGGTGTACCATATAAAAATGTCCGCATGGAATCAAAAGCTTCGCGGCCGCGCGGACAACATCCTCCAGCGTGCACAGCGTCTCATGGCGTGCTGCCGCCTTCTCCGGATCAGCATTTAAAAGGCCGTGACTGCCCTGCAGATAGGGCGGATTGGAGGTGATGGTATCAAAAGAAGCCGGTGCAAACAGGGCATCGGCCTCTCGAATGTCTCCCTGGAGTACTTTGATTTTCTCACTCAGATCGTTCAGCAGGACGCTGCGCCGCGCCATGTCCGCGCTCTGGGCGGAAATCTCCAGTCCGGCAAAATGCCGCCCCGGGGTCTTCGCGGAAAGCAGCAACGGGATAATCCCCGTGCCCGTCCCCAGATCCAGCGCCGTGCCGCCCTCGCGCACCCGGGCGAAGCCGGAGAGCAGTACCGCGTCCATCCCAAAGCGGAATAAATGATCGCTTTGAATGATCCGCAGGCCGCTGCGCTGCAGGTCATCGATATGCTCGCCTTCCTTCAGATTGATTTCCATGAAAGCATTTTCCCTTCTGATCATCCATTCTTGTATGCACCAGGTCTCAGGCTGCGGCTTTCCGTGGCTGGCAGAGCCGCAGCTCCTGGACAGTCCGGCCAAATCGCTTTAATCCTTGCTCGATTAGTGCGCAGAATGCGAATGCCATGCGTTGCAGTATATATCCGGCAGCAGATACAAGAACCCGCGTAGAATCGGTCATTGAGGCAAAATCCATTGAGGCAGAATCTGCTGCCGCCGCTCAGCTTCTGCGCGGCCTGCCGGACTTCCCTTCTTTATGATCCAGCTCCTCCAGCTCCCGGAGTTCCTTTTCCTCCTCAGACTCCTCTTCAGATGTATGAATGCGGGAATTTCCATTTCCTTTTCCTTTTTCCCTGTTTTTATGGCTGTTTTTCTGAGGCTTTTCGCGTCGGCGCCGCGGATTGAACTGCAGATCCGCCACTTCAAACTCCTCCAGCTCTTTTTCCTCACCCTCTTCAAAGATCACCTTCACGCGCTGGCGCAGGACGTTGACACTCTGCACCGTGCCCTTGCGGCCATCTGTCGTGGTGACCTCGTCGCCCTGGTTCGGCAGGCGGCTGTTGAGATATTCGTAGGTGTCCTCCTCATTTTTCAGGCAGCACATCAGCCTTCCGCAGATGCCGGATATCTTGGTCGGGTTCAGCGAAAGGTTCTGCTCCTTTGCCATACGAATGGAGACCGGCTCGAACTCTGGCAAAAAAGCATGGCAGCAGAGCTCGCGGCCGCAGATGCCGATGCCTCCCAGCAGTCTGGTCTCATCGCGCACGCCGACCTGCCGCAGCTCAATCCGGGTGCGGAACACGCTCGCCAGGTCTTTCACCAGTTCACGGAAATCAATCCGTCCGTCGGCGGTAAAGTAGAATAGAATTTTATTATTGTCAAAGGTGTATTCCGCATCAATCAGCTTCATCTCAAGGCCATGCTTCTGAATCTTTTCACGGCAAAGGCGCATGGCCTCCTTTTCCTTTTCACGGTTGCGCTGCGCCTTCGCGTCGTCTTCCCCGGTCGCAACACGGATGACCTCCTTAAGAGGCTGCACCACCTTGTCATCCGCCACCTCGCGCACGCCGCCTACCGCCGTGCCGTACTCAATCCCGCGGGCAGTCTCCACGATCACGTGTCCTCCCGCGCTGATTTCATATGATTTCGGGTCAAAATAATAAACCTTGCCCGCGTCCCTGAACCGGACGCCGATAATTTTCACCATATATATATCCTCACTTATGCTTTTTCAGCTGTGTATATTTTCCTTTATAACCAGGAACAAAAGCTCCATCGTCAGGTCGAAATTGACATTCGCGGCCAGACGGGTCTTTGCCGTCTCAATCGCCTTCATGACTTCCTCCGCGCCCTCGTAGGAGCATCTGCGCACCGTTTCGCGGATCGTGCGGAGCTCGTCCTTAAACACAAGACCGTCGATATCCTTCGTCGCCTTGTAATAAACCATATCCCGGTACCAGAGCGCGAGGATGTCCAGATAATCCCCGATGGAAATCTTATACTCCTGCACCTCTTTCACATACTCCACGATCGCGCTGATCTCCATTTCACCCGCGCTGCGGACAAGCTTCATCGCGGAATTTTTGATCGCGTTAAAATCGTCCGAAGAAGCCAGACGCACCGCTTTTCCGATATTGCCCTGCGCAAAGGCCGCGCAGATATCAGCCTGGTAGTCCGGAATCTGGATCTGCTCCATCAGGTAGGCCTTGACGACCTCGTCCGGCACCGGCTTCAGGTTCAGCGTCACACAGCGGGAACGAATCGTGTCCAGCAGAGCATTTTCGTTCGCGGTCAGCAGCAGAATGATCACATAGTCCGGCGGCTCCTCGATGGTCTTCAGGATCGCGTTCTGCGCCTGCGTGTTCATCTTTTCCGCATCGGAAATGATATAAATCTTGTACCTGCCGTTGTAGGGGCGGATCTGCGCGTCGCCGACCAGCTGCTCCCGCACATCGCCTACCGTGATGGTGGCCGGCTTCTCATGCTGCAGGAAAATAATGTCCGGATGATTGCCGCTCGCTGCCTGTATGCAGGAATGACATTTCCCACAGGGAATCACGTCCCGCGGAGTAGCCTCATCCGCCGTCCGGGGTTCATCCGGCGCCGCGTTGCCAGAGAGCGGCTCGTGCAAGGCTGAATCATGCGAATCGCTCTGGCGAAGCGGCGCATAACGCTCATACACGCGCTCACACTGCAAGGTCTGCGCAAATGCCTTCGCAAGCATATTTTTGCCTGTCCCTTTTTCGCCGCTGAATATATAAGCGTGGCTTACCTTGCCGGAACGGATCGCCCGCTCCAGGTGTGCCACTTCCTTTTTATGTCCCAGAATATCCTCAAATCCAGCCATCTATATCCTCCACTGCCAGAACCCTGGCGCAAAATAGCTTACGCATCCTGCTCCGTCAAGTAAGTATAACACATTTCCCTGATTCTGTATCTGGTTTTTTGTAATTTCTCTGTATTTTACAGCTTTGAAGAAATATACGCCGCCACCTCGTCCATGCAGACCTGCCGGTCCTGATTATTAGGAAATCTCTTCGTAATCCCGGCCCGCTCAATGTTTTCCTCGGAAAAGTCCTCCTGGTCAGCCAGATATCTGCGGCACATTTCCGAATAATCCGGAACCTCCTGCTTTCCTTCCCGTTTCATGGAGCGTTCCAGACGCAGCCGGTCTTCCACCTCGATATACAGCGGCACGACACGATCCTTACCATAATAGTCCCGGATCTTCTCGTAAGAAACGAGCGTCCCCAGTCCCAGATAACTGTGATGCTCCAGATCTACATCATCGCCATCCGCCGTAAAATAATACCAGATCCCCTGTACCGTATCATAAGCGCGCAGCTCAATCACCTTCCCGGCCTGGCGCATCTGCTCCAGTATCCCTGCCGTCACAAAATGATATTGTACCCCATCCGTCTCCTTCGCCCGTATCGGCCTGGTCGTGTACATGATAAGCGGACAGAGCGCCAGATCCTCCCTGGAAAGAAGCTCTTCATAAAGCGTGTCCTTCCCCGTCGCGCTTTTCCCCATAATATAAAAAAGTTTTCCCATGCTTCCTGTCCTCATATCTGCGCAGTCTCACTTCAGAAACTGTCTGTAATTCTTAGTTTTCCCAGTGCTGCCGCATATCCTGTCTCGTGGAGCTGCGTTCATATATTTTTAACTATACAGCGCAGCGTACAGGCCGAATAATCCTCCATGCCCTGCACCTGCAGTCCCGCCCGGCGGTACTCATCCAACAGTCCGGGAAATTGCTCCGGGACGCGCTCTCCCGGCACCAGGAGCGGAATCCCCGGCGGATACAGGTAAACAAACTCCGCCGCAATCCGCCCGGGAGCGTCTTCCAACAAGACGGGCTCGCGCGGCAGGTCATCCGCCTGCGTCATTGTCATCGCCGCTGCAGGAGCTGACAGCACGCAAGCACACCCGAATATATTTGGCCGCGCTTCCACGGAAGACGCCTCCCTGCTCAGTCGCCCGTCAATCTCAAGCAGCGCCGCCTCCAGGCGGTCGAAGCCCTCCTGCGTATCCGCGACTGTCATAATCGCCGTAATATAGGTTTCCGCAGCCATCTCTACTTCCAGATGATAACACTCCCGCAGAATCTGCGCAAGTACAGAACCAGTCATTCTCCCATTTTCTGTCTGAACCTGAGCTGTCGATATCAGAATTTTTGATCTGTCATACGCAAACGCGGCCAGCTCCGGCTCGTCTCCGGTCACAAGACGCAGCATCCGCATCTTTTCAAGATTCGCCCGCAGTCCTTCCAGCCGTCTGACAAATGCGTCAAACAGCTCCCCGCCGCGCGATTCCATCAGCCGCACACACTCGTCCATCCCGGCCATCAGAACATAGCTGGGACTGCTGCTCTGATAGATATCCAGATATTTCCGCAGCCTTTCCCGATCCACCCGCTCTCCTTTCACGTGGAGAAGCGCCGTCTGTGTCAGAGACGGCATGGTCTTGTGCAGACTGTTAATTACAATATCCGCGCCGCACGATAAGGCCGACTCTGGAAAATACGAATGCATGGCAAAATGTGCGCCATGCGCCTCATCTACAATCAGGATCGCGCCTGCCTCGTGTACCTCCCTGGCGATGGAGCGAACGTCGGAAACCACGCCGTCATAGGTCGGGGAGGTAATAAAAACAGCCTCTATCCGTCCTTTTTCCGCAGTTATTCTCTCCGTTACCTCCTCCGTTTTGTCCGCAGTTTTTCCCGCGGCCCGGTCGGCAGGCATCACAGTCGACGTACATTCTCGATTCTGACCGTTTACACCCAGTCTTGATACACAAATTTCGTCTCGGCCTTCGGCATTTGATCCGGGCTTACTGTCACCATTCTGTCCCTCTGCGTTCAGCCGCTGCGCACAGCACCTGTCCTTACCCTCTGCATTCACCCGCCGTACGTTATCTCTGATCGGAACGTCCCCTTCAACTCTCAGCGCGTCGCGCACCTGCCGGGGACTGATGCTTCCATACATGCCGCGTTCCAGATCCATTTCCGGATAAAGCCAGCTCACCTGCAGGTCATTCAGAAGTGCCGCATGATATGCCGCCTTGTGGCTGTTACGCGCCATCAGGATCCTGCCGCCGCGCCGCACAGACGCGGCGATCGCCGACAGGACTCCGCAAGTACTCCCATTTACAAGATAATAGGTCTCATCCGCCCCATAGAGCCGCGCCGCCCGCTGCTGTGCCTCCAGCAGAATCCCCTGCGCGTGGTGCAGATTGTCAAACCCTTCGATCTCCGTAATATCAATCGAAAAGGTGTCTCCAAATGAACGCATCTGCCGCTTGTGACCCGGCATGTGAAGCGGATAAGCGTCAGACGCGGCGTATTCTGTTAAAAGATCCAGCAAATATGTTCCCACGCGTGTTCCTCTTTTCTTACTCATCATTTACTCAGGCATACAGCTCCTCCAGCTTTCCAAAGCGGTAGCCCATCTCCTCCCACTTCGTCAACAACTCGTCAAGGATCGCCGCATTAGTCGAGGATGTATTGTGCAGCAGCACGATCGCTCCCGGATGAATCCGGCCGAGCAGCTTTTCAAAAGCCTCCTCCTCGGTCGGCTGGTCGTCCTGATACCAGTCCACATACGCGAGGCTCCAGAAAAAGGTCTTATAGCCCAGCGACTGCGCCATCGAAAGATTACTTTCACTGTATTTGCCCTGCGGCGGGCGGTAATACTTCGTAATTTCCTGTCCGGTCGCCTCGTAAAAAAGCGTCTCCAGCTCCTCAATCTCCGCCTGAAACGACTCCAGGTCCGCTATCGCCGACATATCCGGATGGTGCGCCGTATGGTTGCCCACCGTATGTCCCTCTTCCAGCATCTGAACAACCAGCTCCGGATTGTCCTGCACAAAGTTGCCCACCACAAAAAAGGTCGCGGATACTCCGTGTTTCTTCAGTGCTTCCAGAATCGTCGGCGTGTTCCCATTCTCATACCCGCAGTCAAAGGTCAGATAAAGGACCTTTTCCTCCGTGTCGGCGGCATAATAAGCATCATACACCGCCAGCTCCTCCTTCGTGGCATTCGCCACCGGCGGCTCTCCCTCCTCCTGAAAGCTCAACCCCCAGCTGCCCTCCGTGGATACCGGAAGGCTCTCCCCGGAATCCTTATCCCTCAGAGAAGCCGCCAGCCGTCCTGCAAAAAAGGCAGCGATAAACAAAACTGCCACCGCCGCCTTTTTCCACGGAAATCGTCTTTTGATATTGGAAATCCTGTTTCCGATTCTAAAAATCACGCCTTCGATTTCAGGAAATCTGCTGCCGATTTTAGAAATCACGCCTTCGATTTCAGGAAATCTGCTGCCGATTTTAGAAATCCCGCCCCTGATTTTAGAAATCATATTTCCGCTTTTAAAAATCATGTTTCTGCCCCGAAACTGCTTTACTGCAATTCTATGCAGCATGCCGGAACAAATATGATGGTATGCCCACAGAGTGGTATTATCATTATGTTATCGCGAGAGTGTTATCGACGTCACTTATCTCTGTAATATGAATCACATTGGAAGATTTTCATAGCACCCCCTTCAATGCGATACACAATACGGTTTGCATCATCAATCCGGCGCGAGGAAATATATCCTTCATTTACTCTTCGGTCTCCAGTTCCAGGCGCTGTAATATATCCTGAACCACACTCTCATCCCGCAGCAAATTCACAGCGAAACATTTCGTTCCGGCATCTTTCAAAGATGCACCT
This sequence comes from Lachnospiraceae bacterium, assembly GCA_021201665.1. Taxonomy (GTDB): domain Bacteria; phylum Bacillota; class Clostridia; order Lachnospirales; family Lachnospiraceae; genus Choladousia. The sequence continues at coordinate 14,154 of JAJQEO010000025.1, read as the reverse complement.
ATATGATAAGCAATCTTTTCATCCAGGATCAAGAATCTGTCATGGAATGCTCTGGTATATTTTACGGTCAAAGGCGGATACTGAGAATTAAATTTTTTTACATCTACATCACTCAATTTTGTCTTCTCATGCGTATAAATAATAACCGAAACGCCATCTTTCTTTTTACAAAGAAGATTTAATGTACCAACATCAACATATCCGTCAATCAATGTAATTATCTTGTTTGCTTTCCGAATCAGGTCGACAAGAAGCTCAAATGCGTCATAAATCTGGCCTTCAAAGAAAACTTTTTGAACAGGTTCATCGTGTTCTGATATGTATTCAAATATCTGTTCAAATCGTTCTTCGGTTTTCTTTTCAAAAGCAGTCTGTTGAATTTCGGATTCAATCTGCCGTGTTTCAATATTATTGACTTTTTCCAGTAAGAGCGTACTGTTCGCCAGATATTTCCGCATTTCCACAAAAGTCTTCATGATTCTTATGCTTACCTGAATCGCCACTTCACTTCTTAAAACAGCAGAAAGCATAGCAATTCCCTGTTCTGTATAAACAAGGGGTAGTTTACGACGCCCTCCATGTGTGCTACTTTCAGATCTTGATATTCCATTTTGGAAGTTCAAGTTTGCGAATTCTTCTTTAGTAAGCTGAAAGCAGAAGGAATCATCCGGGAAACGTTTTGGGTTTCGTCTCATTGCTTTATTCAGATTTCCTGTTTCCACCTGATATAGCATTGCCAGATCACTATCTAACATAACCTGCTGACCACGAACAACATAAATCAGACTGCGTATATCGGTCTGCATCGGTTCGGCAACAGCAATGTCGGTTTTATCTTTTGTAATGATTTCATTATTTTCTGCTGCCATTGTTTTTCCTCCCATAATGTTACTTCGGTGTCTTTTACAGTATAGCACAAAGTGCTAAATTGCGACAGAATAATTTCCAATTTCAAAGCAAAAGGCCTTGCCAAATTGATGTATTTCACTCAGTCTGGCAAGACCTTTTCTATTGGATTTTTGCGGTTCCACCCGCTAACCGTCAGCGTCATTATAATAAATGCTCTGGCGGCGCTGTTATCAAACAGTATTCAAATTCGCAAGGAAGCCAGTGTTTCTACGAGTTCCGGCGACACCTTTACTTACACGAACTCGCTGACCACTAACTACTAAGCCCATCACAAATCACAAACCGCTACTCCGTCTCCGTTTCCGTCTCGGTCTCATAGAGGATCTCGATCACCGCATTCTCCTGCAGGAAATCATAGACCTTGTCCAGCAGGAAGTAAAGATTCAGCTCGGACTCAGTATAATACGCTTCCACCTCATCCGCAGACTCGAAGCCATAATATTCCGCGTAACGCTCCAGCCCTTCCTGATATTCCTCCTCGGAAATCTCCATCCCCTCGGTCTCCGCCACTGCCTTCAGGATTAACTCCTGCTGGACATTCAGCTGCACAGCCGCCTCCAGCTCCTCGTTAAATTCATCCATAGTCATTCCAAAATAGCTTTCGACCATGTCTTCCAGCTCCATCGAGAAAATCGAAGCATAGTACTCATAGTATTCGACCCACTCATTCACACTGTAGTCCAGAAGCTCCTGCGGATACCCCGTGATCTCGGAAGTCGCCGCCAGCTGCTCATAAATCGCGGTCAGCACTTCATCGTCCCACGAGGACTGGAGATCCTCCTCCAGATAGCTGCGGATATACTCCAGATACGAATCCACGTCCGTGTATTCCCCTTCCGTCGCGGTATTGACTACATCATCAGACAGCTCCGGCACGCTCATCAGGGAATTTACCGTAACCGTAAACACTACGTCCTGTCCGGCCAGCTCCGTATAATAATAATCCTCCGGGAAGGTCAGATCCAGGTCAACCGTCTCGCCGACCTCCACGCCGATCAGCCCTTCCTCGAATCCATCAATAAAGCTGCCGGAACCGATTTCGAGCTCATAGTCCCCGGAACCTCCGTCAAACTCTTCACCGTCTATCGTGCCGACATAGGTGATGTCCACAGTATCTCCATCCTGCACTGTGCCTTCCGTCACCCATTCTACCGCGTCTGAATAGCTGATCAGATCCTCCGCCTCCGCGAGGACATCCTCATCCGTCACCTCGCCCAGCTCTTCCATCTGAACAACAATCCCTTTGTATTCGCCGAGAACCACGTAGTCCAGCGCCACATAGGTCGGGCGCTCCGCTTCCGTCTCCGCCTCAGACTCTTCCTCCGTCTCATCGTCCGCATCCTCTTCAACATCCTCTTCCGCATCTTCGTCAGAGATGTCCTCAGCATCCTCCGCGTCAGAAGTCCCATCCTCGTCTGCATCTGCAATTTCATCCTCTGTCTCGTCCGTCGTTGAAATCTCGGCGGCGACCAGCTCCGACTCGTCGAACTCAGTTTCCTCCTCGGCCATCACTGCCATCCCGGATGCGCTAAGAGTCAGGGCGCAGACGCACGCCATCGCCAGTAAGTAATTTTTTCTTTTCATAAATGGTATCCTTCCTTTTTCTATGTTCTGGAAAAAGTCTGTTTCACACTTGCCCGCAGCTGCGCTGCTTTCTGAGAATCATGCTCTTTCCCGCGCCGCCTGTGTAATCAAACCGGCTCCGCCTGCGCGACATGTCCCGTTCTCTGTCCGGTCTGGCGCGTCAGATGGAGCCAGTATATCATATTCTGATGATTTTTACAGCACTAAATTTCAGGAAAAGCGGCTATCACAAAAATTTAAGAAAATCCCCAGAGAAGCCACGATTTTTTATAATCCCTTCGCAATCCCGGATAAAAATGCCCCAAAGAATGATAGCCCGGCAAAAATGCGCCTCAAAGAATGATAGCCCAACAAAAATGCCGCTGACAAAAATGCCGGGCAAAAACGTCTCAAAGAATGTTGCAGTTTTTGCCAAAGAATGGTAGAATGAGGAAAGTGTTGCAAGGCCGCAGGCGGACAGGCTCTCAGAGACTCTGGTTCTCCCTGTGGCGTGCAAAATCTCGTACGTGTGGAGGTACTTATGTCAACCTTTCTCAAAGTATTACTGATTATTTTAATTATACTGGTCGTGGCGCTGGTCGTGCTTTACATAGCCGGCAGACGGATGCAGAAAAAGCAGGCCGCGCAGCAGGAGCAGATGGAGGCCGCCAAGCAGACCGTTTCGATGCTGATCATTGATAAAAAGGTCATGCCATTGAAGCAATCCGGTCTTCCCCAGATGGTGATTGACCAGACACCCAGAATGATGCGCCGGTCCAAGCTTCCGATCGTGAAGGCTAAGGTCGGTCCTCGTGTCATGACGCTGGTCGCGGATAACAAGATTTTCGACCAGATCCCGGTCAAGAGGGAGATCAAGGCGGTCGTCAGCGGCATTTACATCATGGAAATCAAGAGTGTCCGCGGCGGATCTGTGGAGAAGCCTGCTAACAAAAAGCCTAAGCTCCGTGACCGTCTGGCCTCCTTCGTCAACAGAAAGCAGAAGGAGCTGGATGCAGAAGAAAAGGCTCTGAAGTCAGAGAAAGCGAAAAAGAAAGCGAAAAAATAAGAAACCTGAAAACGCCGATGCACACAGGCAGGAAAATTCCCCCTTGTACATCGGTGTTTCATATTTTTTACGTCAGATGAAACAGTCCGCTGTCCTTTGCGATGACGCGGATCCGGACGCTGCACTGCGAGACCGGCTCACAATTGAATTCCAGCGCGTAATCCACAAGAATCTCGATCAGCTCGTCACTGACGGATACCTGCATCTGTTTCACATCAAATCCCGCAAGGACGCTCCCGGCGGGCATCATGTACCAGCTTTCACTTTTTGTGTTTTCTTCAAAAACCATTTTTGAATACTGGATGCCCCTGCGGATCACCTCCAGCCGACGGCCGCGAAGTGTGACAAGGCTTTTTACCGCCATACCGTCTTCTCCTTCCTGGGCCGGCTCCTCGTACTCAATATAATGCTTTCCGTTGCGGAAATAATATTTCCCGGGAGAAATAACTTCTACCTCGTCATCCTCCCCAGTGCCAGAAGGATCTGTGCTCCTTACACTGTGAAGTCCTTTGATGCTGATCAGTACATCCTTTGTCATTGAAAGTCCCCTTAATATTCCTCAATATTAATCTTCTGAATCGTCTCAATGTCATACGGCAAAATCGAATTTGCGAAATGGCCGAATTTGTCCGCCATGTCGCTGACATAAAACCGGTACGGTTCCGCAGTCGGCGGGGTCGCAGGCTCATCCGGATTGCTTAAGTTTTCTCTCTCCAGAAGCTCTCCCAGCTCCCTGGCTGTCTCGTAGGCCGGGTTCACGAGGGTAATCTGGTCGCCGACCAGCTCGCGGATCAGGGAACGCAGGAGCGGATAATGCGTGCAGCCCAGAATCAGGCTGTCAATGTCCTTATCCATCAGCTCTGCCAGATACCGCCGCGCCACCTCTTTTGTGACCGGATCCTTCAGCCAGCCCTCCTCCACCAGAGGGCAAAAAAGCGGGCAGGCTTTCTCGTAAACGGTGACAGACGGATCCGCCTCATTGATCAGCTTCTGGTACATGTGGCTGTTGATCGTGCTTTCCGTCCCGATCACGCCGATTCTGCGGTTTTTGGTGGCGGTCACCGCCACCCGGGCGCCAGGACGGATGACACCGATGATCGGAATGTCGAGCTCCTTTTCCACCGTATCCAGAGCCAGCGCGCTCGCCGTATTGCACGCGATGACGATGGCCTTGACATCCTGTGTCTGCAGAAAATGAATAATCTGCCGCGCGTAGCGGACGATCGTATCCTTTGATTTGCTGCCGTAAGGCACACGCGCCGTGTCCCCAAAGTACACAATGTGCTCCCGGGGCAGGTTTCGCATAATCTCTCTTGCCACGGTCAGTCCCCCGACGCCGGAGTCAAACACGCCGATGGACGCCCGGCAGCTGGCTTTGTTACTTTCCATACCGTGAACCTCTTTTCTATCCAAAATCTGTTCAATCTGAACAGGCAAAAAGTCGATCTCGTATAATAATTACACACCTCTGACTGACCAAAATGTTGATTTTACGATCATGCCTTTCGGATTGGCCGAAATCTGATTTATTTTACAATTACACATTTCGAATAAACTAAAATCAGACTCCGCCTTTTGACACGATCTGCCAGCTTCGGCAAATCTCATCCTTATTAAAGCAAAATTTCTTTATGTCTCTTAAAACAGAATCGCTTCCCCTTCGAGCATCGCGTAGCTGACCGGCTCTTCCGATGGGAATCTGGCCCGACCGGCGGTCGCCTCAATCACTGCTTCTTTTACCCTTGTAATCTCTTCCTTCGGAATCAGGGCGCGGATCCGGACCACATCCGTATACTCAGAGTCCAGTATCGGGCAGCCCCTCTGCCCCAGGATGTACTGTATTTTCCCGATGCCGGTATAATCCGTCCCGATGGTCAGGCTGACGCCTTCCTTTTTATCAAGAATCGTGCAGTTTTTCAGTCCCTCCTGCACGGATTTCGAGTACGCGCGCACCAGGCCGCCCGTCCCCAGCAGGACGCCGCCGAAGTAGCGGGTCACGACCACCACGGCATTGTGCACATCCGCGCCGAGCAGCACCTCCAGCATCGGCCTGCCCGCCGTACCCTGCGGCTCTCCGTCATCACTGCAGCGCTGCAGCTGCTGACGTTCGCCGATGACATAGGCCGAACAATTATGTCTGGCATCCCAATACCGCTTCTTCATGGAAGCGATAAAATCCAGTGCCTCCTCCTCGTCCGCGACAGATCGCACGCTCGCGATAAAGCGGGATTTTTTTTCTGTAATCTCGGCCTCGCCGCCTTTGTAGATGATCTTCATGTATTCTCCACCATAAATCTGTCATTTTCGCCTTTGCGCCTGCTAAACCGCACGAGAATGCTCTGTATCATCTGATATCTAAGCATAACATGATTAAACGCTTTAGCAACGCTGTTTTACCACAATCTCTGCCGCAAAAACGGCTGTCTCCGAACCACTCCAGCCTAATCTCCGCCAGGGAAGCAACTGCCTCCAGATGGCTCCGGCGTGATCTCTCCCCATCAGGGAAACGGCTATCTTTGCGCCACGCCTGCGCGATCCCGAACACAGAAGATATTATCTCCACATATGGCTCTTCCCTCACAGGATCTCATATCTTCCCGCGCCGGTTTCCCGGATCTGGCTGCCATAAAACTCCTCCGCGGCCCGGATCAGATACAGGGTATCCTTCACGCCTGCCGTCTCATAGGCGGAGTGCATCGCCAGCTGCGGCAGCCCGATGTCGATCGTATTCATCGGCGTGTGCGCCATCGCAAGATTGCCCAGCGTACTCCCGCCCGCCATGTCGGAGCGGTTGGAAAAATACTGCACGGGCACCCGAGCCCGCTCACAGATTTTTTTGAAAATTGCAATGCTCGCCCCATCGCTGGTATATTTCTGGTTTGCGTTGGATTTGATCACAATCCCTTTATTCATATATGCACAATTGATATCGTCTGTTTTCCCGGTAAAATTCGGGTGTACCGCATGCGCGTTGTCACAGCTGAGCATAAACCCGGATGCCGCCGCGCGGAAATAATCCTCCTGCGATTTTCCAAGTGCGGCGTTGACGCGTCCGAGGACATCCGCCAGAAAGGTCGAAGCGGCTCCCTGTTTGGTCCCGGAGCCTACCTCTTCGTTGTCAAAGCAGGCATAGACAGAAACCGTATTTTCATTTTTTCCCTGTAAAAAGCCTTCCAGCGTCGCGTACGCACACTGCAGGTCGTCCAGGCGCGGGCTCGAGACGAATTCCTCATACGCGCCCCAGATCGTCGGCTGCGTCCGGTTGTAGACAAAAAGCTCCATATCCAGAATTTTTTCCAGGTCCACCTGAAGCGTCTCGGCAACGACAGATTTGATCCCGTCCGTCTCCCCTGCTTCCCCGGCAAAAAGCGGCAGCATGTCGGCCTGCTTATTATAAGTATGTCCTTCATTGACCGCCCGGTCCATATGAATAGCGAGATTCGGAATCAGCAAAAGATCCCGATCCACGTTGACCAGGCGCGTCTCCACGCCGGTCGCCGTCTCCAGAAGCACCCTGCCGGCGATCGAGAGCGGCCGGTCAAGCCAGCTCGGACAGATCATACCGCCGTATCCCTCCGTATCCAGGCGGGTATAATTGTTCCTGACATCCATCTCTGCCTTTTCTTTCAGCTTAAACATCGGCGAGTCACTGTGGGAGGCCGCGATCATGAAGCTGTAATCCTCCAGATCCAGACCGATCCGGAACGCGATGATGCTCGAGCCATTCCGCGTCACGTAATAGCTGCCTCCGTGCTCCAGATTCCAGTGCGAGCTCTCTAAAAGCGGCAGAAATCCTGCTTCATCCAGCCTGTCTGAAATGATCTTCACCGCATGAAACGCGGTCGGCGACGCACTGATAAAAGAAAGCATCTGCTCGGCAACGGCACGATACATATCGATTCCTCACTTTCCCTTCGGCCAATTTATATTCTTTCATGCGCGGCTTCCATTCCATGTCCGTACTCGCGAAGCGAGTATGGACGCAGGCCGCGCCTTGCGCGTAGCGCAACTTCATTGCGCGGCTTCCATTCTACCACGTTTCATGGACATGGACAAGACAAAATACGCTCCTGTCCGCGTATAGTAACTGCCTTTTCCGGGAAAAATTACGTATAACAGTGCCTGCAGGAACAAATGGCCGGGCAGAAATGGTCCCCGGTGGATTTCAGCAGTCCGTGCAGGCAAATACGGTTCGGTGTCTGGTTTCAGCCTTACGAACAGATATACCAGGACGACAGGCAAGAGCAGATATAATGGAAACCGCGCATGAACGAATCGGCAGCGCTCTCCGCGATTGTATATCCCGTACGAAGTGCGGGATGCCCTCGCCCCACAATCAAGGATTGGGGAATATCCCATGCGAATCATGGGATGCTGCCCGGCGAGGGACGCGGTACCAGATTAGAAAGGGGCACAATCATATGGATGAATCCGGCGGCAGCCGAATAACGGAAAAGAAGAACTCATGGCGGTCTTTTGGGCGGAGCTTCCGCAGACTTCCCTGGAAAAAAATCGGCATCGGTCTCGGGGCGGCTGTGGCAGCATTTTTACTCATTTTTGCTGTGATCATCTGGCGGCTGATCGCGGCTGCGCCTTCGATTGATTCGATTGACGTCTCACCGTCCGGCTCGGCCACCTGGATCTGTGATGAGGAGGGAAATCTTTTGCGGAAGCTTTCTCTCTCCGATTCCAACCGGGACCTTGTCTCGCTGGAGGAGATCCCTGATTCCCTGCAGAACGCGGTCATCGCAATTGAAGATTCGCGTTTTTATGAGCATCACGGGGTTGACCCGCGCGGCATCGCGCGCGCGTTTTTGAAAGGAATCACTAGCGGTTCCTTTTCCGAGGGAGCCAGCACGATCACGCAGCAGCTGATCAAAAACAACGTCTTTACCGACTGGACACAGGAAAACTCATTCGCGGACCGTTTCGCGCGGAAGGTGCAGGAGCAATATCTGGCCGTCCAGCTGGAAAAACAGCTTACAAAAGAGGAAATTCTGGAGGATTATCTGAACACGATCAATTTCGGCTCCGGCTGCTACGGCGTGGAGGCCGCGGCGCAGCGCTACTTTGGCAAGGATGTCTCTGCGCTTACCCTTTCAGAATCAGCCGTGCTCGCGGCGATTCCCCAGAACCCGTCCGGATACAATCCGATTGATTTCCCCGAAGCCAACCAGACGCGGCAGCGGATGGTCCTGCGCTATATGGAGGAGCAGGGCTACATCACTCACGAGGAGCGGATGGAGGCACAGGAAGACGATGTCTATCTGCGGATCAGCACACACAATGAATCTTATGAAACCGAATCTGTCTATACCTATTACGAAGACGCCCTGATCGACCAGGTCGTGGAAATGCTGATGTCCGAGCTGAATTACTCGTATGACCAGGCCACACAGGCACTTTACAGCGGCGGGCTGCGCATCTATTCCGCGCAGGATGCCGCGATACAGCAGATCTGCGATGAAGAATTTCAGAATCTCGCCAATTTCCCGGAGGGCACCCAGTATGGGGTCGACTACTCACTGACCATCCAGGAGTCGGACGGCACAACGACCGTCTACGGCTCCAATGCCCTTCGCATGTATATCCGGGAGTATGTCAATGAATCTTTCGACTTGCTCTGCGAGACGCAGACCGAGGCCCAGGAATATGCGGACGCGTTCCGGGAATATGTGCTTGGTGCGGATGCGGAGGCGGCTTACGGCTCTGAGTCCGTGATTTCCAGTTTCTCTGACTTCGGAGCAGACAAGGCAGCTGTCACAGTGATCTCTGGAGTCACTTCTGGCGACACGGATGTTTCGATCGTATCCACAGCCGATTCTGACAATGTGATAATTACCGTTGTGGCCGATTCTGAGAGCTCGCACACTTCGGCAGCTTCTGATGCTTTATCAAGTAGTGCTGCCGGTTCCACAATATCCGATACGGAATCAAATACAACCGTTGTTTCGGCAGTCTCCGCTTCGGCCTCCACGGAAACTGAGATGTCCGGTCGCAGCGTCCTCTCCGAACGTCTCACCCTCTCGCCTCAGCCGCAGGCCTCCCTGGTCATTATCGAGCAGGAAACCGGTTTTGTCCGTGCCATTGTGGGCGGCCGGGGAGAAAAAACAGCCAGCCTCACCCTGAACCGCGCCACAGACACCACCCGGCAGCCAGGTTCCACCTTCAAAATCCTGACTGCCTACGCGCCTGCCCTTGACGTCGGCGGTCAGACACTCGCCACACTCTACGAAAACGAGCCCTTCACTTATACAGACGGCACTGCCGTGAGCAACTGGGATATTACCGACTATTCCGGCACCGTCACCATCCGCGAAGCCATCACACGATCCATCAACGTCGTCGCCGTCCGCTGCATTACCGAGATCACGCCCCGGCTCGGCTTTACTTATGCGGAAAGCTTTGGCATCTCGACGCTCGTGGACGACTGGGAATCGGATGACGGCTCTACGGATGTCATCCAGCCGCTCGCCCTTGGCGGCATCACAAACGGCGTTACTAACCTGGAGCTCTGCGCGGCCTATGCCTCCATCGCAAACGGAGGCATGTACGGAACACCCCTGTTTTTCATCAAAATACTCGACCGAAACGGGAATGTGCTGCTCGACGCATCCGGACGTTCGGCCGCGACAAATGCAGGCGCCACAGATGCGGAAGACGCGGCTGCAGCCAGCTCGGTCACAGACGATACGGCCTCGTTCGCTTCCTTCACGCGCGTTCTTCAGGAGACAACGGCCTTTTTGCTCACCAGCGCGATGGAGGATGTCATCACCTCCAGGGAAGGCACTGCTTACGGCACCATCTCGGCCGCCTCTCAGCCGGTTGCAGGAAAAACAGGAACCACTTCCAGCTATAAGGATATCTGGTTTGTAGGCTACACGCCCTATTACACCTGCAGCGTCTGGGGCGGCTACGACAACAATCAGTCCCTTCCGGACGGCACGCTTTGGCATTCCTACAGCCGCAGCATCTGGAGCGCCGTCATGGACCGGATTCACCAGAGCCTTCCCGCCGTAAGCTTTGCGCAGCCTGATGAAATTGTCGAGGTAGCACTCTGCAGTGAAACCCACCTCCTCGCGCAGGATTCTTGCCCGGACACCTATACAGAATATTTTGCCGATGGAACCCAGCCCGAGGATGTCTGCACTGAGCATGAATCAGAAACACCGGCAGAAAAAGAAACCGAATCAGCTGCCAATGAAGCTCTCGAGTCCGAGACAGAAGAAGGCATAATCTACCAGGATCTGCTGGATCAGATGCTTCAGGAGAGTGAAAGTGAGAGCATGACGGAAAATGATGAGACCAGTGATAATGATATAGTGGATAACACAACCGGCGGCAATGCAGCGGGCACAGGCGAACCTATGGATGGCAGCGAGAATAATCCAGCGGATGGCAACGTGAATGCTTCTGTGAATAACAACGAAACTGATTCTGCGGACGAGGGCATAAACGGCCCTGTGACTGAGAACGAGGATGGTTCTGCGAATAACAACGAAGCTGATTCATCGGACGGCAACGTAAACGGCTCTGCAAAGGACAACGTGGATGGTTCTGTAAATGACCGTTCCGAGGAAACAGATTCCGGAGATGACAACTCAGACAGCAACAGTCCCGATACCCAGGGAGAAACCAGTTCTCTGGATGACCTGATGAACCGCCTGGTCGACAGCGGCCTGTCGCTGCCGTAACCTTTCCATCGTCCTGTTCGAGCGAAGTCCAAAAGAATATCATGCCGTTCCAAACGCCTATGTGCATCGCGGACGTTATGTATTTGATACCGGACTCCAGGTCGAATTACTTCAGGAATACATCATTTTCAGTCCTTGACAAATCCACCCAAAACCTTTATATTGGTGAAGTGTTTATCTGGTATCACATTTCCGTGCAGCCGGGGAGATAGCGGTGCCCTGTACCTGCAATCCGCTACAGCAGGGGTGATGCCGAGCCCAGGGCGTGCTGTTGCAGAGCTGCCCCTGATAAGTGATGTTGACGTCCGGGTCTTACGCGGCAGGAATCCGTGAACCGTGTCAGGTCGGGAACGGAGCAGCACTAAGCGGAACCTCCTGGGTGCCGTAAGGCAGCCTGGACCGAGTTAACTGTCAGGGTAACGTCTGTGGCAGGCGTTCAAAGCGAGGCGCACGGAATTTTATTTATGACCGCGTAAGGATATTTTTCCCTGACCGCGGTCTTGTTTTATGCACACGACCGGGCAGGGAAATTTTGCGGCTATAGCCGCACCCTGTCAGCGCAGGCGGATAGGGGCGAAAACTCCCTCTATCCGATTGTCTGTACTTGCGCAGCGAGTATTTTCACAATTTTATTATGCCGCTTGTCCATATTCTGGTATCTTCCAAATTGAGGTATTTCCCATTTTCCTACGTACCTCGCAAAAAGTACAAGGTAATCTCCTGAATAGTTACGCCAGATTTTTTGTTCTTAGAGAAAGGAGTCCCCATAGCCGTGAAATCGCCTGTGACTGCCGACGAAAGATACATGAAAGAGGCCCTCCGCCAGGCCAAAAAGGCCTACGCTCTCCGCGAGGTCCCGATCGGGTGCGTCATTGTCTTTGAAGACCGGATTATCGCGCGCGGCTATAACCGACGCAATACGGATAAAAACACCACCGCGCACGCTGAGATGGTTGCCATCCGCCGCGCCAGCAGGCTTCTCGGCGACTGGAGGCTGGAGGGCTGTACTATTTACATCACGCTGGAGCCCTGTCAGATGTGCGCCGGGGCGATCGTGCAGTCCCGTATCACGCGAGCGGTCATTGGCGCCATGAATCCAAAGGCCGGCTGTGCCGGATCCGTCCTGAATCTTCTGGAAATGCCGGAGTTCAATCATCAGGTGATCGTCGAACGCGGTGTCCTCGGCGACGAGTGCGGCACGATGCTCTCCGGATTTTTCCGCGATCTGAGGGAGTCAAAAAAAATCCCGCCGCATTCGTGAACCGGCACGGTGCGACGGGGACCTTCCCGCGATCTGATAAAATCAAAAAAGGCACAGCATAAAACCGCGGTCAGATTTTGTTCATTTCACTGTGGTATTAATATCTTTCTGGAAGTCAATTGCTTCACGTATCCAGACCGCTCTTCTTCAGGTATCTTCAGCGCCGCCATAGACTGTTCCGCCGTCCATCCCAACGTATCCATTAAGCTGGTAATATCTTCCAGCCTGCCTTCTCTTTTGCCTTCTCTTTTGCCTTCTCTTTTGCCTTCTCGTCTTCCCTGCTTTTTCCCTTTTCGTTCGCCTTTTTTCATTCCATCCATAAATACTCCCATGCCTATGCTCTCCATATTGCAAAGCCTCCTTTCTAATTGCTGCGTCATCGGAATCTGAAAATCCTCCTGGTGATACTCTGCGTAATTCGCAAATCCCGCGAAAGTGTTGTTTCTCTTTGCATTCGTCGTCTCCTGTTTTTTATTTTAACATAGCAAGTCTGGTTTGGCAACAGAATTTCCCATCTACATTTCCTTTTCTTTATAGGTAATTTGTTATATTGCCCTCATATTATATCACAATATCCTTTTATTGCAAGAATAATTTTCTAATTGTTTTAGCGAATTTTTAAAACCGATTTTTTTAAAGATAGTTTTTTTACCCGACCCAAGGCTCTCGATTTGCTCCGCAAATCAGAACAAGCTGCGCATCAAAAAAGTCCCGCCGCATCCGTGTTTATTCACGTATGCGGCGGGACTGTCTTTCTTTTATTGGGCTTTCTTACATGTGTTTTACCATGGTTTTCTTTAGAAACCCTTCCGTCATTTCATGGTTACGGAGATTCAGCCAGTGCATCTGTGCGTTGGTTTATTTCAACCTGTGCTTCTGCCTTTTGGTTTTCTTCAGCCCATACCTTTGCACCTTTCGCTTACCTGCCCAGCCGTCTTTTTCTTTCGATAAGTCCGGCCAGCAATACCATCACCGCGAGGAGCATTGCCACCGCGTATGGCAGTAACGGAGTTTCATCACCCGTCTGTACAGCTGTTGTCGTACTGGTCTCCGATTCGGTTTCCGTTTCCGTTTCCGTCTCGGACTCGGTTTCAGTCTCCTCTTCGGATTCCTCCTCCTCTTCTTCTTCCTCGATCTCCTCGATTTCCTGGTTCGTGATGGTCACGCTCGCGGTCGTGTTCGACTCGTCAAGCGTCACTTCTGGGCCGGCTTCTGAAACGTCCTCATTTACCGTGTACGTTACTGTGTATGCAAAGCCTTCTGCGTCTTCCACCGGATTGCCATCTTCGTCTGTCTCGGTCACGTACAGGGTCACGGTCTCGCCGCTTCCGATGGATACGCCGACCTCGACGCTCACTTCGGAGTCTCCCGCCAGGGAAAGTGCCACGATGTTCTCGGAGACATTCGTCGCGAGTGTCGTGTAAGAGGAATCGCTGAAGATTCCCGCGTAGAAGGTTTCGTTGGATGCCAGCGCCGTGCCGTCCGCTCCGAGCAGCTCCTTCGTGATCGTCAGGACGCCTTCTTTGTAAAATCCGTTCGGCATCGTGTAGAACTCGTTTTCAAATGTCACCGTCGTCTGGCTGCCGTCCGTCACCGTCACGGTTGTCGATGTCTCTCCGTCTCCGAAGTCCGCAGCGAAGATGGTTCCGTCTGCCAGCGTG
>JAJQEO010000054.1 GCA_021201665.1 Lachnospiraceae bacterium | reverse complement strand
TCATGTAAAATACGGGGCGTGACATCCATGTTCCGTAATTCTCTCCGTGGGTGCCAAGGTGGATCGTGGACTGTGAAATCTTCTTTTGATGCTTCATTGTTTTCTGTCTCCTTTTTATAAAAATGGTTTGTATTAGCTAACTGCTGCGTAATATTCCTTTGAGAATTGCACTTGCATTGCCTGATTCACTTAGGAATTGCTTTTTATGTCGGACGAAGGCAATGTCCCGATTTCCATCGGAAATCAAGGACGATACCGCGCCATCGCCTACAAGGCGATTCTCATGCGCGGCTTTCCATTTCATGTCCGACATTGCTTTCTATGTCGGACGAAGGCCGCGCCATCGCCTGCAAGGCGATTCTCATGCGCGGCTTTCCATTGTGTACATCATTTCGCCACCCTTGATTGATGTTTCCGCCGTTTTCTTCATGCCGCAGGAACTGTACTTTTTCACTTTCAGCTCTGTGTCCGTGTCCAGAACACAGGGAATCTTCCGCTCCTGGGCGATGCGAAACGGTTCCTCCAGCAGCACACGCAAAAATCCCTGCCCCTGGAATTCCCGCCGGACGGCGACCATGGAAATGACCACATAATCCGGCTCTTTTTGATATATCTTCTCATACGGATTGTTCATCAGCGGAAGCAGCTTTTTCAGTGACCCAAAGGGAATCTCCCGCAGGAATCGCCATGCCATATGAAGGGACACACGCATCATTTTCATACCCCATTCCTTTGCTTCGTCCTTTCTCCACCAGGCAAGATAACCCTCCTGCTGTTCGGATGTCGTATAGAGGACGCCGAGGCGATAGTAGCATTCCGTCATGATCTCCAGAGCCGTTATCGCATCCTCACGGCCAAGACGTGTAAATAAGCCCTCACCCTCATCATAGAACGCCTCACCAATGCATCTGCCGATTGCTTTTATTTCTTCATCGGTGAGGTTTGTCAGTTGAATCATGTGTTCACTCCACCTCTTTTTCTTTCAGCCACTCATTGAAGTCACTTTTGCCACTTATCTCTGTATCTGTCTTTAAGTGTCGTGCATTGCTCTTCACCGTCTGATACAGGAAAAACAAATCCGAAGCATGTTTAGCCCTCCTCGTAATTGATCCACTCTATAATCGTCTTCTCCGCATCTTCAATGGCAGCAAGACATTCCTTTTGATGTTTTCCGAAGCTTTTATACATCAGTCCAACGAAGGGAAGCAGACGGTACAGCAGCTTTTCCCGCTCTCTGTTCGGCATCATGCCTGTCAGATGGCTTACATTTTTATAAATGACGGCCTTCATTTCTTTCTCATATTTCACTCCCGTCAGATACGCCTCCATTTTTCTGACAGAATACGCAGACGGCCACGCCTCATCCTTGTCACCTGCAATCAGCAGGATTCTCGCATTGCTCTTTTCCAGTGGAAGAAAAGCTTCCTGCTCCCGCACTTTGTCCTGATAGGCGTTATAATAAGAAATCCACATTCCCATGACCGGATAATCCGCTGCGGGTGCTTTCTGATACTTAGCTGCTTTTCCATCAGAAAAATCCGCCGATACGAACGGAATATCCTCTCCCCGAAAGGTTGCAACGCTGTGTCCTGACATATGTTTTTTAGACTTGTCCGTCCCTTCAAACGGAACATGTGTCGGGGATACCAGAATCACATTTTCCACACCGCCAAAATATACTGCGGTCAACGCGGCAAAAATGGAACCCATGGACATCCCGTAGGTGCTGATATGGGAATATCCCCTGGCCGAAAGGCATTGAAGCGCCGCTTCAAACATCTCAAGCGGTATGCGATCAGGCGAATCAGGAAGCCCGGCTGCGCTGAAAAGCGATACCGCCAGCCCAGTTATTCCATAATCTGTGAAGCGCTCCGCTATCTTGATTCCGGGCAATAAGCTCTTTTCACTACCCGTCATTACGATAACCGCTTTATCACACACGCTGTCGGGTGCAGCCAGATGGCCTGCAAATCCATGCTCCTGATAAGCGAAATGTTCATACATCATCCGTTGATCTCCCCGCATCATCTTTTCGCGCCTGTGGTTCTGATACTCTTTTCACTCTTTCGAGCATCACAAGAAGTCCGCCAAACATCCAAAGGTTTCCGATATTGATCCAGCCGGTAGCCAGGCCATGCGCCCACGCTACGTTGCCGACAAGCTTGTGCAGCAGCAGGACGAGCAGCATCGGAATTGGCAGAGAGAAAACCCAACACCATTTTGGATAGGGCGTCAGTCCCCTGGAGAAGGCCGCGATCTGCGCATAGCAAAGCACCGCGAAGAAGATGAAAAACAATATCGTACCAGGCAGAAGAAAATACTCAGCAAATTGCAGCACGATGTCATAGGCGTGTTCAGGGGATACTGTCAGCATATGTTTGTACACATAGACAGCAGCAAGACACGGCAAATGGACACCGCAGCCGCCAAAGGTCAGGCAGCCGAGAATGCCGCTGCGGTAGATGTGTGCATACCTCTGGGAACGGCTGGCAATCAGGCGATAAATACCAAACCAGCACAGACATTCCAAAGGAATCCCAATTACACCAAGCAGCGAGGACCAGAAAAGTACCGCGTCTGAACGCGCAATGTATCTGGAAAGACTTCGTTCCAGTCCGCTTAAAGCCTCATCCTCCACGCCGTAACCGAGAAGTAAATCCCCGACGAGCACCATCACGGCCGCAAAAACTCCTATCATCAGCAGCTTACGGATTCGTTTCCAGTCAAGCTGACTGTCAATTCCAATATCGTTGTATGCATTCATTCTTTTATTCACCCCTAAACTCCCTCTCTATCGTGTACATCCTTCCGCTGCTCCTCGGTAGCATTTACCCCTATTCTCGTGCAATATTCAAAGCGTTTACAAATCGGAACCCTCCCAGCAGTACATAGAAAACGATGGTGCATAAGCCAAACAGGGCAAAAATCTGCGTCACGCTAAGAGCCAGGGCCAGCGCCGAACAAAGGAAGGAGCCAATCGGCATGCCGCTGGCTTTGACTAGAGCGCTGGCGATTTGAAAGCGAATGCTCATGGCATTTTTTCTCCTTCCGCAGAATAATCCTTTTCCTGATCTCCCACAAACCAGTAGTCACAAATCCTCCCGCCGTCGGCTAGCGTTTGCTCACGATAGAGCCTGGCATGGTACATCCCCGCCAGCAGATAATCCATCTCGCACATCACCGGCAGGATTTCCAGATAACCGTAGGCACTCGCGTAATCGTTTAACGGGCATCTCGTGAAATGATAGTATATGCCGGTCTTGTGAAGTGTGTCGTCAAAATGGAAATCCCAGGTTTTCTCCCGATATTCCGGATGTTCTTCCGCCCACTCTGCGCATTTATGGAATTTCCCGCTCAGTTTGTCCATATCTCCTGGCTTGTTGACATTCAGACCGCCGCCCATGACCGTTCGGACGATTTTCATTTCCAGCAACTCTCTGGTCATGCCCCGCATATCATCCGGCGTAATGGCTCCGTCAGTAGCTTTCCAAATAGCCATGAACACAAAGGACATATAGACGTTATGCGCCATGGGATTTTTTGCACCGATGTCCTCCGCCCGGGCCAGCATTTGCCGGTAGATGAGCTTTGCTTTCTTTATGTATTCTCTTGCGGCCTTTCGCCCATACTGTTTCGCCAACAGCCTTTTCATAAAGGGAGCAATCATAATCCAGTATTGCCCTGTGTATTTCATACTGCTGCTCCTTCCTTCTGCCGTTCTTCGCGGCAATTTCTATAATCGTCTGCTCTATTCTCTGCAATAAAGCAGATCCAATGCTTTTCCGGATTTCTGTGTGTGATGACGTTAGAAAAGCCCGCCTGTTTCAGCGAAGCGACAATTTCATTTTCCTTGTAAATCTTCATTCCCTGAATCATCTGTTCCCACTTCTGGTCTGCGGGGTTGTCCCCGTCGGACTCATTGCAGATGAAGAACCTGCCGCCATCCCGCAGAATCCGGTGAACCTGGGCAAAGGACTCTGTCAGACCCGGCCAGAAGTAGATAGTCTCAAAGGCGGTCGCCAGGTCAAATGTACAGCCGGCAAAGGAAAGCTCCCGCACATCCTCGCATTGAATGTTGCAGCGTCCCCCCCTGATGGCCTTGGCGTTGACGTGTTTGCTTTTCTCCACGCTGACCTCGGAATAATCCACGCCTGTGACCGTTCCATCTGGGCAGCGTTTCAGAAGCTGCGCTACATTCGCCCCACCGCCGCAGCCGATTTCCAGAATGTTCAAGTCGCTCTCCAACGCAAGATGAGACAGCCCCCATTTCGCCAGCGCTGCATGGCCGCCGATGTTCATGGTCGTCACCATGATCTTCCCACCCAAGCCCTCCGGCTTGCAGGTATTTTGAAAGAAACTCATGTTTCGCCCTCCCCGTAATTGTTCCACGCTATAAGTTATTTGCTGTTTCGGTGCAGGTACAGCCATGCCAATATACTTCCGAACCACAGCACCATACTCTCACTCATCAGGCCGTTCGTGAAAGCCAGACGAAACGCACTGTCCGGCATAAGCAGGGTTATCAGTTTCAACGCAAAATAGAAAATCAGCGGATTGGACAGAATCATCTGCCGGGGCAGGACGCTCTGTTTTCGCAGTACCAGCCAGCCCCAGTAGATATAGGGTGGCAGCATCAGCGCCTCGCTCACCAGGACGAGCCAGGAAAAACGGGAAAAGACTGCCTCCGAAACCGGAATGGCAGCGGAAGCGTACCCGTTCCCGCTCATCCAGGCGAAGCCATACAGGATCATGATGTAAAACAGATGCAGGCAAAGCCACGGGGTCAGGCTGAATGTGGTCAAATAGTGGTAAACTTTTTGCCGTCCTTCTCCAGTGATCAGTTCCCCAATCGTAAACAGCGCAATCCCATACAGGATGATGCCAGGAAAGGCCAGCGCCATAGCCAGATTATTGCGCCAGGGAGCGATTTGCGCCGCCCCTGCCGTTAGCCAGGAAATTGTCCCGGAGTAGGCCGTGTCGCCGTAGAGCATAAGCCAATCCCCAACGCCAAAGCACACACATCCCAGCAGTCCGCAAAGAAGGGCGAGGGTGATCTTTTTATAGTTTGGCATTTTTCATTCCTCTTTCCCTATCGCTTTACCAAATCCAGGTCATAATCAACGAAATAAGCAGTCCTCCTGCGGCAAACAGCGGAAGCTTAGATGGAAATGCTCATCAGTCATGCCCACCCTTTCCGGCATGTGAAACAGGCTATGGATTTCACAGTGCTAAACTCTACTGCCTCATACTGCCGCTCCAGCCGCTGTTTCAGACTGTCCGCTGTTTCATAGGGTGAGGTGAAGAACCCTTTCGGTTCATAGAGATGCCGGATGAACCAATCTGTCCGGGCAGTTTCCCCGGCAACGTAAAAACAACCGCAGAAACAGCCGCCGGGCTTTAAGACCCGAAACACTTCCCGGTAAGCCGCTTCTTTATCGGGAAAAGCATGAAATCCATTAAGAGAAAGTACGATGTCAAAGCTGCGGTCCGGGAAGGGCAAGCTTCCCACATCCCCCTGCTGAAAGCGGACATGGGTCA
The DNA here is from genome assembly GCA_021201665.1 of Lachnospiraceae bacterium. Taxonomy (GTDB): domain Bacteria; phylum Bacillota; class Clostridia; order Lachnospirales; family Lachnospiraceae; genus Choladousia. The sequence continues at coordinate 2,011 of JAJQEO010000054.1, read as the reverse complement.
GTCTGTCCCGTTTTGCTCTTCTTTGCGCACGGGACATCATGTCCTCGGAATAGTCCAGACAAGTGATGCTTGCATCAGGGAGTTTTTGATAGACCGGCATGGTCAGCACGCCGGTACCCACCGGCACCTCCAGCAGCGAACCGGAGAAATTCTCAGGAATACCGGAAAGCGCACGGGACAGATATTCAACGTTTTCCGTCTGTCCCATATCCCACACCAGTCTGCATACGGCTTTGCCCAGCAGGGTAGAACAGGTGATCATGCCATCATATAAAGTTGCTTCTTTGCCCAATGCGCGATATGCGGATTTGATTTCCTCGTGTTTGCTCAAAACGTTCTCTCCATCTACCAGTTGTTAGTATTTACTAACTTGCATTGTAACAGATATCAATGAAGAAATCAATACAGAACCTGAGCGATTGCAGACCAAAGCAGAGACCACCGAACGATAACATACCACAAAAAACGGAGCAAATGCACAGGCAGCATTTGCCCCGCACTAGCTCCACAAAAGACTGGGGAGATACTGGCGAGCCATTCTGCAAAACTCGTTGTCAGCCGGAGCATTTTTACTCTTTGAGAGTTGGAGAAGAATCTGCGCATTGATATAATAGGGTGAAGTTAGATATATCTAACCATCTTTTGAGGAAAGCGAGGGAAATCTTATGGCAAAAAAGGAAAGCCAGGAAATCAAGCCCAAAAAGGGCCTGCCCCGCCTTATGGAGCTGGCCATGACACAAAAAGCGCCTATGGTGGGCGGTATGATACTTTCCGCTCTGGCAACGATTGCGTCATTCCTGCCCTATCTGACCATTTATTTGATCATTCAGGAAATTGTGGGGGCTTACCCGGATTTTGATGCTCTGGATGTTCCGAAAGTGCTGGGATTCGGGGGGCTGGCTCTCGGCGGAGTTTTACTGAATGTGCTGCTTTACACTGCGTCTGTGGCGCTTTCTCACATTGCGGCCTATGGCACTTTGTATCAATGCAAAATCAATTATGTGTCCCACATTACAAAGCTCCCGCTGGGTTATCATCTGAAAATGGGCAGCGGCAGGCTGCGTAAGATCATGGATGATAATATTGAAAGCCTGGAAGGCTTCATCGCTCACGACCTTCCCAACATGATTTCCGCATTTACAGCGCCGGTCGTCATGCTGGTGCTGGTGTTTGCGGTAGACTGGCGTTTTGGTCTGGCGGCCTTTGCGGGAATTATTTTTTCCTTCCTTATATATGGAGTTACCTCCGGCGAGGACAAGACGAAAAAGCTGATGGAGGACTATCAGGCTTCCCTGGAGGATATGAGCAATGCTTCTGTAGAGTACATCCGGGGGATCGCCGTGGTAAAGGCATTCCGGCAGACCGCTTTTTCCTTTAAGCGGCTGTATGATTCTATCAAAAATTACACCAAAACCGTCATTCCGTATTCCTTAAGCCAGGAGCTGATGACCGCAGCGCTGTCCGCGGCGCTGAACGGCATCTATCTGTTTCTTATTCCGGTGGGGATATGGATCGGCAGTTCCACAAACGATTATCCGGCATTTGCCGCATCCTTTATTTTTTATCTGATTTTTGTGCCTGTGATTGCTTCCGTCCTGATGAAAATGATCTATGCTTCCGTCAATGCCATGCAGGTTGGAAACGCCGTGGAACGGTTCGATCAGATTCTGGCGGAGCCGGAAATTCCGGAGAAAAACACTTTCCCAAAACCGTCCGTATATGACGTCGTTTACGACCATGTGACCTTTTCTTATGCTGAACATGCCGCATCCTCAACACCACAAACGGAACCCTTTGGGGAGTCACAGGAAAAGAGTACTGCGACAGAGGCAATGCAATCGATCTCCTCTGCCGAACCGAAGGAAAAGATCCCCACAACCGAGGCGCTGCAATCGGTGTCTTTTACAGCACCGCAGGGAAAAATCACTGCGATTGTTGGCCCGTCCGGCGGAGGGAAAAGCACCATTGCCAGCCTGCTTCCCCGTTTTTATGATGTAGAACAGGGCGCGAT
>JAJQEO010000026.1 GCA_021201665.1 Lachnospiraceae bacterium | reverse complement strand
GCATTACTGAAACGAAGTCTATACTGACACCCAAAAAGCACGCCATTTACCAGAGCAAAAACTCTGGCTACTTGGCGTGCTTTAAAAAACGGCTGTGAATAGTAACTCGATTTTCTTTCGTCTTAAAAAATTAATCTTGACAGCTGCTTTTCAATAAACTATAATACGACAAGTCGATCCCCCCACAGGGGATTTGCTTACAGTGAGAATGGCAAAGGAGTCTATTTCTGAAAATAGGCTCCTTTTTTTGTTTGCAGGAAATTTTTTTCTATTATTACAAAATGAATTCTCACCTGTTTACATTCGTTATCGTCATCAAAGGAAGGAAGGATTTATTATGCGTTTGAATCCCAAGGAACAGGAAAAGCTGATGCTTCACATGGCGGGAGAATTGGCAAAACAAAGGATGGGAAGAGGATTGAAGCTGAATTATGTGGAGGCGGTCGCTTACATCAGTTCGGAGCTGCTGGAATACGCCAGAGATGGAAAGAGCGTGGTGGAGCTTATGACGATCGGCACAAAGATCCTCACTAAGGATGATGTCATGGACGGCGTGGCTGATATGGTACATGAGGTTCAGGTGGAAGCGACATTCCCTGATGGCACCAAGCTGGTAACTGTACATAATCCGATTCAATAGGAAGGAGCGATTGGAAATGAAGATTGGAGCTATCATTCCGAAGGACAGAGAGATCATTTTGAATGAGGGAAAGCCTACGGTAACTGTTACAGTAAAGCACACCGGAGACCGTCCGGTGCAGGTGGGATCTCATTTTCACTTTTTTGAGGTAAACCGCCAGCTTTCTTTTGACCGGGCGGCTGCTTACGGATATCATCTGGATATTCCTTCCGGCACATCTGTAAGGTTTGAACCGGGTGAAGAGAAAGAAGTTGTACTGACACAGATGGGCGGCGCGATGCGCATCTATGGTCTGAATGACCTGACCTGCGCGCAGGCTGTAGAAGCAACAAAAGCAACGGCACTGCAGACAGCTGCTTTAAAAGGGTTTATTTAAGGAGGAGACAGAATGAGCTACAAAATTTCCGGTGAAAAATATGCAATGATGTACGGCCCTACAGTTGGGGACAAGGTACGTCTGGCTGACACCAATCTGATCATAGAAGTAGAAAAGGACTACACTACGTATGGGGACGAGTCCAAGTTCGGCGGCGGAAAGACGATCCGCGACGGCATGGGGCAGTCCGTAAAGACCTGCAGCAAGGACGGAGATCTGGATCTGGTGATTACCAACTGCCTGATTCTGGATTATACCGGCATCATCAAGGCGGATATTGGCATCAAGGACGGAAAGATCGCCGGCATCGGCAAGGCAGGCAATCCCAATGTCATGGACGGCGTGACCCCCGGCATGACGATTGGCGCTTCTACGGAAGCTCTGGCCGGTGAGGGGCTGATTGTAACCGCCGGCGGTATTGACAGCCATATTCATTTTATCTGCCCGCAGCAGGTTCCGACTTCCCTGTATTCCGGTATCACGACAATGATCGGAGGCGGCACAGGGCCGGCGGACGGCACAAACGCCACCACCTGCACGCCTGGTCCCTGGAATCTGAGGATGATGTTAAAGGCAGCCGAAGAATATCCGATGAACCTGGGTTTCTACGGAAAAGGAAACTGCTCTGATGAGAAGCCTATCATTGAACAGGTAAAAGCAGGCGCCATGGGAATGAAAATACACGAGGACTTCGGCTCCACTCCGGCCGCGATCAATCATTGCCTGAATGTAGCCGATGAATATGACATTCCGGTAGCGATTCATACGGATACACTGAACGAAGCGGGCTGTGTGGAGGATACCCTGAATGCCATCGGCGGCCGCACGATCCATACGTTCCACACCGAGGGCGCGGGCGGCGGGCATGCGCCGGACATCATCCGTGCAGCAGGCGCGAAAAATGTGCTGCCCTCCTCTACGAATCCGACCATGCCTTTCACGGTCAATACGCTGGATGAACACCTGGACATGCTGATGGTCTGCCACCATCTGGATAAAAACATCCCGGAGGATGTGGCCTTTGCAGATTCCCGTATCCGTCCGGAGACCATCGCGGCGGAGGATGTGCTGCACGATATGGGTGTTTTCTCCATGATGAGTTCCGACTCTCAGGCCATGGGACGTCCGGCGGAGGTCATCACCAGGACATGGCAGACCGCCCACAAAATGAAGGAAGAACGCGGTCCGCTGGGGGTAGATAAGGAAAATGGCAACGATAACTTCCGGGCAAAACGCTATGTGGCCAAATATACAATCAACCCTGCCATCACCTGCGGCATCGCGGACTACGTCGGTTCCGTTGAGGTTGGCAAATTCGCGGATCTGGTACTCTGGAATCCCGCTTTCTTCGCCACGAAGCCAGACATGATCATCAAAGGCGGTATGATCATCGCATCCAAAATGGGCGACGCGAACGCATCTATTCCGACTACACAGCCGGTGCTTTACCAGCCAATGTTCGCGGCTCACGGGGCAGCTAAATACGAGAGCTGTCTGACCTTTGTGTCCCAGGCGGCAATGGATAATCACGTAAAGGAGCAATACGGCCTTCAGAAGACAGTGGTGCCGGTCAGGAACTGCAGAAACATCGGGAAAAAGGACATGAAGTACAACGACGCGACGCCTGAAATCACGGTAGACCCGGAAACATATGAGGTCCGCGCAGACGGTGTGAAGCTCGAATCAAAGCCCGCGCAGACACTGCCACTGACACAGTTGTACAGCTTATTCTGATCTGCTACAGGAGGGAATACATATGTTAGGCGTTTGTTTATTATTTGTCGGTATTGTTCTGATCAACAACGGAGTCTGCTCTCTTGCTAATGTGGATAAAAAAGCCGCCGCTGTGATGAATATTTTTACCGGAACCTTATCGCTGTTTATCAATTTTACCAATCTGGTGCAGGGGAATTATTACGCTGCAGGGACCGGCCTGCTGTTCTGCTTTACCTATCTCTTTGTAGCGATCATGGATATCTTCGACGTGGACGGGACTCCGTTCGCCTGGTTCTCCACCTTTGTGGCGGTCAATGCCATCGTGTTTGGGATCATCGAAGGCGTCACGGGCAGTGCCTCGCTGGGCATTGACCCGGACTGGAGATGGGCAGCCATCTGGTGGCTCTGGGCGATCCTGTGGGGATCCTCCTTTTTCACTGACATTCTGGGGATGAAAAAGCTGGCAAAGTATGTGCCTGCACTCCAGATTCTGGAAGGTGTGATCACTGCCTGGATTCCGGGCGTCATGCTGATGCTTGGTGTGTGGTAAAGTTCTGTAAGCGCCCGCCGCTTTCAAAGCTATATATTCTGAACTTATTATACGAGGAGAAAAGAAATGTTATGTGAGAAAATACTGGGCACTCTCTCCGATCCGGCATTTGGCGGACTCCGTGTAGATTATGTGGATATTGAGTGGCATGAGGCTTTCTCCCGGCTGCACAGAAAAACATCCGCAGAGGGTGAGGATGTCGGCATTCGGATGGGAAATGAGATCCTGAGTACTGGTCTTAATCAGGACGATGTGCTCTATGCGGATGCGGAAAAAGTGATCGCGGTGAATATTCCGGCATGTGAGGCCATCCGGGCATGTGTGCGGCAGGATCACCCGCGGCAGATAGCGAAACTGTGCTACGAAGTGGGCAACACCCATACGTCCATGTTCCGGGGTGAAGACGATTTTACGTTTTACACGCCCTATCATGAGCCGCTGCTGGAGAAAATCAATGGAATTCACGGTGTCACCGCCGAAAAGGTGATGAAAAAATTTGATTTCAGACAGGCTCTCTCCTCTTCCATAAACAATCATCACCATTGACGAAAAAGGTCTGTAAACGGAAAAGCCCCATGAACAGAGAAGATCCGCAAATAGTAAATGCCTGTGAATGGAGAATGTCTATGAACGCAGAGGAACGCAATAAACATTTTTTACTGCTTCAGGTCAATGACGCGCTGTTTCCGATTGGAGCGTACTCCCATTCCTACGGCCTGGAAACTTATATCCAGAAAAATCTGGTTTCAACGGAGGAGGATGCCTGGGATTTCCTGTACCGAAGGCTCCGGTATGGTTTTTGCTACAATGAATTTCTCTCCGGGCGGCTTGCATTTGAGTATGCCGCCCGGGGCAATTTAAAGAAACTCGATCATCTGGAAGAGCTGCTCGATGCCAGCCGGATTCCCCGGGAAACCAGGGAGGCGGGACATAAGCTGGGATCCCGTTTCGTAAAAACTGTCAGCAATATGGAAATTTCTTTTGCCTCAGATATTTTTACCCAATACTGCGCGAACCGTAAGGGATCCTGGATGAGCCATTCCGTTGTCTACGGAGTGTTTTGCGCTGCAGCAGGAATCCCGCTGGAGGACGCCATGGAACACTATCTTTACGCGCAGGCCTCCTCGATGGTGACTAATTGTGTCAAGACCATCCCATTGAGCCAGACATGCGGGCAGAAGCTGCTCTGCCGGTGCCAGGAGGTCTTTCAGGAAATTCTGGAATGTCTGGGCGGCCTGACGGAGGAAGACCTTTGTCTGTCCGCGCCGGGCTTTGACATCCGCAGTATGCAGCACGAAGGCCTTTATTCCAGGATTTATATGTCCTGATTAAGCTGCTGTGTGCCGGTGATGCGCCGTCAAACACCGGCCGAAGGAAAGATATCAAACGCAAAGCAATCCGGGTCTCATGACCTTTTGACGCCCGAACCGAAATATTTCATGATAAAAAAGTGAGGAATGTTATGTCTTATGTGAAAATTGGTGTGGCGGGGCCGGTGGGTTCCGGCAAAACTGCCCTGATCGAAAGCCTGACCAGGGATATGGCCGGCGATTACAGCATCGGCGTCATCACCAACGATATTTATACAAAAGAAGACGCGGAATTTCTGTGTAAAAACAGTGTTCTGCCAATGGAACGCATCATCGGCGTGGAGACGGGCGGCTGCCCGCACACGGCCATCCGCGAGGACGCTTCCATGAATCTGGAGGCCGTGGATGAAATGATGGAGCGTTTTCCGGATATCGAGCTGCTTTTTATCGAGAGCGGCGGGGATAATCTGTCTGCCACTTTCAGTCCGGAGCTGGTTGACGCTACTATCTTCGTTATTGATGTCGCCGAGGGCGATAAAATTCCCAGAAAAGGAGGTCCGGGGATCACCCGTTCCGATCTGCTGATCATTAATAAAATCGACCTGGCTCCTTATGTGGGAGCGGATTTAAGCGTGATGGAACGTGATTCCAGGAAAATGCGCGGAGACCGCCCTTTCCTTTTCACCAATATCCGTGACCGGCAGGGCATGGATGCTGTCATCGGCTGGATTAAGCAAAATGTGCTGTTAGAGGGATGCAGATAGAGAATATGGAAAATAAATTTGGAAAGCTGTCGAAGCTGCACCTGATAGCAGGTGTAAAAGACGGCAGGACGGTCATCGAAGATCTTTCTTTTACCGCTCCCTTCAAAATCATGCGGCCATTCTATGAAAAGAAGGATTTCATGACTGTCATGCTTCTCACCGCGTCCGCCGGCATCATGGCCGGAGACCGTCAGGAGTGGAATCTCCTTGTCAGGGAAAATGCGAATCTGGAATTCACTTCCCAGGCCTATGAAAAGATTCATAAAATGGAGGATGGCTGGGCGGAGCGCCGGACACATATTACCGTGGAACCCGGCGGCTGCCTCTATTATACTCCGCTCCCTACGATCCCATTTGCCGGATCGGATTTCCGGAATATGCTGGAAGTAAGCCTGTCCAATGATTCCTCCCGCTTTATCTTCAGTGAGATTCTATCCTGCGGAAGAGTCGCGCACGGAGAGGAATTTCGTTACAGCAGGTACCAGAACCTGATTACAATTTTTCAAAATGAAAAGCTGGTATATCGCGATAACACTCGTTATGATCCGTTTCTGGCAGACATGCGGGGCTTCGGTATGTATGAGGGATACACACATCTGGCGAATCTGCTGATTTGCAACGTGGAAAAAAGCGACGACTGGGTTCGCGAGGTGCGCTCCATGATGGATGAAACTGAAGGACTGGAGGGCGGTGTCACACGTACAGCAGCCGGGCATATCGCAGTACGGATTCTTGGCAGAAGCGGACAGCAGCTGACTGGCCGGATCAGCCGGATTCTTGCGCTGTAGTCACATGGCATGGACAGGCCCGTCTCCCCACCCGGACCCCCGGATGGGGATATTTTTTTTGCTGAAGACTAAAAAAAACGGCTTATTTTCAAGACAAACTTTTTTTATAAAAATAACCCCCGCCCCGGCTTGTGTACGTTCTTTTTCTGTAATATAATGCCGATAACTGAAGGAGATACCTGCCTACCTCCAAAAAAATGCAGGTTTCAGTTTAAAGTCACTTAAATTCCCCCATCGGATAGGGGAGTCTTCTCACCCTATCCGCTGCGCCGGCCGCGTCCGGCTTTAGCCGGAATAATTCCTTACGCGGCCGTGTGCATAAAAATATCCCGGTCGATTCGCCTCTGCCGGGATATTTTTATGCGCAGGGGCGGGCATCTCCCTGGTCCTGGAAATGCGAGGAGCGCCATACTTAAAAAAAATCCTGTGGGACTTAAACCGTTCCGCACAGGATTTTATTACTGTCATCTGCAAAAAGTGTTCCCTGATTACAGTATGATCAGAGTTCCTGCCTCCTTCCTGTTTTTCATTCCACCAATCCATCAAATCATTTCATTTTAAAACATCTTTGCGTATTGTAAATCCGTACCCGCTGTGCGAGTATCGGACAGGCTGCGCCTGCCGCGCAGCCTGACTTTCGTTATTTACTATGTTGTGCTGATATCATTTTAGCAGATGACAATATCTCTGATAAGCCTCCCCAGGGGATGAAAATGCAGTTTTACGTCTTATTTTGCGTTCCGGATTTTGCAACAATATTAAAACGCCTTATTTTTGCGTAAAGGCTGCAAACACCTGAAAATCCGCTTCCGGGTTGTATGCCTTCAGCACCTGGAGCATATCCGCAGCACTGTAAACATTCTCATACATACCGATGGAAAGCGCGTACAGCTCGTCGAACTCCTCCGTACTCTGTGCGTACCAGTAGCTCTGGTACAGGCGAAAGGCGCTTCCGTCATCCCGGAATTCCTCCGCGTAGCCGGAGCAGGCATTGTATATGGCAGCGAAAGCAGGCGCGATGACCGCCCCGTATTTCCCGACGAGAAGGTTCAGCTTTGTATCGCCATTGGCATCTGTCTCATTGAAATACGCTGAATTTTCGTCCGTAAAACAGTCAACCATACCGATACGGATATTGCGTCCCTCCTCTCTCTCGATTTCTGAGATCTGGTTTACCGCGTCGCCTATGGTGAGAGACGAAAGCACAGCGTCGTAATCACCGGCGCTCACTGCTTCGCTGACCTCCGTCCCTTCGGACAGGTAGCCAGGCAAAAGTGTGATCCGCACATCAGAACCAGTCTCAATCTCTGTCAGCTCCCCGCATTGGGCAAGCTCTTCTATGGACATATCGTAAGACAGGCCATATACTTCCTGAAGCTTTGAGAGGATGCCTTCCGTTCGCAGCCGGTGCATCTCATTTCCGGCCGCGCTGCCCCCGGTCACCACCAGATAGTGGAAATTTTTCTCTGTATCCAGGGCAGCCATGCTTTCCGCAAGCCATTCGCCGGCCTGCTGTTCTTCCTCATTGGACGCGCCGATCGTACCCAGAAAATACGGATGATCCTTCACGCGCTCATATACCTCATCACTAATCGTACCGGAGCCGCAGATATAATACATTCCATACTCTTCACACACGGGAAGCACCTCTTCCACATAGGTGGTAAGCAAAGAGATCACTCCCTGCGCCCCCTGCTCATGCAGCTGCTCTATGAAAGCGATCTCATCTTCAGCGGAATCAATCGCTTCCACATTATAAAGGAATTCCGCCTCAAAGGAACCGCCGATGTAGCTTTCCAGATACTGACGGAATTCCAGCGCCTCCTCATCCTCTGCATCATATACAGCTACGCCGATCGTAATGCCCCCGTTCCATAGCTCATCTGCCGAGGCGCAGCCGGAAAAGAGCATCATTAAAATTGAAATACAAACAATACTTTTGAACAATTTCATCATCATCTGTCTCCCATTCCTGTCTCATTGTCAGAAAAGATGGCAGGCTACCTGATGCCGCTCTCCTGTTTTCCGCAGAGACGGCTTTTCTCTTTTGCAGATCTCGCTGCATCTGTCACAGCGGTTCTGGAACGGACATCCGGGCGGCACATCCACAGTGTCGCCGTTCGCGAAGCGAATTTGCATCGGCGACACGACTTGCCGCCGAGCGGAGCGAGGGGGCGCTTCCACAGGGCTTGGTGCTTCGCTCTCAATACTCTCAATCTTTTTATCAAAATCCATCCTCGTAGAAAATATCGCCCCCAGCATTGCCTGTGTATATGGGTGCTGTGCGTTCTTTCCTACCTCGTTTCCAGGAAGGACCTCCACAATATTCCCCAGATACATGACCGCCACATCGTGTGCAAATGACTGCACGAGTGCCATGTCATGGCAGATAAATACCAGCGAGATGCCTTTTTCCTTCTGGAGTCTGACCAGCAGCTCGATGATGCGGTCCTGCACGGAAACGTCGAGCGCACTGGTCGCCTCGTCGCATACGATAATCTCCGGCTCGAGCGCCAGGGCGCGCGCGATGCCGATCCTCTGCCGCTGTCCGCCGCTCATATTGTGCGGGTACCGGTAAATAAAGTCCTCCGGAAGCTCGACCATCTTAAGCAGTTCTTTTGCCCTTGCCGCTTTTTCGGAGCGTTTTATCAGGCCAAAATTCATCAGAGGCTCTGTGACAATATCAATCACCTTCATCTTCGGGCTGAATGCGGCGGACGGATCCTGAAATACCATCTGTATCTTTTTCCGGCTCTGCCGGAGTTCTTCCCCCTTCAGCTTCGTGATGTCCTTTCCATCAAAGAGGATCTGTCCCTCCGTGGGCTGGAACATCTGCACGATCATCTTCACAAATGTGGACTTCCCGCAGCCGCTCTCCCCGACGATTCCCAATGTCCGTCCTTTATATACGGAAAGATTGACGTCATCACATGCGAGAAGGGTGCGTCCTCCTGAGGCAGGAAACTTTTTTGTAATATGTTCAGCAGTAAGAATGGGAGCTTTCCCCTCTCCGCCATCTGTAAATGCTTCATGAGACATAACGTTTTCCCTCCAGTTCCGGCACAGCAGCCAACAGGTTCCTGGTGTAGTCGTCCTTCGGACTGCGCATCACGGATTCCCGGCTTCCGGCATCCACAACCTTTCCATGCTGCATCACGATCAGCTGATCCGCCATATAAGCCGCAACGCCGATATTGTGAGTGACTATGATCATGGAAGTACCATATTCCTCGCGGAGCTCCATGAACTGCCGGACAATCTGAGCCTGTGCCGTCACATCCAGAGCGCTCGTCGGCTCATCCGCCAGCAGAAGCTTCGGCTGAAACGTCATCGCCATAGCGATGCCCACACGCTGCCGCATACCTCCTGAAAGCTGGAAGGGGTAGCTTTTCATAATGTTGTCGCCATCCGGGAGCCGCATTTTTTCCAGCATTTCCACGCCCTTCTCCCAGGCCTCTTTTTTCGGCATCTTTTGATGCGTACGGATATATTCCACAAACTGGTCGCCGACCCGGCGGATCGGATTGATCATTGCCCCGGAATCCTGAAAGATCATGGAAATGTCAGAGCCGCGCAGATCTCTCCACTGCTTTTTATCCAGGTTCAGCAGAGAATTTCCCTCAAACAGAATGTCGCCCTGCTGCACTCTTCCTCCTCCCGGAAGAAGTCCGAGCACCGCCCGGATCACAGTCGTCTTGCCGCTCCCGCTCTCTCCTACGATACTGACGATCTCCCCCTCCTTCATGTCAAGGCTGAAGTGCTCGATCGTCGGTTTCGGATTTTTCCCGTAGGTCACGGAAATATCGTTTATATTTAATAAATCCATTTTCACTGCCCTTCCCTTTTACTCTTAGCCGTCCGCCCGTGAAGCAGACAGCAACCGCACAAGCGCTTCACTCCTCTCTCGGATCCAGCACATCCCGCAGGCTGTCTCCAAGAAGGTTGAAAACGATCACGACAATCAGGATTGCCAGACCCGGATAGAGCATCAGCCACGGAGCGGTCTGCATATAGCTCCGGCCTTCACTCAGCATCAGGCCCCATTCCGGTGTCGGAGCCTGTGCCCCAAATCCCAGAAACGAGAGCGCTGCCAGCTCCAGCATCATACTTCCGATATCCGTAGCCGCCGTGATGATCAGGGTCGGCAGGGTGTTTGGAAACATATATTTCCAGAGAATATGCCCGGTCTTTGAGCCCGTTATGCGGGCTGCCGCGACATAATCACAATTCTTCATTTTCAGCACCAGGCTGCGGGCCAGGCGCGCGTATTTTGTCCAGCTGACGATTGTGATCGCGATCACAGCGTTCGTAATGTTCGCTCCAAGGATACCGGCGACCGCAATCGCAAGCACCATGCCCGGGAACGCAATCATCATATCAGCGATCCGCATGATGACGGCGTCCACCCATCCGCCAAAATAGCCTGCAATAATCCCAAGAATACTTCCGACCGTAAAAATACAGGCAACCAGGATCAGCGCGGAGGACACGGAAACCCGCGTGCCGTAGATCACTCGGGAAAAGAGATCGCGTCCCAGCTTGTCCGTGCCGAACAGATGCTCTCTGCCCGGTGACTGCAGGGCGTCTGTCAGGATGGCCTCCGCCGGATCATGTGTCGCGATCAGCGGCGCAAAGACCGCCACCAGTATAATGCCAAGCACCATCAGCAGGCAGAAGGTAAACTGTTTGTTTTTTCTGAAAACCTTTAATTTCTCACTCATATGCTTATCTGCCCTCCGATCCTGTGCCCGCACCAGAGGCAGCATCCGTAATATGTGGCAGGGAGGAATCTGCGGAGCCTGAGGATACCTTATTTCCTGTCCCGGAGGCATTTTCCAGTGTCGCCGTTCGCGAAGCGAGGGGGCGCTTCCAGCCTGCAGCAGAAACCGTCATCGGTGCTTTGGCTTTTCTCCTTCCGGCCGGCGTCTTCTGGCTCTCCCGGATTCTCGGATCCAGATAATCATAGGAAATATCAACAATCAGGTTGATCCCCATATAAATAAGGGCAATCCAGAGTACATACCCCTGTATCATAGGATAATCCCTCGCGCTGATGGAAGTCACAGCCAGATTTCCAAGGCCCTGATAAGAGAAAATCACCTCTACCACGGCGGTACCGCCCAGCAGAGATCCCAGGGAGAGACCCAGCATGGTCACAAGCGGAAGCAGTGCGTTCGGGAACACGTGCCGCCAAAGAATGGTACTCTCTTTCACGCCTCTGGCTCTTGCGCCGATCACATAATCCTGATTCAGCTCCTCCAGCACGGCTGTGCGCACCTGCCTGGTATATTTTCCCATCATCGCAAACGCGAGCGTGAGCGCCGGCAGGATGATCTTCTTAAAGCCCTGACCGGAAGATACCACCGGAAGTATCTTCAGCTGGATTGCAAACAGATACAGCAAAAGCATACCAACCCAGAAGTTCGGCATGGAAACACCGAAAAAGGTAATCCCGCGCACCAGATAATCAATCGGCTTTCCCCTGTACACAGCGGAGAGCATCCCCAGCGGCACAGAAAAAATCAGCATAATCAGCAAAGAGGCAAAGGCCAGCTTTAATGTCGGCATCAGACGCGAGGATAAGAGCTGAAGCACCGGCTTGTGCATGGAATAAGAGGTCCCGAAATCTCCCCGCAGGCAGCCGGTCAGCCAGTTCCAGTACTGGACCAGAAACGGATCATTCAGACCCAGCTCCTCCCTGGTCGCCTCCAGTACCGCCTCGCTCGGCATGGAGCCGCTGGCGGAATACATGGCCGTCACCGGATCCCCCGGCGACAGATATGTCAATATAAAAGTGAAGAAACTGATCCCGATAAGAACGATCACCATCTGAACGAGCCGTTTCCTGATTTGTCTCGCGTTCATAATGTCCTCCTGAACCGATAAGATCCTGTCTGTGTGCCGCGCTCCTCGCCGGGGTGGCATCCCGCACTTCGTACGGGATATACCATGCGCGAAGAAAGTTCCGATTTTCAATTGCGCGGCTTCCATATATATCAAATATGTGGAAAGAGAAGCAGATAGCTACCTATCTGCCTCTCCAGGTCCGGCATTCAATAATAAATACTGATTGCATATTGTTCGCAGCCGCCCAGCCAAACAGCCGTCTGCTGCGTCTATCAATATTCAGAAAAAATGGTTACTCTGCCATTGCTACATCCGCCGTGATCCAGTAATAATCCGCCGGTGTGCACTCAAGACCGCTTACCGTGTTCTTCGCCGCGATGTAGATCGTCGGGTAGCTGTAGAACGCGCAGCATGCGTCATCCATCAGAATCTGTGAGATTTCGCGTTCAACCTCCACACGCTCGTCCGTATCAAATACGTTTTCGAGGGAAGTGATCAGCGCATCTACTTCTTCGTTTGCGTATCCATACGCATTGTAGACCGCGTCGCTCTTGAAGTACTGCTGCAAGAACACTGCCGCATCTCCGGAGTGGAATCCGCTGCTGTTGAAAACACAGATGTCATAGCTTCCGTTCTGGATCGTATCTGCCCAAAGATCCTGCACATAATTCAGGTTCAGCTGGATTCCCAGGGTGCCAGCCGCATACTGAAGCGCCTCACAGATGATCGGCAGCTCCGCTCTGGTCGTGTAGGAGTACACTTCCAGGACTACCGGCGTACCGTCCGCCGTCTCGATGATGCCGTCGCCATCCGTGTCGGCATACCCTGCTTCTGCAAGAACTGCCGCCGCATCCTCCAGATCATAGGAATATGGGTTCTCCATATCATTTACGCCGAGTGCTTCGGAAGCAAACGGTGTATTGCCTGCTACGAACATCCCGTTCAGCTGTACTGCACAGATGGTCTCCATATCCAGGCATTCCAGCAGCGCAATGCGCAGAGACTTATCTGCCAGAAGGCCGTTCTGGTTCATCAGACCCCAGTCCGTGCGAAGTCCGTTACACATTTCCAGAATATAATTATCATCGTCAATATAAGCTGCCGCGTCAGAAGTACTCAGGCCATAGCAGGCATCCAGTTCACCCGCCTGGAAGGAGAGATTCATAACCGACGGATCCTGGAACTGCAGAAACTCGATCGAATCCAGCTGCGGCTCTCCATCCCAGTAATTCTCATTTTTTACCACATTCAGTGTCATGGAAATCTGATCGTTGCTCTCAATCACATACGGGCCGGTGCAGACCGGTCCATCATCCGCGATATTTGTGATGTCCACTGATGTATCAAAAATCACGAAAAACGGGTCAGCCAGCATGCCCGGGAGGGTCGGAGCCGGTTCAGTTGTCGTAATCGTGAGTACCTGACCGTCCGCTGTCATGGAATCCAGAGAGAAGAAATCCGCCGCTCTGGCTGAATTGTCAAAATCATACTGGATCGACGCCATCGCAAGCTCCGCCGTCAGCTTTGTCCCGTTTGAGAAGCACACTTCGTCCTTGATCGTAAATGTCCAGGTCAGTCCGTCCTCGGATACCGAATAGTCGTCCTCGACCAGCCAGCCGACCGTATTCATGGAAGTGTCCAGCTTTGTCAGTGTCTCACCAACGCCCGCACGCTCGATCATCCAGCCATCGTACTCGTTGCTCGGATCAAGGGAGCTGTAGGTCTGAGTCTGCCCGAACACCATATGTCCGGACGCCTGAGATACCAGTGCGGATCCCGCAGTGACCGCCGTGATCAGCGCACCAGTAACAAGCAGCTTTGTAAATAATTTTCTTTTCATCATTTGCCTCCTGTGGTTTCTGTTATGAACTATCCTCTTTCAGACAGGTCACAAAGCACTTTAAATTTAAGAGAATTATAGTTCTCTGGATTTTGGGGCACAAGCCCCACCGGGGGTTATTTGGCTATTCAAAGTTTGCATGGATATCTATTCTTTTTTGGAATACAAGCTCCGAAATCTGCATTTCTCCGCAGTTGTCATAAAGCAGCTTTCGGCCGCATAGGATAAGACCAAATGCATGGCTGCCGCTTCCGGCTGTCCAGAGCCCAGGAGGGAGCGAACGGATGCTTACCTGGCTGGATCAGATCGCCAATCAAAATCATTTGCAACTGGTCAAGGCCATCCTGCCGCATCTATCCATGCGCGATCAGCAGATGCTTTCCGTGCTGATCAAATTTATGGAGTTGAAAAATGTCATGCAGTACTACAGTCAGGCTTCCCACTCGCTGAAGGCTGCTGATACAGCCGCCGGACCGCCCGAAGAAGGGGAAGATATACTCGACATCCTGACGGACGTCAGAGAACACTGCGAGGGAAAAGAACAGGAAATGCTTGACCAGGCTTTGCAGATGATGAGTATGATTGAACTGTACAGCCTCTTTTCCGAGGCGCCCGGAGCAGAAAACTAACTCCGGTGCCGCAGTTAAAATTAGAAATGGTGCAAAGCCCGGCTTTGTCGTCTACTATACCAATTATTCCATGATGATCGACAGCGACATCTCACAGATCTGGCCGGCGTCAGACTGACGCCGGTTTCCTCTTTATACCATTCTCTTCCTAAATAATTTTCATTCGGATTTATTTGCAGCACTTTTGTATATGTATGAAAAAAATCGTGACAGATAAAGTTAAACGCCGCCGAATTCAATCATTACGAAAACTCTTCTTTGAAAGACATGTAAAAACCTTTGATTTTACTGAGTATTCTTACAAGTTGCGTAGCTGCCAGCTTTGCACAAAATATTGTCGCTTCCCGCCATAGCAAACCATCTACAGATAATGTTAAAATAACCGAAAGCCTTGCATACATCATCCAAGGCTTTCGATCAAATCTACTTTTTTCAATTACATTTTGTTCTCGCGGTTACATCTCACCTGGGAAGCTGCTTCAACTAAATGTTTCAACTCTCCAGCGACCGGAAATCAACATACCCCGTTGCCAGATCCTCCTCATAAATCAGATAGCTTCCGCCCTCCATGTTCAGATAAAGATATGGCATCTCATCCGCACGCACAATCCAGGCGACTGTGGCCGTGACAGTCTCTCCTGCCGAAAGGTCAGTAATGTAATTGCTTCCGTTTGTTTCCTCTCCGCCGGCGGTATAATAGTCCATCTCGTAGCCGCGGGATATCGTCGCGTAATCCCAGTCTCCCTTCTCAAGTGTGCTTCGGTCATAAATGGCTATCATGCCATCGTAGTCCTCTGTCAGAGTGATCAGGTTTGCGTGATACAGGACATTGTGCAGGTCGGCATCTCCGTTATTGGTGAACTCGATCGTCGCGCAGATCAGCTTCTGTTCCACTTCCTCGGTCTTTACCACGGTATTCAGAGAATCGACTCCATCTCCTGCTTTCACGTAGTCAATCTGCATCGGCAGCAGGCTGCCGTCTTCGTCTGAATACGTCTGCAGGTCATTGGTATAGATTCCAGAATCCAGTATGCTATGCCAGTCGTCGCCCAGAATACTCATATTATCTGATACCCAGGTCTCGCTGACCCGGACACTGACCGTATGGAAAAACTCCTCATCTGCTTCACTATCCGAATAGGTCGATATCTCAAAGGAATCCCCGATCTGATGCAGATTTTCCTCCACAGCCACTGCTTCCACCGCCGTGTAGGCGCCATTTTCCTCATAAGAATCATAATCCTCCAGCTCTGTCTCTACGTCAGTTTCTCTGTCGTCAATCGTATAGGCATCCGCAAGGAGCATTGTTTCTTCACTGCCGGTCACAACGAGTCCTTCCGCGACCGCAAGCAGCTCGTCCTTTGTCACCTCACCATTCATACAATAAATCCTGAGAATGCGCCAGACCTCCGGATAGAGGATATACAGCATCTGCGTCGTATTTTCAGAACCGTCATCCAGATACTCCTTTTCCAGCCAGAGAGCATAGTGACCGTTCAGTTCCAGTTCCTCGCTGTCCACCACATTGGTTTCCGAAATCTGCGTTTCTGCGGGATTCTCACCCACGATCTCCTCTGTGATGCTGAAGCTTCCGCCCCAGATATCGTCCTCATAATCAATCTTCCAGCCGTCGTCGTACTGCACCATCCCCTCCGGAAGATAGGATGCTTCCACCGTCACACTTGCCGGAATCTCCTCCGGTACTTCCAGTCCGTCAAGCATCGCGGCCATCGAGCCTTCGGAGTCCGTCTCCGTCTCAGCCGGACCGATGGTAATGTTTACCCCATAGTCTCCTTCTGTCTCCGTAAAAAATCTTGCCCGGATGGCCGTACCTGCGGCTACGGTCGTACACATGATGGCGGCAGCAGCGGCTACCAGCAGAAACGTTTTTCCTGCCTTTTTCCGCCCTGTACTTCGGTTCTTTTGATGCTGCTCTGCCTTACGAGTGGGTGTTTCCACACTCATCTGCGCAGCCACTTCCCGCTCTATCATCGTCCGCATACTTTCCGGCATTTCCGGAAATTCCTCTCTTAAATTTTCTAAATTCATATAGATACCTCTCAATCTTTCGGCAGTTTTACATTGTTTTCCTTTTTCATTCCGTCACTACGCCGTCAACCGTTCTTCAGAGATTCCATGCCTGGAAAATTCCCTTGTTCCAGTTCCCTGCGCAGTCTTGCCTTTGCCCTCGAAAGACGGGTCTTTATCGTATTCTCGTTTACTTCCAGAATGGATGCGATTTCCCGGACGCTGTATCCTTCCATGTAGAAAAGCGTTACGCAGATCCGCATCTCTTCGGGCAGCTTTTCCAATGCCTCATACAAATCTGAGTAATCCCCTTTCGGCGCTTCCCAATCCGGCATGGCCTGTTCCTCAATAGAAACCAGATGCCTCTGATTTCGCAGGATATTATAGCATTCGTTAATCAGGATTCTGGTCAGCCATGTTTTCGCATACTCGTCTCTGCGGAGTGTGTGCAGCTTCGTAAAAGCGCTTACAATCGCTTCCTGTATTGCATCCGCGCAGTCCGCATCCTCCCGCAGCAAAGTCTTTGCCACATGATACAGGGAATCCTCTGAAGCAAGAATCAGGCTCCCCAGCTGTTCTTTTGTCATATGCTTTGTTCCTTTCTACTCGTCCAGGACAGTATGGTTTCTACCGTCTTTCAAAATCATAACTGTGCTGTTTCATACTTCCAGATTTTTCCTGTTCCAGTCATTCATGAATATCTGTTGTAACAGTTTACATCTTTTAGACGTATGAGGAGGCCAAAAAGTTTCCTGTATAAGAAAAATTTTCAAATTCAGCTATTTTATTCCGCGGTAGAAGATATTGTATCTTTTTACCTTGCTATTTTGCGCATAAATGGTTATAATGCAGGTAGGGAATCCCTACTTCCCTACTTTTCCTAAATTTGGAGGTATTATTATGGCTGAAACATTGGTAAATGATGCAAGGGTAATGTCCAAAGGACAGGTGACCATACCAAAAAACATTCGCTCTGCTCTTGGTGTTAGTACTGGTGATCGCGTAACCTTTATTGTCGAAGATGGTTCTGTAAGAGTCGTCAATTCTGCTGTTTATGCCATGAAAAAGCTTCAGCAGCAGATGAAAGGGGAAGCAGAAAAAGCGGGTTTTCTTTCCGAAGAGGATGTGGCTGCATGGATCACCGCTTCCAGGCGCGAGGAAAATGAAGAATGAAAGTCAAAGACCCCGATGCAAGCATACGGGGCATCAAATTTGTGGCGATGCAAGCATCGGGGTATTTGTCTACGCTCCGCTCCGGTCGGCGCTAAACGGATGTCCACTGGACATCCAGCACCGCCAAATATCCGTACAAGCACGGCTACGCTGTAGTCATAAAGCAGATTCCGGCCGCATAAGATAAAACCAAAAGCACAGCTGCCGTTTCCGGCTGCCTGGCGCCTGGAAGGAGCGAACAGATGCTTCCCCGGCTGGATCAGATCGCCAATCAAAATCATTTGCAGCTGGTCAAAGCCCTCCTGCCGCATCTTTCCATGCACAATCAGCAAATGCTTTCCGTTCTGATTAAATTTATGGAACTGAAAAATGTTATGCAGTATTACAGTCAGCTTCCCCATCCGCTTCAAACCGATAATACAGCCCCCGGACAGTCCGGTGAAGGAGAAGACTTTCTCGATATTCTGGCAGATGTCAGAGAATACTGCGCAGCAAATGATTGACCAGGCATTGCAGATGATGAGTATGATCGAGCTGTACAGCCTCTTTTCTGAGCCGCCCGGAGCAGATAGCTGACTCTAGCGCTGCAGCTAAAATCAGAATATGTTTCAAGTCAGGCATTATCATCAAATGATGCTCAAAGCAGGAACTGATACCAAAGGAAAACAAAACAAACTATAGAAACCTGCTTCAAATGAAAGACCAATTTGAATCAATGCGGGAGCAGAATTTATATCAGAGCAGAAAGGAATCCTATTTTATGAGTGAACAGGAAAACAGCTGGATCAACAATCCGGCGCTGGGCGGAATTGATCAGGCCAAATTGCAGACACTTCTCGCCCTGGCCAGACAGGTGCAGGGGATGAGCCAGAGTGAGCTGATGCCCTTTTTAATGTCCGCCTCGCAATCCCAGGCCGGCGAAATGTCTTTTGATAAGGAAGAAACCGATGCCATCATAAATGCATTGAAAAGCGGCCGGTCTCCCCAGGAAATCCGGAAAATCGACCGCATTCTCTCCATTATGAAAACCGCCGGAAAATCAACAGTAGCCTCCCATTCATAACCGAAACAATCACGAGCCGGGTGCGGCTTTAGCCGCAAAGCCCCCTCGCCCAGGGGGCATCCCACGCTTCGCATGGGATATACCTTGCCGGCCCTGCGCATAAAAACGGGTGTTTTCTCCTCTTTCAGGAAAGCAGCCGAAAAAACACATCTGGTTTCAGGCTCCCGTCACAAGAAAATACGCAATCACGGCCACTCCCAACACAATCCGATAATACCCGAATACTTTAAAATCATGCTTCCGGATGTAGCCCAGCAAAAAGCGGATCACGATCAGGGATGACACAAACGCCGTCACCATGCCGATCAGCAGGATCGCCAGCTCCGTACTGGTAAAGGACAATCCGAATTTTACGATTTTCAAAAGGCTCGCGCCAAACATAACCGGGATCGCCAGAAAGAACGTAAACTCTGCCGCCACCGTCCTGGAAACGCCCAGAAGCAGCGCCCCGACGATTGTCGCGCCTGAGCGCGAGGTCCCGGGAAAGATCGCGGCAATGAGCTGGAAAATCCCGATCAGAAACGCTCTTTTGAACGAAAGCTCTGAGAGCGAGCAAACCTTCGCCTCGCGCCCCTTATTAATTGTTTCAATCACAATAAACGCCACGCCGAACAGGATCAGCATGATCGCCACCGTCAGGTAATTATAAAACAGCTCCTCGAACAGCTCATCAAACAGAATCCCGACAATCGCCGCCGGGACGCAGGCCACCAGGATTTTGAACCAGAGCATGAAAATGTCAGGCTTTACATAGCGCCGGATTCCGCGCACACTGTGTCGGGCGCGTCTGCCCTCCGGCTTCCCAAAGGGGAAAATCTGCTTCCAGAACAGCACCACGACCGCCATGATCGCCCCCAGCTGGATCACAACCTGAAACATACTGTAAAACTCATCCGAGACATCCAGTTTCACAAACTCATTCAACAGAATCATATGCCCCGTGCTGCTGATCGGAAGCCACTCTGTGATCCCTTCGATAATACCAAACAGAAACGCCTTTAAAAACTCGATCATAATCTGTCCTCTTCTATCCTCGCTTCGTTCATATGCAAATGTACAGTGCCAGAGCAGATTGTACCATCAGATGGCAGGGAAGTCCACCTTTTTCACACAAAATTCGCCGGAGCAAGCCTCGCAGGAGTCCCCTGCCTGCACCATTCCAGAATTTTTTTCTTTCCTTTTTATGCGCAGTCTGGTACAATGAAAGCCGCGCAATTAAAAATCGGTAGCGTTCTCGATTTGCAAGCAAATCGGAACATTCTGCGCGATTGTATATCCCGTACGAAGTGCGGGATGCCACCCCGGCGAGGGGCGCGGCCTTCGTCCATACTCGCAAGCGAGTATGGACATGCAATACTAAGGAATGTTATAAAATACAGCACACAAGGATTCGTACAGATTCTGTTTGATAATCTCCGTCTGTCTGCGGACTCACCATAGCACTGGCAGGCGGTTTCTGATCTGTGCCAAAGCTTTTTACATCGTGCTGTCGGCGAAACAGACAGAATGCACATAGAATTACGATACAGGCTGCCATATTCAATGGCTCATAAAAAAGAAAGGAGCTTTCTTCATGGATAAATTTAAACGCATCGCCGCGATGATCGGCGTCATCATTCTGGTCGGCATGTATGTCGTCACTCTGATCCTGGGACTGACCGCCAGCCCGGCCACACAGAATATGCTGATGGCCTCGATTGTATGTACGGTCGTGATACCGGTGATGCTCTATGCCATGATGCTTGTTGCTCGGGTACTTGGTTCTTCCAATGACAAAAATCCCCCCGAAGAAAAAGCCTCGGATAAAAAGAGTTCCAAAGACAAGAAAGAGAAATGATATCCCGCCATGCGTCACAAAACATTCATCGACAGCAAAAAACACATCCATTTATCGCTAAAAGTACGTAAAAATCAAAAAATATGCAGGAAGCGAAATGCACTTATTCCGCTTCCTGCTCTTTTATGATGCGCAGGGGCGCGAGAGGAATTTTTGCAGCTCTGCTGCCCGCGCCTCGCGCAACGGACATAGGAGAGAGAACTCCCCCTGTCCGATTGTATAGAGCCACGAAAGGAAATTCATTGCTTTGACACTCGCGGTCAAATATTTTTTTGGTCCCTGCAAATCCCGGCACCAGTCCCCTACCGAATATCATACACGCTCCGCAGCCGCAGCTTCGAAGCATCTCCGCTCTCGATCCGGACGCGCTTTGTCCCAGCATTCATATCGAAATAATTGTCAGAAAGAATCAGATCCTCATTCTCATTCCGAATCTCGACGCTCTTCGCGTAAGCGGAGGCCGTTACCTCGATCTCGTCTCCAACAACCCGGCAGGTAAGAAGCGGATCCTCGTAGCGGAAATATTTCGGGTAAGAGAAGTTCACCGTGCCTTCCGAAACAATCTCACCGTCCTTCTCCAGCTCATAGCTGACATACTCGCGATAGATATCCGCATCCGGGAACTCGATTTTGTCAAGCCACACACTGGTCAGAGCCGGCACTGTAAGGACAGTTTCTCCGCTCTGCAGAACCTTCGCGGACGGGTCACGCAGCGCCCAGCGCACGGTTACCATTTTTTCCTGCATTGTCTCGTTCGCCACGTTCAGGCGGATCGACTTTTCAAAGTCAAAGTGTTCGCGCACCAGCTCTTTGCCGGAGGTCACCAGCCCCTGCTCCTCGCAGGAGAGCATCAGCGGTGCGAAAAAGCGTTTCGCGTAGTAGTGCAGTGCCTTCAGGCGGCCGCAGTAGTCGATGGACGACCAGGACGCCACCGGCCAGCAGTCATTGAGCTGCCAGTAGATCGCTCCCATGCAGCGTCCGCGGTTTCTGCGGAAGTGCTCGACTCCATAGCGGATGCCGTCTGCCTGCAGAAGCTGCGATGCGTACAGCACGGTCTGGAAATCGGACGGATAGCGGTAGGTCTGCTGCATGTAGTTCATGATCTTGCCGTTCGCGCTGCCGTTGCGCTGATGTTTTTCCATAATATATGAGAAAATATTGTAATCCGCCGGGTCGTCGCTGATCTGCTCAATGGTCTTCATCGCAGGGAAGGACTGGAAGCCAAACTCCGACAGGTAGCGGAAATAATACTTCCGGTACTCGGTGAACGGTTTGTCGCCGTGCCATACCTGCCAGTAATGCACGTCGCCCCGGTTCGGATCCTGCGGATCGTCAAAGCAGCCTCCCGACGACGGGCTGGACGGCCAGTAAAAGGTCTGCGGGTCGTACTTCTTAAGCTCCTCCGGGATCACGCGCTCATACATGAACAGATAGTCCCGCACCTCCTGCGGCTTGGTCACCCAGGAATTGCGCTCGGCGACAAAGGACTCCATCTCATTGTTGCCGCACCAGAGTCCCAGGCTCGCGTGGTGGCGCAGACGCTTAATATTGTCCGCAAACTCCGCCCGGATATTCTCCTCGAATTCCGGCGTCAGGTCGTATACCGCGCAGGCAAACATAAAATCCTGCCAGACGACCAGCCCCAGCTCGTCGCAGGCATCGTAGAACCAGTCGTCCGGATAATAGCCGCCGCCCCAGACACGGATCGCGTTGAAATTCGCCCATTTTGCTTTTTCAAGCAGCGTCCGCGTTGTCTGCTCTGTCACGCGCCCGAGCAGATGGTCCTCCGGAATATAATCCGCTCCCATCGAGAAAATATCCACGCCGTTGACCTGACAGGCAAATGACTCGCCCCACTGATCCTTTTCCCGGTGCATGGTCATCGTGCGCAGGCCGATGCGGCGCGTCCAGGTGTCGAGAATGATCTCGTCCGGATTCTCGCCCGGAACATTCTGGTCACTCAACGCATTCTGCCCGCTTAGAGCGCTCTGTGTGTTCTGTGTGTTCTGTGCGCTCTGAGTCTTATTATCACTAACATAGTCGCTCGTTCCATCCGCACCTGTCGCTCCATTTATATCTTTACCTGCTTCTGTCTGAGCAATTGATTCCGCACTCCCGGCAACTTCCGATGTGTCCTCACAGCGCCTTTCAATCATCTCCACAGACACCGTATAAAGATTCTGCTCGCCGTAGCCATTCGGCCACCAAAGCTGCGGCTGGTCAATCACGAGATCCATCTGCCCTGTGACGCTGCCCTCTGCATAATAAACCTTTCCATCCGGTCCGGTCACTGTCGCCTGGAAACTGTAATTCCGGGGTTTGTCCATCATAAGAGGCAGAGCAGACATGTTCCAGTCTGTTTTTGTATCCAGATGGAGTACTACCTTTCCGTCCTCGTGCTTCTGCGTCACATAGACACTGTCAATCCTTGCCGTCTGAATTCCCAGCAAAGATACCGGACGAAATAGTCCTGCATCCGGCAGATGCGCGCCCCAGTCCCAGCCAAACATGCAGTGCGCCTTGCGGATATGTACGAAGCCGTCCATCGCGTCCTCCGTCCCCCTGGTCGGCCGTTCGGCATATTTCTCTGCAATATATTTTGTCGGAGAATGAAACAGTACGCGCAGCTCATTCTCCTCCGGCTTCAGCCTGCTCCATACAGAAGACTTCACCTCATACTCCCATACACGGTGCATATTGCACGGGGATCCAAGCAAGCTCCCATTTAAAAAGACATCCGCGATTGTGTCCACGCCGTCAAAATGAAGCAGCACCCGCTCGCACGAAAGCAGTTCCTCCGGGCAGTCAAAGCTCGTCACATACTCGTAATCCTTATCCATCAGACGAAGCGCCTCGTCCTCATTGTCCTTCCAGAACGGATCCTCCATCTGCCCTTCCCTCAGCAGATCCGTGTACACTGTTCCCGGCACCACGGCAGGGATATACTCCGCCGCGTCCGATCCCGCTTCCCTCATTTTCCAGTTTTGATTCAGGTCCAGTCTTATCATGCCATCCTCCCAGGTTTCCCTTAAATTTTGCCTACTATCTTTTTAACACATAATCGGGGAATTGTCTTGTATTTTTTTATTGATACGAAAAGAAAAGCACTCTCCGTTCCTCTTTGGTCAGCGAATACCATGCGTATATTATCTGCAGAGACCAGTTATTCGCTTTAAATTCTTAGAAATTCGCTTTAAGGTTTTAGAAATTCGCTTTAAACATTTTTAAAGCGAATTTCTCCTTTTTAATCCGCAGAAGGCCCGGCGGAACGTTACCGCCGGGCCTTCTATAGAGGAAATTATTATGAAGTAGAATGTATCGTAATTTAATGATACAAGGGACACAAGGTCAGGAATGGAACGCTCGCGTTCCTATTCATGACTTTGGGGACCGCAACAACATGAGGAAGTAGCCATTTTGGCTAATATATTAGCCAAAATGAGCGGATTCCGAATGTTGTTAGGATTGCGAGGTGCTGAGCGCCAGTGGCGCTCGTTTAGCACCGACCGGAGCGAAGCGTAGATGCGGAGCACGGAGCAATCCGTAGTATCATGTCCTTTTGTCGCTCGAATCAGCCCTTCACGCCGCCCAGAGCGACACCGCCTACGATGTACTTGGACAGGATCAGGTAAACGATCACCAGTGGGATGATGGCCACAAACAGGCCGACATACACCACGCCATAGTCCGTACGGAACTGGTTGGAGCTTAAGAGCTGTACGAACATAGGAAGCGTTTTCTTGGAATCCGTGGTCAGGATGACCGTCGGGGTAAACAGGTTGTTCCACTGTGCGATGAACTGGAAGATCGCCTGTGTCGCCACGGCCGGCTTCAGGATCGGCAGCACGACGCTGTTGAAGGTGCGCAGCTCGCCGGAGCCGTCGATTCGGGCCGCCTCGATCATCTCGATGGAAAGCACGCTGTCCATGTACTGCTTCATGAAGAAGACTACTGTCGGCGCCGCGATCGTCGGAATGATCAGCGGGATGTACGTATCTACCAGGCCGAGTTTCATCATAAAGCGGTAGAAACCGATGATGGAGATCTGGCTCGGCACCATCATAACGGCCATGATGAAGCTCCACGCAAATTTCTTTAATTTGAAATCATATACCTCGACGCCATAAGCAGTCATGGACGAGAAGTATACGGAGAGAGCGGTCCCGGGTACCGTGATAGTCAGGGAGTTCAGGGTTGCCCTCTGCAGTGTGATCTGCATACCATTCTGCTTCGCGAGCAGGTTCTGCCAGTTTTCAAGGAAGTGTGTGGACGGGATCAGGGACAGGCCGGACTTGATTGCGTCCGACGTCCTGGTCGCGTTCATGCACAGGATCAGGAACGGCAGCAGGGAGACGATGCAGAAAAGGATGCATATCACCGTGCGGAAAATTCTCTGGCGCCTCAGGGAACGCATATAGCTCTCATCTGTCAGCATTATCTGCCACCTGCCTTTCTTCTCGCCTTTTCAGCCTTTTTGAGCTTTTTCTCTTCCTTATCTCCCATAAAGAAGAACAGAAGCAGGCTGACGGCTACGGTAACCACAAACATAAATACCGAAACGGCTGCGGCTTTTCCAACATCGCTGTTGTACAGACGCATGATATACATGGCCATGGTCGTCGTCGTGTTGTTCGGCAGGCCGTTGTAGCCAGTCTCTGTTACGTTGAACAGTGCCGGGATGTCGTACATCTGCAGGCCGCCGATCGCGGAGGTCACGAGCGTATAGAGCAGGATCGGCTTTAAGAGTGGCAGCGTGATGTCGGTAAACTTTCTCCAGCCGCCCGCGCCGTCGATATCGGCTGCCTCATAGAGGACAGGGTCGATGCCCAGCACACCGGAAATCAGCAGGATCGAAGTATTGCCGTACCACATCCACCACAGAATCAGAGAGATCAGTCCGCGGCTGCCTGCGACGCTGGACATAAAGTCAAAATTTTCAGAGAGAAGTCCGATGCTCTTCAGCGCCAGCGTGATCGGCCCGTACTGGGAAAACAGGTTCTTAAACAGGACAGATACGGACGCCGCCGTGATAACGCTCGGCAGATATATGATGACCTTGATGGCTCCGGTTCCCTTTACCTTTACCTTGGTATCTGTCAGCCAGACAGCCATCAGAAGGGAAACCAGAATCTGCGGAACAAAGTTGAAGCCCCACATAATCAGGGTATTTTTCAGATAGTCAAAGACGTAAGCGGTCTCACCGGAGGCGATGCCGAAGATATTCAGAAAATTCTGGATACCGGCAAAGCTGATCACCTCGCGCCCGTTACGCTTGTAATACGATAAGGTGCTATAATAAAAGGTATTGATCAACGGCCAGAGTTGGAAGATCAGATAGGTGATAAAAAACGGTGCTATGAACAGATAGCCATATTTACCATAGGTAACTTTCTTTTTTTTGTTCTTTTTCATAAGACCTCCTGTACGGTAATCGAATAGCGGAGTTCTCGCCACATCCGTCTGCGCGCCGCCCCGGGAATTCCGTCGTACTTTGCACGCCTGCCAGATTGTCCCCTGACTGGCGCGGCGGCAAATTGATTCCACCATTTGGGAACGCTCTGCGC
Organism: Lachnospiraceae bacterium; assembly: GCA_021201665.1. GTDB lineage: Bacteria > Bacillota > Clostridia > Lachnospirales > Lachnospiraceae > Choladousia. The sequence goes on along the minus strand of JAJQEO010000026.1, from coordinate 26,193 downwards.
TGGCAGGAGTTCCCGAAGGATGTGATTATCATGAACGGAGAAACCTTCTTCTCCTCAGTCATTTGGTACAGTCCGCAGACTGCCAGTCCCTTTATGCGTCCCTGTGTAAAAGAATGTGCCGCTCCTTCTTTGTCAGAAGAAGCAGCACACCGGATTATTTCACAAATTCAGTTTTCAGATGATTTCAGACTTTTCTGAACCGAATTACTCTACGCTCAGGTAGGAATAGGTGTCATGAATAGCTGCTGTCAGGTCTGACAGAGCCGTATCCAGATCCTTCTCGCCGGTTACATATGCCTGGCACTCGGTGTCGAGCAGGGACAGGATGGTCTGATCCTCAGCGGTAACAGTAGAAGCATCAATCGCGTCTGCCTTGTCAAGGAAGAACTCAATGAAGTTCTGGTCATCATCGCCATATTCTTCGTCTTCTCCCGGATACATGTATCCATTGCCGTCTGCAGAAGCGCCGCTCTCAACGATTGCCTCGATCGCTGCGGTGTTGTTCACGAAGTCAGAGTTCTGAGCATTGATCGCTACCATACCGTCTGTATCGGTGGTCAGATAGCTCATGATCAGAGCTGCAAGCTCGGTGTCAGAGCACTCGGTCGTAGCCGCAAGGCCTGTGCCGCCCCAGAAGCACTGCTCCTGTGCTGCAACAAGGATGGTGTTGTCCTTCCATGTATCAGACAGTGACCAGTATACGAACCACGGGCATCCAAAGTATGCAAGAGCTGCGTTGGTCTCTTCGCCGTCGCCGTCCATGTTTGCATACCAGTCAGCACTCCACTGAGAAGTGTTGTAGGTCAGATCCTCATCATAAAGGGTCTTTGCAGTCTCAAGGTAAGTAGTAATGTTCTCATCAAGGGTGATGACATCGTTCTCATCATAGAAGCCAACCTCACGGGAGTTCATGAGGGATCTCTTGATCTCATCATAGCCGGAGAACAGCTTGCAGGTGCCGCCTGATGCTTCGTTTACCATCTCAGCGGTAGCGATGATGGTGTCAAGATCTGTGAAGTAAGCAGCTACTTCATCCGGATCAGTCGTGCCAAGGTACTTCTCAGCCAGGTCCGCGCGTACTGCGTAGCAGCCCGGAGTTGCCTGCCAGAACAGAGCCTTTACATTACCGTCATAGTCGGTACCAAGGTCGATGTTGTACTGATACATATTCGCCAGAGAATCCTCAGAGATGCCAATGTCGGTGATGCTCAGCAGCCAGTCGCTGTTGGTATACTTCTGTACATAGTCAACCTCGAGACCCATCAGATCCGGATACAGCTCATTGCTGGAGCCCTCTTCAAGGACTGCGTCCAGCTTGGTCTGATAGTAGTCAGAACCACCAGTGTTTACGAATACGATTCTGGAATACTCTTCCGGATACGCCTCAGCGAATACGGTGTCAAGGATTGTCTTGATATCATCGTTCCAGCCCCATACTACGAACGCGTCGTCAGCAGAAGAATCACCAGTGATTGTGTTGTCCGGCTCAGTCTCTTCCTCAGCAGCTACCGGAACAGCCATCGTCGCAACCACAGCGCCAGCCAGCAGCAGGCTTAACCATTTCTTGCTCATTTTGTTTCCTCCTTATAATTGTGGGTGTGCGGCTGTACATCTGGTACAGTCACAATGTTTTATTTCGATTACCTGTCACGGTAATGGAAATTTTAGTTTCTATGTAACGCGGAAATCCGCGGAACATTCCTTAAAGAAATCATCTGTCTGAAAACGCTTTCAGCCGTCTGCGTCAGGTCTTATCCGGAACTTTTCAAAGCTTTTGGTCTGATTTTTTTAAGCTGACCTTATTAAAGCATTCTGACGTTAAAGCTTCCTGACGGTCTGTCCTTCTAACAGCTGTCCCTCGGCCGTATGGATCATCGGCGCTGTCGCCATCGGCCGCTCGATCTCATCGATCAGGCTCTCCGCCGCCAGTCTGCCAAGCGCCTCCATATCCTGCCGGATCGTCGTGAGTCTCGGCTCAATGTACTGCATCAGGCGGATGCCGTCATATCCTGCCACCGAGATGTCCTCGGGAAACCTTAAGCCCAAAGCACGGATGGCGTTGATTCCGCCAAACGCTGCCACATCATCCGGATAAAGGATGCAGGTCGGCGGCTCACTCATGGAGAGAAGCTCTACGGTCCTGTCATAGGCCAGCTGCCTGTCACGATACAGGCCGTCTCTTATGTATTCACCGGAAACTCTGATGCCGTGTTCTTCCATACAGCGGTAATAAGAAGCAAGTCTCTGTCTGGTCACGCGCCCTTCATCCCCATGGATGTAGGCAATCCGTGTATGCCCCTGCCCCAGCACATAACTCATCAGCTGGTTCATACCCTCAATGTTGTCCGAGACCACCGCCGTCCGGTTGTCCGCGATATAGTCAACCGTGACTACCTTCACGGTGCTGCGCAGCAGCTCCTGCACCTTTGGATTCGTAAAATCTACACAGGCGATCGCCACGCCGTCAAACCCCCGGTACAGAGCCCGCTCTACATAGGACATATCCGGCGAGGATGTATTCAGGAATGTGATATCATATCCTCTGGACTGTGCGGTATTTTTCAGGCTCTCCAGAACATTGGAAAAGAAATCGTGAGTCAGGCCGCTCTGCGCCGCGTCCTCAAAAAGAACACCTATGTTGTAGCTGCGGTTCGTCTTCAGATATCTGGCAGACAGATTGGGAAGATATCCCATCCGGTCGGCCGTCTCTCTGACGTGCCGCTTTGTCTTCTCACCGATGTCGTGGTGATCGCTCAATGCCTTGCTGACAGTCGCTACAGATACTCCGCAGGCTGCCGCAATCTCCTTCATGGAAACCATGCATTTCTCCTTCGCTTGTAAAATCTGTCGTTACTTAATCGATTTCTTGTTTTCATTAAACAGCATTTCGACCATTTTGTCAACCTCAATTTTACCGAAATTATCATTTTAGTGAATGTGCTACATTTTAAGCTTCTGTTTTTGTGCATTTTTTCTCTCCTCGATTTCATTCGGCGAAGTAAAATGCCTTTTTTCAGCCAAAAATCGGTTTTTCAGCCCAGTCTCTAACTAAAACGATTTCTTAAGCGCATAGCGGGTCTGGGGCGCGTATCGCAAAACAATATCCTTGCCTCCGCGGCCGTGCGCATAAGAAAAAGGAGAAAAGCCTTAAGCCTTTCTCCTCTTTTCTTCTCTTTTTCATCAGATAAGGGTAAATTTCCCAGCCCTGCGCATCAAAGCGTGTGAACGCGCTCTGTCAGATCTGTTTAATCAGGTTTCGGTAAATCGGACCCAGAAGCGACCGGTACAAGGGTTCGCATGTTTCGAAGGTAAGTCCCGGTACTGTCGAGAGCAGCTCCATCCTGACTCCGAACAATTCCACACAAATCCCTGTCTCCAGCATTCCATTGCGCAGATAGAATGCTTTCCGGCGCCGCCGGATATCCGCGGCATAATCCATGCCGCCGGCCTGCTCTGTACCGTCCAGGAGGCCGCCTGATCTTTCAGTTTCCGGGACAAGCGGTTTTTCGACCTCCAGGAAAAGCGGGCGGTCGCTGTAAAGTCCCTGGATCAGCTCCAGCGCAGCCGATCCATATCCCTGTCCGCGCCATCTGGGGCTGATCGCAAAATAGTCCAGAAGGACAAGCCTTTCCCCATAAGCTACAATCGCGAACCCTATCCGCTTTTTTTCTTCCCGGATCAGAAGCATCTCCATCTCTCCCATAGCCGCTTTTCGCTCTATCAGAGAAAATGGCTTGCGCTCCTGCTCTGGAAATGCTTCCTGGTATAGGTCCAGGATAAAATTCTTATCCAGGCTGTCCGCCGTGCTGATATCCATAGTCGATCCCCGGCAGACACAAACGGCCGACACATTCACGCATCCACACATTTGCGCTTTCGCGCATTCATGCGTTCATGCCTTCATCCGTCTGCCGTTTCCGTCTGCTGCCTTCCTTAGTCTGCCATCCTTCTTTTGCTGTACTTTATGGCTTTATCTGATCTGCTTTGCTCAGTCTGCTTTGCTCAGATATGCCTCTATATTTTGAACCGCTTCCTGTTCGTCCGCGCCGTCAGCGGTAACTGTAACCTTATCTCCTGTGTCAAGGCCCAGTGTCATCATCCCCATGATACTCTTGGCGTTAACCGTCCTGCTGTCGCTTTCAAAGTGAATCTCACTCTCATACTGGCTGGCCACCTGCACCAGCATTGCTACCGGCCTTGCCTCCAGTCCGCTCGGAAGCTGAATCGTGATTTCCTTTTTTATCATAATAATTCCTCCTGCCTTTTTCCTGTCTTACCTGCTCAGCAAGAACACTCAGTTTTCTCAGTCTGTGATTCACGCCGGATTTCCCGATCGGGGGCGTCAGCATCTCGCCAAGCTCCTTCAGCGACGCGTCCGGATGCAAAAGCCTTAGCTGTGCAATCTGGGCAAGCGCGGGCGGAAGCTGTTCAAATCCGACCAGGTCTCTTAAGGTACGGATGTCTTCCGTCTGTCTCACAGCGGCGTTTACTGTCTTGTTGATGTTGGCAGCCTCACAATTGACCTTGCGATTCACCGAGTTTCTCATCTCCCGGACAATCCGGATGTTTTCCAGATTCATCAGAGATACATGAGCTCCCATGACATTCAGCATATCAACAATCTGAGCCCCTTCCTTAATATATACAATGTAATGGCTTTTACGCTGTACAATTTTGGCATCGGGGCCAAAGGAATGTATCAATAGCTGCAGCTGTCTGGCGCGTTCCGGTGTCGAACAGACAATCTCAAAATGATAGGATTTCTCCGGATTGCTGATCGAACCTGCGCCGAGAAATGCTCCCCGGATATAAGCTCTGCGGCAGCAGGGCTGCTGCACAAGAAGATCATTTGCGGTATCCGTGTGCGCATCCGCCAAAGAATCAGCAGGATCTGCCATCTTCAGCGCGCGGAGGATCTTCCGCGCAGTCTCTGCGTCCCTGATCAGAACCGTATAGATCCGGTCGCTTTTTTTCTCGTTTCTATGTACATGTACTGAGACATCAACTCTTATATTAAATGTTTTTTGCAATAATGTAAAGCTTTTTCTTGCTACTAAAAGGTTTTCGGTACGAATTTTTATTCCGGGGCAGCCCTTCTTCGACAAAATCTCGCCGCACATCCCGATCAGCGCGGCCAGCTCCGCCAGCCGGCAGTGGCGCGCGGAAGGGATCTGTGAGGAAAGCTCCTGCCTCACTTCTGATGAAAATGACATTAGAATTCTCCCAGCATCTTAACCTCCGGCTCCAGAGTCACGCCAGAATCTGCTTTCACCTTCGCCGTCACGTCAGCGATCAGCCGACGCACATCCGCAGCCGTCGCGCCGCCGCGGTTCACAACAAATCCGCAGTGTTTTTCCGAAACCTGGGCGCCGCCGACGGTATAGCCCTTCAGGTGGGCATCCATAATCAGCTTCCCAGCAAAATAGCCTTCCGGGCGTTTAAACGTGCTGCCCGCGCTCGGCAGATCCAGGGGCTGCTTCGCCACGCGCCGCTCCCTCAGCTCCTCCATACGGGCGCGAATCGCCGCAGGGTCGCCCCGGCGCAGGGCAATCGTGGCTCCAAGCACAATCCAGCCGTTGGCAGGGATCACACTCGTCCGATAGCCCAGCATCAGCTCCTCTGCCGGAATCTCGCGGATCTCTCCATCCCGGGTCAGCACTCTCGCCGAGAGGAGCACCTGCTTCATCTCGCCGCCATAGGCGCCGGCATTCATCACGACCGCCCCTCCCAGCGTTCCTGGTATCCCGGAAGCAAATTCAAAGCCAGTTAGCCCCGCCTCCTGCGCACGCCTTGCGATCACAGAGAGCATCGCTCCCGCTTCGGCGCGGATAAGGCTGGTGCCGGATTTCCCGGCGGTCCTGGCTGTTTCTAATCCGGCTGTTTCGGACATGTCATCCACCGTCTGACCTCCAGTCACTTCCGAAGCATCGTCATCCTGCGGATCCTGATCCGCTCCCAACAGAATCTCAATTCTGCTAAAATTTTTGTATAATTGCAAAATCAGTCCCCGGTATCCCGTATCCGCCACCAGCAGATTGCTTCCGTTTCCAATCACGTAAAACGGGTAATCCCAGGAGCGGCAGTAACGCACAATGCCGCAGATTCCTTCTTCCGTCGTCGGCGCGGCAAAATAATCCGCCGGGCCGCCGATCCGAAAGGTGGTGTGTTTACTCATCAGTTCCTGCCGGATGACGCAGTCTTCTTTCGCTGCTTCCCGCAGCTGATCTATCCTGTCAGACATGAATACCTCCGAAATGATTATTAATCCAGAATCCCGCTTTGCCGGATGCTCTCCACCGCTTCCTGCAGCTTTTCAGGGGGCAGGGTCAGCGCCATGCGTACATAGCCTTCCCCGAGGGAGCCGAAGCTGCTGCCGGGCGTACAGATGACGCCGGATTTTTCCATCAGCTCCACGCAGAAGTCTTCTGAGTTTGTATAACCCTCCGGCAACGGTGCCCAGACAAACATGGTACCCTCGCTGTCCGGCACGTTCCAGCCGATTGAACGCAGGCCGCCGCACAGAGTATGGTTGCGATCCTCATACATGCGGCACTGGCGCTGCACCTGGTCAAACGGTCCGTTCAGCGCCGCGATCGCGCCGTACTGCACCGGCAGGAAGGTTCCGTAATCAAACTGCGTCCGCATGGCTTTAAACTTACGGATCACGTCCGCATTGCCGACCGCGAAAGAAACCCGGGCGCCCGTGTAGTTAAAGGTTTTGGAGAGAGAATAAAACTCCACCCCCACCTCTTTCGCTCCCTCAAAAGCAAGGAACGACCCGCAGGCTCTCCCGCCAAAGACGATATCGGAATAAGCGCTGTCGTGCAGTATTATAATATGATATTTCTTCGCAAAATCAATCAGTTCCCGATAAAAAGAATCGGGGGCCACGCGGCAGATCGGGTTGGCCGGATAGCTGACCACCATCAGCTTCGCCTTTTGGGCGATCTCCTCCGGAATATCCGAAAATTTCGGAAGAAACCCGTTCTCTTCATACAGGGGATATTCCCAAACCTCAGCGTCACAGAGCTGCGGCCCGATGCCAAAGATCGGATAACCGGGATTCGGCACCAGCACCAGCTCTCCCGGGTTGCAGAGGGTCCACGCGATATGGGTCATGCCCTCCTGTGAGCCGTAAAGCTCCATCGCCTCGTCAGCCTCCAGCTTCACGCCAAAGCGCCGCTGATAAAACGCGCGGATCGCGTCGAGCAGCTCCGGCAGCTCGACCAGAGAATACTTGTAATTAACCGGATCCTGCGCGGCCGCGCTGACAGCGTCCATAATGTGCTGCGCCGGCTGAAAATCCGGCGTGCCAACGGAGAGGTTGTAGACCGTCTTCCCCTGGCGCAGCAGCTCCTCCTTTTTCTCATTGAGTACTGCGAAAATTCCCGCTTTGATGCGTTCCGCCTTGTCTGAAAATGTGATTTCCATTTGAATATTCCTCCCAGTAACTGTTCTTTCCCCTGACACATTGCGGCAGGTTTCTATCTATACAATCTCTTTGCTGACTTTTTCCTGTCTTTTTGCTGTCTTTTTTAGTATCTATTATGCCAATTTTCGGTTCGAACTCCTTCTTTCCATACCGCTTCTTTCCATAATGCATCTTCCAAAAATGCGTCTTTCAAAAATGCGTCTTCCAGAAATGCGTCTTCCAAAAAAAGTCTGCCTGAGAACCGCTGGCATCAGGCCGCAGCGCCCGTCAGCTGCCTTTTCCTTTTTTTCTCCCAGAACATGGTCGCCAGAAACAGCAGTGCCGACAACAGGGTCAGAGCGCTGCCCGTCCAGAGGCCGGACGGAGTGTAGCGCATCTCGATGGAATGCTCCCCTTCCTCCAGGTGTACGCCGATCAGGGCGCCTCCCACGCACGAAAATTCAGTTTTTTCTCCGTCCACGAGGATGGTCCAGCTCTCATCGTAGGGGATGGTTAGAAGCAGTATCCCGGCTTCCTGCACATCCACATCGCCCGTCACGGTATTGCCGTCAACGACGACATTTTCCAGCTGGCTCTTCGCAAGCTCGTCCACGACCTCCTGGTAGGCCTCGTTGGAGCAGGTATAAATCTCGGCCTGCACACTCGTCTGGGTATCCTTGAGAGTCACCGTAAAATCGGCGAGATTGCTCTCGGAGGTACTGTTGATCACATACAGGTGGTCCGTATAGGTCGTAAACGTCTTGGTGTATTCCGGCGTGTTGAGGACGATCTCAGAGACACGCGTGTCGATGCACATGTATACCTGCTTGTTGTCCGGGATCTTGATCGCGTAGTTTTCCCCATCCTCCATCTCAATATAGCGGTCGAGGACAAAGATCGCGTCATGCCCGGTCGCCAGTTCTACAAAGCTGTTCTGGATATCCAGAGGCTCGCCGGTGCTGGTATCCCACTCCAGGATCGCGTCGTCCACCATAAATCCGAGAGAAAGCGCGTTGTCATTCTCATACAGAGTCAGCTCCCCGTCCTTGTCCACACGCTCAAACTGGTAGAAGTTTTCGGAATCGGTCGGCGACGCCACATATTTAATACCAAAGACATCATTCATCAGCTTCGTCACGCCCAGATAGCCATTCTTGTTGGTCCGGGCCTCGATGCCGAGCGCGTCGCAGAAATCGATGACCGAGCTCTGCATGGTGGAATTAAACATCACCAGGGCATTGCCGCCCACATACATTGTCACGTTCCTCATGCGCTGCCGGTCCACCTCGCTGCGGTAAAAGTCATCATCCTCCTCGTCCAGGTCAGCGATCAGGTTCTGATAGGAGGTCTGGTCCGCCAGGTAGATGCTCCTCGTCACTACTCCGTTTTGAGAAACCCCGTAAATCGCGTTCGTGGCGATCTCCACCACCAGGACGAGTGTCAGAGCCATGCGGAAGTAAGACGGCTTCAGGCGGTCCACATATCTTCCGATCAGCAGGAACCCGAAGTAGAAAAGCAGCAGTCCCAGTGAAATCAAAAACAGGTACCCTTCCAGCTCGCGTTCCGGGTTCAGGTAGCGTACGATCAGAAACGCCGCCGGGGCGGCCACAGCGAAAATCAGCTCGGGCAGCCAGTATTTTTTCAGGTCACGCAGAGCGTCGTAAGCCATCACCAGCAATACGGCAATGTAAATAAAGGCAAAGCGGTTCGGCAGACCGTTCTGCTGGTGGAACCCGTGCCAGATATAATTCGGAATATTGCACGCGAAGCTGAACAGCAGCAGGGCGCACAGCCCATAATGTGCAAGCCGCTCCCGCAGGCGAATCTCATGGTCAAACAGATACAGGACAGCCAGCAGCACGGTGGCGACGCCGCAGTAAACATTCAGTCCCACCTGTGTGCTGGAGATGGTCACCGGCTCCATGAACGCCATGTGGTTTTCCAGAAGCTCCGCCAGGCTCTCGTAGAATTTTACCACGGTCGGGAAGGTGTTGCTCTCCATGGATTCTGAGCTGGTCAGCCCCATGTACGCCGGAATGAGCACCAGCGCGGCCATGCCTCCGGCGAGCAGAGAATACCACGCGAAGGTCAGGCAGCTTTTGCCGAGGTCACGAGGGAAGCTGCGGCCGCCATACTCCCCGGTCTGCGCAATCCATCGCACCAGAAAATACAGGCAGGAAAACAGGCAGAGCATGAATCCGATATAATAGTTGCACCATAATCCGTAAAACAATGCCAGGCAGTAGAGTTTCCCCCTCCCACCCTTTACGATCTGCTCGATACCGTACATAACCAGAGGCAGCATAGCGATGCTGTCCAGCCACATCAGGTTGAAATAATAACCGATCACGAAATTGCTCAGCGCGTACATCATGCCGAAAACAACCGGCAAGGTACTAAAGCCCGCCGCGGCTGACTGTCCGGAGAAATCCCCGCCGCCCCGGCCAGTCCCGGCAATACCATCGATACCATCCGCCTGATCCTCCTTCGAAGACCGGTACGAAAGCCTCTCTTCGTCATGCTTGTGCATGTACCAGGTAAAGCATCCTCCGCAGAGTGCGATCTTCACAAGAATCATCAGATCCATGAAGTCGCAGACATTCGCGGTGGGAATGAACGCCATCAGGAAGTTCAGCGGACTCGCAAGATAATAGGCATAGGTCGACCACAAATTGTAGCCCAGTCCGCCGGAGAAGGAGTACAGGAACGATTCACTGTTGACAAGCTTTTCGTGGAAGTCTGTATAAAACGGAAGATACTGGTGAAGCGAATCGATAATCAGCAGAGTCTTATCCCCGAACGGCCAGACTCCCATCAGGGCAAAGGCCGCTCCCGCGACCAGACCGCTCGCGAAAAAGCCGGCCAGGAAGTAATTTCGTGAGATCTGTTTCGCCGTGCGAAGCTTTGCGGACGAGGACGTCCGTCTCGACTTCCAGAAGTGCGCAAGTCTCCGAAAGAGGGAGCCGCCATCCCGTTTTTTTTCATCCCGAATCTCTGCGTCTGAATTCTTCCTTTTCAGATTTCTGCTGACAGAGTCCGTCTCTGATGTAAAGCTTATCCCCGCATCCGAATCGCACACACCATCTTTACTGTGCCGGTCACGTTCGGCAGCCTCAAAGCTCATATCGATATCTGCGGCCACGCCGTGTGTCCCGTCTTCGGTGTCCCTGCTGCACATGCCGTTTCCAATATCTGTATCGTGCACGCCACTTTCGGCATCTGCACCGTACGCTCCATTTTCGGCATCTGCACCATACGAACCGCCTGCAGGCGTACCGGCACGTTCCGACTGCGCATTTTCGCTTTCGCCGATATTTTCCGGATCCGCGTCTTTGAAAACCACCAGCTTGCTGATAAAATAATTCAACACGACAATGACTACCTGGATCACCAGCTTCGCTGCCATATTGGACATGCCCCAGATGCAGGTAAGCAAAAGCACGCCAAGCACTTCAATCACCATCGTGCCCAGCCGCATGCCGACAAAGCTGCCGGCCTCCCGGAGCAATTCTCCGGGAGAATGGGTCTTATGCTCAAACACAAACAGCTTATTCACCACATAAGCAAATACGATCGCGGCTAATACGGAAATCGTATTTGCCACCGTGATATTCATGCCTGTCATGCACAGACAATAATAAACGATCAGGTTCACCGCGGTCGTGCAGCCTCCGAAAAAGACGTACCGCACCGCTTCACTTTTGACTAATTTTTTCATAAATTCTCCAAACACATAACATGATTCGGGCTGCAAAAGGACAGGATACTACAAAATTGCTCCGTGTTCTGCGTTCCCGCAATCCCCTGTATCACAGCAGTCTAAGCAGAGAGGTAAATTTCCTCTCCCAGGCAGAAGGAATAAATCACACGGTCGCGAACCCTCCTCCCTGTGAGCCTTTCCAATGCTTTCGCGTAGTAATCGATCTGCGTCCGGTATCTCTCAATCAGCTTCCATTTTGATGACACCCGGTCTGTCTTGTAATCCACCAGGACAATCTGTCCGTCTTCCAGAAAGTAAGCGTCGATAATCCCCTGTACCAGGACGATCTCGGATGATCCATTTTTCAGAATCTCTCCGGCAGGGACGCCGAGGACGAATGGCTGCTCCCGAAACAGCTCTCCTGCCGCACTGGCGCGCTCCATTCTCCTGCCCACCGAAGAGTGAAGAAAGGCGGATATCTCGCTTAGATTAACAGAGGCCGCTTCTTCCTCGGTCATTTTACCACAACTAATCAATTCTTCCAACTGAAAACGTAAATCTTCTTTCTTAGAAAAATCTAAATTTTCCATAAACGTATGGAAAGCGGTTCCCCGCGCAGCCCCGGATAACCCAGACTTTGCATCCGGAATCTCTGCGCCAGGCAGGCGTGACGATATTCCGGTCTCTTCAGGCTGTATCTGCGCGAATCCGGCACCAGATGCGCCATCCGGCTGCATTTTTTCTCCAGCCTCCTGCCAGAACGCGTCACTGTCTGCGGATAAGCCTTGCTGTACAAATCTCGGGATGAGGGGAACCACAGTTTCTTCCTCAAACAGCTCACGCGCGTCGCCCTCTTCCATCCTCTGAGACATCTTCTTTAATTCGGACACCGAATATTTTCCGGAAATGGTGCTCTCTCCCACGTAAGGATAGCCTGATGAAAAAACATCCTCGAGGTACCTCCTGGTTTCCTCGTCCTCCTCTGCCGATGGCTTCGCGTGCAGAAGCTCCTGCAGTGTGCGCCAGCCGTCCTCCCGGGCGGCGGTCTCTTTTTGCGCATTTTCCTCCGGTGTCTGGATGAAGATTTCAAAATGGGCATCCCGGAGTGTTTTATTCAGAGCAGCTTTGCCCCGAACGGCTTCATCCTGAGCAGCTTTATGCAGGGTGACTTTACCTTCATCTGCACACTGCATCAGTGCGGGAGCCACCCAGTCCAGATAATTCGAAGCTCCGGCAAGAGAACTGTAGGAAAGTGTGGCATTTTCCCAGGATGTCAGTTTTTTCTCCAGGTTTTTCACACCGCCGGTCAGGATCAGCTTTTCCTTCGCGCGCGTCATCGCCACATACAGCACACGTAATTCCTCACCTAGATTCTCGGAAGAGATCTTCTGCTGAATCGTTTTCTTTAAAAGGGTGGCGCGCCGCATGCGCGGCATCTCGTCCCACGCGGCAGATGAAACATCCGGCGAATCACCGTCCCTCTCCTGAGGCATTGCACCTTCTCGATACATCGCATCCCCTCGAAGCATTGTATCTCCTCGAGGCACTACATCTTCTCCGGGCATCGCATCCGACTGCCACACACAGTCGCAGGCGATCCCCCATTCCGGATGTGTCACAACCTTCGCACGCGCGTCTCTCTCATTGAACTGCTTGCCCATGCCGCTCACAAAAACAATGGGAAATTCCAGACCCTTGCTTTTGTGAATGCTCATAATGCGGACAGTATCGCCAGCCTCAGCTCCCAGACTTGCCTCGCCGTAATCCACCTCGTACTTCTGCAAGTTTTCAATATACCGCACAAAATGATAAAGACCGTGGTAGCTGGTCGCTTCATAGGCGATTGCCTTCTCCACAAGCATATCCAGATTGGCCTTTCTCTGTTTTCCGGCGGGAAGCGCCGCCGCATACTCCCCATAGCCGGTCACGTCCAGGACCTCCCACAAAAGCAGATGGATCGGCGTATGGGCACATTTTTCCCGCAGGCTCTGGTAAACAGACAGAAATCGCCTCATTTTGTTTTGCAGCAATTTTTCTTCCTCAGTAACGGCGGAAAAATTCGCCATGCGCAGACAGCAGTCATAAAAAGAAAGAGTCGTTTCTTCTCCTCCCAACAGACGGATATGGGAGAGCTCCTCGTCCGAAAAACGACCGATCGGGCTTCGAAGCACGGCCGCCAGCGGAATATCCTGCTGCGGATTGTCCAGAATCTTCAGATAAGATAGTACGACACGTACCTCGGCTGCGGAAAAATACCCCTTCTGCGAGCCGGTAAAGCAGGGGATCCCCATGTCTGAAAGAATCTGGCCAAAGGTCTCTCCCCAGCCGCTGATGGTGCGCAGCAAAATCACAATATCCCCATACCGCGCCGGGCGAAAACCGCCGTTCTCCTTATCCAGGACGGGCATTGTCCCCACAAGCTCCAGTATCCGGCGGCCGACCATCCTGGCTTCCTCTTCCCGAAGCTCCTCCGTGGAAGCATCCCCGCCATCCAGCAGCAGTAATTCGGATGTGTACCAGTTATGTGTTGTTTTCATTCCGGCAGTTGCTGTGTCCGAATGAAGAGCCGCGTCCGCTTCGTCAAATGCTTTTCCCATGGTACAAGGCTCATCCGGCTCCGCAAATGTCGCTCCCGCAGCACAAGGCTCATCCGGCTCCGCAAATGCCGCTCCTGCGGCACAAGGCTCATCCGGCTCCGCAAATGCCGCTCCTGCGGCACAAGGCTCATCCGGCTCCGCAAATGCCGCTCCCGGATAAAGAGCCGCGTCTGCGTCATAGGCTATGCCGCCTAAGGATTCCTGCATGATCTGGCGGAAAATATAATTCACTGATTCCAGTACCTGCGTCCGGCTGCGGAAATTGCGGTGCAGGTCAATGCGGCGCTCTGTAACTGCGCCAGACTGTGATTCCACGCTGCCTGTATTGCTGTCCGCTGGCGCTGCCTGTCCGCTTCTGTCTTTTTCTGATATACTGGCATCAGTCGTACGGATGTCCGCCTCGCTGTCAACATCAGCCGTCTGGCCATCTGCCTCGCCCAAAACCTGGTAGCGGTGGTATTTTTCCATAAATAGCTCGGGCCTGGCCAGACGAAACCGGTAAATACTCTGTTTGACATCACCGACCATGAAACGGTTGTGCGCACCGTGACCCTTCCCGGAAACACTGGTGAGAATCATCTCCTGCACCAGGTTGCTGTCCTGGTACTCATCAATCATGACCTCCTCAAAGGTCTCCGCATATTCCTGCGCCACTGCTGTCGGATATACTGCTCCAAAGCCATATGGAATGCCGCCCTCCGAAGACGCATTGCATGAGTCGGAAAATTTCAGCGCGTCGGATTGCTTCTGCGTGCCGCTGTTTTGCTTCTGCGTGCCGGATTGCTTCTGAGTGCCGCTGTTTGGCTCCTGTGCGATTTCCTGCGTGCCAGAGTGCTCTTGTGCGGATGTCGTTTTCTCCCGCGTCACCAGCGCGTTCAGCGCCATATGCTCCATGTCCCCAAAATCCAGAATATTCTTCTGCGCCTTCTTTTCGGAAAGGCGTTTCATAAAGGCTTCTGTCAGCCTGGTCAGCACACGCACGACAGTGCCGCTTCGGAGGTATTCTTCACGCAGGACATCCAGGTCATCATAATAATACTGCTCACGGAGCGCAGTGATCTGATCCTTGCATTCGTCGCGCAGGGACTTGACCAGCTGTTTTTTCTCTTCTGAGATATGATCATCCTTTTTCCTGCCCAGGGTTTCAAAGCTGCCCATCTCCTGAAAGGCTTTCAGAAAACCCTCATAGCTTTTGCCCTTTTCCAGCCGTTCCACCAGCGCCAGATCCGAAAGAAGCGCCTTTTCGTAAGGATAGGGACCGTCCGGATCGCGGGCAAGCCGCAGGGCAGCCTTAAGCGTCGCATGGACATCCGCCAGCCGGAGAGCCGTGTCTTTTTCGATATAGGCGAGCCATGAAGACCGTTTTTTCGAAGTATAAGCCTCCCGGCACTCTCGCAGCCACTCCTCCGGGAAGGGCTGCCCCAGCGCTGTGTGATAGAGCTGCAGAATCCACTCTTCCACAAGGGTGTCGTCCTTTCCCGTCACAAACTGTTCGAGAAATTCAGTGAATTCCTCGCCGCTCAAGCTTCCATCATGGAAGGCTGTTTCTCCTTTTCCCACGTGAGCAGTTTCTTTCAAACCTTCCCCTACATGGGCTGCACTTTCCAGATCTTCCTCTATATGGGCAGCACTTTCCAGATCTTCCTCTATATGGGCAGCATCTTTCGCGGAAAGCGTCTCATAAGCCTCGTTTACCACCTCTTTCACTGCGTCCTGCTCCAGCAGAAGTACCTCGCCCTCATCCGCGATGCGGAAGGAGGGATCAATACCGATCGTCTGAAAATGATTGCGAAGTACATGCAGACAAAAGCTGTGAATCGTCGTAATCTTCGCATTATGCACCAGAACAAGCTGCTTTTGCAGATGGACATTATCTGGATCCTTCGCGGCCCGCTCCTCCAGCGCGTCGCGGATCCGTCCCCGCATTTCCGAGGCGGCCGCGTTGGTAAAGGTAACGACCAGAAGCCGGTCGATATCCACCGGCTTTTCTTCGTCCGTAATCATTTTCAGTATGCGCTCAACCAACACGGCCGTTTTGCCGGATCCGGCCGCCGCGGATACCAGAATATCCTGATTTCTCGCGTCAATGACCTGCTGCTGTTCTTCGGTCCACTTTACAGACATGTCTCGTCACCTCCCTGGTTCGTCCCGGATGTATGGTTCGCATGCGGCAGGCCGCGCCTGTCATTGGCAGAACACTTCGCGCCCACCAGGCGCTCAATTACTTCCTGAGATGTCAGGTCGGGACTGCGCTTTGGACAGTTCCCGGGGATTTTTTTATCCAGACCGCAGACATCCGCGTAAATACAGTAATCACACGCGCTCCCGGAGCGGTCCTCAAATGGGCTGGCTTCAATAGCTCCGTCAAGAATCGCCTCTCCCATCTGGGTAAGGAGGTGCGACACATACTCCGAAAGTGCTTCGAACTGTTCGGTTGTCACAATACTGGATGTCGCCTTTGGTGTGCCGTCCTTTTTGATGCCCACCGGGATCACCAGAGAATCTGCAGCGCCCAGGCCAAGATGCGCGTCAAACATCCGCAGAACCTGACTGCTCGAATTGACCAGACCGTTCGGCCGCATTTTTTTCAAAAGCGTCTCACGGGCAAGGTCAGCACCTGACTGTCCGGATGGAAGCGTATCCTTATCCAGTACCGGGTCCTGCATTCTGTGATAGAAAACCCCGGCCGGAACCACCTTTTTGTCCGGATGAAGCTTCCTCTCCATTTCCATCGCCGCATTCAGATAAACAAAAAGTTGCATCTGCAATCCATAATAAAGCGATACCGGATCAAACTGCGCCATACCGGATTTATAATCTACCACCTTTACATAGACCGCATCCTCCGTCTCCACCGTATCAATGCGGTCAATCCGTCCCTGCAGGCGAATCCGGTCATTCTCCTTAATGCGCACATGCACCGCGTCCAGATCCTGCGTATCCGCAAATGAGATTTCAAATCCGACCGGGCGAAACTGACCGGCCCTGGTCTGCTCCCGCATGACCCATACCGTGCGTCTGAGAATCCGTTTAAGCCGCCGGATGGTATACTCCTGTCGCGCGCTCCCATGCAAAATGCCGCCCGCATACATATCCGCCGTCTGCTCTACACAGCGGTCCATCATGCGTGCCTGTTCCTCGTAGGAGCATTCGCCCCAGTCACAGCCATCCGCGAGCATCTGCCGGGAAAACAGCTCGACCGCCCCATGGAACAGCGTCCCCAGGTCCGTCGCCTTTACTCCATACTCTGTGCGCTCCCGCAGCCGCAGCCCATAGGAGGCAAAATGAGAAAACGCGCATCCTGCAAACTGCTCCAGGCGCGTCACAGAAGCCGACATACTGCCTGCCTGACCATCCAACCCGTACAGCAGCCGTGCAGTATTCGGATTCAGATGATCCTGCGTCTGTATCGGACTGGCAGACTCATCCACTGCACCACGCTCCTGGGGTCTTTCAGATATGCCGGAGTTTTCCGTTTTCGCGATCCGCCCGGTCAGAAACGCGGCAGCACTCAGATCCCGGACTCTCGCGCTGTAACTGGCATCATTCAGATACATATGGTAAAGAGAAAGCCACTGGGAGCCTTCCTCGCCGCTGCCTTTTTCCTGCAGCCCGTGCAGCAGGTAAAGCATCCCGTTTTCTCTGGAAGTCACCTGGGAAAGACGAGTGCCCGCGTCTTCCTCCCGGTTTTCCTTAAGAGCAGGAAACAGCCGCTGTATCGTAGAAACCAGATAAGAAGGGCGCATCGATGTCCCATCTCCACTGCTTAAGCACCAGGACAGGTAAAGACGATCCTGCGGTTTTGTCAGGTTCTGGTAAAGATAAAACCTCTGGATATAGCTGTTTTCTCTCGCGGACGGTGCCAGGGAGGCTCCGGCTTTTTGCAGTATTTCCCGTTCTGTATCAGAAATAATGCCGCCCCCATCCGGGCGCGAGGGCACCCAGCCATCGTTAAGTCCCAGGAAAAATAAAATCTTAATATGAGAAAGCCTCGAGCGGCGGATATCTCCCACCTGCACCTGGTCGATCCCCGGCGGGATGATTCCCACCTTCGCCTCGGAAAGGCCGGCGTCCAATATCTCCGAAAACTCCCGGCAGCTCATCTCCTCCTCGCCGAGTAAATCCACCATTTCATCCAGCAGCCTGATCAGGATCAGGTAAATCTGCCGATATTCCGACGAAAGCTCTGAACCGATGTTCTTCAGCTCATTTTCCCGGTTTTTCAGCTTCTGCTGTACCTCGCAGTCAATCAGCAGACGGTACAATGCCGCAGCATATTCCAGCAAAGGACGGTTTTTTCTGCGCATACTCTCCGCAAACGGGCCAACCACATCCAGAAAACGGACGCGCAGCGCATTGTACAGGGACAGACCGGCGAGTGCCTCGTCCTCCCCGGTCAAATCAGGGTTGGGCTCAGAACTGTTTTCGCGGCATCCATCTGTGCACAGCGCCTCCTCTTTGCGCCCTTCCCGGGCAAAATCAGATTCCGAACCCTCATCGTTTCCCGATAAAACGGTTCCCCCGGGATTCTCCGGGCAGACGACCCTTTGCAGGCTCGGCGGACACCAGGTCCACTCCTTTTTCCAACCCGAATATCCATGGATACCGGCCGCAATCACATAATTTTCCAGGCGGTCAGTCTCATCCGGAGACAGCCCTGCCATGCCGGTGCGCAGAAAACGGAACACAGACTCGTAAGAAAAATCCTGCTCTGCCATCGAGAGTGCCCCACGCACAAATTCCAGACAGGGATTCAGCAGAAGCTGCCGAGTTTCATCAATAAAAACAGGGATCCCATACATGGGAAATATCCTTTTCACATAATTCCCATATGCATTTAAATCTCCCGCAATCACCGCAATATCCCGATATCGATAACGGCCGCCGCGGACCAGCCCCGCAATGGTGCGCGCCGCAAAATGAACCTCCTGGACGGGGGAACTCAGCACCGAAAGCGACAGCTCGTCTGACTCCCCCCGGTAGGGAAACTGTTTTTTGCGAAACAGGTTCTGCTCCAGATGCCGCAGCGCCCCATCTTTTGAGAACCGCGGCAGGTCACTGTCCGGAGCCACAGTCGTCCTCGCAGCCTTTGAACGTCCGCCAGGTCCAAGTACGATCGGATCATCGAATCCCTCCCCGCACACCTCTGTCACGCTCCGGATCATCCGCCTGCTCGGCGCGAAAAGTTCATGCTCCCTGATTTCTCCGAAAAACTCCTCCCTCGCGTCGATCGTCACGGTCAGATAGATTTTCGGGCAGATGCGGTGCAGCTCTCCGAGCACATCCAGCTGGGAGGGCGTGAACCCGGCAAACCCATCGAAAGCGAGCACGCTCCGTTTCAGGAGCTTTGAGCGTGAAGCCACCTGTGTAAGGATCCCCAGCAGTTCCTCCGGTTTCATGAACTGCTCCTGCCGGTATTCCAGAAACGCCCGGTAAAGCACCCGGATATCCTCCAGCTTTGCGTGCAGCAGGGGGCGGCCTTCTACAGATTCCAGCATACAGCCCAGGTCATAATCAGAAACCTCGTACTGCAGCAGCTCAGAGAGGATCGATTTCACTTCGGAAACATAGCCGGTGCGGTTCATCCGCGCGCCAAGTACCTTCAATTCATCCTTTTTTAACTCAGCCACACGGCGGATCATCAGGTTCTTTCCTGTCTCCGTCAGCACCGTCCTGCGGTCCGCCCCCACCTCCTCAAAAACGCGGTGTGCCAGACGGCGAAAGCTCAGGACGTCAATATTCATAATTCCCTTGTTCGGATGCAGCATCACGAGATCACGCTGCGTCTGCATCGTGAACTGTTCCGGTACGATCACCAGAAAGCTCATCTCCGGGTGGCGGCAGGATTCTTCGATGATTTTCTGATACAGAAAATGAGATTTCCCGCTGCCGGAATTGCCAAATATAAACTGTAAAGACATCGTGCTGCCCTCCATGCGGCATATGGCATATCAAAAGTATGCACGCCTTTGTGCATTATAAAATGTCCTGAAACGCGAAGGTATCTAAATACCATCTGAATTCAGGCATCGGCCCGTACCTGGTATCTGAGCGTCGCCCACACGATCGCCAGCGCCAGATGCGTCACGCTCTGTTTGATCTCTTTGCGGCTCTGTGTCAGATCCCGCATCACCATCTTCACCGGAGCCTCCCTGCCGGTGTATTCCACCTGCAGATAAATCTCCCCCGCGACAGAGTCCGGGTTTGCCGGATCCAGATTGCCGAAGGAACCCGTGATGCCGATACCCACATCGCTGCGGAAAATACGCTTTGTATTACGCGCCATTTCTGCCGCCGTCTCCCTGGAATAAACGCCAGACTGTTCAATTACATCAGCCGCCACCCCCTCCAGGATTTTCGCCTCATTTGAATACGTGATCAGCGACCCCTTCAGGATCGCGGAGGCTCCCTCATAATCCGTGATCGTACTTGCGATCAGGCCGCTCGTACAGGATTCCATCGTGGAAATCTGCAGATTCTTTTCAATCAGCCAGCTCGTGATGGTCCCGTCATTGCGAAAGCTCAGCATGTTCTGCAGGGAAGGAATGATATCATTTCCCCGGCCGAGATTTCGCCGGATGGTCTGATCTGTGTAAAACCTCTTCGTAATCACCAGAAGCCGCGTTTCATCGTCTGCTACATTATTGATGATAAAGCACCACGCAGCCACCTCATCGTCCAGATGCCCGGAAAGGACCTCCACGACCCGCTTCACATCGATCTCACTCGATTTCGCGACGATGTAGGAAGCCTTCAGGACACGATCCCGGGATGGAGAAACCTGGACGCTCCGATTATCCACTGTAGCCGGTTTGGCCGCTGCTGCTTTAGTGGGATCTGCTCCTACCGTCAGCGGATAGGTTTTAAGCCCAGTCAGCAGAAATGCTTCAAACGGCAGGGATGCATCGGTAAGACCATACCCGAAGTCCACGACCTCCGCCTCATCCATCCCCAGCTCCCTTATTTTCTCCACGCACCATGCCCGGTCCTCTTTCCTTCCCTTGGAGGATTTAAAGGACAGACTGTCCATATAGTTGGCATACACCGTAAACGCGGTCAGCTTCCGCGGAATCTCGATTCCCAGACTTTCGGCCCACCGGTAAATCATGATCGCGCAGCAGGTGCTGTGGTCTCTTTCGTAGTTCACCGGGATTTCGCAGAGCGGAGGATGATGGTCAAAACAGCCGACCACCTTATTCGGATATTGCGCGGTATGATCCACTAAAAAAAGCGTATCCTCCGCCCGAATCCCTCCGGCTGCTTTTTTGTGAAAATCAATCTCTTCCGCCTTTTTTTCAAAATATTCATCCACGCTTCCGTCCGGCGTTGCAAAATGAGCCTCTATTCCCAGCGCCGTAAGGACATATTCCATCAGAAATCCCGACGCATAGCAGTCAAAATCCGCGACCGGATGCCCGACAACCGTAATCGGCGCATTTTCTCGTAAAATATTCAGATCTATCATAGTCTCTCTTCTGCCCTTCCTCTCCCGCATGGGTTCCTCATCTCCCGAAACAAATGTGCAAAATACTTTCATTTCTGTGTCCGGCAGGACAATGATGACATTCTCCTCCTGAACAAACGCAAAGTGCCTTCCATTTACGCGCTCGGCGCAGCATTAATCTGTCTCACCATCCGGAGTCGTTACAAGATGCTTTCCATTTTCGTGTCAGTCAAGGTGCAGAAAGCATCCCAGGCACATTCGCAACTGTCATTTACACGATCGGTTCATCCAGGCGTTTGAGCTTCTCCAGCAAAATTTCCATATTCGTCCTGCCGGATTGTTCCCTTTTTTCCCGGATATCGTCGTCCTCCATCTCCCGGCGGATATCCAACATCGTCATATCCGTCTCCGCTATCACCTCCGCGCAGTTTTTCAGGCGTTCCACAATTTCCTGCTGATTCGGGACATTCTTTTTATATTTGATCCCATGCTCCAGACTCGCCCAGAAGTCCATGGCGATCGTGCGGATCTGTACCTCGACCTTCATATCCTTTTTGCGGTCCGTAAAAAAGACCGGCACACTGACAATCAGATGCAGACTGCGGTAGCCATTGTCCTTGGGATGTGAAATATAGTCCTTCTCCCGCAGCAGAGTAATGTCATCCTGCGCGAGCAGGGCCTGCGCAAGCATATAAATATCGTCCACGTAGGAACAGATCACGCGGATTCCGGCGATATCGCTGATATTTTCTTCCAGACTGTTCATTGTGAAGGTCTGGTTCTGGCGGCGCATCTTTTCAAAAATACTGTGCGTGCTTTTTACACGCATCGTGATAAACTCAATCGGATTCCGCTGATAGCGGACGCCGAATTCCGTGTTGAGCACGTCAAATTTCGTCCGAATTTCCTTCAGCGCGCAGGTATACATCATGCGCATCTTTTTATACTCCACCATCTGGTCGATGATCCGCTCTGCCTGCGTCAGGGAAAGCCCTGACGCAGCGATCGGATTCTCAATCTGACCCAGGAACATTTTTTCCACATACTCATCTTCCATAGGAATCAAAGCATTTTCTTCCATATATATGTATTCGCCCCCATCTTATGTATATACTGTGGAAACAGGTGCTGCATATCGCATTTTCCGGCGGCTGCAGAGCCTGTTTCCGATCGTATCTTCTCTTCAGCAGCAAAGTCCGCGTCCCGATCGTATCTTTTACCGTCTGGATTTTATGTCTCCGAACATTGTAATTGTTCCTTTTATCTGTACATTTGTCAATCAGGCCTCGTTTGTCGCTCTTTTCGCTTATTTCGCCAGCTGCTCTTTTCGATGTGTTTTCACCGGCCAGGCCTTGCCAGCTGCTCTTTCCGATGCGTTTTCACCGGCCAGGCCTCGCCCAGCTGCTCTTTCACCTGCATTTTCACCTGCCAAGCCTTGCCAGCTGCTCTTTCACCTGCTCCATCATCTGTGTATATTTGGCAAGCTTCGCCCGTTCCTCATCAATCTTGGACTGCGGCGCGCGGCTTACAAATTTTTCATTTCCGAGCATTCCGTTCACTCTGGCCAGCTCGCCCGCCAGACGCTTTTCCTCCTTCTGAAGTCTGGCAAGCTCTTTCTCGACATCCACCAGCTCCGCGAACGGCATATATACCACCGCTCCCGGGAATACCGCTGATACAGCGTCATCGCTGATGCCGCTCTTGTCGGCCTGCACGTGTACCTCGTTTGCGTATCCGAGCGTTGCAAAAAACACCTTTCCGTTTTCAAAGATGGAACGGATGGACGCGTCCTCCGAAACCACAAAGACCTGCGCCTTTTTGCTCGGCGGCACATTCATGCCCGTGCGGACATTGCGGATCGCGCGGACCGCCTCCTTGATGGTCTCAATGGCTTTTTCGTCCTCTTTAAAGTCCCATTCTTCCTTCCAGACCGGCCAGGCGGAAATCATGATCGACTCCGCCACATCCGGCATAGCGTAGCCGGAAGCAGGATTTTCGGTGCGTGCCGCATTGCCATTTCCCTGAACGACAGACAAATCAGCGGCCGCGTCCCGGTTCGCGCCATCTTCATATTTGTCTGGATCGATGCCGGTTTTCTGGGTGGAAGCGCAAACGCCCTCTCCGTCAGCCGCATCACTGGCACCACATTCACTCTGGCTGTCCTGCAGTGTGCAGAAGATTTCCTCTGTAATGAACGGCATAAATGGATGAAGCATCTTCAGCGCGTTCGTCAAAACTGTTTTAAGTGTCCACAGCGCGGCCGTCTTTGAAGTGTCGCTCTCGCTGTAAAGGCGAGGCTTTACCATCTCAATATACCAGTCGCAGAACTCCTCCCAGATAAAGTCATAGACCTTCTGCACCGCGATTCCCAGCTCATAGCGATCCATATTCTCTGTCACATCCCTGGCCAGGTCGTTGACCTTGGAGAGAATCCATTTATCCGCGGCAGTCAGCGCAGAAAGCTCAATCTGCTCCGGAATCGCGTCTTCTCCCGCTTTGTCCAGATTCATCATGATAAACCGGGACGCGTTCCATACCTTATTGGCAAAGTTACGCGATGCTTCCACGCGTTCCATGTAAAAGCGCATGTCGTTGCCCGGCGCGTTTCCGGTAATCAGCGTCAGCCGCAGCGCGTCCGCGCCGTACTGCTCGATGATCTCCAGCGGATCAATGCCGTTTCCGAGTGACTTGCTCATCTTACGTCCCTGGGAGTCTCGTACCAGACCATGGATCAGAACATGGTGGAAGGGTACCTTCCCGGTCTGCTCAATGCCGGAAAATACCATGCGGATCACCCAGAAGAAAATAATATCATATCCGGTCACCAGCACATCTGTCGGGTAGAAATAATCCATCTCCGGTGTCTTCTCGGGCCATCCCAGAGTCGAAAACGGCCAGAGCGCGGAGGAAAACCAGGTGTCCAGCGTATCCGGATCCTGTGTGAAATGAGCAGGACCTGGGTTCGAAGCACCTTCGGAATGGTCACTGCTGTCTGCGGCCGACTGGCAGGAGGAGCCGCTTCCTCTGCCGCACTTCGGACAGATTTTCGGCATTTCCTTTGCCACAACCGTCGCACCGCAGTCGTCACAATAGTAGGCCGGTATCCGATGCCCCCACCAGAGCTGTCTGGAGATACACCAGTCCTTAATATTTTCCAGCCAGTGCAGATAAATTTTGTCGAATCGATCCGGTACGAAGGTCAGCGTTCCCTCAAAGTCGGAGTCCTCCGCCGCGATCTCCGAAGCGAAATCCGCGCCCGGTGCCTGGATTTTTCCTTTCTTCAAGGCCTCTATCGCCGGCTCCGCCATCTCCTTCATCCTCACAAACCACTGCGGCTTGATCATCGGCTCGACCGTTGTCTTGCAGCGGTCGTGCGTGCCCACGCTGTGCGAATGCGGCACTACCTTTACCAGCAGTCCCAGCTCGTCCAGATCCGCAACCATCGCCCTGCGCGCCTCATAGCGGTCCATGCCGGCATATTTGCCGCCCAGCTCATTGATCGTCGCGTCGTCATTGAGGATGTTGATCTCCGGCAGGTTGTGGCGCTTGCCCACCTCGAAGTCGTTCGGGTCATGCGCCGGTGTGATCTTCACGCAGCCCGTCCCAAACTCTTTATCCACATACTCGTCCGCAATCACCGGGATCGTCCGTCCTGTCAGCGGCAGCTCGAGCATTTTCCCTACCAGATGCGTATAGCGCTCATCCTCCGGGTTCACCGCCACCGCCGTATCTCCGAGCAGCGTCTCCGGACGCGTGGTCGCAATCTCTACAAACTGCCCCGGCTCGCCCACTACCGGATAATTAATATGCCAGAAAAATCCATCCTGGTCTTCATGGATAACCTCCGCATCCGAAATCGAGGTCTGGCACACCGGGCACCAGTTGATAATGCGGGATCCCTTGTAAATATATCCTTTCTCATAAAGACGGATAAACACTTCCTCAACTGCTTTCGAGCAGCCCTCATCCATCGTAAAACGCTCGCGCTCCCAGTCAGCGGAGGCACCAAGCTTTTTCAGCTGGTTGGTGATCTTTCCGCCATACTCCTCCTTCCACGCCCACGCATACTTCAGGAACTCCTCCCGGCCGATCTCATCCTTGTCGATGCCCTTGCTTTTGAGCATCTCCGTCACCTTCACCTCCGTCGCGATCGCGGCGTGGTCCGTCCCCGGCTGCCAAAGCGTCTCAAAGCCCTCCATCCGCTTGAAACGGATCAGAATATCCTGCATCGTCTCATCCAGCGCATGCCCCATGTGGAGCTGCCCCGTCACATTGGGCGGCGGAATCACAATCGTAAACGGTTTCTTCTCAGGGTTCACCTCCGCGTGAAAGTAACCCTTGTCAAGCCAGTTCTGATAGATCCGATCCTCCAGACCCTTCGGGTCATACGTCTTAGCCAGTTCTTTTCTCATAACCTTCTCCTTCTTTGAAAATGTTTTTTCGTTTTCATACGGTCTTCGCTGCAAGTGCGAAAGCCTGTACTGAATAATAGGGAGAGTCCTCTCTCCCTATCCGCCTGCGCCGGCCGCGTATGGCGTAAGCCATAAAACTCCTTACGCGGCCGTGTGTATAAAAAACGCCCTCCATATACAACCGTATACAAAGGGCGAATGTCTCGCGGTACCACCTTTTCTTATGGAATGATTCCACACTTGAATAAAGCAGCTAAGCCGTTTAAAGCTTGTATAAAGTGGGAATAAAACCACATCTCTTTCTTCTGTAACGGGAAGACCCGTAATGACCTACACACCAGTCACATCCTGCCATGCAGGTAACCAGCTTCAGCCATTCAGTTCAAAAGCCACGTTCCGCATCCGCCCTCCCAAAAGACCTTCCAGCCAGTGGATCTTCCTCTCTGTTGGCGCCATGATGCGTACTCCTCTTTCTCAAAAACCTTTATCCGGCTACGAAAATCTTTCGCAGCCACACATTTTCTCCTATCTTAACGAAGAATGATTTGTTTGTCAAGCTGTATTTATTTTTTTCCAGGGCGATTTCACGAACATATAGTCCGTGTCTGTCACATGCGTTTGTTTGGCTG
>JAJQEO010000030.1:25376-52484 GCA_021201665.1 Lachnospiraceae bacterium | reverse complement strand
GCTATCTCTTTTCTTTCCTGCATCTTCGTTTTGTCTCTCATTTCTTCCATAACGCTACACATTGTCTCAATACCTCCTTCGCTCTCTTTAAAATAACGAACACGTTCAGCCAGCACACTGTAATTCATATCATCAGCATCTATACATCTGAAATCATGCATCAACTTACCAACAGGATCTTCATCATTCTTATAAGCGCCATTCACATAAATGATATGCGAACCATCGCCAAACAATTCGTTTGTCTCCTTAATCATGCGCTCAATGTGGTAAAGTGAAAGGTTTTTTCCAAGCACATCATTTTCCGTAATAAAAATCACATACCCTTCTGCCAGCATAGAAAACTTTTCTCCCGGCTTCAACATCCGCGTGTCAAGCATACTGCTGTTGAATCTGGCTCTCTGTGCGCCTGCGCCACGGTCTTCACGCTGCACTTCGACATCGTAGTGTTTCTTTTCGCTGTCTACAGCATGTAATATCAAGCCTGACCGATCTGCCGTTCGGGTTTTTGATTTCCCTTTGGCCAACAACCTGCGTCACAACCATATCACTCCGTCCCAAAATAATATTCAAAAGCAATTCTGTTGCTTCAATATTGCCGTCGAATACTACTCCAAGGAAATCATCATCCATGAGCGAAGTCCCCGAAGTCTCTGGAGATCTTCTTCTCGCAAACGTTGTTTTTCATCCATATCCATCTAAACCACCTGCTTTCCTTTTCGGTTTAGAGAACAATAGGGAAAATAGCGAAACTATCCTTTTGTACTCTTATATTACCATTGCAACCCCTGTAAGTCAAGAAGCACGCCTTCCCCTCCTCCCAATCAATCGGCAACAAAAATGTACCGATACAGTTCGTCTGTACCTTTTCACGGCACTCTTTCACCGATTAAGTATTTCCACTGCCTGCCTCGCAAATTCCCGGTCCAATCCTTTCACATAGTCCCACCAGCGAACTTTATCAGCATTGGCTGGTTTTCTTGCGGTGTTCACAACCCGGTCGGACAGCCAGTTCCATTGCCAGAAAGTCTCGTCATCGAGGATTACAAAGCTTTCTAAATTGGGTCTGAAGGCAAGCCAGGTACGTACCTCGTACGGTCTTCCGTCAGGCCCATTAAAATAGAGCGGAGTCATGCCTGTAATCCGAAGATGATATTTGCCAAATTCATCCAGCAATGCCTGGATATTTGCGTCATTTTTTCCTGGATCTTCATGTATCATGCCATATCTCCATGAAGAAGACAAAACGATTTCTGCGCCGGTCTCCTTTACAATCCCTGCCAGATTTTCAACGTATTCCGGACAGATGATTTCTCCTTTGTCCCTTCGCTCACCGTCATCATTAAGAACCCCATCGATATCCAGGAAGATTGCCTTTGATATATGGTCCTCAATAAAGTCTCCCATGCTTCCCCTCGGCTCATAGCGATGCAGTTTTTTTGCATAAGAGCCGTATCGGAGAATTCTTTCTGCTTTTTTGACAGCAGAGTCATTGAATAGTTCTGTAAAATATACTGTATGGCCTGGGAAAACCGGTTCCAGTTCCTCGCGATCAATTATTGCATATTCCTCATAGGAAAGGCCGTCAAGATACTCCCGGATTTTTTCTTCCTTTTGCTCTGCCACATCCAAAGCACACGAAAAATATTTGTCCAGATAAACTTTTTTCATCCATTCCCGTGCCGCTTCATCTTCAAACTGCTGTTTCAGTTTTGCAGAGCAGCACAGCAGCACAAGATCTGAGCGGCATTTTTCGCATAATTGCCTAAGTGCATACGGTGGATCTCCTCCCAGCATAGAACCAAACTCACTGCCATGTGCATCATTCACAGCCAAAAACAGAATATTTTTCTTCTTCTCTTCCCGATCGTAATCCCAATACATTTACTAACACCTGCCTTCTTCTATCTCTCAGATATTCCATTTGCTGCCTCTATAAGTCCGGAATACAAAGTTCTGGAAAGTCATGCACGGAAATATGTCTACCATCTGCATGGATGGCAGTTTTCCGTCCGGCATTTCCCCTCCATCCTGTTTTCAAATATCCTCACGTAGCTTTTGTATCAACGTTACCTTATAGTATCGTAATATCTGAGATTTATTTGTATATATTATATGCTATCAGTATATAATATGCAAGTGTTTTTAACAGAATATTCCAAATTTTTATCGTCTAAAAGAAATTAGCCGCCATTGCGGCGGCTAACTTCAATTATCCCTATGATTCTAAATCAGACTGTTGCCAACAAAATTGGTACTTCTTATGCTTCCGCCAGAAATGCCCGGTATCCTCTCAGTGCTTCATAGACATCCGCCTTGCTGGTGACTTCCATCGGTGCGTGCATGTTCATGACCGCCACGCCGCTGTCTATGACCTCCATTCCATAGAGGGCGGCTATGTAGGCAATCGTTCCGCCTCCGCCGACATCGACTTTGCCAATCTCCGCGTTCTGGAACAGGACCTCGTGTTTATCAAGCAGAGCGCGGACAGATGCGATATATTCCGCGTTCGCGTCATTGCTGCCGCCTTTTCCGCGGGAGCCGGTGTATTTGTTCAGCACCAGTCCTCCTCCAAAAAAGGCGCTGTTTTTCTTGTCAAAGCAGCTGGCATACAGCGGATCATAAGCGGCGCTCACATCTGAGGAAAGCATCCGGCAGTGACTTAAGGCGCGGCGCAGCGCGAGCTCGCTGTACTGCCCCATGCAGTCCATCAGCTCCGCGACCGTATTCTCAAAGAAGCGGGACTGCATGCCGGTCGCCCCGACGCTCCCGATTTCTTCTTTGTCCACCAGCAGGCAGCAGCAGGTGTACTCCTGGGCGGGAGTATCCAGAAGCGCAGCAAGCGATGTGTACGCGCAGACACGGTCA
The DNA here is from genome assembly GCA_021201665.1 of Lachnospiraceae bacterium. GTDB lineage: Bacteria > Bacillota > Clostridia > Lachnospirales > Lachnospiraceae > Choladousia. Next base: position 49,616 of record JAJQEO010000030.1, on the reverse strand, counting down.
TCCTGTCCGTAGGCCATAATCATGCTGCGGTCGAGGCCACAGTCTCTCGCTTTCTGAGCCGGTACCGCTTCCAGCTCTGCAGAGAGGAAATCCTCCTCTTCCATCCCGTATTTTTCCTGAAGGATCGCGAGAATTCTCTGCTTCACGGCTTCCTTTTCGGCTTTCTTATCGTCGGAGGCTTCTGTTCCATTTTTCCCGGCTTCCACATTATTTTTTGCTTCTCCGTCTGTTGATTTTTCTGCAGCTTCAACCGTAGCGGAAGCTTCGCTTTTAGCAGAACCCATGGAACCCTTATTTACCTCTTTTTCCGCCTTCGAAAGCGGACGGCTCCCCACAAGGATGTCCAGATTTTCGCCCTCAATGACTACGCTTGCTTTCTTCTGCAGCTGTTCTCCGGCCAGATGCACCAGCAAATCAGAGACAAACAGCACCGGATCTCCGTCATCTTCTCCTATGCATACAGGTACCCGGGTGCCGTCCTTTTTGACTACTACCCCATGGAGAGCAAGCGGGACAGTCACCCACTGATATTTTTTGATCCCGCCATAATAATGAGTATCGAGATAAGCCAGCTCTGTATCCTCGTAGAGGGGGTCCTGCTTGACATCCAGACGCGGGGAGTCAATGTGTGCTCCCAGAATCCGCATTCCGGCTTCCAGCGGCTGCTTCCCAATGACAAACAGAGCGATTGTTTTCTCCATGCCGGACGCATAGACCTTGTCGCCAGGCTGCAGGCGGCCGCCATCCTTACGCACCTCGTCCAGACTGCGATATCCATTCTCCTGCGCAATCCTTGTGATCTCGGTCACGCACTCACGCTCCGTCTTGCCGGCATCCAGGAATGCCCGGTAGTTTCCAGAAAGTGCTTCCAGCTCCTCCAGCTGCTCTTCTGTGTATGTGCTCCATGCATTTTTCTTTTTCGTCATTTTCATTACCATCCTTTGTCGTTTTTGCAAATAATATACGTTTTCATACGTGCCTTGCAGCATGTGCGAAATACGAGTCTGAATCGTTAATCTGCGTTTTCTAAACCAAAGCCTCAACCAGAATTTTATCCTTAAACAATCGCGTCTCCACTCCTGACGACTTTTTCTTATTAAAGCTAAAGGTCAGCATATAACCTTTCTTCAAATCATATCGATCCAGATAGTCAATAAGCTGCTGTTCTCCATCATCATTATATTTCTGGCCATGCCAGATTTTGCATTCGATAATAGAAATCTGTCCCAGATAATCTACGATTATATCTGTCCGCTTCGAGTCGCGTGTCTGTGCTTCAATATAATAATGCCCTGTGCCATTGATAACCGGTTTTAAATAAAGGAAGAATATTTTTCGTCCGTATTTCTCAATAAAGCTCTGATCATTATCCGCGTAAACTGCGGAAAAATGCTTTACAAATTTTCTAAGCAGCAGTTCCATGTCAAGCCGGTCGTTTTTTACAAATTCATTTATATTATCACGAGCATCCTTACAGGTAGCGCTTTCTGTTTCTTCCAGGGAGAGAAAATAATTATACAGCCTTGTCTCAAATATCCGGTTGCTTACCTTCACCTGTCCACTCTCGGACTTCACATATCCGAACATGGCAGCAAGAGAAAGAACTGCATTGTCCGGATTGAAAGACACGCTTTCTCCCTCAAACAGGATACTTTTCAGCATTTCTCCCAGCTCGGGAGTCTGCGTTATCTGTCGGATCATGCTTTCAAACAATGGAGAAGAAGCCTTCAGAAGATTGCCGACTGACTCGGTCACTCCCTCATAAGTCCATGCAGATGCAGCATCCGGAAATTCTTTTGTACCCATAAGTTCTTCATCAATCCATTTACAGATGCCGGATACAAGCACCGGATAGCCGGAAGTATATTCATAAATCAATTCTGAAATGTATTTTATATCCATCCCGGTCTGATGCTCCGCCTCATACGCACGAAGCATCCCGGCAATCTGTCCAGGCGAAAAACTCATATCTTCATTAAAGGATGCAGAAATGTTCCAGGGGGAATTTTCTGCGTTATGCTCGTCTTTATTCACAAATTTGCGCTTCAGATTTTTTATATCATATACCCCGGCGAGAATTACCGACTGAAAGGTTGCTTCAGCATCCCGGTTAATATACCCTGCCCGCAGCTTTGCCAGAAAATCAAGAAACACCTGATTGTTTGACGCAGTATCTACTTCATCAATCAACAGAACAACCGGGCGAGATGCCTTTTCACAGCAATTTTTAAGAAGTGAAAAAAGCTTTCTCAGATTTGCGCGTGGAATCTGTCCGCCCGCAAAGTTTTTCAATTCGGTAAGTAAATCCTGCGGCAAATCATCCGATCTCTTTACCCTGCTGTAAAAGAGATCCGCAAACGCTTCCGCAAAATACTCTACATTGGAAAAATCAGAAGAATCCAGATCTTGAAAATCCAGGCTTACTACCAGATATTTATCCCGAAGATAATTTGCCAGTATTCGAAGCGTGGTTGTCTTGCCATACTGCCGTCCACGATTGATCGTAAAATATTTGCCCTGATCTATCATTTCTTCGATTGAACGAAGACGGTCGGAAATATCAACCATATAATGAAGCTCTGGTTTACAATCTGCTTCGGTATTAAATATTTTGCTCATATTTCCTCCTTGTCTGTTTTTCATACCTCTTCACGACATTGTTAAAAAATTCGAATCCTGAATTTTTGTCTTCCGTCAGTACTTCTTTCATGCGGTTATACTGCGGCATTGGAAAATTGCTGTATAGCTCGCGAAATGTATGCCAGGCTTCCTTCAAATCAGCATGCTGTCCGTCCACCACGATTTCATAAACTTCATGAATACTATAAGGAAGCATTCTCAGCGGAGCGCGGCTGACGATGACAAAATAGTTTCCAGACATTTTTACAAAGTCTGCAAACTTCTTTGAAAAGACAAAATTGTTGTTCTCTTCTATGAAAATAATAGTATCGCGCAGCGGAAACAGAACATCCGTCCAATCTCTTCCGACCTCATCCCGGAGATATACATAATAATCTGCTTCCGTACTGACCGTATAACCGGACTCACGTCCGCTGCGGAGATATTCATACATCATGCTTAGAAGCGTCGTTTTTCCAGTTGCGCTGTCACCTTTGATAATCGTAAGATTACGGCGAATTCGAAAGGTAAAACGAACTCGCCTACCTCTTACCTGAAATAAATATTCACCTTTCATCCTTCACTCCTTCTGCAATTTCTCCGCTTCCAGAAGGCCGCGCACGTACTCTCTCTGATTATGCACAATTCTTCCAGTATTCATAATCATAATTTGAAATTCCCCTTCAAAACGAAGGATATGCTGCAGATAGACTATAAGATCCTTTTGCTCTGCAATCTTTAAAATCCACTTTGCGCAATTATCTCCACAATTCGACATATTATAGACAAAAGAATTGTCCTTTAACATCAAAATCAGTACCTTTACTCCCCCGGAAAGCTCCCTCGGAGTAATAGCCCCTAACACAGGACTCTCTATTACATGTGCGCTGACGACTGCTGAACGGTCAACATCCAGGATCATTTCCTTTACAAAAGAATCTGTGATCCATTCGTCCTCATATACATGATCAAAATAAGATGGCGCATCTTTCATATACTGAACGCCACTGTAGTACCATATTTTCAACATAACAGCCATTCCTTTTTAATTAACAAGTTTCATCTGAATCCGGTATCTGCTATCATTTCCCATTATAATCTGGCATTTCTCTTTTCTCAACCATATTTTATATCTTTTATTCGATAATTTTGTTTCGTTTATGCCTGAAAAAACAAATCATAGTATTTGGCCTATCAGCATCCGTTCCAGTTCCCGCGCAGCAACACTGAGCGGACTGTCGATACGCTTAATAAGACAGATGGCCCGCTGCGGAAGCGGTTTTTCAAGGGTGAGCCGGTATATGCCGTCAGTCTCCGGGCGCAAAGTGCGATTATTATCGAATTCAGGAAGCGGGCCGCTCTCCGACGGGCACGACAGGGCAGATTCTGCATTCATACAAAAGTCTTCCGGCTCCCTCGCCTCCTGCTCCACAAATTTTTCCGGTACAATACCGATTCCGAGGTTGCTTTTCACAAGCGGAAGGATCTGATCAGCTGTGGTGACCTCGATATCCGGACGCAGCGTCACTCCCTGTTCTTCAAAAAAACGAGTCAGGAATTGATACGTATAAGTCTGCGCATTCAGGCAGATCAGCGGCAGCTCCATCAGCTCCGCATAAGTAATCGTTTTATACCGCAAGGAACGAAAGCTTTCCCCGCACACAAAAATCTCCTGTATATGCGAGATCTCACGCATTTTCAATGATTTCGGGACAGCGTCCGGAGCCGGTGCGGTCACGACTGCAAAATCCGCGAGGTTGTTTTTGACAGCCTCAATGGCCTGATAAATCGTAAAATTGGCCAGCCGGATCCGCACGTTCGGATAAAGCAGGCGATACCGCTCCAGCACCGGCAGCATATGGCAGCGCAGCGCAATCTCGCTGGCAGCGATGGAGATCGTTCCGCTGTGCAGACTCCGGTCCGAAGCAATCTCACGCTCTCCTGCCTTCAGATGCTCCACGGCTACTTCTACATGCGCGTACAGCTTCTCGCCCTCCGGCGTCAGCCTGGTTCCCCTCGGAGAACGCACAAACAGCTTGCAGCCCAGCTGATCCTCCAGCTTGTTGAGTACCTTCGTCACATTAGGCTGACTCTTCTCCATAGCTTCGGCGGCTTTCGAAATATTCCCATACTTTGCCACGTAGTAAAAGGCCTTATAATAATCGTAAGAAATGTCCATCTCTATCTCCCTGTGAATGTTTTTTCATTCCCGCGATGCAACGAGCCAAGCAGCCGGAGTCATAATGGTTCTAAGTGCCAGTAGCTTATGACACAGCTTGCATGATGTATTCCTTTTCGCATAATAATTTCAACACTCTCTTTTTATCATATTTTAAAAGAATAATCATTATTTTTTATATATATTTGAAATATAGCCCTGATCTGATTATAATGGGGAACGGTGTGATTTTCAAGAAGGGAGTACATTTTTCATGAGCAGCGATCACGAAAAAATCCATAGCAAGGATTCGGGCAAAAATTCAGGCAAAATTTCAAACAAAAGCCAATCCGGTTATTCTGGCAAGGGTCCAGACAAAGCTTCAGTCCATACTTCAAACCAAAGTTCTCGCAAAAACCACAAAACAATGAACAAAGATCTCACGATCGGAGATCCCGGAAGGGTTCTCTGGCAGTTCTGTCTGCCCTTGTTTGGCAGCATTATTTTCCAGCAGCTTTATAACATTGCCGACAGCCTTGTGGCAGGTAAATTTATCGGCGAAAACGCGCTGGCGGCGGTCGGCAACAGCTACGAAGTCACGCTGATTTTTATTGCCTTCGCGTTCGGATGCAACATGGGCTGCTCGGTGATCGTCTCACAGTTCTTTGGCGCGCATGACTACAAAAACATGAAGACCGCCGTATCTACCGCCTGGATCGCCAGCGCGGTGCTCTGCGTGATTCTGATGATCATCGGACTTTTTGGCTGCGGCACGCTGCTGCGCCTGATCCAGACACCGGATGAGGTGTTCGCGTATTCCAGGCTTTATCTGAACATTTACATCTGGGGGCTGCCGTTCGTCTTCTTTTACAATATTTCGACCGGCATCTTTTCCGCGCTTGGCGATTCGAAGACTCCCTTTGTGTTTCTGGCGGCTTCCTCAACCTCCAACATCGCCATAGACATCTTTTTTGTTACAGTATTTCAGATGGGAGTCGCCGGAGTCGCATGGGCGACCTTTCTCTGCCAGGGGATCAGCTGCGTGCTGGCTGTGCTTGTAGTGGCCAAACGCCTGAAAGAAATTCCCGGAGCTGAAAAAGCACCTGTTTTTTCCGTGCGCCTTCTGAAACGGATCACGGTCGTCGCGGTGCCCAGCATCCTGCAGCAGAGCTTTATCTCGGTCGGAAATATCATGATCCAGAGTGTTATCAACAGCTTCGGCACCGGCGTGATGGCCGGCTACTCGGCCGCCGTAAAGCTGAACAACCTGGTCATTACCTCCTTCACCACGCTGGGCAACGGCATTTCCAACTATACCGCACAGAACATCGGCGCCGGGAAACGCCCCCGCGTAAAAGATGGTTTCCGGGCCGGTGTCCGGATGGTCTGGATCATCAGCCTTCCTCTGGCTCTTTTGTACTTTATATGCGGCAAATACCTGCTGTACCTGTTTCTGGATAGTCCCACAGAGACCGCCCTGCAGACCGGGATGACCTACCTGCGGATCCTCTCGCCATTCTACTTCGTTGTCTCTGTAAAGCTCGTCGCTGACGGAATCCTGAAGGGCGCAAGCATGATGACGCGCTTCATGATCTCGACCTTCACCGACCTGATCCTCCGCGTCTCCCTGGCCATCCTGCTCTCCAGAACCAGCCTCGGCACCACCGGGATCTGGTGCGCATGGCCGGTCGGCTGGACTATCGGAACCATTCTCTCTGTCTGGTTTTACCACAAAAGATTTACCGGGGCAGACACAAATTCTACTGCTAATGAATATGTCGATTGACGATGCCATTCAGCCAGAGACCAATCGCCCGGCGAGAGCCAAACAAAGCACAGGCAATCATAGTGGATGACAGCACAATTCTTCTGCTGCAGACGCAAGCTTTAATATTCAGGCTCAGTCCCTGTGCCATCGACAGAAATTCTGCCGTTCAAATACAGATTTGCCGCCCAGGTTCAAGCCTGTTTTTTCAGCTGCCTCCTGTAAAAATACAGCACAATCCTCTCCAGATACCGTTTCAGCACAATCTGGATCTCTTCTTTGGGATGGATCGGCTTCACCAGCACCGAGTACAGCCCCGTACGCCTCGCCCCATACACATCCGTAAAAAGCTGGTCTCCGACAAACAGCGTATTTTCCTTCGTCGTCCCCATAGCCTCCATCGCCTTCTCGTACCCATTCCGGGAGGGCTTATGCGCATCCTCAATAAAATGCGCCCCAATATCCACATTAAACATCTCCACCCGCTCCCGCTGATTATTCGAAAGCAGACAGCACTCAAACCCCAGAGATTTCAGATCACCAAACAAGGCCCGCGCACGCTCATCCGCCGGCATCCCATGCGGCACCAGTGTATTATCAATATCAAAAATAATCCCCCGGTATCCCCGCTTGTAAAACCCCGCATAATCCACCACATACGCCGAGTCCAGGTATTCATCCGGGTAAAAACACTCCAGCATAGGAACCTCCTGCTTTTCTTATTATCGTGAAATCTTCCGCGCCCGGCCGCCGGACACAGGGTCACAAATCTTCCGTGCGCGACCTGCCATAGGACAGCCGAGGACTATTAAAGACGCCGTCGGTCCTTAGCGAAATCAAGCCGCCAGGCGCAGATTGAGCTTAGTACCGCTACGGCGTTTTATAAGCGCGAGCGTGTCCGAGGATGCCCTATGGCAGGTCAAGCGTCAAATACCACGCCCCTGTGTCCGGCCGGCCGGGCTCACACCACATCAAACAGCGACAACTGATTCGTCTCCGGCAGTCCGTCAAGTATTTTCAGATCTGCCAGCAGATCTGTCATGGTTTTCCCGACCTTGGCGCGTGTCATGAAGTCGTCCTTCGACAAAAACGGTCCGTCCTTGCAGGCATCCACGATGGAAGCAGCCGCCTTTTCACCCAGACCGGAAATGGAGTTCAAAGAAGGCATCAGATCATTTCCGACGATCTGGAAGCGGGTCGCCTGTGCCTTGTAAATATCAATTGGGACAAAGTTCAGCCCTCTCGCATACATCTCCAGCACGCTCTTCATATCCTTGTATGTATCCTGCTCCTTCTTGCTGAGCGAATCCACTCGTTTTTCATAGTCCGCCATGTGGTAAAGCAGCTTTTCCTTGCCCAGGCACATCAGCTCGTAGTCAAAGCCTGACGCGCGGATGCTGAAATAGGCCGCGTAATAGGCCTGCGGATAGTTGATCTTGCAGTAGGCGATTCGCCAGGCCATCATGACATAGGCGGCCGCGTGTGCCTTCGGGAACATGTATTTGATCTTTTTGCAGGACCAGATGTACCAGTCCGGCACATCATGCGCGATCATCTCCTCCTCCCATTCCGGCTTCAGCCCCTTGCCCTTGCGGACGCTCTCCATGATGGTAAAGGAAAGCTCACTGTCAAGGCCCTTGCCTATCAGGTAAATCATGATGTCGTCACGCGTACAGATGGCAGTGGAAATGGTCGCCTTTCCCTCCTGGATCAGCGTCTGCGCGTTTCCCAGCCACACGTCGGTGCCGTGAGCCAGTCCGGCGATCCGCACCAGGTCGGAAAAATGGGTCGGCTTTGTGTCAATCAGCATCTGCATGGCAAATTCTGTGCCAAACTCTGGAATTCCCAGAGAGCCCAGCGGCACGCCGCCGATGTCCTCCGGCGTGATGCCGAGGGCTTCCGTACTCGTAAATAATGACATCACCTGCGGATCGTCCAGCGGGATCTCCTTCGGATCCAGGCCGGTCAGATCCTGGAGCATACGGATCATGGTCGGATCATCGTGTCCGAGAATGTCCAGCTTGAGCAGGTTATGGTCGATGGAATGATAATCAAAATGCGTCGTCACAATGTCCGTGGTCATGTCGTTCGCAGGATGCTGCACCGGCGTAAAGGAATAGATTTCCTCCCCGATCGGCAGCACGATAATGCCGCCCGGATGCTGTCCCGTGGTGCGCCTCACGCCCACGCATCCCTGCACGATCCGGTCGATCTCGCAGTTCCGTTTATGGATGCTGCGCTCCTCGTAATAGTTTTTTACATAGCCGAAGGCGGTCTTGTCCGCCAGCGTGCCGATCGTCCCGGCGCGGTAGGTCTGCCCCGCGCCAAAAATAACCTCTGTGTATTTGTGCGCCTTACTCTGATACTCACCCGAAAAATTCAGGTCAATATCCGGCTCCTTATTTCCTTTAAACCCAAGGAAGGTCTCAAAGGGGATATCGAATCCTTCCTTATTTAATTTTGTGCCGCACTTCGGACAGATTTTGTCGGGCATGTCGCAGCCGGCCATTCCCGCAAATTTTTTAACCTCCTCCGACTCGAAATCGCTGTAATGGCAGTTCGGGCAGATATAGTGCGGACTTAAGGGATTCACCTCCGTGATGCCAGACATCGTCGCAACAAAGGAGGATCCCACCGACCCCCGCGAGCCGACCAGATAGCCGTCCGCGTTGGACTTCCATACCAGCTTCTGGGCGATGATATACATCACGGCGAAGCCGTTGGAAATGATGGAGTGCAGCTCCCGCTCCAGACGCTCCGAGACGATCTCCGGCAACTTCTCCCCGTAGATCTCATGTGCTTTTTCGTAACAGAGGTTCCGCAGAATCTGGTCTGAATTTTCGATGACCGGCGGGCACTTGTCAGGGCGCACCGGGGAGATGCGCTCGCACATGTCTGCAATGCGGTTGGTGTTGGTAACAACCACCTCGTAGGCCTTTTCCTCGCCCAGGTAGGTAAACTCGTTCAGCATCTCCTCCGTCGTGCGCAGGTAAAGAGGAGCTTGCTCGTCCGAATCCTTAAACCCGCGGCCGCTCATGATAATGCGGCGGTAAATCTCATCCTGCGGATCCAGAAAATGGACGTCGCAGGTCGCCACGACCGGCTTGTGGTACTGCTCGCCGAGTTCTACAATCCTGCGGTTGTAGTTCTGTAAATCTTCGATGGTTTTTCGATCCTCCGCATCCTCCCTGGTCATAAACAGATTATTGCCGAGCGGCTGGATTTCCAGATAATCATAAAACTCTGCCAGCCGCGCAATCTCCGGCGCGGACGCTCCCCGCACCAGTGCGCGGTACAGCTCCCCGGCCTCACAGGCAGACCCGATCAGAAGTCCCTCGCGGTATTTCTGCAGGACACTTTTGGGAATCCGCGGGTAGCGGCTGTAATAGTCGATATGCGACCAGGACACCAGCCGGTAAAGGTTCGTGCGCCCGACCTCGTTCGCGGCCAGGATAATCACATGGTAGGTCGGCAGCTTTTTCATCTGGTCCTTTGAAGAATGCCCCAGCTCATTGAGCTGCGCGAGCGTCGTAATGCCCTGCTTATTCAGCATCACCAGAAACTTTTCAAAAATCTTCGCCGTACAGCCCGCGTCATCCACCGCCCGGTGATGATGCGCCAGCGAAACGCCGACCGCCTTGGCCACCGTATCCAGCTTAAACCGGTTCAGCGCCGGGAGAAGGACACGTGCCATCGCGACCGTGTCCACGGATGTTTTATCGCATGCAATTCCCAGTCGGGCGCAGTTTTCCTCGATAAAGCTCATATCAAAGGAAGCGTTGTGCGCCACCATCACACAGCCGGAGCAAAATTCCATAAATTCCGGCAGAATCTGCTCAATCGTCGGCGCGTCCATCACCATGCTGTCGTTGATGCTGGTAAGCTCCTCAATCCGGAACGGGATCGGCACCTGCGGGTTGACAAACGTGCTGAATTTATCGGTAATCTTCCCTCCCTGCACCTTCACCGCGCCGATCTCAATGATACGGTTGTTCTGCGGAGAAAATCCGGTCGTCTCCAGGTCAAAAACGACAAAATCCGCCCCCAGCTCCTGTCCTTTTTCATTAACTGCAATTTCCTTCAGGTCGTCTACCAGATATCCCTCAACGCCATAGATGACCTTAAAGTCACTGTCCTTCGGTATGGCGTGGTTCGCGTCCGGGAAGGCCTGCACATCGCCATGGTCGGTGATCGCGATCGCCTTCTGTCCCCAGCTGATCGCCCGCGCGATAATGTCCTTCACGTCCGAGACACCGTCCATATCGCTCATCTTGGTGTGGCAGTGCAGCTCCACGCGCTTTTTGACCGCCATATCCAGCCGCTTTTCCCGGAAGTCCGCGATCTTTTTGATTCCCTGCACATTTCCGATCGTCAGCTGGCTGTCAAACCGGTCGATCGTGGTCACACCCTTCAGGCTTAAGAATGTCCCCGCCTTGACGGCATCAGCCACCTCCTGGGCCTCCTCCTTTTGCAGAAACATTTTCACACTGATGGTATCTGTAAAGTCTGTAACAGTAAATATAAATAAAATCTTTGCAATCCGTAGCTCCCTTTGCTCCGCAGAGAGCACCTGTCCCCGCAGAATCACGCCGCCGATCTCACCGGTAATCTTCTCGATCGCCAGCGGCTCTCCCTCGAAATCTCTGCCATAGAGGACATCCGGATTGTCCGACTTTCGGTATCCGCTGTACCAGTCGGAAGAGGATTTCCTCTTCTGAAATCCCCTGCCGGAATTTGCCTGGCCGCCTGCCGCATAGTTTCCGTTCTTTGAAGACGGACTCCCTTTTTTAGAGCGGTCACTGTCTGCGGATTTTCCGCCATTACCGTTCCGTGAGCCATCCTTTTCAGCGGCACCGCTTCTATTTCCACTGCCGCCGCTTTTAGAGGCAGCGTTGGAGGCACTTGCGCTGCTACCGCCGCCCTGCATGCTGTTTGAGCCATTTACGCCGCCGCTGCCGCCCTGTGCGCCTTGAAAGCTCCCCTCGGAGCTGCCATATGCATCTAAAAAACCGCTCTCAGCACCATAATTTCCCGCCTGGCTGCTCCCTTCCATACCATCATAGACCGATTGCGGCGCATCTGCAGCCCCGGCGCCTCTCTGCGAATGAATTTTCTCAAAGGATGCGCCATTCTCAGCACTCCCTGTATCTGCATCTGTCCCGTCACCGCCCTGCTTCACTCTGTCGTAGTTTCTGGAGATCACCTCGATCTCCTGCTCCAGCTCGTAGGCAGTCTGCTCCGAGTGGCGGCTCCTGGCCGGCTTCGTCCGCTTTGCGCTCACATGGAAGTCCAGCCCGCAGCGCTCGCAGAAAATCTTTTCCAGGATTTCCAGAAGCTCCTTTTCCTTTCCATCCGCGACCACGGAATCCGGAATCTGCAGCAGCAGCGTATTTTCGTCAGTAAATTCCTTCTCTGCCTGGCGAAACAGGCTGTAAAGCAGCGCATTATACGCCTTTAGTTCCAGCGCGATGCTCTCCTCATAGAGCGGCATCAGCCGTTTCGGCGTGTACTGTCTCGAGAGATGAAATTTCTCAATCACCTTGATCATCAGATATGCTTCTGAAAAAAGCTGTTTCTTGATCGCTTCCTCCAGCTCCAGCACATATTTTTTATAGATAAGCCGGTCACTTTCGATATAAACATGCATAAAATCGCGCCGCCGATTCATCGCGACGCGGTCTACGGTCACATATTCCAAAAGTCCCTCCAGGGGATCGCTCAACTCCAGTGTCGGAAATACTTCTGTAAATGGCTTGCTCATGCCAAAAGCCTCCTGTCACACAATCTCAACCTTGCAATGGTGATCTTTTTCCTTTTTGTCATACCCAATCCCGACCAGCAAAATACGACCGATATGGCGTTTTTTCTCCGCCATTTTCCCCTGAAATTTAAGTAAATAATTCCGATCCTTAATCTGCCGGATCGCCGCTTCCGATGTATCGTCAACCTTAAGCTCCAGGATAATTCCATCGTCGCCCGGAGTTTCCGGATAGAATATAAAATCGGTATAACCTTTTCCTGCCTTATCTTCCCGTTCTACATAATAGCTGTCTCGTGCAGCCAGATAGATAAGATTCACGATCGCAGTCAGTTCTGTCTCATCATTATAATCCAACAAAGGCGTTTCTGTATCATGAGCAAAAGAAAGAACTTCTTCCATCGTCTTCGTATCACCCTTCAGTGTTGCCCTGAGCATGCGGTCAGATTCCACTGCAAGACGGTTAATATAGCCAAGTTCTTCCCTTTCCCGGATTGTTTTTGCAAATTCATCCATCAGCTCTTTATTCGGAATACGAACTTTCCCATTTTCATAATTTAAAAATCCATATACCACCATCGCCGAAAAAATTTCATTGCGTGTGGTCAATTTCATGGACGTGGCCGCAAATTCCTCCACATCTGCTTTCACTGATTCTCCTGCAACCAGCATTGCGACGTCTTTCCTGATATCCGCCCTGTCGTTCCTGATATATGTGGCAATTTCCGAATAAGGGCCAGATGTAGTCCAGTAACTGGCCAGACAATTATTAGTTAAGGCAAACACCACAGATCGTGGATTATACAGTTTCGCCCCGCCTGCCATGTGATAACCATCGTACCAGGTTTTAAGATCTTCCCTTTCAATCGCCGGGAGCTTTTCCATACTTAAATAACGGTCATATAATAAATCTACTTCCTTCTCCGTAAATCCAAAATACTCACTAAATTTGGGTTGAACTGCCATCGTATATTCCTGAAAATTATTGATAGTCGAACCGCTGGAATATTTCGCAATAGGAAGAATGCCTGTCATATAGGTTAACGAAACATATCCCGTATCCTTTGTCATGGCAGCAAGCCAGTTAATAAAGCTTTTTCGGTCTTCATTCGTAATATAGTCTTTATGAAAAATGCAGTCCCATTCATCAAAAATTAATATAAAATTCTCTCCAGTTTCTTCATGAATGACTGCCATATCTTCAATAGGAGAAGCCTCCTCCCAAAAATCAGCTTCAGGATACTCTTTATGAAGATCCTTCGATAAAGCTTTCTCAATCCTTCTGATAAAATCAGGATAGCTTCTGCTTAAATTTGCAGGCTTAATGAAATTAATATAAATCACGTTATGCTGATTCATATACTTCCGATAATCATATTTCACCGTATCATTCTGAGAATTCAAAGATGATGGCTCGTTTGTAAAAGCTCCACCTGCGTCTTCTTCCATACAATCAGCAATCTTCAGAGTGTCAAAAATAGCACCACCATTCTGCCCTTTTCCAAAAAAAGCCCCCACCATTGCGGCCATCACTGATTTTCCAAAACGTCGCGGCCTGGTAATGCAGACATGGTTATTTCCCTGTTCCACCAGTGGAATCAATTCCCTCAGCATAGCTGTTTTATCCACAAAATAGGGCTTCTTCGTTTCACTTTCATATAGAGAAAAAGCCTGTGAGCTGTTCAAATAATAACCCATATGTCTGCCGCCTCCTCACCCTGACATTTTTTAATGTCTAAACTAAGAGCATCAATTATCATTCCCGGTTCCTCCCGCAGCACTGGCAGTAATTTCTCAGCTTTACGGTGATATCATTCCTGATCCCAGTGCTCCAGCTCTTCCCTCAATACAGAAAGCAGTTCCTTTTCGGGCACCTTGCGGATAATTTCTCCTTTTTTAATCAGCAGTCCGACACCTTTGCCTCCGGCAATGCCGATATCTGCTTCCTTTGCTTCCCCGGGACCGTTGACCACGCAGCCCATCACGGCGACCTTGATATCCAGAGGAAACTCCGCCACCATTTTCTCGACCTGGTTGGCAAGTCCGATCAGATCAATCTGCGTGCGTCCGCAGGTCGGGCAGGATACGACCTCGATGCCGCCCTTACGAAGTCCAAGGGTGCGCAGAATCAGTTTCGCCGTGCGCACCTCCTCGAGCGGGTCGCCGGTCAGGGATACGCGGATCGTATCGCCGATTCCCTCCGAGAGAATGATTCCCAGGCCGACGGAGGATTTTATATTGCCGGAATAGAGCGTGCCGGACTCCGTAATGCCCACATGCAGCGGGTGGTTTGTCTTCTGTACAAGCAGCCTGTGCGCCTGCACACAGAACATCACATCCGAGGCCTTGATGCTGATGACCAGATTGTCATAGCCCATATCCTCAATCATGGCCGTCTGCCGCAGCGCGCTCTCCACGATTCCCTCTGGAGTCACACCGCCGTCCCGCTCGACAATCTCCTTTTCCAGAGAGCCGCTGTTGACGCCGACCCGGATCGGAATGCCGCGCTCCTTTGCGGCGGAGACCACCGAGCGCACCTTAGAGGCGTCCCCGATATTGCCCGGATTGATGCGGATCTTGTCCGCCCCGGCCTCGATCGCGGCGATGGCCAGCTTATAATCAAAATGAATATCCGCCACCAGCGGAATCGTAATCTGCTTTTTAATTTCTCCAAGTGCTGCCGCCGCTTCCATCGTCGGCACAGCGCAGCGGATGATCTCGCAGCCGGTCGCCGTCAATGCCTGAATCTGCGCCACGGTCGCCGCCACATCCTCTGTCTTTGTATTTGTCATCGACTGAATCAGAATCGGGTGGCCGCCGCCGATCACGCGGTCGCCGATCTGCACGGTCTTTGTATTTTCTCTGTATAACATATAAATTCTCCAAATCTCCCGCTATTTATCTCTGCAATCACGTAGGAGATGGCTTATTCGCCACCTGCTCGCCTGCGCAGTTGCTATGTGCCAGTCGCACGCACTTAACCCTCGCAGGGTGGCATCCCGTCCACAAAACGAACGGGATATTCAACGACCGAAGCGAAGCGCAGACAGCATGCGGCGCAAGCCACAAACCCATGCGTGCCCTTGTGCATAAAAATATTTCGCCGTATTTACTCTCCTTCCGCCCCGGCAGGCACAAACCGTCTGGTCTTTACCGGATCCGAAGCCTCTTCATCTGCCTTTTTCGCCTCATGGGCCTCGCGGATGGCTTCCTCGCAGAAATACTCCTGCGCACAGAGCCGCTCCTTGCCGCGGCGGTCGATCCTTTCGTAGGTTCCGTCCGCCTGCAGTACCTGCGCCTTCACGTTGTCGTCCAGCTGGATCTGCAGAATGTGGCGCACCCGCTCCCGGATCACGGGATCCTCAACCGGGAAGAGAATTTCTACACGCTTGTCCAGATTACGCGGCATCCAGTCCGCGCTCGCCATATAAAATTCTTCATTTTCGTCATTCAGGAAATAGAAAATACGCGCGTGTTCCAAAAAGGTGCCTACGAGAGAGCGCACATGGATGGTCTCGCTGACGCCCGGAATCCCGGTCTTCAGGCAACAGATCCCGCGAACAATCAGGTCGATCTGTACGCCTGCAGCGGACGCTTCATAGAGAGCTTCAATGATCTCCTTGTCACACAGGGAATTCATTTTTGCGATAATCCGCGCGGGGAGACCGTTTTTCGCATGCTGCGTCTCGCGCCCGATCAGATACATAAACCGGTCGCGCATCCAGATCGGCGCCAGGGAGAGGCGGTTCCAGTGCTTCGGCTCTGAGTAACCCGAAAGCATATTGAAGACAGCCGTCGCGTCCTCGCCAAACGACTCCTGGCAGGTCA
The DNA here is from genome assembly GCA_021201665.1 of Lachnospiraceae bacterium. Lineage (GTDB taxonomy): Bacteria > Bacillota > Clostridia > Lachnospirales > Lachnospiraceae > Choladousia. Next base: position 33,488 of record JAJQEO010000030.1, on the reverse strand, counting down.
TGATACCGCAGTCTGTATATTGTTTCGCGGTCGAATCGTTATAATTTCCCGTCCCCAGATGCACATATCTGCGGATGCCGTCCTCCTCGCGGCGCACCACGAGGGTAATTTTGCAATGCGTCTTCAGGCCATGCAGGCCATAGATTACGTGACAGCCGGCTTTCTCCAGCATTTTCGCCCAGTTAATATTGTTCTCTTCGTCGAAGCGGGCTTTCAGTTCCACCAGCACGGACACCTGTTTCCCATTTTCAGCGGCCTGTGCGAGCGCGATGACAATGGGTGAATTGCCGCTGACGCGGTAAAGCGTCTGCTTGATCGCGAGCACATCGGGATCCGCCGCAGCCTGCTTTACGAGCTGCACGACCGGGTCAAAGGTCATATAAGGATGATGCAGGAAAATATCCCCTTTGCGAATCTGAGTGAAAATGTCTTCCACATCATTCATCCCGGGAACAGGCTGCGGCAGATAAGGCTTCTGCTTATAGTCCTCCATTCCCTCAATCCCATACAGCTTCATCAGAAACGTAAGGTCCAGTGGGCCGCTGATCTTATAGATATCATCATTTTTGACATCCAGCTCCTGTTTGAGGACCTTGAGCAGCCGCGGATCCATGCTGTCCTCAATTTCCAGACGGATCACCTCGCCCCACTGGCGTTTCTTCAGCTGTTTCTGAATCTCCTTCAGAAGATCAGAAGCATCATCCTCATCAATCGTCAGATCTGCATTTCTCATGATCCTGTAGGGATGTGCGCAAACCACGTGATAATTGGAAAACAGCTTATCAATGTTCCGCTCGATCAGCTCCTCCAGGAGAATCACACATTTCGTCCCGTCCTCCGCATCCGGCAGACGCACAATGCGCGGCAGCACAGAAGGAACCTGCACGGTAGCAAACTCGGTGTGCATTTTCCCCGGTTTCAGAGACTTCTCCCCTTTTATACTTTTATCTGATTTTGCTATTTTTTCAGTTTTTTCCGCCTTATCAGACTTCGCTATTTTCTCGGCCTTCTCGGCTTTTTCTGCTTTTTCAGCCGTCTCCTCGTCCTTCTCCTCTTTTCTGGAAATCAATGCGCCGATATTCAGGGCCTTGTTGCGGATCAGCGGAAATGGGCGCGAGGAATCCATTGCCATCGGAGTCAGCACCGGGTAAACATTTTCCTCAAAATAGCGGTCGGCTGCCTCTGCCTGTTCCTTTGTCAGCTTCTCATGCCCGGTCACGACCTCCAGCCCATGCTGCTTCATCTGGGAAATCAGAGAGCGATTGTAGGTCGAGTACTGCTGCTTCACCAGCTCATGCGCTTCCCTGGAAATCAGTTCCAGCTGCTCACCCGCCGTCATGCCGGAAATGTCCTTTTTAGTATATTTCGCGTGAACCATGTCTTTGAGCGACGCGACACGGATCATAAAAAACTCGTCCAGATTGGACGCCGTGATGCTCAAAAATTTCAGCCGCTCCATCATCGGTATCGTTTTATCTCTCGCTTCCGAAAGTACTCTCTCATTAAAACTCAGCCAGCTTAATTCTCTGTTTGTAAAATATTCCGGTTTGTCAAATCCCGTATTCGCCATTTTTCGCACCTCTCTTCCGATTGCATTATTTACAAAGCCCCCACAGACTTCTTCTGCTTCAGCACCGGACGCACATTGAATACTTCCTCGAAGAAGTCTACCTTTTCATCAAAAGCACCTCTCTCCAGGGAAAGATCCGCCTGGCTCGCCACAGCAATCCGCAGCTCATGCTCTTTAAGGGTCACTGTCAGATTCTGACATTTCTGCTGATGGGTGCGGTCGAGAGAATTCGCGATCCGCAGGATGGCCGTCAGCTTTGCCACAATCATATATTCCTTCTCGTCCAGGTCAGTCTTCGTCTCCAGTTCATCGTAATAAATAAAGCGGCTCGTGTTGTATTTGACTGTATAAGCCACAATCGAGCGCTCTTCCTGCGAAAGGCCGATGATCTCCGTAGCCAGAATGATGTTATACGCGCACTCAGAGACATCCGTCAGGCTGATGAATTTCCCGCAGCTGTGCAAAATCACCGCAATCTGCAAAAGCAGACGCTCCCGCTCTCCCAGGCCGTGTACCTTTTTCATGCGGTCAAAGATCTCCACCGCAATATCGCCGATATTCCGGATATGCGCCTGGCTGGTCTTGTAGCGTTTGGAAATGCTGCGGGCCGCCGCGAGGATGTCCTCGTCAAAGCTGTGCCGCCTCGTGAGCAGCCCCATCCGCACGCCATAGTCATACGCGACTCCGTCATTCAGGGAAAATCCCGGCATCCAGACCACGTCCACGTCAAAGCTCTCAATCAGGCTGCGGCAGATCACTGCGGACGGAATAATCGCGTCCGTCATATCCGACGGCAGCTGATATTTTTTCGCGATTTCATCCGGCGTATGCGCAATCAGATACTCATAAATAATCTCGTACTGTTCCTTTGATAAAGAATGGATTTTCGTTCCGTCTTTATCCTTGAGCCGTATTCCTGCTTTTGCCGCAGAATCAGCCATCTTAGAAAAATCCATCTGCTTTAAGGATTCTGATGTCTTTAAGGAGCCTGACGCCTTTAAAGAATCAGACGTTGATGCATCCGCGTTTTTAGACAATGCAGCAGCTTTGGATGAAGCGCTGTTTTTGGAAGCAGCCGCCAATTTTGACGCTGCGGCTGTACCGGCGATCTCCAACTGCCTTTTTCGCAGCAGCTCCTGGATTTCCTCCTGTTCCTTCATGGAAAGCATCTCGCTTAAGCCGCCGCCTAAAACAATCAGGTTCCGTATTTTTCGGTCCTTCTGATAGAGCTTGGTGAAACCGGTCAGCTCGTAGTCCATCAGTTCGCGGACCAGCCGTTCAAAATGCTCCCCGTTCTTCGAAATAGGAAGCAGATTTTCCCGCGTCGTGATATTTCCTACGCGGATATTCTGGGTCGTGATCAGCTTATCCTTATCAAACAGGGAAATCTGCGTACTGCTGCCGCTGATATCGACAATCGCGGTCGCATTCGCGATGATCGACTCAAACTCCGCCGATACCGAAGCGATCGCCTGATAGTCTACAAATCTCTGCTCTGAGTTCGTAAATACATCAATATCCAGTCCGGTCTGCTTCTCGATGTAATCGCAAAGAATCGTCTTATTGCGCGATTCCCGGAAGGCACTCGTCGCAAACACGCGGTAAGCATCCACTCGGTAGCCGGACATCGTGCGCTTGAAATCATTCAGCACCGCGCAAAGCTCATCCACATGCTCCCGGCTGATGCGCCCTTGCTCGTATACATCCAGTCCCAGATTGATGCGGGTGGAAACGCACTCGATCTCCCGCATGACCCGCTTTTGTGTAAACTCAAAAACCTTCATTTCGGTCACGGCTGAGCCAATGCTGACCGCCGCGAATGTTTTTACCGCCATAAAACCCTCCTTGCTTATATACTGTACGGCTGGCATGCCGAAAGATAATCTACAAACTGCGTCGCCGTCCTGCCAGAAAGTCCGCCGTGGCTCAGCTCCCACTTATTCGCCTCCAGCAGCAGCTCCTCCTCCGGCATCGTGATGCCGTACCGCGCGGCAAGTGTCCGCACAATATTCTGAAACTGTTTTTTATCCGGCGATCCAAAATAGATGGTTACTCCAAACCGCGAGGAAAGAGAAAGCTTCTCCTGCACGGTATCTGAGACGTGCAGGTCTCCGCCGTGCGTCGCGTGAAGCTCGGCCGGTCTTCCGATGTCTCCCTCCATGTTATCCGCGAACTGCTCGCGGATCAGATGGCGCCGGTTTGACGTCGCATAGATCAGCACATTCTCCGGCTTACGCTCCAGACCGCCCTCAATTACGGCCTTCAGATATTTATATTCAACTTCAAATTCTTCAAAGGAAAGATCATCCATATAAATAATAAACCGGTAATTGCGGTTTTTAATCTGCGCAATCACCTCATTCAGGTCCTGAAACTGGTGCTTGTAGATCTCAATCATACGCAGGCCACGGTCATAGTACTGGTTCAGAATCCCCTTGATGCTGGAGGATTTCCCGGTTCCCGCGTCGCCGAAAAGCAGGCAGTTATTCGCCTTTTTCCCCTGGATAAACGCTTCCGTATTATCAATCAACTTTTTCTTCTGGATCTCATATCCGACCAGATCATCCAGCTTCACATGCGCAATGTTCGTGATCGGGAGTATCTGCACACCGCTCTCATCATGCTGTATGCGGAATGCCTTATGCAGGCCAAACTTTCCTACGCCGTATTCCTGATAAAAACGAATCATATGCTCCGTGAATTGTTCGAGATCTCCGGACACCCTTTCCGGCCTGGTGTCCGCAGGAGCTTCCGTCTGGGAATCTTTTTGTCCCACCCTGTCATCTGCTGAAGCTTCCGCATCCTTCAGGTCTTCCGCGTTTTGCACAGAATTCTCGGTCGACTGGGATTTTTCTCTTCCGACCCCCGCGTCCGCAGCCAGCTGCGCGCTCAGCTCACAGATACGGTCCCTGATCCGCCGGTTAAACACTTTTCCCTCTGCGCTTCCTCTCTGATAATGAAGTATTTCCTCAAAAAAACTGACATTCAGATCCTGTTCGATTCCGTCAAAATCCAGCGCAAACAGCTGCATAAAAATCATAAAATCATGTCTGGCAAAATTCCGCAGGCTCCCGTCGGTCATTCCGCAGATTTCGCAGGAGGTGCTGAACACATTCTCATGGTTGACCAGAATCAGTGTCAGATAATCATGCCAGAGATTTCCCTCAAAGCCATACGTGCCCGCCAGGTCAATCAAAGCGTGCATACAGGAAAAGAAACGATTTCGAATTTCTTCATGGTTCTCTGCAGAGTTCCTGTGTCCCAGCACCCATTCCATGTCTTCCAGAATCTGCCCGTTTTCAAATCCGCGGTATAGAATCAGTTCATCAAGGTTTCCCATTTCTGCGTCTCTCGCTTTCTCTGTATATTCTCACGCTTCCGCTCTCTTTATTCTTTATACCCACTGCATGACAAAACCACTCTGATCCGGATATCCTGCCCGAGAGCATAAATAAACCCTCTTAATGCTCATGTCATCCGGAAAATTCTCTCAATAATTCCCCAGAATCTTCATATTAATCGCTTCCTCACGGATGCCGCGAAGCGCGTTTTTCACTGCCCCGTCCGTGAGATTACCGTCAAAGTCAATGAAAAAGCGATACTCCCAGTTCTTTCCGGGGATTGGCCGGGATTCAATCTTATTCATATTCAGATTATTATAAATAAAATGCGAAAGAATATTGTACAGGGAACCGCTTGAATGCGGTACCTCAAAGCAGATACTGATTTTTTGCGCGTCCCGCCGGAAAATCCGCTGATTCGTGACAACGATAAAGCGCGTCGAATTCGCTTCGTTATAATAAATCTTCTCCGCCAGAACCTCCAGACCAAAATATTCCGCCGCAAAGGCACTGCCCACAGCCGCCTGCGTCCGGTCGCCGTCCTCCGCCACCTTCTTAGCCGCGCGCGCAGTATTATCAAATGGGATCAGATGCCAATCGGGATGGCGGTACAGATATTCCTCGCACTGAGAAAGAGCCTGCTCATGAGAATAGACGCGCCTGATATCGTCCAGTTTCGCTCCCGGAAGACCAAGCAGCGCATGCTCAACCTTCACGATCTGCTCACCGACAATGTAATTTTCAAAATTAACCAGCAGATCATAATTGTCTGCCACAATTCCCGCAGAGGAATTCTCAATCGGCAGCACCGCATAATCCGCAGAGCCCTCCGCAATCGCCTCCATCGCGTCGCGGAATTTTCTCACATGAAAGCAGTTGACATCCTTCCCGAAATACTCCCGCATCGCCATATGGCTGTAGGCACCTTCCACGCCCTGATAGACGACACGAATATTTGTGCGGTCAATATCATCCACCGCAATAAACGGCAGACGTCCCGCGGCGCCGTTTTCCTCCAGAAGCTGGTACTGGAGCTTGCGGCTCATCGACATAATCTGAGAAAAAAGCTCCCGTATACCATGCCGGTTAAAATCATTGTGAGTCATCCCGCCAAGTGTCTCCAGCTTGCTCTGCTCGCGCTCCTTGTCAAACACCTTTCTGCCATTCACGATCTTGTAGCGGGCCACCTCCCCGCTGATATCCATCCTGCGCTCAAACAGCTCCGTAATCTGACGGTCCACATCGTCTATTTCTAATCTCAGTTCCTGCAAATCCTTCATGCTGTCATACTCTCCATTATTTATCTGATGCTATAAGTTTCATACGGTTTTCGCGGCCAGCGCGAAGACCGATTCTAAAAAATTTCATTCGATCTACTTATATATCCGATCTTTTATATGTCCGGCTTTCTCTTGCGTTTCATCCTATCTTACCGCGCTTTTTTCGTTTTGTCCACTCTCAAAAGTGAAATAACAAATAACAAACATAGCAATGGCTCCGCAAACGCGGAGCCAGCTTCCCCTTCCGCCGGGAATCAGGCGGAATATGAAATGCAGAAATAGCTGCAATACCCTTTCGGCCGTAAGGAAATCCTGATCCGAGCCTTGACCGTGCTTAAGCTTTCACCGTAGGGTCAACCGTCCTCGCCCCGGATGCATTCATAACATAAGCGGTCATGGGGCTGATGTACAGAAGCGAGCTCAGCACACAATAAATCGGCATCATAATCGCCCACTGAAGCAGTCTGCCCGGAATCAGCGCCATGAAGCTTACCAGGAATTCACCTCCGTTGTAGATGGCAAGGCCGGTCGTCGTAAATCCGAGTGTGGAGCAAACAGACGCCAGGAACACGCCGACGCACACAAAGACCACCTTTTTGCGCTTTGCTCCGTACATGAGCGGGCGGAATAAAGCCGGAACGATGCCCCAGAGCATTGCGGCCACCGTAATAAACGGGTTGACCGCATAGCCTTTCAAGAGGCAGCCGAGCAGGTCGGCGACCATGCCGCACAATCCCCCTGCGACCGGTCCGAACCAGAGTCCGGAGAGAATCGTGCATACCACGCCGACCGTGATCCGGTAAGAGCCAAGCTCAATCACCAGAAGACGCGTCAGGACGATATGCATGGCGACAAGCAGCCCCATAAACACGAGCGTACGGGTATCCCAGCTGGTTTTCGTACTTTTGTGCATAATAAAAACACCTCCATAATGTGTACACAGCATTCCGGAGCAATCATCTCTGGCCGCCGGTCAGGCAGGCAACAGATCAAAACTACAATCTGTCAACAATCTCTGAGAGTACCAGATCAAATCTGCTCCAGACGCCCTATCAACAGGTTGCGGCCCCGGCTATCCTCTGGACAGCCCTGGCCATCCATAAATAATATGCCCTCCACATTATGAGATGCCTCATAATTGTAGCAACGGGTGCGGAAAATATATCGTAAATCTCTTCCATACCGAATGTGTCCGGGAATTGACACTTCGGCGGCCGGATTTTTCGTTTCACGGCGACTCCCCATCCAATGAACACTTAACGCATAGATTCCTACTTCGCTATTATTTATATTGAAATGGATTATATCACAGAAAACAGAATATGCAAGTACTATTTGCAAAATCCTTGAAATCTAATTGCAATCGATTTACAAAGCTATTTGCAAAATATGCGAGTTCCATCTGCAGGATCAATTTGAGCAAAAAAATGATTTCCAGGCTACGCCGTCTGACCAGCTTCTTCTTCGGTCCCGGACTCTGTTTCGGCTTCTGTCTCTGTCTCCGTTTCGGTTTCTTTCTCCGTTTCTGCCTCCTCTACCACAAGAAGCAAGGTCTCTACATTTGAGGAATAGCCGGAAGAATCAACGGCATAGATGGACAGCTCATATTCTCCGGGAACATCTACATCATAACTCCCTGCCACACTGATATTCCTCCAGAGAACATACCGGTTGTCTCTATCATCAGTGATCGTAGCAACATAGGAAACAGGGTCAAATGCATCCCCGGCTGTAATTGTCACCTGATTCTCAGATAAGGTAAGCACGGGCGCATAAGGGTTCTGCGAAACAGCAGAAGCTGCTTCTGTTTCTGTCTCCGTCTCGGTCTCCGTTTCGGTCTCGGTTTCCGTTTACGTCTCGGTTTCGGTTTCCGGCTCGGGGTCAGGCTGGGGGGCGGGGTCAGAATACGTGGCGTTTTGCG
>JAJQEO010000030.1:0-25366 GCA_021201665.1 Lachnospiraceae bacterium | reverse complement strand
TTCTGTTTCTGCCTCCGTGGTTGTCTTCTCTTCTTTCTCTGATTACGTTTCCGTCTGGGTTTCTGTTTCCGTCTATGTTTCATTATCGGTCTCTTTTTCCGTTTCCGTCTCGGTTTCCGTTTCGGTCTCGGTTTCCAGGCTGACAAACTGCATTTCCGTCTCGGTCAGAGATGCCTGGCGTACCGCCTCAGAATAAGATGATTGTCTCATCCGATAGAGATACAGAAAGTAAACAATACATCCAATCAGGGCAGCCAGAGCTATTATATAGAGTATTATGCTCAGCGGACTCCTCGCTTTTTTGTATACGTCTCGATTATTTTGCTTTTTAGCCATCCTTCAATTCCCCTGTAAGATCATAGAAACTAAAACGGTGGAGGAAGCCGCCCACAACAGGCAGAACTTTCCTTCACCGCTTTTTGTGGCAGTCAGGATCCGAAAGAAATCAATCCTCACCCGGATCACGAATGTTCACTTCCGTCGAAAGAACAGAATCGAATCTTACTCCGCTTCCGTTTCAGCTTCAGCTTCAATCTCAGCAAGCTTGACCATATCCTGAGTAAGCGTGAAACTGCCCGTGCACGGGAAATCTACTGTCAGATCGCCTGTCTCCGCATCATACATATCCTCTGTCAGCGGAATGTTGTAGAAGGTCGCGGTAGAAGGATCATACTGCAGAAGATCCAGAGTCTCCCACTCCTCATCCGTTACACCACTGATGACATCGGGAGCCGGGAAGGTTGCCTGATAAAGATGCGCGGAAGTGCTTTCTGCTGATTCCTCAGTGGAGGAAGCAGTCTCTACATGCTCTTCTGCTTTCGTATTCTGAGCCATGTAAGTCTTTGTATAGCTGTAAGTCACTCCGTCGCCGGACTCATGCTCTTCCAGATCATCCTTTGCTACAAATACCGCATCCGAAAACAGAGTCAGCAGCTCTCTTCCCTCAAAAATGTCCGCATCTGAATGTACCTCAACCGGGTTGCCATCCTCATCCAGGATCACGATTGTCAGGGAATACTGTTCATCCTCATTCTCAATACTCTCATTGAGAGCATCAAGAGCCGCCTGAACCTGAGCAAAGATCTCGGTTACCAGATAATAGGTATCTCTGTAGCCCTCCTCGCCTTCATTTACACCCTTGACAATATCCGCCATGACTGACGCGACAGCTTCCGTGTACTCAGAGCCTTCCGCCATCGTGGTATAGAGGGACGTGTCACTGGTTGCCACTGTAAAGATCGGATCTACTACCGCGTCTGTCCCGCCCTCGGTGTTCTTAAGCTCGACGGTAACTACAGTGGTAACATTTCCGTTCTCATCGGTCACCTCCGTCGTAGTAACAGTCTCAGCGAACGCTCCAGAGGCCGCAGCCGCCAGAATGGCATCCGCTGTCGTCGCTACTGCCGTTTCTACATCTGTTGACATACGGATCGTAGCGTTTTCCAAAGAAGCCTCAGTCAGACCAACCGTGATCGGGCTGGTGGAAATATTTGCCATGGCCGACATAGACATCCCCAAGGTCAGAGCCGCTGTGCAAAGAATTGCACAAAACCTTTTTTTCATTTTAGATTTCCTCCTTCTTAATATAAAATGTTTAAACTGCCTTGCAGTAGAAACCTGATTAAAGCCCGTAACTGCTCATTACATTCACAGCTACTACTGCTCTATATAAAAGAGCTCTATAATTTTCTCCATCCAGGCATCTTCATCAATGTAAAACTCGTCGTGATAGTTGCCTACCACATCCTCGCCTTCCGGAGTATAATAATCGACTTCCTCGAAGTCAATCGAACCTAAAAGGTTTGCCAGTGAAATGTACTGGCTTTTGGTAATACTGGTGAGCGCGTACTCATCAAACTGCTCAATCTGCGTCCACATCCCTTCCAGATCCTCAGATATACATGTCTTGAACTGCCCGGCATAGGCAGTCATAAACGCGCTCTGCCGCTCCATACGGTCGTCATTGCTGAAATACGTATTCGTATCCCGCGAGCGAAGAAACGCCTCTATATTGGAATCATCCAGAGTCACTACAGAGCCAGCCGAAAGCTCCGGATACTCATCCACCAGGTCATCATTCGGAACGGTCACCGTCACACCGCCCACCAGTGAATTAATATAAGGAAGGGCAGAAACATTCGTGGTTATATAATCATCAATCTGAATCCCCCCGAGCAGATCCTCAATGGCGGTAACCACATTTTCACAGCTGGCCTCCAGTCCATCCCCGTAGGTATAAGCATAACAAAGATATGTGACATAAGTCCCTCTGTCCGTGCCTCCAAGGGTGTACCGATGAATCGCCGTCTGTGTGCTTCGGTTAAAAGCCACTATCGTGACCTTCGAATGATATTCATCCAGCACCACCAGGTTAATGCTGTCCGCTCTGGGAGCGGCTGTGTAACCTGTCCTTTCAATCGAACCGGTCGAATCGATACCAATAACTAAAATCGTCGTGATCAGGTTGTTATACTGATACTCCTGTCCATTGTAAGTGATGTTGCGGTAGCCCGTCCCCACATCAACCGAATTATTAGATATCACATGGTAGGCGGACTGCCTCTTTATAGAGCCATACAGGAGATAACTGCCAATGCCTAAGATGCCTATGATCATCAGTGAGCAAAACCCGAACCATTTTTTATTATGTCTGATCCACCTGCGGATCCTGTAAAAAACCCCATGCCGGTGATGCCTGTGACGATGGTGTTTTCCAGAGCCTTTTGTGTTCAAAACACACTCCTCCAATACAATTTGGAATAAGTCAGCCCTCTCTCCCTTACATCAACAATATGCTTTGTCTCCTGCTCTTAAGTTATCCTGTCTCCGGGACATCTGAAATCGCTTACTTTTTCCTTTTTTTCTCCGGCTGCTCACCATATCCGTAGCCGCCGTATCCATAGCCACCGTATCCGTAGCGTCCACTGCCATAACGCCCGTATCCATAACGGCCACCGCCGCTGCCGGCTTTATTCAGCACCGCACCGAGGATACGGATCCCCGCATATTCCATCTTTTTCCTGGCCTTCAGCGCATCGTTGCGGTCTGTCTCGCCACATTCAACCACAAATACGGACCCATCGCACTGTTTTGCAATCAACAGCCCGTCTATGACCGGCATCACCGGGGACACATCGGCAATCACATAATCATATTTGTCTCTCAGATACAGCATCATTTTGCTGAATAACGCACTGGAGACAAGCTCGCTGGGATTGGGGGCAACCGCTCCGGTAAATACCATGTCAAAATATTTGTCGTCTGTCTTATTGATAATGTCCAGAAGCGCCGCCTGACCGCACAGGAACTCCGTAAGCCCCGGCGTCATCAGCTGAATATCATACCTGCTTAACGTGATGGAATTGCGTATGTCACAGTCAAGGTACAGGGTACGCTTTTTCAAACCGGAAAGGGACTTTGCCAGCCAGAAAGCAATGCTGGACTTTCCCTCATTTGCAAAGGCACTGGTAACAGCTATTGTCTTCAGATCCATTCCGCTGAGCTGTATATTTCCCCGTAAAATATTGATCGCCTCTTTGGCCAGGGCCGGAAGCGGCTCCGTTTTCGGGACTACCCAATTTCTGACATCCTCCGGACTTCTGCGCTGGTATTGAATCTCTTCCATATTCTATGTCTTCTCTCACTTTCTCTTTACGGCTGCAAATTACTTTGAAGCCCTGTAGTATGGAACGGACGCAAGTACCGGCATTCCCAGGTACTTTTCGATATCTTCCTCAGTCCGAATCAATGTATTCATCAGTACGCGGGCAACTACAAACATACAGGCCAGCACGAAGCCGGCAAGAGCGCCCATCACAATGTACCTCAGAAGACTCGGCGTCACATCCTCGACTGCCTCCGCCTCTGAATAATCGACAATCGTCGGCTCGCCGGAACCGATCACCTGATAGATCTGCGTGATGCTGGCATTCAGCAGGGAATTGACAATGTTCCTGCTCATCTCCAGATCGTCTGTGACAACCGTGATCTCAATCATATGAGTGGAATCCGGGTTATTCACACTGACCAGCTGGCCAAGCTCTTTATAATTCATATCCAGCTCAAGCTCTTCGATCACCTTATTCAGCACCGGACGGCTCTTAATAATAATCGCATAGTCCTCTGTCAGCTGTGAACTGACCTGCAGATCTGAAAGGGAAATCACAGAGTCATTACTCGTTATATAAATAATCGCCTCTGCCTCGTAGGAAGAATCTACGAAGAAGGTATGATATGCTCCCACAATCACTGCACCGATCAGAGTTACCAGTAAAATCAGCTTCCACCGGGACAGTAACGCAAAAAATAACTCTTTCAGATCAATCTCAATCACGTCCTGCGAACGATCCGCAGAATTCAGATTAGCCGTGACCGACGCGGCAGAAGTACTGCCCGCCTCTGTCTGTACCGTCTGTTCTTTTTGTTCTTTCGCCATTATGTACTCCCAAAATTCATTGTTCCGGTCATATCATTATGTGACATCCCGAAAGCACGTAAATAACTGCCCAAATTTAAAGTCATTATACGCCCCCGGTTCATAAATTGCAAGTGTAAATTGCACGAAATTATGTGGAAAAATGTTAAGTATTCTCGAACAGTTTTGCCGTCTCCTTCAGGTAATGTGTTACCTGTAGCTGCTGGGGACAGACACCCTCACACTGGCCGCATTCGATGCAGTCTGATGCTTTTCCATGCTCCTTTGCGACCTCCGCATAGCGGTCCTTCGGCGCGGGATCCTCAGAATTGTCCACCTTCGCGTTATAGAGCGCGAAATAATCCGGTATGGCAATATCCATCGGGCAGCCTTCCACGCAGTAGCGGCATGCAGTGCAGGGAATCTTCGCAGCCTCATGGATAATGTCCACCACCTGGGCAAGCGCTTTTTTCTCAGTCTCGCCAAGAGGCTCCATATCCTGCATATAGCCGCTGTTGTCAAGCATCTGGTCTATCGAAGACATGCCGCTTAAAACGATCATCACATTCTCCAGGCTTGCGGCAAAACGGATCGCCCAGGACGCGTTTGACCAGTCCGGATGAATCCCGCGAAGAAGCTTCTCCGCCTCCGGCGGAAGCTTTGCGAGCGTGCCGCCCTTGACCGGCTCCATGACCACGACCTTCTTGCCGTGCTTTACCGCAGTCTCATAACACTTGCGGGACTGTACCTTCGGATCCTCCCAGTCCAGATAGTTCAGCTGGAGCTGCACGAACTCCACCTCCGGATGATCATTAAGAATCCGGTCCAGCACGTCGGCCTTATCGTGGAACGAAAATCCGATATGCCGGACCTTCCGCTCCGCCTTTTTACCGGAAATAAAACCAAAGCCATCCAGGCGCTGCACCAGCTCATACCGGTCGCCGCTCATGGCGTGCAGCAGATAGTAATCAAAATACTCCATGCCGGTCTTTTCCAGCTGTTCATTGAAAATGCGCTCCATGTCTTCCTCTTTTTTCAGCTGAAACAGAGGAAGCTTTGTCGCGATCGTATAGCTCTCGCGCGGATAGCGCTTCGCAAGCACATCCTTTACAGCGCGTTCGCTCTCGTGGTCATGATACATATACGCCGTATCAAAATAAGTAAATCCGCGTTCTCTGAACACATCCGCCATCCGGCAGACCTGCTCTTTGTCAATACTTTTTTCATCCTTCGGATCCAGAAGCGGCAGACGCATCAGTCCAAATCCCAGTTTGCCCATCTTTCATTCCTCCATAATTATCCGGTATTGTATGATACTATACGACAAAATATGTTTCTCTGCAAGTAAAAAAAATTGGAAGTCACAGCTCCTCCGTCATTCCGAATTTCTTTCGGAAAACCAGAAACAGTGCGACACAGATCAGAGCTGATACCGTCGAACCGGCAGGTGCCGCCATTCCCATGGGAAACAGAGTTTCCGGGAATTTTACTGTCGCATAATACGCCCCCGGGACCCGCACGCAAATTACAGAAATGAGGTTATGCGCAAACGAAAATCCCGAAAGCCCGTATGCGCAGAAAAAGCCGCTGAAGCAAAAATGGATGGCCGCCATTATGCAGTCAAAGGAGTAGGACCGCAGGTACTGTGCCCCCAGTGTGCACACACTCTCTTCACTGGAAAACAGCCCGACAAACTGTACCGGCAGAATCTGGCAGAGGGCAAAGCAAACCGCTCCAAATGATACCGAAAACAGAATCGCGTACAGCAGCGTCTTTCGCGCCCGGCCGTGCAGACTGGCGCCGCGGTTCTGCGCCGCGATCGCGGACACGGAGGAAAGCATCGCGGACGGCACCAGGAACAGAAAGCTGATGATTTTCTCCACGATCCCCACAGCGGCTGCCACATCGACTCCCCGCCGGTTGGCGATCATCGTAATGACCAGAAAAGAAACCTGGATAAATCCATCCTGGCAGGCGACCGGTACGCCGACCTTTAAGATGTCCGACAGAATGCTCTTTTCCGGACGGAGATCCGCCTTTTTCAGCTGAACCCCGCCCCCCGCGCCATCGGCGCCTTTCTTCCTTAAATAAAGAAGCGCAAACACAACGCTGGCCGCCTGAGAGATCACCGTGCCATACGCCGCGCCTGCGGCCTGCATATGCAGCCCGCCGATGAAGAGAAAGTCCAGCGCAATGTTGAGCACGCAGGCTACCCCGACAAAGTACATCGGACTCCTGGAATCGCCCATTCCCCTGTAGATACAGCTGATCACATTGTAGGCGGTGATAAACGGAATCCCCACGAAACAGATGGTCAGGTAGTCCCTTGTCTGTGAAACCGCCTCAGAGGGAACCGACATCACGGAAATAATCCCGTCTCTGAAAAAAAGCAGAAGGACAACCAGAGCGGCGGCTCCCAGAGCAAATAGTGTCACCGTGTTGCCGATGATGCGCGAGGCCCGCTCCGTATGTCTGCTGCCGACAGCCACTCCCAGGCCGACCGTCGCCCCCATCGCCAGTCCGACGATAATGACCGTAATCATATGCATCACCTGGCTGCCGATCGACACGGCAGAGATGGAGGCAGCTCCATTGAACTGCCCAACCACATACAAATCCACCATCCCATAAAATGTCTGCAGGAAGCAGGACAGAAGGTACGGCAGGGAAAACTTAAGCAGTACCTTCCAGATGCTTCCTTTTGTTAAGTCTTTTTCCATTCTAAGCTCCTGATTGATATTAATAATAAGTATCCAGAAAATGATGCCGCACGCCGTCCTGTTTCCAGGCGATCACCGTGTTCAGATTGACATTTTCCACACTCCGGAAAATATTGCTCTCCACCTCCGGATCCCGCTCGGCCAGAGCCGCGATCAGCTGCTTGACCTCGGCGCGTTTGGATCCCTTTTCCGCGCCGCCGCAGGAAGCGCAGTTTTCTGTGAACCGGCAGGCGCACCGGATAAAATGCAGGTCGTTGTATTCCGCCCAGCGGATAATATCCTTTTCCCGGATCAGATACATCGGGCGGATCAATTCCATCCCTTCAAAGTTATTGCTGTGAAGCTTCGGCATCATCGTCTGCATCTGTCCGCCGTAGAGCATGCCCATCAGGATTGTTTCAATCACATCGTCATAGTGGTGCCCCAGAGCAATCTTGTTGCAGCCCAGCTCCTTCGCGCGGCTGTAGAGATAACCCCGGCGCATCCTCGCGCACAGATAACAGGGGGAAGTTTCCTCGGATTCCACAATATTAAAAATCTCTGAACGAAACACCGTGACCGGGACCCCCAGCAGCTTTGCGTTGTCCAGTATCCGCTGATAATTCTGCTCATTGTAGCCCGGATTCATCACCAGGAAAACCAGTTCAAAATTTCGTTTTCCATGCCGATACAGCTCCTGAAACAGCTTCGCCATCAGCATGGAATCCTTGCCCCCGGATATGCAGACCGCGATCCGGTCGCCATCCTGAATCAGATCGTATTCCTTTATCGCCTTCGTAAACCGGCACCAGAGCTCCCTGCGGAACTTTTTAATGATGCTGCGCTCCGCCTGCCGGCAGGAAGCGGTGCTGTTTGATGAGGCAGTACTGCTCCCCGGGATCCCCGATGCAGCAACACTCTCAAGCGAAATGTCACCCGATGCAGCAACCAATGTACTGCTGTTGGGAAATGTACGCTCTGATGCAGTTTCTCTGTCCTGGGAAGCTTTTTCTACTTTTGTTCCATTTTCCGGGGATAGTCGGCTCCCTCCCATAGCCTCTTTCAGCCGGTATCGCAGATATTCCCGAAATCCTCCCTCAACGTTGTACGCACAAAATCCTTCCTCTTCAAGCTCACAGACCAGCTCACCACTCTCATCACCGGTATAGCACAGAAAATAGAGCGGGCAGTTTTTGGGGAGTCCTTCCCTGCTTTTGCGAATCAGCGAAATATCCATATGAATCGCCCCGGAAATGGCCTCTTTATCGAAATCCTTCCGGGAGCGCATGTCTATGATGATTCCCCTGCCGCCTGTGTGCAGCAATTCTTCCACTGTAATTGTTCTCATGATCAAACGGCCTCTATACAGTATACTTTCGTACGTGTTTCACAGCAAATGCGAAGTACTGTCCTGCATAATTATATTCTTTCTATGTCGGTACTCCTTCTATGATTCAGTACTCTTTCCCTGCCAGAATTTCCTTATAGTCCTTCAGGTTTTTCGCCAGCAGCGTGGGCGTGTCCAGGTGATAGGGGCATTTCGACTTACACTGATTGCAATGCAGGCATTCCTCAATTTTCATCATCTTCGCCTGCATCTCGGGCGTCAGCTGCGCGTCAGAGGGCGCCCGGCGGATCATCAGGGACATTCTCGCGCAGTTGTTAATCTCAATCCCGGCAGGACATGGCATGCAATAGCCGCAGCCGCGGCAGAATTCTCCCATCAGCTCCTGACGGTCCTTTTCAATCAAAGCGCGGATTTCATCCGTCATCACCGGGGGACAGACGATGTAAGAGAGGAACTCCTCCAGCTCGCTCATCCTCTGCACGCCCCAGATCGGAAGCACATTGTCATACTGCGCCTCAAACGCGTATGCCGCCGCGGAATTTGTGATCAGTCCGCCGGAAAGTGCTTTCATCGCGATAAAGCCCATATCCCGCTTTTTGCATTCCGTCACAAGGGATTCATCCTCGTCGGTCGCCAGATAGCAGAACGGAAACTGAAGAGTCTCATACAGGCCGGACTCAATAGCCTCCCGCGCCACATTCTGCCGATGGTTTGTGATGCCGATATGGCGGATTTTTCCCTGCTTTTTCGCCTCCAGCATGCACTCATAAACGCCGCTCTCATCGCCCGGCTTCGGGCAGAAGGACGGGTTATGGAACTGATAAATGTCCAGATAATCCGTTTTCAGATTGGTTAGCGTCGTCTCCAGATCCTTCCAGAAATCCTCCGGCGTCACCGCTGCTGTTTTTGATGAAATATAAACCTTTTCGCGCACATCCGAAAGTGCCAGGCCCAGCTTGTGCTCGCTGTCCGTATAAAAACGCGCCGTATCAAAAAACGTCACGCCATTTTCATAAGCCCTGCGGATAATTTCCACCGCGTCCTCATCGCTGATCCGCTGAATCGGCAGAGCGCCAAAGCCGTTTTTATTTGTCACAATCTCTGTTTTGCCAAGTCTTACTGTATCCATCCTTCTCCTCCTTCGTCTCTTTGATCAATGAATGGACTCTCCCGGCAGCCTTCCCACATCGCACGGTATGCCAGATTGTCACACGTTGTTCGGTTTGCCGCACGATATGCTGTTTTATCGCAAGGTGTGCCGGTTTTTCGCACCATACGCCGGTTTTATCACACCATATGCGAAAGAATAATAGAATCCATCCAGTCACTTTTAGGCATCAGCCCTGATTAGAATTCATCTGCCAATTTTCGTGCATCAGCCCTGATTAGAATCCATCTGTCAACTTTCCTGCATCAGCCCTGATAATATATTCATACAGGTACATATTTAGAGTATCTTCCCTGTTTGATTAATTGCAGTTTACCTTTCTCCGCCAGCGACTGCAAAAGCCGATAAGCCTGCGAGTCTGTCACGCGGAGCAAACGCACGACATCTGCCCGGCGGATACTTTTCTGTTCCCTTGCCATATTCAGAATCATCTCTTCCTGCCGTGCACTATCAATATCTTTCAGCCTGACATACGTTTCCGTGGCTCTGATTTTCTTATAATAAGCGGAACTAAGCATGTAATTCCGCCCCCGACCGGTACCGGATGCCTCGGCCAGGCCGGCTTTTTGCAGGGAATCCAGCGTAATCCGAATGCGTCCGTCATCGGTACACAGGGTTTGCGCAACCTCATGTACGGACGAGTGCGGCATTTTCTTTAGAGTATCCATAACCATCAGCGAATAGATTGGCATGGAGCGCCCGGTTCGTTTCTGTTCTTCAGAGATCATTTGAATAAAGGCTTCATCCGTCGGCCCCTTCGGAATATACAGGTGCACCCGGGTCGATGTGGTTTTCGAATAATCCGGGAGCAGTCTGCCATAGAGCAGGGAGCCTTCATAAATGCGATCAATACCGCGCCCGGTTCGTTCCGCCAGTCCGACACGTTTTAGCGCGTCCGCCAGAACAGGATTGCGTCCGTGAGGCTCTGCATCCAGCAGGTTGTCTGCGGAAATACCTTCAATAAAACCGCCGGGATTGGTAATCGTCATGCCCGTGTCATCAATCTGAACGCGGACACGGCCCAGCACGGAATAATCGCGGTGCGAATAGCTGTTGACCAGCGCCTCTCGAAAAGCGCGAAAATCATAATCCGGAATCGTCATACGGTAAAGTCCCATATCCAGCTCGTGTGATGAATTCGCCGCATTAAAATATTCCTCGATTTTTTCAAACGCGGCCAGAACAGGCAGATAGAACGATTCATTTACCCGGATATCCGTACCGGACAAAATCTGAATCGACGCCTCGGCGGTTGGCATATATTTTCGTATCGCTTCCGGGCGGCCGATGAGCAGCAATCCGCAAAACGTCGGTACTGTAACTCCATTGAACGTAGTAACCATCTGCAGAGCCTTATCCAGCTCGCCATCATCCAGTTCCAAAAGCGTCGGTTCCCCCCGATAAGTGCGGATCATGTTTCGCAGCCGCTCCCGCTCCACCGGATTGAGAATCGATACATCTGCGTCCGGGACCGGCTGTGCACTGTAATCAAACAGGCTCAAGGATGAGAGCCTGGTTGCAATTTCGTAGGGGTACATGGGAACATTTTCCGGAGTATGATCTGCCTTGAGACGGCGCCGCTGTATTTTCCCATCAGCGGTTGCCACTACAACCGTTCGCTTCGGCACGGTTATTTTCAGTACCGGCAGATCAAGATCCAGGATCTCTGTCCTGACAGCCACGGACGGCACTGTTTTGTTTGCAATAAATGCCGCCAGCTGCGTGATATCCATGTGCTTTTTGTGAAGGCCGGTGATCTCGCCATCATTTTCCACGCCCAGATATAGCTCTCCTCCATCCGTATTAGAGAAAGCAACCACTGCATCAAGAATGGCATTATCCGGCAGACAGCTTTTGTCACTTTTGAATTCATGCGTCATATCTTCTTTAAATCCAATATTCATGCACCCTCCTTCTGCGTTATAAGCGGTCATTTCCTTGCGTATAGCAGATGCCATAACGTGAATTATATGCTATTCTTCATTCTTAACGCACATTTTAACGCACGCGTGCGTTAAAGTCAAGCATTTCAACGCACGCGTGCGTTAAAATGTGTGTTGAATCGTAACGGTTTACGCGTATTTTACAATCTAAATTCAGAAAACTGCTTGCGTCTTCCAGATTCTTTTGTTAAAATAAACGAAGTGAGTGAACTGGTAATCATTTCTTTAGCATTGAAAGGCAGGTGAACAGAATGGACAACGGCGATGGTCGAGGTCGAAGTACCGGCACAGGATGGAATGTCAGCTCCGGTCTGTTCTGTTCAATCGGAACTGCAGTACAGTCCCAGGAGTAGCTTATTTCCCACCCTGTTCCAGAATTTATACCATTTTTTGCAGAAAGCAGCGGAGAAATCCTTTTCTCATGGTTGTTTTTTTGCATTCCTTTTTGAAGGGTAATTGTAACTGTGAAAGTACTGAGCAGTTACGGATCATTTATCCTTCAGCCTTTTTGTTGTGTTTAAATCGTGCATGTATGTCCATACTCACAATGCGAATATGGACACAAGCCGATTCTGAACGCATGCCGCTATATGCTCAAAAAAGGAGGTTGTATGGTTATGGAGCAGAAAGTACAGGATTATAAATCTGAAATTATAGCAATCATCCGCAGTAATGTTTCCCCGGGAGTCCTCAGAAGCAGACTGAGTGATTATCATGAAAATGACCTGGCAGAAGCGCTCTCGGAGCTTTCTTCCGTGGAGCAGAAAAAGCTGTTCCGCATACTCGGACAGGAGCTGCTCTCGGATATATTTGAATACACGGACGAGGATGATACCATCACCTATCTGGATGAGATGGATGTCAAAAAAGCGGCGGGTATTTTATCCAAAATGGAAACGGATACCGCCGTGGAGATCCTGCGGTCCCTCTCCCGTGAGAAAAGGCAGCTGCTCGTCGGACTTATGGACGAAGATGCCAGGAAGGATATTTCCATCATTTCCGTATTTGACGAGGACGAAATCGGCAGCTGTATGACGACCAATTACATCAGCTTCCGGGAAAATCTGACTATCAAGCAGGCCATGAGCGAGCTTATTTCTCAGGCTGAAAAAAATGACAATATTACCACTCTTTTCATCACAGCGGAGGATGGAACCTTTTACGGAGCGATTGATTTAAAGGATCTGATCATCGCCAGGCGGGATACCCCTCTGGATGATTTGATTTCCACGTCATACCCTTATGTGTACGGTCATACGTCGATCGACGACTGTATTGAAAAGCTGAAGGATTATTCGGAGGACTCGATTCCTGTCCTTGACGATGACAATCAGCTGCTGGGCGTCATCACCTCCCAGAATATCGTCGAGCTGGTCGACACTGAGATGGGTGAGGATTATGCAAAGCTGGCTGGTCTGGCCGCCGAGGAGGATCTGAACGAGCCGCTGAAGGAAAGCATGAAGAAGCGTCTTCCCTGGCTGTCCGTGTTGCTGGTGCTCGGGATGCTGGTCTCCTCTGTCGTAGGTGTGTTCGAAGCAGTCGTCAGTCAGCTGACGATTATCATGGCGTTCCAGTCTCTGATCCTTGACATGGCCGGTAATGTCGGCACACAGTCCCTGGCCGTGACCATCCGGGTCCTGATGGATGAAAACCTGACCGGAAAACAAAAGCTCTCTCTGGTTGGAAAAGAAATGAGCGTAGGCCTTTGCAATGGTCTGCTTCTTGGCTCTCTGTCCGTATTAGTGGTCGGACTTTATATTCACTTTTTTAAGGGAGGAACCTTCGGATTTTCCTTCGCGATCTCCGGCTGCGTGGGATTTGCCTTGATGGTCGCCATGCTTATCTCCGGGATGGTCGGCACCTGCATCCCTCTGTTTTTCAACAAGATCCATGTGGATCCGGCCGTAGCTTCCGGCCCGCTGATTACGACCGTCAACGACCTGGTAGCCGTCATCACCTATTACGGACTGAGCTGGATTCTGCTGATTCAGATTATGCATCTTGGGTAAAAGCCTGAAAGGAACTGTAATGATAAATACAATTATCTTTGATATCGGAAAGGTACTGATTGGATTTGACCCGGACATCTATATAAAGCGTTTTGAATTTGATCCGGAAGAAGAGGCGTATCTGAGCAGTTCCATCTTTGGCGGCGCTCACTGGCAGGATCTGGATCTCGGTATCAAACCCTTCGAACAGATCCGGGAGGAAATCGCTGCCTCTGTTATCCCCTCATACAGAGACGATGCGCTCCGGGTCTTTGATCAGTCCTTCCTTACAATCAGCAAAAAGGACTACACGATCCCCTGGATCCGTTCTCTGCAGGCACGCGGGTTACAGACTTATTATCTTTCCAACTATTCCAGGTGGATGATCGATCGGTCGGGCGAAGCGCTGGATTTTCTTCCACTGATGCATGGTGGATTGTTCTCCTGCGAGGCGGGGCTTATCAAGCCGGATCCGGCAATTTTTCAGGCCTTCCTTGCACGCTATCCGCAAGTCGTACCGGATGAATCGGTCTTTCTGGATGACTCTCCCCGGAATGTCGAGGCAGCACTGGCGCTGGGATTTCACGGCATTGTCTTTAAAAATCATGAGCAGGCCGTGCGCGAGCTGGAGGTTCTTTTAGGGGCAGACCGTTCATGAGATGGCGAATCTTTCAGGCGAAGACCGTTCGTGAGATGGCGAATCTTTCAGGCGAAGGTCGTGCGTGAGCGGAAGGTTCGTTTCGGAACAGACCATTTCATGATCTGAAGTTCCTTCCAGGGCACGCGGAATTAGCTGATATGCCGATTTTTGCGGAAATCAGGAACCGATTTCGTACTGCAGGCAAACAATCTGTTTTTCGATGAGGCAGCAGTGCCATCGCCGATAGTACGCGCGGCTTTCACTTTATAAAAGCCGCAGAAACAAAGGGTCAGGAAATGGAGTGTAATCATTTCATTTCCTGACCCCTTGTCGTTTCATAAAAGAAATTCCGCCATCACCGGATTGCTCAGATCCAGTCCGCGCCTTGTCAGAAAAATACGCCCATTCTCCCGCCGCAGCAATTTTAAAGAAAGCAGCCGTTCCAGTACCGCGCCATAAACTGTGTCAATCGGAATACCAAAGCGCGAAAAAAACTCATTTTCCGACACCCCGGAAAGCATCCGCAGTCCCAGAAACATAAACTCGGACATTTCGTCATTCACAGAAAGAATCTGAAAGCTTTCCTCATCGAAAGCCGGTATGTTCTGGTTCTGTCCCACATCGTGCGCACCTCCAACCGGTATGTTCTGGTTCTGTCCCGCATTGTGCGTGCCGCCAACCGGTATGTTCTGGTTTTGTCCCACACTGTCCGTGTCACAGCCAGGTGAAGATAGCAGAGCTCCACCTACATCGCAGGTTGGCAAAGACAGCACATCCCTGCCATTATCAGATCGATCCCCTGATAATACGAGTCTCTCATATTCAGCGTGATCAGTCGGATTTTTGCAGCGGACACTTCCTTTTGTTACAGCGCATTCGCCGGTAGCAGGTACGTTTCTCAACAGAGACGAGGCTCCCAGCCCAAAGCCCATATATTCCGTGCCGCGCCAGTAGCCGATATTGTGGCGGCACTCGTACCCCGGAAGGGCATAATTTGAAATTTCATAATGAACATATCCAGCCTCTCCGAGAATTCGCTCTGTCAGCCCGACCATGTGCCGCTCGTCTTCCTCGGACGGAAGAAAACGCGGCTGTTCTCCACCCGCACGCAGCAAATCGTCCTCATGGTATTTCTCATAAAAAGGAGTTCCTTCCTCGATGATCAGACTGTACGCCGAGATATGCTCCGGAGCAAGAGTCAGAACCCGCTGCAGCGTGTTTTCCCACGATTTGACGCTCTGCCCTGGCAGAGCAGACATCAGATCCACGTTGATGTTGGTAAAACCAGCTGCCCTCGCCGCTTCATAAGAATGCAAAAACATTTCGAAGGTATGAATTCTGCCAAGCACCGCCAGCTCCGCGTCATCCGCGGACTGCAGCCCAAAGCTGATACGGTTGATGCCGCAGGCAAGGTAAGCTTCCATCTCAGCCTTCTCTGCCTTTCTCCAGTCTTTCGCATTTGATTTTCTCCGTTCTTCTGCCCCTGACTTTTCCAGCTCTTCCGGGTGAGATATCTGTGCGGTCTTTCCTTCCTCGTCTTTGCACTCTCTGCCGCATATATTATTTTGGCTGAAGCTGCCGGGATTGCATTCAATCGAAATCTCTGCATCCTCCGAAAAATAAAATCTTGCCCGCAGAGCATCCAGGATCTCCGCAATCTGGGGCGCCGGAAGCAAAGACGGCGTTCCGCCGCCGAAAAATACGCTGGTGACAATGTAGTCATGCGGCTCTGTGTACAAAAAACAGGGCAAAGCACTCACTGGTGCCCCGCCTCTGATTTCTTCGAGCAATGTCTGTACGTAGCGGTCTCGCTGCTCTTTTATCGCCGGAGCAGAAAGAAAGTCGCAGTAGCCGCATTTTCGTACACAAAATGGAATATGAATATAGATCTCCAGCTCTCGCAATCGTTTTCTCCCATCTACATCCTGCAGCGAGGAAAAATCCGCTCGCGGGTGGATTCCCTGCCACATGTTAATCTTTTTGTTCGCGCCAAATAAATTCTTCAGGCTCATTTACTTTGCCATATACAGAACTTCCTGTACGCATGCTCTATTTTCTCTGATCATAGTTGAATTGCAGTTCCCCTGCAAGCAGAATATCTGCCCCGTCAGACTAAATATCAGCAGACACTCTCTCCAACGAAAAAGACCTGCGCTTTTGCTGCACAGGTCTCTTATGGTATCATTTACGCCGGCTTCATCTGCTGCCGCAGATGTGAAACCTCCTGAGAAAGCTCCTGCATTTTCTCCATGGCATCACTCAGCTTCTGCATGAGGGCAGCATTCTCGGCTTCCGCTTCTTTTACTCTTTTCTCCGCAGCATCTGCCTTTTGTTCTGCTGCATCTGCACGCAGGCGTTCCCGCTCCGTATTAGCCTTTTCAGCCTCCCGGACTTCATCCCGGCCTTCCTCGCGCAGCATCTCTTCTATCTCAAAAATTTTCATATAACCCAGTGACACCTCCTTGTCATGCCGAACCTGTTCCACCGCTTTATGTATCTTCTTGAGTGTCGGATTCACTGCGTTCTCCTCTGTTGTGTCCTCCATATAGTGGAGAAGCTCGCGCAGCTTCTTCGTCGTTCTCCCACGCTTCCCTTTTGTATAAAGGAAGAGCGTCTTTGCACCATCGTCATAGGTGATCCCCGGCTCTTCCTGGCACATGTTCCGGATCGTATAAACCATCCGGTCGCTTCCAAACGGATCAAATGTTACGATCATCACCACAGTAACCTGTTTCAGGCAACGATAGTCCTCTCCGCTTCCCAGGCTTGCCGCATCGATTTTTGCGTGGTAAAACCTCGTACGTCTCGGAAGTCCCTGTACAGCCGCCTTATTGTCATTCTGCTCCGGCTCCACATCATAAACGGATGCTTTCGCAAGACTGTCCTCATCATCGGAATCTGTCTCTACGTAAACATCAAGCCGAACGCCATGTAGATCCGTGTCTGATCCGCTGTAAACTTTCTGCGGAACAATCTGAATTTCTCCAAATTTCCGCCCAAAAATCACCTCGAGAAGTGTTCGCACAAACTCCTCGCCGATCCCTTCGCGCTCTACCATTGAACCAAACAAGAAATTATCCGTAAGGTTCAGTTCTTCCAGTTTCTTTTTCATTTTCATCGTCCTCCTTCTGAAATCGGATAAATATCCGTTATACATAGGAGGTACGTTTCCCCAGTGCCAGATCAGATTTTCTCAGGTCAGTTTTTCCCAGATAAAGATTCACATTTAAACACAAATAAAAGTAATTTCACTTTACCAGTCCGAAACATATTTGTCAATCATCAATTTTTCATTTTTCTTTGTTTAAGCGTCCTTCGTTTATGCGGATTTTGATGCAATAAATCGCAAAAGGCAATATCAACCTTGTATTTTATAAAGTTATGCACTCCTACCGGGGCAGGCCTTGCGTATCCTCCAGATCTCGCAATCGGGTTCTCCCATCTGCATCCTGTGGTAAGGAACAATCGAACAATCCTCTTGCGGGCGGATTCCCTGCCACCTGTTAATGTTTTATAAAGCCGTGTCGTATTCGTCCAGAATCAGGGAACCATTCCTGCCGCTGATGTGGACGGCAAAATGGCGCTCCTGCCCCTCCTCATCTGTAAAAGAAATACCATAGGCTGTCATATCACCGTAAAAGCAGACTGCAGCCACAAAACACGAATCCGCGCTCAGATCTGAAATCGTGTACCGCTCTTCCTCCTGAATCCAGTTGCCATCCTCATTGATGCCAAGCAGAGAAAAGCTCACATTTTTCAGGTTTTCATTTGGCCGGAAAGCAATCGTCGTCATCGGATTTTCTGAATCATCCGCGATATATTCCACATAATCTCCGTTATCCTGAATCTGCTCACTGTCAAAGGCAGCCGTAATGGGTACATCACTGTTATCCGATACTGCTTCCGCCAGATCAATCCAGCCCGCTCCGGATTTCAGTCTCCCCCACAGGTACCCTTCAAAATCCTCCTCTTCCTCCTCAATTGTATATGTCCCGGCTGTCACAATCGTGCTGACGTAATTGTAATCATATCCCGGACCCTCGAAAACGGGAAGATCATTTCTGGAAATCCGAACCGTATAGGGAGCTTCCCCACTTCCCAAAGCTGTATTTTCTGCTTCAGTTTCCGATGAGGCTTCTCTGACGATTTCTGTGACAAGTCCGTTTTCCACCGTCACCGTTGTATTTTCATAGCCAAAA
The DNA here is from genome assembly GCA_021201665.1 of Lachnospiraceae bacterium. GTDB lineage: Bacteria > Bacillota > Clostridia > Lachnospirales > Lachnospiraceae > Choladousia. The sequence continues at coordinate 6,967 of JAJQEO010000030.1, read as the reverse complement.
TTCAGATCAGAAAGATCTGTTGACTGTTCGCCGAAAAAATCCTCCGCCCCATATTCGGCGCCGGGATCAGAGGAATCCGCATAGTCTTTTACAATGAAATCGTCATCCAGACGGAAGGCAGCTTCCCCGGTCAGCTGATAATTCCATGCTCCAATAACATCCACTTCATAGTACAGGGTATCCTCGTCCGTTTGAAGCACATGCCCGTCGTTTGAATCAAAGCCGCCATTGATGATCACAGAGCCATCCTCAATGCATTCCAGGGTTTTAATTATCACAGGGGTGCCATCCAGAATGATGGTGTCTCCAGCCTGCAGAAGACCGACAGCCACCATATCAAAATATTCTCTTTCATAGACACTCACGCTCACCATGCAGGTGCCATCTTCCTCTGTATAAAAATCAGAAGCAGAAAACGCTGCGGCGAATTCGGCGTCCCCCGATTCCTGCAGCCATTCGAGATCCAGGCCAGCTCCCAGCGGTTCCACCATGACAGATGCTTCTGCCCTTTCTGCATATACAGAAGCAAAAATTGCAACTACACATATCAAAACAGCTATCTTTTTCATCTCTTTCCCTCCTTTACAATTTTGTTTAGTAATCGATACATAATGCAATTGTTTGTATCTTGATTATAAAGAAGGCAGACTCTTATGACAACTGTTTTTTTCTGAACAGTTTCTTAAATTTGAAAAAACGCAGGCAAGTTATCTGAGCTTTTCTGTTTCTGAGTTTTTCAGAGTCTTATATTTCGTACGTATACTTACACAATTTCCGTAAACGAATACCGTTGCCGGATTCCAGAGGCCACGATATCATAAATGATCGTCCCGTCTGGCTGCTCGGTTCTTTCCCAGGAAACCTCTTTTCCCTTGAATTTATTCGTGAGGAATGTTTCGATATCGTCAATTTCTATCTCATCAATAAACACATCCCGCATCTGGTTATTGGGGCACTGGTTGAAGATCTCCCATACCGTCTCATAACATTTCATGCTGTCACCTCTGATAATTTTTTCCCTCGTTCAGCTTCTGTATTTTACCTTACTGTATGATTGTATGATTGATAACACGATTGGCCCGGTCTGAAATATCAACCATATAATACCCCCTTGGGGTACCATTTCACAGAAAGAATGAATGCATTCATAATAACTTTCTATCATCCGCAATCTTATTAGACCGTATTTTCAAAACCTCATCGGCGATCTGCGCGGCTGCCTCTTCCTTGCTCATCAAAGCCAGCTCCTTTTGCCCGCTCTTTGTCAAAAGCGTGATCACGTTCGTGTCGGTACCGAACCCGGCGCCCTTGACCTTCACGTTATTCGCCGCGATCATATCCAGATTTTTACGCTCCAGCTTTTCACGCGCGTGCGCGACCATATCCTCTGTCTCCATCGCAAAACCGCACAGGACCTGCCCATCCGGCTTATTAGAGCCAAGACACGCCAGGATGTCCTGCGTTCTCTCGAGCGGAAGGCTCAGGTCATCATCACTCTTTTTCATCTTCTGATCAGAAACTGTCGCCGGGCGGTAATCCGCGACCGCCGCCGCCATGATAATGACGTCCTGCTTACCCGCGCGATCAGTTACCTCATCATACATCTCCTGTGCCGAGGTGACCGGGACGATCTCTACACCGACAGGCACCGGAAGATGTGTTTTCCCGGAAACCAGCGTCACTGACGCGCCGCGTTCGAGGCAAACCCTTGCCAGGGCATAGCCCATTTTTCCGCTGGAATGATTGGAAAGGAAACGCACCGGGTCCAGAGCCTCCATCGTCGGCCCCGCAGTCACCAGAACACGCAGCCCCTGCATATCTTTATCCCTGGCAATCGCGTTCAAAACATGTTCCACGATCACATGCTCATCCGGAAACTTCCCCTTTCCCTCATCGCCGCAGGCCAGATGCCCGCTCTCCGGCTCAATCAGAGTCCATCCGTCCTCCTGCAGCGTTCTAAGGTTTCTCTGTGTCACCGGATTTTCATACATCCGTGTGTTCATCGCCGGAGCGATCAGCTTCGGGCAGGTGCATGCCAGCAGAGTAGTCGTCAGCATATCATCCGCCAGGCCGTAAGCCAGTTTCGCCGCCGTATTTGCGCTCGCCGGAGCCACCAGTGCCAGGTCTGCCCGTTTGGCCAGCTCCACATGCTCCACATTGAACTGAAAATTCCGGTCAAAGGTATCGGTCAGGCATTTATTGCCTGTCAGCGTCTCAAACGTAACCGGCGTGATAAACTGCGCCCCGTTTTTCGTCAGAATCACATGCACATCCGCATGCTGTTTTTTTAAAAGGCTCGCCAGATTGGCCGCCTTGTACGCGGCGATGCTTCCGGTCACACCCAGTATAATCGTTTTTCCTGTGAGCATAATCGCCCTTCCCTTTCCTGGATTTTTGATTTTCATTACATATCGGCCCTTCGCCAATCGCGAGGGATGTTCCGATTTGCGCAGCAAATCAAGATCGCTGCTGATTTTCCACTGCGCGGCTTTTTATTCGGCCTGCGGTTCTGCCGCCGGCCGTGCGCCAGGCGCATGACAGCGGCAGCTGTCAGATTCCTTTTGCGCCTGTGTGCATTATAACTTACATTTCTCCATTCCGCAACATCCGGCGATCTCCAATTCTTTCAATTCTCGCGCTTCAGCCTCGCAATCCCCTCAAATACGATTGACGCAAAAACAATTGCATATTTGCTCCGTCTTGGATATAATGATTTGGGCGACAAATGACAAAACTCTCAATATGCTGCCCGCTTTTATGAAAAACACAGTCGTTATTTTTATTCCCGCGAAGCAACGAGCCAAGTAGCCGGAGCCATAAGGTATCCACCGGCAAGCCGGTCCCCCTTACGGCATAGCTTGCACGGATATTTGGCGACTGCGAACATTTTTACTCAGGGAGACGAACGATATGGATCAGATTTTTCAGTCACTGCAAAACCAGGGAGTCAGTCCTGCCCTGCTGGGCGCAATCAGAGAGTTTCGCAAGAAATATCCTGAGGAGGATGGCGGCAGCAGACGTCTCACACCGCCGACAATGCCCTACTACGGGCGTGAGACCTTTGAAATGGCCGCCGCGGCGCTCCTTCAGGGAGAGAATATTCTTCTGACCGGCACGAAGGCGACAGGGAAAAATGTTCTCGCGGAAAATCTTGCCTGGGTGTTTGGCCGCCCTTCTTATAATATTTCGTTTCATGTCAACATGGACGCAGGCTCACTGATCGGCACCGACACGTTCAGAAACAATGAAGTACAGCTGCGCACCGGACCGGTCTATGACTGTGCGTTGAATGGTGGGTTCGGGATTTTTGATGAGATCAATATGGCGAAAAATGAAGCGATTTCCGTCCTGCATGCGGTGCTGGATTACCGCCGGGTGATGGATGTGCCCGGCTATGAGACGATCCGACTCCATGACGCGGCCCGATTTATCGGTACTATGAATTACGGATACGCCGGTACGCGGGAGTTGAACGAAGCTTTAGTCTCCCGCTTTCTGGTGATTGAGATGCCCTCCGTGACTGAAAAAACGCTGCACGCGGTATTGGGCGAGATGTTTCCGGATCTCACCTCAGAAGGAATGCGGCAGGTCTGCGGTCTGTTTATGGATCTTCAGACCAAAGCGGACAACAGCGAGATCTCAACGAAGCCTCTGGACCTGCGCGGTCTGATTGGTGCTTTGAAAACAGTACGCGCGGGGCTTTCCCCGCGGCTTGCCGTACGGATGGGGATTGTGAATAAAACCTTTGATCCCTTCGAGCGTGAGCTGGTCGAGGATATTGTCATGACAAGGATTCCGGAAAGCTGGACCCCGTCGGATCTGTTTAAGGCGTAGTGATACTGAACTGCAGGAAACAATTTTGTGTTTGCTTATCGTTTAGTGAAGCTGCATTCTCGATTCAATTTTCGTTGATCAGGACGTGCATTCATCGTTTTACTTTCGTTCTTCCTGCCCGAAAATACTGAAAGCAAATATATTTATTTAGAGAAAACGACAGAAGTCATTTTTTGCATGAATCTCAGAAACAGAGGTACCTCTCATGTCGTTCATTGAATCCGGCACATTTTTTGAATCCGACCTTTCTGGCGAACCTGAACTGCTCGCAAACGCAGAGCGAAGGGTCCGCAATCTGATGTGGACGGTAAGCGGTGATTACACTCTGGATACGAACCCGGATGTGAAATCCTATGCACATTCCAAATATATTTCCCTGTATGACGCGCTTCGGCAGGGAGCCTTTGCGCGCTTTTTTGACAAAAATGAATTCAGTCTTTATCTGGTTAAAAAGATTTTTTGCGGAGCTGACGAGCAGCCACTCACAGATCTGGCCCAGCTTGCTGTGGACGCGGCTTCTTTTCCCAGGGCGGCAGCCGAGCGGCCAGGCACGACCGAACTCCGTGTCCGGGCATTTTCTGATCTGCTGGATCATTCCTTTCACAAAATGAGTACCTCTTTGCCAGGACGGCTTAAAATCGCGTGGATTCGCAGCTGTCTTTACGGCGACATGGGCGGCGAAAAACAGATCCGGGAAAGTGTTTCGCTGCTTCGGTCACTTGAAAACACGGATTCGACTGCCGCTATTATCCGTGTGACCGATCTTCTTTATAATCAGCTGATCGACCGAAGCTTTGAAAAAAAGCAAGGCAGTCTGGAAAAGGTTCTCGCGGTGACACTTGAGGACTTGCGCGAATTTGACTGGGGTGATTTTCTGAAAGAAGAAATTTCAGAAGATGATCTGGAAGCGTACCTGAAGCAGATGAATCAGGCGGTACAGACACTTTCTGAGGAGCCTGACGAAAAACAGGAAAAACCTAAAGAAGCCAAAAGAAAAATCATCGTGATCGATGAAAAGGCTGCTGCAAAAATGTATTCTTATATGGAGCTTAATTTTGGCAGGTCCTATCTGAACGCGGAGGAGCAAAAAAGAAGAAATGCCAGGCTCTGCCGGGGCGCACATGCAGACTGCAGTCTTTATTATACCGAAGGAATCTTGAAAAATCCGGTTCTTTCCAATGCGCAGTATGTCAATGCACGGCGGCTGGTACAGAAAAATGAACTGCATTTTCGGAATCACTACCACTCGATTGTTCGAAGCTCCGAACAACTCTCGGATGAGCTTCGCCGTACCCTGCACCGCCGCAGTGAGCCGGAAACTATGAATGCGTACGCCGGGAGAATTGTGCCGAACCGCCTGTGGCAGATAGGCCGCCTTAATACGCCAGGGCCACTGTTTAAAAAGACACAGCGCCATCTTAGTTCTGACTTTGCCGTAGATATCCTGATCGACGCAAGCGGTTCCCAGCGCGACCGGCAAAGTGAGATCGCCATGCAGGCCTTCATCATCGCCGAGGCTCTCTGCCAGAACCAGATTCCCCTGCAGGTGAGCAGCTTCTGCACCTTCTGGGATTACACCGTGCTGCAGCGGTTTCGGGAATACGATGCCCCTCGGCAGGAAAACCGGCAGCTTCTGAACTATGTGACTTCTTCAAACAACCGCGACGGGCTGGCCTTCCGCGCAGTCGGGGATTCCCTGCTTTCACGCCCGGAGGAAGGAAAGATTCTGATTGTCTTAAGTGACGGAAAGCCAAACGATATTATCGTCAACCGCCCTAACAGCCGCAATCCACGGCCTTACTATGGGGAATACGCTATCCGCGATACTGCCCGCGAGGTACGCGCGCTGCGCGCCTCCGGCGTCTATGTACTCGGCGTATTCACCGGAAAAGAATCCGATCTGACGGCTGAGAAGAAAATATTCGGAAGGGATTTCACCTACATCCGCAGCATCCGTAATTTCGCCAGAGTCGTGGCGCACTACCTTCGCCGCCTGCTTGAGGAGGATGGTGCATACTTTTAGAAAAGGGATGCAGATCCTCGCCTGCATCCCTTTTTCTTTGTCTGATTATAGCTCTTTTACTCCGTTCTCGGCAGCTTACTCTGTCTCTGACTCCGTCTCAGCAACTTCCTCAGGTGCTTCCTCGGTCTCAGCGTCTTCCTCAGCCACTTCCTCGGTTTCAGCATCTTCCGCTTCTTCTGCCTCAGATGCCGTCACAGATGTAATGTGCGGGTTTACACCCTCATACCAGTACAGGAAGCCTTCCATGTCGATGACATCGCCGACACTCAGCTCAGTCACTGCCTGGTATACTTCTGTGGTATTGTCGCACAGATAAGATTCCACAGTAAAGGTATAGGTTTCACCGTTATAAGATACGTTGAAATACAGATCGTCGCCATCCTCGCCGGAACCATCCCATGCATACAGGAACGCTGCTTCATTTCCGTCTGCATCCTCAGAAGCCTCAACTGTCATGCCTGTGAAGGATACATACTCGTTCTGATGCTCTTCGAGTTCATCCGTCCCAAGAAGCTCAGTCACATCCAGCGGCTCCGCGATAAAGGTCTCACCGTCATCCACGATCTCGAAGGTCGCGTCGATGATCTCGACCTCGCCTGACCACTCAGACTTGTAACCGGTCACGAGAATCTTTGTGCCAACCTCAAGCAGCTCATAATCCTCTTCCGAGCATGCCATGCTGTACAGGAAGTACGCGCCGTCCTCATCCTGCGTATATACGGTCGCCGTGTCATCCCACCAGGACTGCTTCGCCTGTACGTAGGTTTCCACTACTACCAGGGTATCCATATCCGCAGCGATGTATTCTTCATAGGACATCACTTCTGCTTCCGCAGCCTCGGTCTCCGCCTCGGTTTCCTCCTCAGTCTCCTCAACTGCCTCGGTCTCTTCCTCAGTCTCCTCGACTACCTCAGTTTCCTCTTCGGTCTCCTCAACCGCCTCAGTTACTTCCTCAGTCTCCTCGACTGCCTCAGTTTCCTCTTCGGTCTCCTCAACCGCCTCAGTTACTTCCTCAGTCTCGACATCTGGCGAGGATGAATGAGACATCTCCTGAACCAGGAAGGGGACAGCTAGGTGGTGGACCGGGGTCTGGGTGAAATAAACAGGGGG
>JAJQEO010000034.1 GCA_021201665.1 Lachnospiraceae bacterium | reverse complement strand
GTTATCAGAATACTATTGAGTTGATTTAAAGGCGGCTCTGTGGTAAACTAAAAGTACGATAGGAGTGGTCTACGCTCCTGTCGATTAGAGAGGCGGTGAGTGCCGATGGAACAAAATGAGAAAGAACAGTCACAGGCAAATTCAGGATATAACCAACTGACAAGAAATTTCCGTCTTATGGACGATGACTTTATGACATTGGTTTTTGGAGGGAATATCGAAGCTACACAGTTGTTGTTACGCATTATCCTTGATGATTCTGAGCTGGTCGTTACAGAGACAACAGGGCAATTTGAAATTAAAAACTCAAATGGCCGATCTGTTCGTCTTGATATCCATGCAGTTGACAGTAAAGGCGAAAATTTTGACGTGGAAATTCAACGAGCTGACCGAGGTGCCGGAGCGGAACGCGCACGGTTAAACAGCAGCCTGCTTGATACCAAAATGGCCAAGAAGGGTGAGAAAATACCGAGACTCAAACCTGCGTATGTAATTTTCATTACGGAGAACGATGTGCTGGGCGGAGGATTTCCAGTGTACCACATTAAGCGCACGATTGACGAAATGAACCATGCATATTTTGGGGATGGCTCCCATATCATTTATGTGAACAACGCATACAGTGATGAGTCAACTGAAATCGGGAAGCTGATGCATGACTTTAGATGCACATCAGCATCTGATATGTATTTTGATGTTCTGGCAGATAGGGTGCGCTACTTTAAAGAAACGGAAGGAGGTCGAGCGCAAGTGTGCAAAATGGTTGAGGATTTGACACGTGAATCGGCGGTTTTGGCATCAATCGAAGCGTGGCGAGAGGATGACATTCCTGAAGCCGAGATCCTGCGGAGGATCATGAATAAGTATGACCTTAACAGGACGGAAGCAGATGCGTACATGGCAAAAAGCAGAAAAAGCGCCTGACAAAACCGAATAAACACGAACGCCAGCCCACCGGGGTGCCTTCCAGCTGTGTAAATCCCACAGCGTAGGAAAGTGACCTGGTGGGCTGTTTTTTTGCTTGCATTTTCTCCCATAAAGCGTGATATATAGCATGGAATAAATTATGAGGAGGAAAAACATATGTTCCAGTTTAAAAACGGGCGTTTCTACGCCAATGTGAAACCACAGAGATTATCGTTTGTTATGCCGCAGGGGTGCTGGCTTGACACCATGCCGCTTGTCATGTCGCAGGAGCTTCTGCCTTTGTACAGCCCGGACATGAAGGTCAATATCGACCTGTGGGCAGAACGGGAGGATGAAGCTGACACGAAAGAAAGGCTGACTGACCTCGTAAAGCACAATTCTGACTGTGTGTTGGTTGAGCCAAGGGCAATTACTGTAAATGGGATTGCCGGGTACGAAACATTCTACGCCGCCGGAAAAAAGCAGTATTACGATGTATATCTTAACGTCAGCAGCTACGGTCTGGTTGACTCCAAAGGAGAAAGTATTAACCGGGTGAGGATGCTTCTGTATACAGAAGATGGCGGGGACATCTATGAAATTGTGGCGAGCGATTCTGTGCAGGCGGCGCTCCATGGGATAAAGCTGGAATAGGCATTGGCCTCTCTTCGGAGGGGCTTTTTCTTTTGCGGGCTGTGTTAATCATCCACAGTTTTCTCCCCGAATCTTTGTGCAGATTATGATGCAGATATAACTGGATATATCTTCGGAGTGACGGTAATATGCACATAACAAAAAAAGGAGGCACAAAGCCATGACGAACAAGGAAGCATACGAGATGAGAGAGAAGCGGGAAAAGGAACTGCAGGAGGAGCTGCTGAGAGTGCAGTGCGACGGCGAGGATAAGGGTTACATTTACGCCGGCCGGCTGGATTTCGACTACTCCGAGTTCTGGTTCCAGATTGAGACCTTCACGGCGGAGGGCAGGATTTATCCTCACTACTTCGCCTGCAAGACGCTGGCAGATTTGAAGGAAGCCATCCGCTGGATTCTGAAAGACACAGCCTTCGGTGAAGCGACAGCCTATGTGGAGGGCTACAGCTACGTCACTTTCGGAAGCCTTGCAACCTTGGACAGGAAGTTCAGATACTACTACGAATAAAGCACACAGCCCTCTTCGGAGGGCAGCCCCTTTGGGGCGGAAGGGAGACGGCATGATTGAAGTTGAGAAGCATAAGGGCAGGAACGACTCCTGCCTTTCCTGCAGAGCCACAGAGAACCTCGTGGACATAGGGATACGGAGAAACAGGAATGTGAACGCAAGTGTTACCACCCTCTGCAGGGACTGCGCAAAAGAGATTTATTGGAGACTGATTGAAATGGAAGGAGAAGAAGAATCATGAGGTACTACAGCACACAGCGGCCGGTCAGCTTGGGGACATTCCCCGGCGGCCACAAGGTCAAGGAGATTTTCAATTTCGATGAGCGGACGTTCGTTGAGAGCATTGGGCGGAAAGCCTGGGGCTGGATTGAATTCGAGGGCGAACTGAGCGAGAAGGAAGCGGCAAATTACGAACTGGTGAGAGAATAGGAAACGGCCCTCTTCGGAGGGTCCTTTCTCCGTGTAAATATACACATTTCAGAGCTGATTTGCCCGGAAAAGATTGTATACATTATAGCTCCGAATTTACTGGATTTAAGCGGCAAACAGAGGTAATATGCTCACAACAAAAGAGAAGGAGGCAAAAAGCCATGAAGAACACAGCAACGACAACCACCACGGAGACCACATCAAAGATCATTGACACCGGTTACTGCGGATACGAACTCCGGAAGATTGGGGAGACCTACAGGGCGTGGAAAGTCAACAGCCAGGGAAAATACATTTACGCCGAGAACCTGGACGAATTGAAAAGCAAGGTTCGCAAGGAGGCCAGGAAAGATGTGGCAGCCGCAACAAAGAAATTCGAGGCGCTGAAAGCACAGGCCGAGGGCATCAAGACAGAGCAGGATTTGAAGATGGCGCACATCCATTGCTGCACAGCCTACGGCGACGGCGAGATAGGAAGCAGCCAGTTCGAAGAACTGAGGGACATCATGATCGACAGAAGAGACTGGTATGGATTCGCATGGGGCAAGGGGATTTAAACCCTCCCCCGCAGTCAGGGTTCAGCAACCAACAGCCCTCTCCGGAGGGCTTTTCTCCTGTGTTAATTATCCACAGTATTCTCTCCTCATCTTTGTGTACTTTATGGCGTCGAATTGACTGGATATAGTGCGGGATAAGAGTTAATGTACATAGGATTCCGCAACGCAGATAAGAGCGTGGAGGTTGAGGTTGCTGTGGGCGGCACCAAAGGCTCCACAGCGGATGATGTGTTCCAGTATTTTGATGATGCACCCGCAGAAGAAGTGGACGGTCCTCATCCCGTCACCCTGAACGGACTGTCCGGTCACAATATTTACTTTTGCAGCGAGGACAGAGAGCAGTATGTGGTTGTCCTGGACATCGGCGGCTTCAAGAGCCCGGAAGGAAAGGGGTACGACAGGCTTGAGGTCACGCTGACAATTGATGGCGGTGAGGATATCAAGGCGGCGGCTACTGATCCGGCATTCGTCTCGCTCCTCGAAAGCATCAGGGTTGATTCGGAAGAGGCGTAAATCCGGGTATAAGGCGAAAGTGTAAGCCTGGCAGGTAAGTTTCCAAGCGTGTGGCTATCAGAGAAATTTGATGATCACAGAGTGGGAAGCCTATCTGCTGGGCTTTCTTTATCCTTCTGGTTTCCTTTATCCCCAGCGATTCTCTACCTAATTTCAACTAAACTGTGTCTGAATTTTTGTCCGACTTTCACGAACTTTCAGGATTCCCCTATATTTCCTCTTGCTTTTAAGAGATTTCAGAGTTAACTTGAAACCCAACAAAAAGGCAAGGCGCAGGGTTGCAGACAGCCCACGCCGTCGGAGAAAATAAAGGAGTGGTACATACATGAGTGAAAACGGAAATAGCGGAAAGAAACGACTGGTTGACCTGTGGCCGAGGGACTACGGACTGCGGGGAGAGGAAGCGGTGATCGGGCAGATGCTTCTCGCCTACCTTTCCTCGGTCGGAGCGGAGCAGGCAGAGCGGATCATGTCGGAGGTTGTGAAGCCAAACGACAGCGTGGAGGTTAAGCACAGCGTGGAGGTCAGCCGGAACAGCATCGTGATTGACTGTAGGCAGCTTGCACCTGTGATTGACCGGTCGGCTGAGATGGCTCACAGCTACCTGGTTGAGGGTTTCTTAAGCCAGGACATGGAGCCGGATGTCCACAGCGAATTTGAAAAAGTCGGAGGGTACATAGAGAAGATAAGCGGTACAACTGCATCACAGAATCGTAGCCCACAGTTCTTTGATTTCCTCTATGACTGCTATCTGGTGACGCGGCGGTAAGTAAGCGACACGGCGAAAATTGAATCAAACGGAGCGATTATGCCCACAGGTTTTGGAAAGTGCCAGCCTGTGGGTGTTTTTATGCCTTATTTCTCTCGATTGCACCGCATATCAGCCCTTTTTACCTGAATTGTACCGCATATCCGCTGTATCTCGTCCGTATGTCGGCTTGCTCCGCATATCTTCTCTTAAAACACGAGATTTTGCGGCAGATTGGTGGCGGTTTGACCGCGTTTCTGCGGAAATAAGCCTGTGGGAATCCCTATAGTGAACTGCATCGAATATCAGTTCGATTATGTGCCAAAAACACTATATATAGTAGTTGGTAGAGAGAATAGCTACTATATATTGTGCTTATCCTCGCTTTCCACCTTGGTTACATGCTACGGGTAAACCGATTGTTGAAAGTATGCAAAATAAATATTCTAACACCCTTGTATTTTGTTAAATATCAACAACGATTTTCCCTATTTTCACCTCACCAACCATCGAAAATCCTAGCGTACAGACAAGAATCGGTTTAACCGTAGCATATTTTTCGCATATGCTACAGGTAAACCGATGGGTAAAAAACAGAACGGGATTTACTTCACTGTAGCATGGGGAGTCTGGTTGTTATAGAGAATAGGATTGGTTTCACTGTAGCATAAGCAGGTTCTTGATGGGCAGGAGATAGGTTTTAAAGCAATCGGTTTAACCGTAGCATGGGGAGTTTGGTGAATCGGTTTAACTGTAGCATAAGGGGTTTGATGAAAAAGGGCATTATCAGTTTTCCTGTAGCATGAGTAGTTTGATGAACAATCGGTTTAACCGTAGCGTGTTTTCGGAAGATGCTACAGGCAAACCGATGGTAGGAGATAAACGATAGGGATGCGGAGATAATCTACTGGTACAGAGGCGGCGGAGATAATCAGAGGGGCTGTGGTTATGGAGACGGCTGTCGGTTGGAGATAATCACGCCGAGGAGAAATAGAAGATGAATTTACTGATACTTGGAGCAGGAGGTCACGGACGGGTTGTCCGGGAAGTGGCCGAGGCGACAGGACAATATGAGAACATAGCATTTCTTGACGATAACTGGAAAGCAGAAGATGTGGCTCAGAACCACTCTGATGTCATTGGCAGGTTATCTGATTACGATGAATTCACAGGTCAATTCGATTACGCTTTCGTAGCGATTGGAAACCCGGAGGTTAGAAAGAAATATCAAGAGCTTCTCATGGATAGCTACGAGATAGCCACACTGGTTCATCCGGTAGCACACATCAGTTCGAGTGCTTCTGTCGGCAAGGGCACTGTGATGATGGCAGGAGCTGTGGTTCAGACGAATAGTAAGATTGGCGCAGGATGCATCATCTCAGCAGGAGCGATTTTGGATCATGATTCTGTAGTTGGTGACTACTGCCACATCAATGCTGGGGCAACTGTGCCGTCCATGTCCACAGTAGCTGCTATGACAAAAGTGGATTATGGGGCTGTGTACCATAAGACTGACGAGAAATGGGTTGAGGAACATAAGCGACAGTACGGCACTGAGCCGAGTTTCTTTTGATTAGCTGTGGTTATGCGGTGAGTTGCGGCAGTTGTGGATGTTGATATAGGGGAGAAAAGAACTGTGTATTTGAAATTTTTCAAACGCTTTATCGATGTAGTGCTGTCCGGCCTTGGGCTGATTATCCTTGCCATTCCAATGGGAATTGTGGCGATTGCAATAAAAATAGAAGATCCCGGTCCTGCAATTTTCAAGCAGAAACGTATAGGAATTCATAAATCCTATTTTTCGCTCTATAAATTTCGCAGCATGAAAGTAGCGACTCCGGATATTCCCACACACTTGATGGAACACCCAGAGCAGTACATAACAAAGGTCGGGAAGTTTATCCGGAAAACAAGCATAGATGAGCTTCCTCAAATGTGGAATATATTCAAAGGCGACATGAGTATCATTGGTCCGCGCCCGGCCCTCTGGAATCAGGATGACCTGATTGCTGAAAGAGACAAGTATGGAGCTAATGACGTTAAGCCTGGGCTGACCGGTTGGGCACAGATCAACGGTCGGGATGAACTTGAGATTCCCGTCAAAGCCAAGCTAGATGGTGACTATGTGAAACGCATGGGTTTTGGGATGGATTTGAGGTGCTTCTTCGGTTCAATCTTCGCAGTGCTTAGAGAAGACGGCGTTGTTGAAGGTGGGACTGGAGAGATGAAGAAGAAAGAGGAAGCAAAGGCCGGGAAGGAGTAGATGATATGGGTTTTTCAGTGTTGATGTCTGTATATCAGAAAGAAAACCCCGATTATCTGGATAGGGCATTGAAAAGCAATCTGGATGATCAAACGCTCCAACCGGATCAGTTAGTCCTTGTATGTGATGGTGCTTTAAATCCTGCATTGGATGCTGTGATTCAGAAATATGAGGAGAAGTATGCTAAAGTTTTTGAAACTCACAGGTTAGAAAAGAACGGTGGCCTTGGAAACGCTCTAAACTATGGTCTGCAGTTCTGCAAATATGAACTGGTAGCAAGGTCGGACAGTGATGATGTCTGTTTACCAGATAGATTTAAAAAGCAGATTACATATATGGAAAGTCATCCAGAAGTTTCAGCATCCAGCGGAACGATAGATGAGTTTGATACAGATTATAATAAACCGCAGCGTGTGAAGCATATGCCCTTAACGAATGAGGACATTTTGGAATATACGAAGAAGCGAAATCCTCTTAACCACATGGCTACAGTTTTCCGGAAAAGTGATGTGATTGAAGTTGGTTCTTATCAGCAGATCCAGTACTTAGAGGATTATTATCTGTGGGTTCGATTGCTCGCCGCCGGAAAGAAGCTGGGCAATCTTGATGACCTGTTGGTGCATGCCTGTGTTGGAAACGGTATGGTGGAGCGCCGGGGCGACAAGAGATACATCGAAGGCTGGTCGAAGATGGACAAGTACATGATTAAGCATGGGATGATGTCACAGGGGCAGCACATTGTGAATATCGGAAAACTGTGGATATGGTGTCTTGTGCCAGGAAAGGTTAGAACAATGATATATGAGAAAGTGCTGAGAAGAAATTAAGAGCACGAAGGGGATAATATGAAGATAGGCATTCTTACATACTATGGTGTGCATAATTACGGCGCAGTACTTCAAGCGAACGCTCTAAAAAAGGTTTTACAACAAGAAGGATATGAGGTTACCTTCCTTACATTTACCCGTAACTATGATATGACACCATCTAAACAGGTGAATAAATATAAAATTGGCCTGGGTAGCATTGGCTTTTATGTCAAATATCTGACTGAAAAAGGTCTGGGAAACATCACTTTCAATTTGAAAAAATCAAACGCCTTGAAGAAATTCAGAAGTGAGTATATACCAATATTCGGACGCTATTCCGATTTTGATGGTGACGCAATTATTATCGGTTCGGATGAGGTTTTTAGTGTTGATGTTGGTGTCAATCCTTTTTTGTTTGGTCACGGATTACCATGCTCAAAGGTTATAAGC
>JAJQEO010000095.1 GCA_021201665.1 Lachnospiraceae bacterium | reverse complement strand
GCCGCTGATAGAGGGCGTTTTTCATATGTACAGAAACCTATATGACTGTGTTTAGTTTTTACGACAACGGAAACCGGGTTCGCTCTGGACAGCTATGGCGTCCATGCGCTGGATTTTCTGGTAAAGCCAGTGAAGGCTGAAGCCCTCGCCTGGTGTATGAAAAGTCTGCGCAAGGCAGTCGCCGCCCCTGTATGTATCACTGTCCGCTGTCTGGGTAAAAATTCTGAGGCGGCAAACCGCATCCTCCCCATCCGGGATCTGATCTACGTGGAATCCTTCCGCAACGGGACCACTCTGCACACGATTTCCGGCGAGCTGCGCTGTACACAGACCTATGCGGAGGTCGTGCGCCTGCTTCCAAAAACCGGGCGCTTCTGGGAGTATGGCAGAGGCGCGACCGTCAATTTTTCTTTTGTCGAAACCATTCTGGATACCGGAGAGATCCAGCTTGCAGCAAAAAACTCGGAGTCTCTTTTCTGCAGCAGGAGGAAGCTCAAGGATACGCAGGCCGCTTTTACCGATTATCAGTTTGCGGTTCTGAGAGATGAGGGGGTGGGCTGATGCAGCCGGGTTTAGCAGCTTTTCTTACTGCGTTCCTGTATGAAATCATCTCTACGCTGCCCTATCGGGTAATCGCCTACTACCCGTTTCGGAAGCAGCTGCGCTTTTCTGTCGGCATAATCGCTTTCGTTATCGGATTCACGCAGCTTCTGGAATCCGCTGTGTATGCGTGGCTCGCACCCAATAATGCCTTTTGGGGGCGCATCGCGGAGTATGTCTTCGCCGTTATCTGCTTTCTGATCTTTATGAACACGATAAAGATCAGCCGCTGGAAGCTTCTGTTTATCTACATTTTTTTGTTTGACTATATTATCCTCGTACGGGGTACCGCCTTTTTCATCGAAGCACGCCTGTTTTACAGCGAAGCCCTTACCTTTGACACGCCGCGCAGCGTTCTTTTTAACCTGATTGTTCTGGCTGTGACCATGCCGTTCATGATTCGTTACCTGCAGCACACAAAGGATCTTGCTTTTCAGACCGAAGCGCCTTCTCTCTGGCGCGTCATCTGGATCCTGCCCGGGTTTACAACGCTGATCGTCATGATGTACACCTCCGGCATTTCCCCGGAAACTGTCTGGCAGCTGCGCTTTTTCTTTTCCCGTGTGCTGCTGATTGTGTGTATGCTCGGGATTTTCAACGTTTTACTTGAGGCTCTTTCTGTCATCCGGCACGAAGCCGTGATCGAGGAGGAGCGCGTCCAGCAGGAAAGCCTGCTGGCGCTGCAGCGGACACAGTACAGCCAGCTTTCCCGTCATATGCAGGAGACCCGGCAGGCGCGGCATGATCTCATACAGCACCTGCGCATCATCAACAGCTTCATCAGCACGGGAAGCCAGGACGCGCTGCGCGATTACGTGGAAAACTATGAGCTGAGCCTCCCGCCGAACACCAACCGCTCCTTCAGCAAAAACTACGCTGTCAACACGATGGTCAGCTATTACGCGGAGGAGGCGGAGCATTCCAGCGTCGATTTTACCGCGAAGCTGAACCTGCCAGAGCCTCTGCCTCTGAACGAGGCAGAGTTCTGCTCCATGCTCGGAAATCTGCTGGAGAACGCGCTCCTCGCCTGCCGGGAAGTGACGGACGTGGCTCCCTACATCCGCGTACTGGCAAAGGAAAATAATCAGAAGATCCTGATCACCGTCGACAACACCAGTTCAAAGGAGCCTGTCATCAAAGACGGACAGTTCCTCTCCTCCCGCCATGAAGGCTATGGGCTGGGAACCGCCTCCGTCCGCACAATCGCACAGCGCCACCATGGATCCGCGACTTTTCGCTATGAGCGGGGCGTGTTTTACGCGTCCGTGATTCTTGACCTTTCCCTATGAGCGTGACGCACTTTTTGCGTCCGTGATTCCTGTTCTTTCGCTGTAGATACGTCTTTTCTGACATTTCACAGATCAGACAGACACCTGGCTGCATTTTTGCTTCCGTATAACGCATCACCTGCTCCAATTCATTCACCGACGTAGCCTTTGACTTTGGCCTTTTGCTTTTCATAATAGAATGACATACGCTCCGTCTCTCTCACCGTCGGTGCCTCCGAAGTGCATCTCTACTTTCCGCAGAACGTGACGCACTCCGTCTCTTCACAGCAACACGCACCTGCGCCGGAGATGTCCACGTGGTCAGCGACACAGACGCATTTATCATTATATTCGCAGTTCACAGCGGCGCACTGGATGCCGATGGTACGGTCCGGATGGCCGCAGCCGCAGGAATCCTTCATCTCCTCCCCGCTTCTTTCATAAAAGCTCTCACAGCAGGTCTCCTCACAGATCTGAGCCTGTTTTCCCCCTACTTCAATCTCTCCCTTACAGCAATACATAGAATCGTTGTACCTGCAATTTTTTGCGGAACATACTAAAGCTGGCATAAAAATACTGCCTCCTTTCGAAAATGTATTTTTCCCTACGGGAGACAGTATCTGTAATTTTCCGGATTTTATTCTTACTTTTCCAAGTTCATCCGAATCGAATCCTCTGACGCGTAACTCTTATTTTTTTGTTCGCCCGGATCTCCTGGCGCGTCCGGATCTCGTGGCGCATTAGCCTTGATTTTTAGTTCGTCTGAATCTCCTGGCGCATTAGTCTTAATTTTTAATTTGTCCGGATCTCCTGGCGCATGAAACCGATATAAGAACAGCCAAACGCTACGATCATTTCCGCGATCATGCCGACCAGATGCGGCCATACAAGCAGCAGGCTCTGTCCCAGCGACAGATAACTGCTGATCGCGCCGACCAGCTGGCTCGTCGTGACAACGTTAACCGAGCGGACGGACGGATTCATGATCGTCGTGACCGCCTCACTGTACAGATAGTACGGTGAGATCCGGTTCAGGTTCAGCTTCAGCGTGTAATAATTGAGCTGGTTGAACATCTGACCATAGTACGTGTTGATCGGATAGACCGCCCCGGCGATAATCGTGGCCAGCAGGCTCATGAAGATCGAGAAGAAAATCCACAGCGCGATCGTCACCAGCGCCGATGTCGCCGAGTGCCGGCAGACGGTAGAAAACAGGATCGCCAGTGCCAGCCAGAACGCGATGTACACGACGGTGAAGGTCAGGAAAAAGAAGATCCGCAGAGCCTCTTCGCCGTCTGGCGTCAGGCCGGTCGCCAGCACGCCTACCGCGCCGAGCGCCAGACCCATTGCGTATATGACAATCGCGATCACCGCCGTCCCCGCCAGAAACTTTCCTATTATAATGGAGTCGCGGTAGATCGGCTGCGCCACGAGTCGGTTCAGTGTGTTGGACTGCCGCTCACTGTTGATCGCGTCAAATCCGAGTGCCAGGCCTACGATCGGCCCCAGCAGTGCGATAAAGGACATGAAGGACGGAATCGAACTGCCGCTGGAGGTATACAGTTCCAGAAACATATAATCACTGGTCGATTCCGAAAGCTCACTGATCGCACCGTAAAGGCTGGCGAAGCTTGTACTCCCGATCAGCAGCAGGAGGATGAGAAAACGCCTGCTCCTGAGCTGATCCGCCATTTCCTTGCGAAACAGCGCGTAAAGTCCGGTAAAACCGCTAACTCGCCTGCTGCTTCTTCCGGCCGAATCTGCCTCGTTTTTTGTTGTTTTTTTCATAACTGCTTCTTTCATCTGCCTGCCCTGCCTTTTCAAAATAAACTCTGTAAATCTCGTCCAGATCGCCGCCGCGCTGGTGCAGATGGTAGACGGTATAACCGTTTTCTCCTAAAAACTGCGTGAGCCTCGGGCGGATATCCTTTTTCGAGGTAATCATGAACTTGTCGCCCTCTTTTTCAATCTTCTTCACGCCGTCCTGCTGATAAAGCATGCCCAGCAGCTGGTCATCCATCGGCTGTACCGACAGCTCCAGCAGATAATTGCCTTCCTTGCGGATATGCTCCTCCAGCTCGCGCAGCGTGCCCTCGACGATCAGATTGCCCTCAATAAAAATACCGACACGGTCGCAGATCTGCTGGATCTGCTGCAGCTGATGGGAGGAAATCAGGATGGTGCGTCCGTCCTCTACCGCCAGATCACGGATCAGGATCAGGAGCTTGCGCATACCTTCCGGGTCAATGCCCAGCGTCGGCTCATCCATGATAATGACCTCCGGGTTCTTCATCAGCACATCCGCCACACCGAGCCTCTGGCGCATACCCTTCGAATACGTGCCAACCTTCTGATCCCCGGCATACTCAATATCCACTCTCTTAAGCAGCGTCTCGATCCGATCCTCCAGCTCCTGCCCCTCCAGACCATTCAGCCGCCCGGTAAAGCGCAGATTCTGGCGTCCCGTCATGTCTCCGTAAAAGCCCGCGTTGTCAGGCAGATAACCGACGATGGATTTGACTCCGATCGGGTCCCGCGTACAGTCCATGCCCTCAATCGTCGCCTTTCCGCCGCTCGGCTCCGTCAGCCCCAGCAGCATCAGGATCGTCGTCGTCTTGCCGGCGCCGTTCGGACCCAGCAGGCCGAACACCTCGCCCTTTTTGATCGACAGCGTCAGGTCATTCACAGCGACCTTCTTGCCATACCGCTTCGTCAGATGCTCCATTTCGATGACATGCTCTGCTTTTTCCAGATTTCTGGAGCGATCCCTCTGACCAGTCTCCGGCGCGTTCGCTGCAGTCTTCGGCGCATTTGCTTCCGCTTTTTCCTGATTCGCTTTAGGCATATTTGCCTCAGCGTTTCCCTGGGCAGCCTTTGCCGTATTCATCTCCGCATTTTCCTGGCTGGCTTTTGGCGCGTCTGATCCGGCACTGCCGTTTGTATTTTTATTTAACTTTGCGCTATTATCAGCCATATCTTATCTTCTCCCGAATTTTCTAAAGATCAGACCCAGTACGATCACCAGAAGGACAATAATTCCGATCGCGACAAATCCCCAGGTCGAGGAGGTCTTCACCGACACACGGAATGCTACCGTATCCGAAGTCTCGCTCGTGCTGACCGTGATATCCGTCTCATAGTCGCCTGTGATGGAATCCTCACACGGAGTCACATACGCGGTCACCTCCGCCGAAGAGCCTGCTTCCAGTGTTTCAATCGTTGACTCGCTGAAGGTCACTTCCCAGTCCGTAGGCGCGGAGGAGGAAAGAGTCACATCCGTCAGATCCACATTGCCGTTGTTGGTAATCACCAGCGTCACAGATGAAGCTTTATTCTCATACGCATCAAAGCTCAAAAGTCCATCCGATGTCGAAAGAGAAATATCATAGGTACCGGTGATATTGATGGAAAGCTCCATGGAAAGTGTCTCATTCGCGGAGGAGGCGGTCACCGGGATGGTATAATCTCCCTGCTCCACCGTCTCCGGCGGGGTCACTGTAATCGTCAGCCCCTGGCTGCTCTCCGCCTCCACATCGATACTCGCCACCGCTGTTGATGTGTCGTCCGAAGGAACAATCGTCACCGTCCAGCCGGTTGGAGCCTGTGTTGAAAGGCTGTAGGTCTGAGCCGTCGTGCGGTTGTTGACCAGCGTCGCATCAAAACTAAAAGATGTACCGGTCGCGCCCTGCTGCTCCGGATATTCCGAAGTAAAGCTGCTCTCCCCGCGCACCTCTGCAGCGACATTCAAGGTCAAAGTCAGCGTGTCTGTATCGCCCGTATCCGAGGTTGCCAGAAGGACGACCTCATATTCTCCGTCCTCCTCGTCGTCCGGAATCGACAGGCTGTACGTCACAAGACCTGAGTCATCCGATGCGTTTCCTGTAATATGTACGGAAGAAATCTCCGTGCTGCTCCCCTTAAAATAGCCTTCCCAGCCATCCGGAAGGGACTCCGTCGTCAGAGTGATGTCATGTCCCGCGCCGTCCGCGCTGACAAAATCCAGTGAATAGCTTAAGGTATCTCCTGCCGTTGCTGACATCCCCGGGTAATCCGTGTTCATCTCAATCTCGGTCGATACCGATGTCGCTGACGAAGAAACGGCGGCTGTCCGGGTTGTCTCCTCGTCCTCCTCCGCCGCCAGAACCGGCATTGAAGTGACCAGCACTCCTACCGCCAAAAGCACCGACCAGACACGAAACATTTTTTTCTTTGTCGGTGCAGCCTGATACACATTCCTTTCGCACTTCATAGATTTAAGTACTCCTTTCATTGTTTTGGATGTCCGCGCGATAAATTCTGTAATAGCATATAATAGTTGTTTTTCGAATCACGTCACGCAGGCATCTTAGTGTAAAAAGCTGTTTTTGAAGCCTTCAGAGGTGAAAATCCACAATTTTTGCTTCAAAAGCCCTTTTTTTCTGGTCAATTTTAGTCTGAATGTGTGTCTGGAATTTGATAGAAATGTGTTTGGAAAATGTATGAATTGTGAAAAAACGGTGGACTACGAGCGACAAAGGAGTACTGATCCTACGAATTGCTCCGCACTCCGCGCACTGAAAGTCAAATACCCCGATGCAGCACGGCTACCCGGCTCGTTGCTTCGCGAGAATAACACAGCCCCGAAAGAAAAGCCATCGGCAATTAATCTGAAAATCAGGGCAATTGCTGATGGCCAAATAATATCCCTGCCATACTCTTACCGCAGTACCTCAATCTTGCAAGTATGGTCTTTCTTCTTTTTGTCATAGCCAATCCCAACCAGGAGAATCCGGCCAAAATGACGTTTCTTTTCAGCCATCTTCCCCTGAAATTTCAGTGCATAATTCCGATCCTTAATTTGCTGGACCGCGGCCTCCGATGTATCGTCTACCTTCAGTTCCAAAATAATTCCATCATCATCCACTCTCTCCGGATAAAAGATGAAATCGACATAACCCTTCCCGGCCTTATTTTCTCTTTCTACGTAGTAGCTATCCCTCGCAGCCAGATAGACAAGGTTCACAATCGCAGTCAATTCCGTTTCATCGTTGTAATCCAAAAGAGGGGTTTCTGTATTGTGTGCAAATTGCAGGATTTCCTCCATCGTCTTTGTATCGCCCTTCAGCGTCGCCGTCAGCATACGGTCAGATTCTATAGCAAGGCGGTTAATATAGCCCAGATCCTTCCTCTCCCGGATTACTTTTGCAAATTCGCCCATCAGTTCCTTGTTCGGAATATGCACTTTTCCATCCTCATAGTTCAGGAAACCATATACAACCATCGCAGACAGGATCTCGTTGCGTGTCGTAAGGCTCATCTCAGTAGCTGCATATTCCTCTACGTCTGCCTTCACCGCTTCCCCGGCCACCATCAAAGCCACATCTTTCTTAATGTCATCTCTGTCGTGTCTGATATAAGTCGAAATTTCTGCATAAGAGCCAGTTGATTTCCAGTAGCTTCGAATTCGGTTGCGCGTCAAAGCTTCCACCACCGATCTTGGATTATACATTCTTTCTGTCGATGGAGTATGATACCCATCATACCAGTATTTCAAATTCTCCCGGGAGATATTGCGTTCCGAAGTCCTCGCCTCATACCTGTGATAAAGTTCATCAACCTCCGCTTCCGTAAAGCCAAAGTACTCGCTGAACAAATCATCCGTCGCCATCGTATACTCCAGGAAATTATTGATTGTAGAGCCGCTCGAATACTTCGCTATGGGAAGTATTCCGGTCATATAGCTTAAAGCGATATATCCCTTGTCTTTAGTCATAGCTGCAAGCCAGTTAATAAAATTTCTCCTGTCCTCATCCGTTGTATACGTCTTATGAAAAATACAGTCCCACTCATCAAAAACAAGAATAAAGCTTTCCTGTGTATCATCATGAATCATTTTCATCAGTTCAACAGGAGAAAGACCTTCCCAGAAATCTACATTTGAGAATGCCTTTCGAAAGTCTCTGATCAGGAATCTTTCGATCCGTTTCATAAATTCATTGTAGGATTTACTCAAATTTGCCGCCTCAATAAAATTAATATAAATCAAATTATACTGATTCATATACTCCCGATAGTCAAACGCCTCGCAACCTTTCGACGAATCCGCCAGACTGCTCCGGGATTCCTGCGCGATCTTCAATGAGTCAAATAACCTGCTGCCATCAACTCCCTTACCAAAGAAGGCTCCAATCATCTCTGCTATCACCGATTTTCCAAAGCGACGCGGTCTGGTAATGCAGATGTGGTTGTTTCCTTCCTTCACCAAAGGAATCAGTTTTTTTAGCATAGATGTTTTATCTACAAAATAAGGCTTCTTTGCCTCACTTTCATAGAGAAAATACGCTTGCGTACTGTTCAGATAATAACCCATCTGCATTCCACCTCCGAGAAAATTAAAAACCGACATTCCGACAATATCAATCACTCTAAATGTATAGCATCAGAATATCACAAACGCGTGTCCTCTTCAACGAATAAATTCAGACCACTCACTCAATCCCCGCCAGGTCATAATTCTCCAGCCATTTCTTTGCCTCCGCGCTCACTCCTTTCAAGCAGGCTTCGTCGAAGGGACTCTCGAGGCCGGCGTTTTTCAGCAAATCGGTGAAGGTGCGGCTGCCGCCCTGCTTTGTGTAAGCCATGTAGTGCTCCCAGGCGTTCTTCTGGTCGTGCTGCAGCATCGCCCAGAATTCCAGCGACACGGTCTGTGCCAGGCAGTAGTCGATGTAGTAGAACGGGAAGGAGTAAATGTGGTGCTGCCGCTGCCAGCCCTCGCCGTCCGCATAGAATGGAATGTCACCGTCCAGCTTCTGCCAGGGCATGTAAATGCCGAGCAGCTCCTTCCAGACGCCATGGCGCTCGACCGGGGTCATGTCCGGTTTCTCATAGACAATGTGCTGGAAGTGATCGACCATCGTGCCGTAGGGGATGAAGGTCAGTGCGCCGGAGAGATGGCTGTAATAAAACTTTTTCGCGTCATCTCCAAAAAAACCTTCCTCCCAGGGCCACGCCATGAATTCCATCGACATGGAGTGTACCTCGCAGGCCTCCATACCGGGCCAGCTCAGGGACATCGGCACACGGTCGCGGTTCATATAGTACGCGAAAGCGTGTCCTGCCTCATGCGTTACAACCTCCACGTCATGCTGGGTGCCGTTAAAATTGGCGAAGATAAAGGGAACGCCGTAGTCCGGGATGCTGGTGCAGTAGCCGCCGCCCTCTTTGCCCTCCGTGCTCAGCACGTCCAGCAGGTCTTTGTCGAGCATCGTGCGGAAGAAGGCGCTGGTCTCCGGGGAGAGCTCGTCGTAAAATTTCTTTCCCTGTGCGAGGATGTCGTCCGGCGTGCCGCAGGGGCGCGGGTTCCCGGAACGGAATTCCAGCGCGTTGTCCGCGAAGCTCATCGGATATTCCTTGCCCAGACGCTTCGCCTGCTCGCGGTAAATACTGTCCGCCACCGGCACCAGATATTTCTGTACTGCCGCGCGGAATTTCTCCACGTCATCCTTGGTATAGCAGTTGCGCCCCATCCGGTAGTAGCCCAACTGCGTATAGCCGTCATAGCCCAGCTTTTGGCCCATCTCATCACGTAAATGTACCAGTTCATCGTAAAGACTGTCCAGCTTTTCCTGGTTGTCCTTATACCACTGGCCTTCTGCCTTCCAGGCGCTTAAGCGGCGCGCGTCGTCCGGGTCATTTTTAAACGGCGTCATCTGGGAAATCGTATAAATGCCGCCCTCAAACGGAATCTGCGCGGACGCGAGAAGCTTTTCATATTCCTGCGTGAGGTCATTCTCCCGCTGCAGCTGCGGGATGATCTCAGGCGAGAAGGTTTTTAAATCAATCTCAGCGTTGACGAACATCAGGTTTCCATATTCGGCCTCAAAATCCGGGCGGAACGGACTCTGCAGCATCGCCATCGTCCACTGCTGTTCAAATTCCTGCATCTCGGGCATCGCGGCATTCCAGAATTTCTTTTCTTCATTATAATAAGTATCCCGCGTGTCAATCGAGTGCCGGATGCTCGCCAGAGAACCCAGCGTCCTGGTATGCCGGTCCGCCTGCTCCTTCTGTAAAAATACCGTACGCGCCTCCTCGTACGTCGCTGCTGTCTTCAGCTGCTCTGCAAAAGCAGCGGCCTGCCGCTTCATCTCCTCCAGATCAGGCCTCTCATAGGGCATTTCTGAAAATTTCATTTTGTCATTACCTCCCGTAATTTTGTTATATTGCAAACGGCAATTGGTCGTTTACGGTCATGTGTATTGTATTATAGTGCTTTTTACATGTGCTGGCAATTTAAAATCTTAAGGGCGAGATCTTACACAAAATGGCAAAAACCTGGTCACGACTTGTCCAGATATTATATGGTCACAGAGCAAAATCTCTCCTGTACCGCTCCAGCTGATTTATAATCAGCTCACACAATTCTTCCGAATTTTTCTTATCCTCTCTTAGAAAATCCAAAACGTATGACTGTACTTTCTCATAATCTATTTTGATTTCGCATTCTCCCAGCAGATGCGCCTGTTCCTCAAAATCCCTCGAGAAAGGCTGAGGAGTCATTTTTTTGAATTTTTCATCAAGCGGCATTTTATCTGGGAATACGTGTTTGAGGCTGAAGAAAGATGCTCCAAAATCAAACATTGGTGCTTCTCGAAAACCTTCCTCTGTCTGTATTAAAGAGAGATTATGAAAATGGCGATCCACATCAAGTGTCAGCATATCAAAATAGAGCATTTTATTCAGATAGCTTCTGCAATCAACACCCGTATATTGTTTTATAAACTGAATAACAAATGCTATCCGTTCTTTAGGCGTGTCGAAGGAAGATACACGATTCTTTAATTCACCGCCAGTAATCATTTTATACAAACGGTGGAAGGTGACTACCGTTTCTCCCTCGTTAGTAAAAGATTTGCTGCGGCATCCAGGTAGTCCATTAATTAAGCATTCCTCATAACAAACATAGTCAGTAACATTGCTGCAGGAAAGGAGGTGGCTGCAAACCGCTTCGCTATGCCCTTCTGTCCCATTAAAATTTTGCTTATACCAGTACCCGTCTTTGTAATATTTATTAGTCATTCCCAGGCTGCCATACTGGCTTCCCACGAAGAACTCGTTGTCAATCACATAATCAATCATAAAATCCATCTCCATGTGATTTTCGCACGTGAACTCCCCATCGTCTAAAGCCAATGGGATTGCGATCGACTTATTTCAACCCCTCACCTTCACCTCATCCCATGTGATTTCCTCTCCTGGGAATTTCAGCCAGAGAAAGTCCTCCCACATAACGCCATGTGTTACCTGCACGATATCATAAGGATTGTACTCTGTGAGATTCATGCATTTCAGGTATTGCGGCAGGCAGGTCCGGCCGCGCGGCATGCAGCGGCTCTCCAGAAAATCAAACATCTGGTCAAAGGTCGGCTTGTCAAACAAATACGGCACGTAGGAAATTTTGTCTGAGTAGCGCTCGTACTTCACCGACAGGTGTTCCCGGTCCATCTCTACGTGAGAAGTTTTTTCATTTCTGAAATAAGTATCAAAAATAAATGGAGCCATATGCTTTTACCTCATTACTTTATAGCGAAAAGTTCACAATGCCACGCACTGTAATTTACCCCTAGCCCGGATAACCGAAATAGAAATTTTGCTATTTTGCGCAAAAAATCGTTTGTAAGTGCCTATATATCTAATATGCCCTGGAAGATCAGACGGAGCAGGAGGAACATACAATTCCGCTGCAGAGCCTGCCTCACCCTGCGTAGGGTATCATTTCAAAATATTCATATTCCGATATGCCGTCAATATAGAGCGTCCACGCATCCTCCCCATTGCCCCGCTCGTAGGAGATACTTCCTTTTTCTCCGCTGTCCTCGTCGCGGAAATATGCGGTTCCATTGTCATCGGAGCCGGTAATCCGTATCCGGGTGCCTGCCGGGAGTACTGCCGCCTCTCCGCTATCCATCGTCACGGGAAGGTCTTTTGTCACTGTCAGAATTCTGTAGGTATAGCCATCCTGTCGGATCTCAAAAATATCCTCCGTCTGCATCAGCTCCCCATTTTCTGCAATTACATAATCCATGTAAGCGTTGTAGGTCCCAAGCACATCCAGATGGACGCGGAGTGTCAAAACCTCCGTGCCGACATTGCCATCCTGCAGGCTCACGCCCTCCAGACGGCTTCGCAAAATGGGGCTTCCATCCGTGATTTCATAGAGAAATGTCACATAATCGTCCGACATATAATCCGCGTCAAACAGAACGAAGCTGCGCCCGTCCGAGAGAGATAAAAGGTACGCATCCCCAAAGCTTCCGAATGTATCCGCAACAGCAGCGGTTTCTCCATTCAGCTCCAGCGATACCTGCAGCATCTCATATTCGTCCTCTGTTACATTCAGCCGGAGTAATCCCCTGGTCGTTTCCACATCCGTATTAACTGAAACTCTGCCCGCGCCCGTTCCATCCATCGCAGAATAAGCAGCTTTCATATAGGTCCCGACTTCCGCATAGGGGCATGTCACGGAAATCGCCCCCGTTGCATATGAGCCAAGCTCGTAGGGGTCAAACACAAATGTAATCCCTTCCGCGCTCAGATACCAGGTCGGCTCTGTATCCCACATTGCCGCAACGGTATCTTCGTAGCCGCCAAAAAGCTCCTCGCCATACTCGCTTTCGAGGATTTCTATCAGATAAGCCTGCGCCGACGAGCGGAATCCTTCCGCATCCTCCATAATGTCGTTAAGCTCCAGGATCTCTCCGGTCGTGACATCAAAGTTCACAGAGGTATAGCCATAATTTCCATGTGCGCCGCCCGTGTAGGCGTATTCCATGATCACCAGGCTCAGAACATTTTCATCCACATGGGTCAGCTCCATCTCCCTCCTGGCATTGTAATAGTAGCTGTCTGCATCCAGATTCTCATACGCTGCATCTTCCGCGGCGTATTCCGCCAATTCCCCGCAGGTGCTCCAGAAGGTTTCTGCCTGCTCCTCATTCCACTCGCTTACCGCTTCCGAAAGCGCCTCATAGCCTTCCCCATCCGCAGAAACGCTGCCGCATTCGGCGTACATGATCCATTGCTCCCCATCTTCACTGTACCAGCTCCGATACGCGGTCTCGATTGATACCCGGGGTGCCTCCACCGCGGAATCTGTCTCCGCATCGGCAACTGCATCTTCTGCATATTCTGTATTTGCAGTGATGGCTACATCCGCAGCAGATTCTGTATCCGCTTCAGAGCCCACATCTACCGTGGAGTCTGAATCTGATGAGTCGACATCCACCGTAGATGTTTCATCTTCGGCAGAACCTGTCTCCACCATAGAGTCTCCTTCCGCAGGAAGAATGATCACAATCTCTGTCTGGGACTGGCTGGCATCCTCACCGTTTTCCGACGCCTGCGCCGACATGTTCTGCCTCATCCCCGGAATTACGGAAAAACAGAATACCAGGGCAATTCCCAAGAGCCTCCATCCCTTCAGCCGAATTATCCCTTCCCTGTTTTCATCCTTTTTCGTTTTCTTTTTCGTGTAGCTCATTTCATTTTTCTCCTCCCGGTTTCCTATATTGCAAAAGGCAGATAGTCGTTTACAGTCATTGTCATGTATGCCCTATTATAATGCCTTTCTTCCTGCATCGCAAGTACGGAAATTTTTATCGTAGATCCGATTCAAATCCGAATCAGCACAGTTCAGCAGCCTGGAATGAGTAAGTGCGGCGGGCATCGTGGGAAATGCTGCGCATGACCACGCCTCCCTTGACAGTAATGTTTCGGTTCAGAGAACTCCTGGATATAAGTATCAGAAGAATGTCCTGACACACTTTTGCTTCGGCATTAGCCTCGTCATAGCCCTCGCTTTTTGCCTTCTTTATCATTTCGGCAATATGTATCATTACAAAACCTCCAGTTCTATGGATTTCATAATTTCCTCGCTCCGCGGGAAAATGACTACATACTCCTGCAGCCTTTGAATATCCAGAGAATACACTGTCCGACGGTAGCTTTCGATGATCTCCTTGTAGTAATCAAAAGGCAGTTTTTTTGCATATCGGATCAATTCGATGAGCATTCGCTCCCTGTCATATATACGGATGTTCATACCCTGCCGATTCATCTCAGAAATTCCAACCGGAAACCTGTCTTCGCAATTAAATATTTGTCTGATTTTGGGATTACGTATTTTTGCGGCGTCCTTGGGTGTGGCCAGATAGTAAATGTCCGGAATCACATCCGTCAGGCCGTGGTAGTAGAAAGCGCTGTCCAGAGTAAATACACTCCGGGGATATTGGTAAGCGATCACCGCAAACTCAGGCACATTGGGCATGTCAGAATAGACACCCTGGGCCAGTTTATAAAGGATGCCTGACTTCACAGCTTTTGCAATCTGGTAATGATTTCCATATTTATTTTCACATTCCGCATATGAATACAGCATGGCAGCACCTCTGATCATTTAAGTAAATATCCGAAAAATTGCATTTTTCTCGGATGTTTGCTTAAATTATCATATTTATGGCATCTCGTCAAGTGTTTTCCTGTTTTTTTACAGCGTAACAAATACATGCTACGTTTTCCCGGACAACCGAGAAGAGCAGAAAGCAGAAAAAACGGAATCTCATCCAAAAAAACAGCCAGAGCGCAAAAACGCTCTGGCTGCGGCTGTCGCTTATATTTTTTAAGTCATTTTTTCCATGTTAGCAACAAATCTTTTTCTCTTTTGGTGCCTCCATCAGCGACTGGCTCTTTTCACTGCCAACTACAATCACATCCTCGATCCGCACCCCAAACCGTCCCGGTATGTAGATGCCCGGTTCTGCTGAGATGACTGCCCCCTCCGGCAGAGGACGGTCGTTCATCAGGGAAGCCATCGGCTGCTCATGGCACTGGATTCCAACGCCATGTCCAAAGCCATGGGTAAAGTATTTTCCATACCCGGCGGCCGCGATCACATCAGCCGCCGCCTGATGGACTGCCTTGCCGGTCACGCCAGCTTTTGCGGCGGCTATTCCCGCAAGCTGCGCGGCCAGCACCGTATCGTAAACGCGCTCCATTTCCTCAGTCATACAGGAGATCGCCACCGTCCTGGTCATATCCGAACAATACCCTTCCTTCACGCATCCAAAGTCCATTGTCAGGAAATCTCCCGGAGCCAGGGGGCGCTCTGACGGCTTTCCGTGCGGAAGGCTGCTGTTCGGTCCGCTTACGACAATCGGGTCAAAGGACATTTTTTCCGCGCCGTAATGCAGCATCCGATATTGTAAAAATACGCCTATTTCCCGCTCTGTTTTTCCGATCTGAAGGTAGGAAAGGGTATCCTCAAAAGCCCGTTCCGCAATGCGCTGCGCCGCGACCAGGCATTCAATCTCCGCCTTTTCCTTCACTGAGCGAAGAGCTGTCAGCAGGTCTCCGGATGGAACCAGCTCGCAGTCCAGTTCCTTTTCCCATTTTTTATATGCAGATACCGTGACAGTCTCTTCCTCAAATCCGAGGCGATGGATCTGCTCATCCTTCACGATTTCTGCGAGGACTGCCAAAGCCGGCCGTTCCGGAGTGATCAGCATAAGCTGCGCGTCCCTGATCTGCTTTTCTGCCTCCTCCAGATAGCGCCCGTCCACCAGAAAATATGCCTGATTCTGTGTAATCAAAGCCATACTTCCGCTGGAATCAAAACCGGAAGCATACAGCAGATTCGGCTTGCCGGACAGAAGCATCGCGTCCACCGGGTATTTCCCGAGACTTTCCATAATTTTATGAAATCTGCTCATATTTTCTTCTCTTCTTTCCTTTCCAGCGCAGATGCTTTTCCTGCGCAGGTGCATTTGGCAAACTGTTCCGCATCTTCACAGTTACGCTTTTGTCATTATCTCTTCTTCGGTTTACACCAATATCTCTGTTTTTCCGCAGTCCCAGCCCGGACAGACCAGATAGGTCAGAACCGGATTTTGCCAGTTTGCGCATAAAATCATCCTTAAGCTTTTAATCCGCAAGGCTTCCCATCGGGTCCCACGGTTCCAGCACGATTGTTTCCATGGATAACAGCGCCGCTTTTTCTCCGAGATATTTTTTATGTACCGCAGCCTGAAATACATACTTATCAAACCAGCTGTCCGTTGCAACAAAATACCCGTCGTGCAGTCCTTCGGATCCCCAGCTGTTCTCAATCTTCCAGCGGTTCGGTTTCCCGTCGTCGCCGATATTTACACCGGTAATGCACATCGCATGGTTCATCCGGCCATCACAGACCTGAAGCATATCCCCCTTCTCCATCTGCCCGTCCAGGCCGGTCAGGAGTGTCGTCTGAAATGCCTCGTCATTCCAGAAGCATTCATCCCGGGAGGCATACTTTCCGCAGTCAGAGCCGAACCATACGATTTCTCCGTCCTGCAGCTGCCGCACGACAGCCTGTTTTAATTCCTCCATCGTAAGGTTCAGATAAAGTACGCCGGGATCTTCTGCAATATTGCCAAGATACTTTACCGTATAGGTCCGGTCAAAGGGCTTATCCGGCGTCGGCGCATTGATCAGGCTCACAAAATCATCCCAGAAGCCACCAAAGTAGCGGTTCCGGAATGTAATCGGCGTAAGATTGCCGACCCGGTGGTAAGCACCGTTTTTGTCCGTGTACTCAAAGTCAAAGGTCTCTGGCGGCTCACTGTAAGCACTTGCAAGGAAGGACCAGCAGCTCGAAAGGATTTCCTTTTTCCTGGCGCGGATTTCTTCCATGCCCCTGCCCTCTGCGACCATATCCCGCAGCACAAGTGCGTTTTTTCTCAAATAGCTGCTGATGATATGGTTCAGATTCCTTGTATTGCTGCTCTGAGCGGTTTCCGGCATAATATCCTTCGGCACAAGGCCATGCTTCCGGATCAGACCGGAGATCATATCCCACTGCCCTCCGTCCGGGACCCCGCCATCCTTCAGAACATAATTTAACGCGCGGTCATCCAGCGGAAGATGCGCCGTCTCAATGATAATTTCCAGGAAATAATTGCACCTTTCAAATTTGTCCCAGAAGGCCAT
The DNA here is from genome assembly GCA_021201665.1 of Lachnospiraceae bacterium. Taxonomy (GTDB): domain Bacteria; phylum Bacillota; class Clostridia; order Lachnospirales; family Lachnospiraceae; genus Choladousia. The sequence goes on along the minus strand of JAJQEO010000095.1, from coordinate 36,593 downwards.
ATAGCTCTGGGAAAGCTCAAGCTCCGCAATATCCAGCTGTTTCCCCAGATGCTCTCTCATGACATTCATGCCTGCAAAAAGCCAGCATCTGCCGGTCGACTTCTGTGCGGTAGCCTTCATCGTCTTAATCTCATTGGAAAACTGAAACACCTGATTCCGCATCTTTACCGGGGTGCAGAGCAGATCGTTGATTTCCGTCTTCCTCATCGCACACATCATTGCCTGCGCTACGGCATTTGCACGAAATTCTGACCTGAAGCTTTCAATTTCCTGTTCTGTGATTTCTTTCGTAAAATTCTCAGCCATTTTTCCTCCATCTAAGCATGTTATTCCGGCTCTTCCGCAGATTTCCGTATATTCACAGTTTCGCGTCATGACGTCCGGTAAATTACCGGGCGTACCGAGTGATGAGTACAGATTTTTGCGGAAGAACCATTGTTTCGTTATAAAGTAAACGGCTTTAGTCGTTTTTCCTGCAGTGCCTGATATGTAATTGTTTTTCACTGCAATTTTTAAATATACAACTGTCTTCGGTATCCGTCAAGCTCCCGCTCATTGCCATACACAAAATGCCCCGGACAAATCTCTGTCCAGATGGGCTGGTCGGTCCTGTAGTCATGCATATTCGGATCGTAGACCAGCAGCTCCTTTTCCCGCTCCAGCTCAGGATCCGGAATCGGGACAGCTGACATCAGCGCCTGCGTATAGGGATGAAGAGGATGCAGAAACAGCTCCTCAGCTCCGGCAAGCTCCAGAATCCGTCCTTTATAAATAACCGCGATCCGGTCAGAAATAAAACGCACAACGGAAAGATCGTGCGCTATAAACAGGTAGGTCACTCCCCGTTTTTTCTGAATATCATTCATCAGATTCAGAATCTGCGCGCGGATGGATACGTCAAGCGCGGAGATCGGCTCGTCCGCCACGATGAAATCGGGCTCCATGATCAGCGCTCTCGCGATCCCGATACGCTGTCTCTGTCCGCCGGAAAACTCATGCGGGAACCGGGAAGCGAACTCCGGAAGCAGCCCCACCTCGACCAGCGCGTCCTGAACCTTTCTCTCCAGATCCTCTTTATCCTTATACAGATGAAAATTCTGCAGACCCTCAGAGACGATATAATCCACCTTCGCGCGTTCATTCAGCGAGGCCATGGGATCCTGGAACACCATCTGGCAGCCGCGGATCACCTGCTCATCCTGCTCCTTCGAGATTTTTCCGCTGATTTTCTGGCCTTTGTACCAGACCTCTCCCTCAGTGACCGGATTAATGCGGAGAATCGCGCGGCCGATGGTCGTCTTGCCGGATCCGGACTCTCCCACGATCGAGAAGGTCTCTCCTTTATAAATATCAAAATTGACATCATGCACCGCGACAAATTTCTTTTTCCCGCGTCCAAATGCCACCTGCATATTTTTTACCTGAATCAGCGCCTCTCTCCTGCTGTCGTCCGGTTTCACCACCTCTGACGGATCCGGCTTTCTGTTCACTTTTTCAGCGATATTTTCAATCTGCTTTGGGCGCTCTATCTTCCGCGCCCGCGGATCCATATTCCAGCTCTTCACCCGGTGCGTCGGGGAGACATCGAAGAACGGCGGCTCCTGTTCGAAATCAATCCGCATCGCGTGACGGTTGCGCGGAGCAAACGCGTCCCCTTTGACCTCCTGGAAAAGGTTGGGCGGCGTGCCGTCAATCGAAGGAAGCGGCTTCCCCTTCACGCCCAGCTGCGGCAGTGCCTGCAAAAGCGCCCATGCGTACGGATGCTGCGCCTCATGGAAAATTTCTCCGGCGGTGCCAATCTCTATGATCTGACCCGCGTACATCACTGCCACTCGGTCCGCCACATTCGCCACCACGCCAAGGTCATGCGTAATATAAATAATCGTCATGCCCAGCTTCTGCTGCAGCTGCCGGATCAGCTCCAGAATCTGTGCCTGGATCGTCACATCCAGCGCCGTGGTAGGCTCATCGCAGATCAGGATTTCCGGATGGCAGGCGACAGCGATCGCGATCACCACACGCTGTCTCATTCCGCCTGAAAATTCATGCGGGAACTGTTTGTACCGCCTCTCCGGATCCGAAATGCCCACCAGCTCAAGCATGCGGAGGGCTTCCTCCCTCGCCTTCGCCCCGTGAAGATCCTGATTCAGTTCAACCGCCTCCTGAATCTGAAAGCCGATCGTCTTTAACGGATTCAGCGCGGTCATCGGATCCTGCATCACCATCGAAATACGCTTGCCGCGGATTTTTCTCCATTCCCTTTCCGAGCGGATCTTCGTCAGATCCATCCCGTCATAACTGATCGAGCCGTCTGTGATGGAGCCGTTCTTGTCCGTCATGCCGATAAAACACTTGGTCAGCACCGATTTGCCCGAGCCGGATTCCCCGACGATGGCCAGGGTCTCGCCCTTATACAGGTCAAAGGTGATCCCGCGCAAAGCATTGAGACTGCGTCCGCGCAGGTGGAACTGGAGGCGAAGATCCTTTACAGATAATAATGTTTCGTTTTCCATTTTCACACCTCGCTTTTATACATGGTTCTTCGGATCGCATGCATCCGCGAACGCATTTCCGACAAGATAAAAGGTGATACTGATCACCGACACAATGACTGCCGGGAAGATCAGCAGGTACGGATAATCCATAAAATAGCTTCTCGCGTTTCGAAGCAGAATGCCAAGGGACGGTGTGTTAATATCCAGGCCCAGACCCAGATAGGACAAGGTCGTCTCCGTAGCGATCGTCCGCGGAATATTCAGGGCGAACCGGAGCAGGATAATACTCATCAGGTAGGGGACAATATTTTTTGTCAGGATCTTGCCAATCCCGGATCCCAGGCAGCGCGAAGCCAGATTATACTCCCGGTCTCTGTACAGAATAACCAGATTTCTCGTCTCTCTGGCCATACCCATCCATCCGAAGGCGATCAGAGCCACGCACATCACGGTAAAGCTCTGGCCGATGAACAATGCAATCAGTGTCATATAAATAATTTCCGGAACGTTTGTCAGAATATTGTACAGCCTGGTAAAGAAGAAATCAAGGCTTCTGACATACCCCCAGAGACAGCCGATCGCCACGCCCAGCACGGTCTCGCCAAGGCCCACCAGCAGAGCCAGCTTAATGGAAATCTGTGCCGAGTACCACACCTGGCACCAGTAATCACGTCCGATATTATCCGTGCCAAACCAGTACTGGCTGTTCGGCCGGACAAATCTGGAGGTCGTGTCCGCAATCAGGTTTCTGTAATCATATTTTGCAATCTTCAGTGCAACAAAGGAGAAAACCACTACTGCCACAAAGATCACACTCATCACGACTGCGGATTTCTTTCTCAGGAAGTTTTTGAAAACAGAGCCCCAGTAAGAATAATCAGAATATCCGGTCCGTTCCGCTTCCTCCGCCTTGTATTCCACCTCAGAAAACAGCTCTTCCTCCGACATCTGCCCGTTACCTGCGGCTGCTTTCTTCGTATTTTCTTTATCTGCCATCAGCGTGTCCCCTCCTCTCCCACAATCTTGATTCTCGGATCAAGGAACATCATGAACAGATCGCCCAGCAGGACACCCATCGTGCCCAGGAAGGCATACAGAATGACCAGCGCCTGCACCACATTTGTATCATAATTTCCGATCGCGTCCGTCAGCAGCGCCCCCATCCCGGGAACCGAGAAAAAGCGCTCCACAAGCAGGGAACCGGCGATCGTGCCGAGCACCGCTCCCGGAATATTCTGTGCCAGCGGTACGAACGCGTTCCGAAGCACATGCGAAAACATAATCTTACTGTTCGAGGCGCCCTTGATTTTTGCAAGCCTGATATAGTCCTTATTCAGCTCATCGACCATATAACGCCGCGTCAGAAGCATCTGGCTCGAAAGGGAGCTTAAGACCAGACAGACCACGGGCAAAATGCTGGAGCGGATCGGCTGCCTGGAGGAATACATACTCGGCAGCTTCAGCACCCGCGCTCCAAACAAAAGAATCAGAGAATAAAGCACCAGCTGCGGTACGGCATTGGCGAACACCGTATACGCGGTTCCGATGTGATCCGGAATCCGGTTTTTAAATGCGGCCTGTATGACGCCAAGCGTAACGCCGAGTACCAGAGAGATCGCAAAAGCGATCAGCCCCAGCCTCATGGACATGGTAAAGCGGGAGCCGATGACCTTCGTCACCGCGACGCCGCTCTGCAGTCTCAGGGAGCTTCCGAGATCCAGATGAAGCAGATTCACGTAAAATCTCCCCAGCTGGATGATAATGGGATCCTTCAGTCCTGCCGCCATCAGAATATCATCCCGCTGCTCCACTGTGAGCTTCAGCAGCTCGTCATCCGTAAAATAATAATCGGTCGGCAGCAGCCGCATCAGCAGAAATACAATCGTGGCAATGATCAGAATCGTAAATAACGAATCCAGAACTCGTTTTAAAATATATTTTTTCATTGGCAATATTCCTCAGCTTTGCTTGTCTGTCAGAAATACATATTTATCCAGGCGTGTAAATGCTTCCTGTATCCGGCTAAACGGTGAAGCCAGATTCATGCGGATGTGCGTTTTCCCATAAAACCTTCTGCCGTCCTGCCACGCCACGCCCACATCATATCCGGCCTGCAGAAGCTCGTCCAGACTGATCTGATGATTCCGGCACCATTTTTCACAATCCAGAAACAGCATATAGGTTCCTTCCGGCCGGGATACCTCCACTCCTTCAAAATGCGTTTCGATAAAGCCGCACGCATATTCCACATTTTTTCTCAGCACCCCGCACAGCTCGTCCGTCCACTCGGCTCCGCAGGCGCTGTATGCGCCGATCAGAGCGTGCATGGAAAGGACATTCATGGAATTGTAGTGTGTTTTCAGGCTTTTCAGTTCTATTTTATCACGAAGATATTTATTATAAATGATATGATAGCTTCCAATGAGACCCGCCAGATTAAATGTCTTACTGGGCGCATACAAAGCGATTGTACGGTTTCTCGCGTCCTCACTGACCGACTGGAGCGGGATATGCTGATGTCCCTCAAAGACAATGTCAGACCAGATCTCGTCCGATATCACAATCACCTCATGCTTGCGGAACAGCTCCATCACCTGTTCCAGCTCCCACCGCTCCCAGACCCGGCCTGACGGATTGTGCGGAGAGCAGAAAATCGCCACATGCACCCGGTTTGCGATAATCTTTTGCTCCATATCGTCGAAATCCATGCGATAGACCCCTGACGCGTCTTTTTTGAGTTCGCTTGTGACAATCTGGTATCCGTTATCACGCATGGTTCCGGTAAAGCCGATATATGCCGGCGAGTGAATCAAAACCGTGTCGCCCGGAGCGGCAAAGGCCGTCAGAGCTGTCGCGACGCCGCCAAGTACGCCATTCTCATATCCGATATATTCTTTTTTTAATCCTTCTGTACCATAGCGCATCTCATGCCACTTTATGATGGCCTGAAAATATGCGTCGTCAGTCATAAAATATCCGTAAAAGGGATGGCTCACACGTTTTTCAAGCTCTTCCGTAATGGATGGCGCCACAGGGAAATTCATATCCGCAACCCACATGGGAATCACATCAAAGCCTTCCTTTGGTTTGCCCGGATTTTTCCCTGGTTGTTTACCTATCCCGTCTACCGCGCTCGCGTCGATCCGCTGGCAGACAGTTTCAAAATCATATTTCATGTCAGCTACATCATCCCTTCTCTGTAATTTTACGACAGGGCACACAATATGTGTGCCCTGCCTTAAGGCTATCTCAGCAGTTCAGGCAGCCTGTATCACAGGCGCCGGACATCAGACTGTTATTTGCCAAGTGCCGCTGCAAATTCTGCGTAATCCTCTGCTGTATATCCGTTCACATTCGTCTCCCATCCGCCATACTGTGTATCACTCTTGGAGTAATCATTGATCTTGGTCAGCTGGAAGGAAATGTTCTTGTAAAGCGGTACCATCAGAGCATGCTCAATGTAGTACGCCTCAGCTTCTGCATACGCGTCATATCTTGCGTCCATATCTGTATAAATGGTCGCCGCTTCGTTTACCATATCCGTGAAGGTGGTCAGAAGCTCCAGAAGTTCCTCATCCGTCACTTCATTTGACTTCTGATAGCTCGTTGCATAAGCTGCGCCGTCATCGCCAAGGATAAACTGTCCCATCGTGTTCTGCGGATCCGCATAGTCTGCTTTCCACTTGGAAAGATAGATGGAATGCAGGGACGGCGTCAGAACCTCTGAGCTTGCGGAGCTCACATAGCTCTTAATTGTAAAGTTGATGTAATCTGTGCCAAGGCACTCATCAAAGATCGACTTGATGATATTAGCAGTATCCAGAGCGCTCTGGTCATCCGCCGCTACATAATAATCCAGCTCGATCGGGAAGGTGACGCCCTCTGCAGTCAGCTCCTCGATCGCGGCTTCCTTATACTGCTGGGCAAGCTCGGTGTCGTAGCGCTGCAGCTCATCACTGCTCGTGTCAATGCCAAGCTTCTCAAGTACCAGATTCTGATAATCTGTGCCGTCGCTGGTGCTGCACATCAGATCATGCGAGAAGTTATAGCCTGCTACAGAAACCGGGTCGATCGGGTTAATGTTGCTCAGCAGGTTGGTCAGATCCAGACCCCAGGAAATCGACAGACGGAAGTTCTCGTTCGCGACAGCCGTATTCCAGTTCGTATCCTCTGTGCCGTCCTCATTGTTCTTGTTAAAGTTGAACAGCATGACGGTTACAGCAGCCTTCTCGTATTTCTGAACCACATAGTCATAATACTGATTCGTAGAATCACTGATGATTCCGGTCAGAGTCGCCTCTGTCAGGTCGATCTGGTCGATCTCGCCGTTGATGTACAGCTGATATCCGATCTCATAAGACTCAATCATCTTGATCGTAATGGTATCAAATCTCTCCAGATCTTCATTCCAGTATGCCGGGTTCTTTATGAGAACCTTTTCATTGCCGGAGGTATAGCTGCTCATGAGATACGGTCCGCAGTACCACCGCTCATCATAGTTGACACTGTTATAATTCTCTACGCCGACTTCCTCAACAGCGCCCTCGGCCAGCGGAGCGAGCCACAGACGGGTTGCAAGGCTCCAGAAGTAAGCGGTCGGCTGAAGGCAGGTATAGGTTACCGTATTTGCCTCGTCGTCAGCTGCGACGCCGGTCACCATCTCGCTGAACTCATCGCGGTACGTCAGAGCAAGCGCCTCTTCCTGATCCAGTGATTTCGTATACTCATAGTAATCATTTGCGCCTACCAGGGTAGAGCAGAGATCGCTGGTATTGTTGCCGTCATTCTTCCAGAAGTTCAGCAGATACTCTGCGGAGGTCAGGAAATCTTCCACGACCACATCTGCTTTGTAATTGCCCTGATTGTCTACCCAGGTCACGCCCTCGCGCAGATGAAATACCCAGGTGGTGCCGTCATCCGTCGTCTCATAGGAATCCGCCAGTCTGTATTCAACCGCTGTAGTAACAGGGTTCGAAACCAGCCAGCAGTCATAGCCGCTTGCGAGTACAGAGTTCGCCTGGCTGCCGGAATACAGATACTGGAAGGTCGTCACCTCATTTGAGGCAAGCTGCCACATTACCAGATCTGTAATTTCCTCGGATTCATCCGCACTGGCTGTGCAGACAGAGCCCGCCATGGCTGAAAATGCCATCGCCAATGTAAGCAGAACAGCGGAGACTCGTTTTGCATTTGTGTGTTTTCTCATTGTTGCTCCTCCTTTTTCTTGTGTGTCCGCCGGAAGATCGGACGATCGGACGAGAGGTTGTGCTCGCTCCCTCCCTGTCCGCCGCACGAGCCGCGCATGGTTCCTTCGCCAGGTGGCATCCCACGCTTCGCGTGGGATATGCCTTACGCAGCCGCGTACATGCAGGAAACTCCCGGCGGTATTAAAACCCGCGTGATCGCGGAGTTTTTACTTTGTAATACTCTCTGTAAAGCCAACAGGAGCCGATAAACTCCCTGTTTGATTTACAAAGCAGCCCATATCTGTTCTTTAATAGAATGATTTGTCCGACAAAAGGTCAATCAGCCGATCAGCGGGTACTACATATGGTATATGGCTGCATGCCGATACCACCATGTATTGCGTCCGATTCTTGGAAAATAAGCTTTTACCGCTTAAATCACAGACTATCAGATGATTCCCGCGGCCCACTCCATAATATTCTTCCAGAGCGGCTTATAGCATTTCCATTCCAGGACCTCCGGAAGCGCCCAGTGCGGCAGCGCGTCAAACGCGGTTGCCACAGATCTGCCCTTTCCATAGGTGCCGCATGCCAGGGCAACGGACTCATTCATGCCTTCTTCATGGAAGCATGCCAACACCTCCGTGTCCGGACGCGCCTCCACATAATTGTATCCCAGGTATCTCGGCCATGGCTCCTCTACTCCGTTCAGGATCGGATGATCGCCCTTGACAATATACGGAGACACACCCTGCGGGGTGTCAACACGGTCATCATGATCCATAATCTTTACCGGTATGATTTCACGCAGCGGAGTCATATTGTAGCGCGCCTCCCCGTTCAGCCCGCAGAAGCTCATATATCCGCCGATCATCACAAAGCCGCCGCCCTGCTCTACATACTCCTTGATCGCCAGAAGGCGGTTCCCGTGAATGTTCAGCTTGAACATCATATCCGGGTCAAGCAGGAGCGTGTTGCTGGTGATATCGCTCAGCACCACGACATCATACTGCTTCAGCTCCTCTGCGGTCTCCGGAAAACGCTTCTGAGCCAGATGGTTCGGCAGATGCGTCACCTCCATGCCAAGCTCCGTGAGTGTTTTCACCAGATCCTCTCCCGGCTCCTCGTAGCGTCCAAGGGAAGCGAAGTCAAATCCCTTTACGTGATTTTCAACAGTCATCCATGACTCTCCGGCCAGTAAAATTTTCATTGTAATCCTTCTCCTTTCTGTCCCCGCGCCCGCCAGGCAGAGCCTTCCCGGGCGTACAGGAAAAACCATTTCGTAGCCTTCGCCGGGCGCACTAATTATCTGGCGCCTTCACAGCAGCAACCTTTTATAGTAAACGACGTAAGTCGTTTAACTTTGCGCCTGACGCAAGGCAGCGTAAGCTGCCATTCCTCGTGCGTCAGTGTGCATCATTTATAGTGAAAGACAAAAGAATTATGTCGTTCGCTATAAATCCTCTCCTGACAACTTACAGAGTCCACTTGTCGTCCGGAATATCCTTATAGGTCTCATACAGCTCCGGCAGAATCATATCCAGGCGCTGCGCCTCCGTAATATTGTGGAACAGAACCTGCTTCATCCATTCAACACTGAACATATAATCCGGCGTTTCCTTATCAAAATAGATTTTTCCATTTTCCACGCCGTAGCCGATCCACTCTCTCGTGCGCTTCTCCATGCCTCCGGTCGGGCAGAAGCGGGACATTGTCAGAGTCAGATGCGTACCCGGAAGCAGACGGTGTTCTTCATCATTTGTGTAGAATTTCTCAACCGCACAGTCGATAAAGCATCCTGCGGCATGAAGCTCTTTTTCCCGTTCCACAGTCAGGCCATAGTCCTTCAGATCGAACGGATGACGGATCGAGTAAAACGGCTCATCACCGGCTCCCATGTCCAGAGCCTCTACCTGATAAATTCCGCCGCTCTTTGTCTCTTCATTGATAAAACCATGATCACAATGCCCGATCGGATTCCAGATCTTATATTTCAGGTTCGAACCCTTCGGCATGCCTTCCGCGTGTACGTTCAGCCAGCGGAAATACCAGCGGAGCATCTGCGGCGTACAGTGTGGATAATGTGTGTAAGAGGCAATATATCCGGAGCCGTCCGGCATCTGGCAGCAGCCCAGCTCCACATTCAGGTATTCATCATTGAGAAGATCCGTAAAGCGCTCCACTGGAATCGCCTCCGCGGGATCCATCGGGCAATATTTCTCGAGGATCTGCATTTCTCTCGGTCCCGGCCCATACACAGGAATGTCATAATACTTCGCGATCGGAAGCGCACGCTCCTCTGGTCCTAACTCTGGTACATTTTTAAAAATCATATTCTTCTCCTTTCTGGCTGCTTTCGGCAGCTCTGAAAATCAGCAGCTATTCAGGACGGTACTTCGTAACAGTGAAGGTACTGAACAGCTGCGAAAATCATTGTTCATGCTCTCAGCGCCGCTGCATTGTAAATGCTGACTGCTTTTGCTTCACTCGGCCTTCACAAACAGAATATTGGCCGGATTTACGCCTTTTACATTGTTATCGCGGAACTGAAGGGTGCCGTCCTCCCGCACCTGGAAGGTGGAGATTGTCCCCGCCATCATATTGCAGGAGAACATATAACGGCCGTCCGGCGCGAGCGTAATTCCTCTCGGGTCGCCCTGGCAGCCGACATTCTGCACGAGTGTCGGGAGGCCGTCCTCGTCGAGATCCATCACCGCGATCAGGTTCACCCCGCGAATACATACATACAGATGCTTCGCGTCGTCTGTGACCAGGATGTCCGACGCCTCTACCCGCTGTACGCCTTCCGCTGACTTCTCGTCCTCCAGAAGCTGAAGCGTGGTCACCAGGTCGCCGATCCCGTTCTCCGTGTCATAACGGTAGACATACAGATCCGTGCACTTTTCGAAATTGACATATACGAGCGGCAGGGTCGGATGATAAGTCAGATATCTCGGAGAAGTGCCGTCCGGCGTGACGGTTACACTGACCGGAACCAGCTTTCCGTTTTCTCTGTCAATCCTGTATGTATAAATACGGTCGAGTCCTTTGTCGCATACCGTGTACAGCTCTCCGCTCGGATCTGCAACTACACTGTGCAGATGTGGAATCGCGTGAATCCCGACCGGGTCAAGTCCTTTCACAATCTGTACGTCGCACGCATCTCCAAGGCTGCCGTCTTCCTTTATCTCGAACAGCACAGCGGCTGCATCGTCAAAGAACGTTTCCGACTGGTATTTCCCGTCTACCTTGCTGATTTTGGTCACATGTCCACTGTCAATGTGATGCACTACGAACAGATACTTCCCCGATTTGTCTCCGTACAGATACGAGGGCTCCGGAGCAAGCGACTCCTTCTCATTCACGAGCGTCAGGCTGCCCGTCCTGCGGTCCAGCTTCAAAGCCACCACATATCCGCCGCCGCCCGATTCCCCTCTGCGGTGGGCGATCTCATTCACCACATAATCGATATCGCGGTTCGGGTCAAAATACTGCATCCCCGCGTAGAGATCCGGCAGGATGGTCTCCTTCTCCGTAAGCATCCCGTTTTCGGCGTCATACTCGTAGATGGTCATTCCCTTTTCCTGCTCCTGGATAAAGCTCCAGTTCCCCAGCAAAGCCCAATATTTATCACTCATTTTCTCACCTCTTCATTCACCGGTTTTTTACAATCCAAAGAAATCCAGCGTTTTCGGCAGCATACTGTCTACAAACTCATAGTTCCCGACCCCATCCTCGACAAAGTCAAAGGTGATGGATTCCACGCCCAGATTCTGAGCCAGCTCCTTTAATTTCAGAACCTTTGCATACATGCCGTCCTTTGTCCCGCAGGGAAGGTATACCTTCGGCACAGTCCCGGCCTTCGCCGCCTTCTCAAAGGTATATTGCGTATGCTCCGGCGAATCCAGAAAATCACCGACAGTCGGATATTTCGCTACCATATTAATTTCCTTCGGCTTAATCCCGCTGGCGGCCGGGCCATAGCCGGTCGTAAACAGCATACGGTCTGCTTCCGCCGCGGCACGGAACTCGCCGGATTTCATCTCTCTGAATTTTTCAAGCTCTGAATAGTCCTTCAGGCCGCTCCCGATCGGCGCGATCGCGCCAAATTTTCCCGGGTGAGAAAGTGCATACATCCAGGCTGCCGCGGCTCCCATGGAAAAGCCGACAATAAAATTGTCCTCCGGCGCGTCAGATGCCGGGAAGGTGTGATAAACATACGGCATCAGTTCCCGGAAAAAGAAATCTTGGTAATAATATCCGTCGGCAAATTCCGGATGATTTGCGAAATCGCTGTTTAATGCGTTCGGCATAACTACAATCACGTCGCGCCCATCAACATGCCTTTTTAAATTCGTCGCATTCAGGAAACAGTATCTGTCATTATTTCCTCCGTGCAAAACCCACAAAACCTTATATTTTTTCTGATTCTCGTAAAATTCCTGCGGATCTGTCCGAAACGCCGGTCCCGGCATAAGAATGCTGATATCGATCGGCCCATTCAATATGCTGCTGATTAAATTGATTTCACACTGGTGCATATAAGCTCCCTTCTGATACATTTCTTGTTTTTTGTGCTTTTTCCTTATTTTTTTTGTTCCAATATATGATATAATACTCGCAGCAAAACCAGCTGCCCGTGAACTTGCGAAGTTCATTGCTGCAGGCAGCATGAGCTTCCGATGGCTTATATTATAATCAGAATCTGTCTTGACAAGCAATCTCGATTTTTGTACAATTAATACAATAAATGCATAATTTCCAGATATCGGATTTTCCAAAATACACAAAACCCGAAATCGGATTTTCCAATAAGTAAAAGTCCCGAACACAGATTTACCAGGTTATGCAAGACCTGTCTGTTTTTATAAGGAGTTGTTTCATATGGATTTAAGCTATTTAAATGAATTTGTTACCCTGGTGGATGTCGGCAATTATCAGCGCGCGGCCGATCAGCTCTTTATTGCCCAGTCGGCCCTGTCGCGTCATATACAAAACATGGAAAAAGAGCTTGGCGTATCTCTTTTTACGCGCACGACCCGGTCAATCAAGCTGACCGATTACGGCGAGCTGTTCTATCCGTACGCGAAGTCCATGCTGAAGCTCCAGTACGAGTACAACACCGCTCTCTACAACCATATGAATCACATTGCCGGCACTGTCACGATCGGCTGCCTGCCAGTCTCAGCGCCTTACCACATTCCGGAAATCCTGGCGAAGTTCAGCAAGGAGAACGAGCATTTCTCGGTGCGGCTGACCGGCAGCGACGACCTGCAGCAGCTGCGCGACCATAAGGCAGATCTGGTCTTTGTCCGCGAGACGGGAGAGCCCTCTGACGACATCGTTTATCTCCCGTTTGACAACGATACTCTCGTTGCTCTGCTGCCTCTGGATCACCCTCTTGCAGGCAAGACCGCCATCAGTCTGGCGGAGCTGAAGGAAGAATCCTTCCTGTTTCTTGCTGAAAATTCCAAGATGCACCTGATGTGCCAGCGGTATTGCCGTGCGGCAGGCTTTGAACCGCGCATCAGCTATTCCGGCCCTCACGCGGAAAATATGATCGCGCTCGTCAAAGAGCATCTCGGCGTCGGACTTCTGACGAAAAAGCCGCTGGAAAAAATTCCCACCAGCGAGATCGCCATACTGGATATCACCCCGGCCATCCATACGCCTATTTCTCTCGCCTACCTGAAGGGCGTGACCCCATCCGTGGGAGCCCTGCACTTCATCAGCTGCGTGAAGTCGTTTATTATTGAATAGCCTTTATAAGCGCCTCATACAGCTCCCGGGTGGATGAGGCAGACTCATAATTGAATATCAGTACCTGCCCATCTTTTTTCGTACAGACAATAAAGCAGTTCACTTTCGCATTTGCGGCCAGCTCGTATTCGCCATATTCCTCCGAATACCAGAGGCCGCTTTTTTCGTTTTCCGTATCTGTACCGTCCACCAGGGTCCCCAGGGACAGCGACTCTTTTACTTCTGCTGCCGCTATCTCTTTCCAGATAACCGAAATGGTGAAGCCGGATGATGTACTGACGGTCATCCCTTCCTCTGCAGACTGAATGCTGACTGCCCTGTTCTTTCCAAAAGCCTGAGCCAGAAGCACAACCAGCGCAATCCACAAAATCAGCGATACAACCGCGTTTCTCTTACTTCGCTTCACTGCTTCACCACCTCGTATTTTCCAGAGTAATTTTGTCGTTCACTATAACGTTTCAGATTTCTCCAACCCGGCAGCAGGATACAAAATGTCCTTTTGAAAGCTCACGCAGCTCCTGCGGCTGTCCGCATGCCTCGGTAGCATATGGACAGCGCGCCCTGAAGCGGCAGCCCGGTTTCGGATTGATCGGGCTGGTAATCTCACCCTTCAGCATAATCCGCTGCATCGGGTGATCCAGATCGACAGATGGGATCGCGGAAAGCAGTGCCTTCGTATAAGGATGCATCGGGTTCGCAAAAAGCTCCTTTGACGGGCTCGTCTCTACCAGCTGCCCCAGATACATGACGCAGATATTGCTCGATATATGCCGCACCACCGAAAGGTCATGTGTGACAAACATATACGTCAGATCCATCTTCTCCTGGAGATCCATCAGCAGATTCAGCACCTGCGCCTGAATTGAAACATCCAGTGCCGACACCGGTTCATCACACATGATGAATTCCGGTCTCAGAGCCAGCGCTCTGGCGATCCCGACGCGCTGGCGGCGCCCGCCGTCCAGCTCATGCGGATAACACATACGCAGACGTTTCTCAATTCCACACAGATCCATAATTTCTTTGGTGGCATTGTCAATATCGGCTTTGGCGTAGCGTCCGCTTAAACGAAGCGGTTCACTGACTGTCTGGTAGATCGTTTTTCTCGGATTCAGCGAAGAATAAGGATCCTGAAAAATGATCTGCATATTTTCGCGAAGCTTTTTCAGCTCCTTCCCCTGTGCGCTGGTAATGTCCCTGCCATTGAGCAGTACCTTGCCGTCAGTAGCGTCATGCAGCCGGATAATCGTTCTGCCCAGAGTGGATTTTCCGCATCCGGATTCCCCCACGACGCCCATGGTCTCTCCCTTGTTTATCTGAAAGGTAATATCATCGACCGCATGGTTTACACCCGCAGGAACATTAAAATATTTTTTCAGATGTTCTACTTTGATTAATTCGGACACTGTCACACCTCCCCGCACAGAGCACAGCGGCAAAAATGTCCCGGCTCAATCTCTTTAAACGGCTGTTCGTTCTGCTTGCATGCCTCTGTACAATTTTTGCATCTCGGCGAAAAAGAGCACCCCTTCGGAAGATCGGAAGGATCCGGCGGAAGCCCCGGTATCGGCGTCAGGCGCGGTTTGTCGTCATACAGATTGGGCAGTGAATCAAATAAACCGATCGTGTATGGATGCGCCGTGCGGCGGAAGACCTGTTCCTTTGAACCGAACTCAACGATTTCACCCGCATAAATGATGGCCACCTGATCACAGGTCTCGGCTACAACGCCCAGGTCATGCGTGATCAAGATCATTGATGTGTTGTATTTCTGCTTCAGATCATTGATCATCTCCAGTACCTGTGCCTGTATGGTCACATCGAGCGCCGTCGTCGGCTCGTCCGCCAGAAGCAGCTCCGGGTCACAGGCAAGAGCCATGGCAATCACTACCCTCTGTTTCATTCCTCCAGAGAACTGGTGGGGATATTCTGAAAAACGTTCCCGCGGAATGCCGACCATCTCCAGCATTTCACAGGCTTTCTCCTTAGACCCTTCCACAGTAACATCCTCATGAAGACGGATCGTCTCAGCGATCTGTCCTCCGACCGTCATGACCGGATTCAATGCTGTCATCGGATCCTGGAAAATCATTGCAATCTGTTTTCCGCGAATCTTCAGCATTTCTTTTTCCGGCTTCTTCAACAGATCCTGCCCGTTCAGGATCACTTCTCCTCCGGCGATTCTGGCTCCGCGATCCGGGAGAATCCGAAGAAGAGCCTTGGCAATACTGGTCTTTCCGGCGCCGGTCTCTCCCACAAGCCCAAGCGTCTGACCTCTTTCGATGGTAAACGAAACACCATTAACCGCATGTATAATCTTTTTCCCGGAGGTGTACTCCACGACCAGGTCCTTTACCTCTAAAAATTTTTCGGACATAAGCTCTCCCTCCTCAGTTCTTCATCTTCGGATCCAGCGCATCCCGAAGACCATCGCCAAACATATTGAGGGCAAGCACCGTGATTGCGATTGCGACGCCAGGCGATGTAATCATGTGAGGATACTGCATGATATAATTTCTGCCCGCAGAAAGCATTGCTCCCCATTCCGGCGTCGGCGGCTGAATTCCAAGTCCGATGTAGGCAAGCCCCGCGACCGTCATGATTGTGGAACCGATTCCCATCGTCGTACCGACAATGGTCGGACTGATAATATTGGGTACCATATGGATATACATAATCCGGAAACGACTGCAGTTAATGGATCTGGCCGCTTCCAGATAATCCATCTCGCGCTCCCTTAAGCACATGGCGCGCGAGCTCCGGATACCGCCCGGGATATTACTTACCAGCATGGCGATAATTGTATTGACATAGCCGGAGCCCAGGATCGTCGAAATCATAACCGCGAGAAGGATGCTGGGAATGGCAAGCCACACGTCAACCACACGCATCGCGATCATATCCACCTTTCCTCCGGCATATCCGATCAGGCAGCCGAGCAGGACGCCGATCACCTGGCTGCCGATATCAGCGATCAGACCGATGGATAAAGAATATCTGGCTCCATAAATCAGGCGGCTTAAGATATCTCTTCCGACCTCGTCGCATCCCAGAAGGTGCTTCATAGAGGGCGTCGCGTACATACTCGTCAGATCCATTTCCGTCGGAGAATAGGGAGCAACAAGCGGCGCAAAGATAGCAATCAGACAGATCAGCAGAAATACGATCATACCGGCCGTCGCGGTCGGATTTTTCAGAATCTGGCGGAACACCTCCAGAATCATGCTTTCCTTGCGCGCGTCATCTTCATAGCCTTTTTGAGCGGCTTTAGCCTGACTTGTCATTTCTTTTTGCCCCCTTTCTTTCCGGATACCACATACTGTGCCTTAATTCTGGGATCTACAAACGCGTAGATCAGATCTACCAGCAGGGTGATTACAGCCGCAAACAGAGACAGCACAAGAACGCAGGAGCGTACGACCGGATAGTCGCGGTTGTTGATGCCGGAGAGCATATACAGGCCGACGCCCGGGAACGTAAACACGCTCTCGATTACGACCGTACCGCCGATACTTTTTGTCAGCTGCGCTCCGAGAATATTGATGATCGGAATCAGCGCGTTCGGCAGCATATGCTTATAGATCACCAGACGCTCCGGCAGCCCCTTTGCGCGTGCTGTCGTCACAAAATCCGAGCGGATCGTCTCAAGTGTCGATGATCTGGTCTGGCGGGCATTTTTCGCGATTCCCGCGAAGGAGCCTGCGATCACCGGCATCACCCAGTGTGCCGGGCTTCCGATACCGAAGGCGGGCAGCCAGCCCAGTCTTGCCGTAAACAGCAGGATCAGCATCAGCGCAAGCCAGAACTCCGGAATTGACACACCGATCATGGAGACAACCATCAGGGTGTGATCCTGCCATTTATTCTGTCTCAGCGCGCACATAATTCCGAGCGGAATACCGATCGCCGCAGCCAGAATGATATTAATCATACTGAGCAAAAAGGTACGCGGAAACCTGGCAAACAGCTCCTGTACCACGGGCGTGTTATATTCCCATGAGGTACCAAAGTCAAATTTAATAAAAGTCTGATACAGATAGCTTCCTAATTGTACAATAAACGGGTCATTCAGGCCCAAAGAATCTCTGAAGGCTTCTTTTTCCGCATAGGTCGCGGTGGATGGCAGTGCGATTGTCGCAGGGTCGCCCGGAATAAAATACATGATTGTAAATATTACAAGCGCTGTACAGACGGCTACGACAATCAGCCATAAGAGCCTTTTTATAACATATTTTCCCATATGAACCTTCCTCTGAAAACTTCCTGAAGCATTGCCGAACAGTTCCTTTCCTTCTACCCTTGAAGCAGGACGGGGGGAGTTCTCCTCCCCCCTGTCCGCTTCGCAAATCATTCTTACTCTGCTACATAAATGTTCGATCCCGGAACCGGAAGATGCTGTCCCTGATAGGTGACAGATACAATCTTGTCTGTGCGGTATGCAGTAGCACTGTAATTCTGGAACATTCCGTATGCGTAGCCATTCTCGATGATGTAATCATACAGTGCGTTCATGCTGTCTGTACCAGTCGTCTCCAGTGCGTATGCAGTATAGTACAGATCCATCAGCTCGTCATCGCCGATGTACCACTGGGTAAGGCCTGTCTCGGTAGAATCTGTATTGAAGATATATTTATACTCTTCCATAACATAGCTTGTAAAGGACGGTGAAGCGATCTCCATATCAAAGTTTGACGGATCAAGGCGCAGCGTGTCTACCGTAGACTTGCTCTCAATCATCAGCTCGCAGTTAATTCCGACTGCCTGAAGGAAGGCCTGGATCACGATCGCAGCTGTCTCATATTTGCCGTTATCATCCGTATTTGCCATCAGCACCAGAGTCTCTCCATTGTAGCTGGACTGGGCCAGATATTCCTTCGCAAGCTCCGGATCATAAGTGGACATATAGGTTTCCTTCTCCTCCCACTCCGGATTGTAATCGCTGCATCCGGTAGACAGCCCCAGTGTGGAGGTCGCAATCGCGGTTCCGGAGCCAAGAGCCTGTACAACGGAAGCATTGTCAATCGCGTAATAAACAGCAAGACGCAGATTCACATCGCTCATCGGGCTGCTCTCATCACAGTTCGGCAGCAGGCAGCACTGTTTATTATCTTCGAGGACGCTGACGCCCACTTCATCCTCATAAGAGCCGCCTTCCAGGAAATCCACACAGCTGTCCAGTGAAATCTTTGTGGCAAAATCGATGGAGCCACTTTCGAGGCCAATCACGATCTGAGTTTCCTCAGACATAAAGTTATAAACGATCTTATCCGCATAAGCCTGATTCCGCTCGTTCGTCAGGGATTCATCTGTCTGCCAGTAATCCTCATTCTTCTCCAGAGTAATGCTGGAGCCGCTCACGAACTCGGTCATAATATACGGGCCGGTGCCGCAGGTATCGGTCGCGAACTGCGAGGGGCTGGCCTCGTACGCCGCTTCGGTGTATACCCAGATGTTGACCAGATACGGGGTCAGCTCACCGACATTCTCAATCGGGGCGGAAAGCTGAAGCTCAACGGTCGTATCATCCACCGCTACGGCCTGATCCAGTTTGGAATAATAGCTCTTATATCCTTCCTCGATATTGTGCATATAAGTAAAAGCGACATCCGACGCTGTCACATGGTTCCCGGCATGGTCATAGATGTAATCGTAAATGTAAATATGGTAGGTGGTTTCATCAATGATATCATACCCGCCATACTCACCGCGGCTGGCATCCGCAAGAACTGCGCACAGCTCACCGGTATCCGGATCCAGGTCATACAGGGACTGATAAACCTGCAGGAACATGCTCTTGGTTCCTTTATCTGTCTTGAACGGCTGGCAGTCAGAGGGATCCGACGCCGCCACATTTACGACATCAACCGTTCCTGATACTACCTCTTCCGCTGATCCGCTTACCGTAAGTGAAAACGTCATAGCGGACGCCATTAACAGGGCAACAAAGCGTTTTGTCTTCTTTTTCATTGCTTTCTCCTTTTCTCCATCCTCTTGATGGCCAGATTCCACAGAACCCGGGTGTTTTTACATGATTCTCAGGCTGACGTGTGCGGCATTCGTTTCGTCATTTTTCCCATTCGAACCGCGTTTTTTCTTGTTTTCACCTTGAATATAGACAATAATCGGAAAAAGAGCAATCTGGATTTCTCTGCGATTTATCTAAAATAAGCATTAATAGCGGTATCCCTTTGCCGAATTATGCCAGATTTAAGATAATTCATCTGAAAAAAGTATTTGACTTTCAGAATCGTCTTTAATATGATGATAGTTGATATTTTAGCTAAGCTGATAAGATTAGTGAGCTGATGAGATTACTGATCTGATAATATTACTGAGCTGATGAGATTACTGATCTGATAATATTATTGAGCTGATGAGATTACTGATCTGATAATATTATTGAGCTGATGAGATTACGAAACCGGTTCTTCAGAGTCATCGTCTTCAGAATCTGGTAGTTTTCAGGTGATTTTTCCCTGGCATTATAAGATTCTGAACAGAAGATTCGCCCATACAGATGGAGGCGGGACAGACCATATGAGTGACAGATATGAAAATGACAGTCAGCAGTATGGAGATATGTTTAAGGTAACTCCTTCCAGAAGCTATCACAAGTACTGGCAGGGCTACACGGAGACTCAGATCACCACACCAAAAGGAAAGAAAAAAATCAAACGAACCTATGTCGCGCCCTGGAAACAGCAGGATCTGACCGACAGGCAATGGAAATCAGTAAAAGTAATTTATTCGCTGCTCACTCTTCTGTCCGTCTTTTTGACGGTGTACGCACTTTCCCGCCGGGTCGGAAGCAACGTCTGCTGGTATGTCGCTCTTGCGGGGCTGCCATCCGTGATTCTGCTCTTTTTGCAGTTCAGTGTGACAATACTGTATGATATTTCTCCCAGAAAAATGACCTTATGGGAGCATCGATCCAGCTCCAACCGCATACGATATACTTCTCTGATCAGCGGTATTGCCCTTTCCCTGACTGCGCTGGCAACCCTGATCTACACATTTATCAATCAGAGTGACCAGCCGGGAGCCGAATTTCTGTGCGCGGTTCTGCTTCTGCTTGCAGCCTTCAGCATGTTTGCCATCCGCTGCATGGAATCCCGCATCAAATACATTGATATTCCAAATGATGTATCTGCGGCAGAAGATAGCTATGCGATCCGGTAAGCTGCCCATCAATTCGGCAAGCTGCCCATTGATGCAGGCTGAAAAACAAAATTACTCATCCGGCTCTTCGTTAGCCTCCCACTCCAGCGCAAGGACCGTCTTTCGCAGCAGCAGGGCAAGGATCAGTCCCACTATCTCCAACACAATATAGAGTACCGCGCCGGAGATTTTTCCGTCAAACTGACTCTGCCAGATCAGGTTCACCAGCTCGCCCAGTATCGCCGCGCCGGAGAACACTGCGGTCAGGATCGCCCTCACAGGAAGGGCTTCCACGCTTTTTTTATAGATATGTTCCGGGACTTTCTCCCCGCCGTCACTCAGCGTATAGCCTCCCCAGATCAATGAGACAGCAGCCGCGAGTGCTCCGGCGTAAGGCAGCAGCACCCAGGCACGGCCGTTCATCCCGACGTCCGACACACACCCGGCCAGAATCTGCGTGGCAAAAGCAGCCAGGGAGAGCAGCCAGATTTTTGTCAGAGCCGCCTTCCTCGGGCTTTTCCAGATGTACTCTTTTCCTTTGTAGACATATACCCCGGACTCGTCCTGCTCATAATCATTCAGATAGGAGCGGCGGCCCCGGTATTTCTTTTTTTTCTGTTCCATGGAGTTCCTCTTTAATTAATATAACGTAAATCTGACAGGCATTCTATGATTCAGGCGTATCTCTTCGCACGCGACACCCGCTACACAACCGCTTCGACAAGCACCTTGTCGCCGATTGCTATATCCTGCAGCCCGATTTTCTTTTTCTTATTAAAACAAAAGCTCAGCATATATCCCTTGTTCAAATGGAAGTGTTCCAGGTAGTCCAGCAGCTGCTGCTCGCCACGGTTGATCGCGAAATATTTCCCGGCGTCCACCATGGTTTTGATTTCCGCAAGTCGCCCGGAAAGATCGACCATGTAATGAAGCTCCGGGTCACAATAGCCTTCGGTATTAAAGGTTTTTTCCATCAGTCAGATCGCCTCCGTCTTCTTTCCAGAACATTCTCGGAAACTTTTAACAGTCCGAGATTCCGCTCTGTTTTCATGTTCTAAATTTTTCTTTCCGCCAACTCCGAAGAAAAATCGGATTAAATTCAAAAAACTCTTGACATTTATGCGAAATTGATTCGAAAAGCCCTTTCCCCACTGTGAGCCACAAGCATGTGCTGCAAAAGCTCGTAATTCTGTCACGAATAGCAATCGGTATCTGTCCGCTGCTTCTGCATTTTTGATCTTCTTCAAAGTTTTGTTCTCTGAATCTCTACCCTGAATCTATCAGATATCAGGATACAAATAAAAGGGGAAAGCGAAAAGCAATCTATCTCACTCCGCTTCTTTCAGCTTATTCAGATTCATATACACAAAATAGAAACAAGTATCCCCGTCAATCTCACAAAGTTTTTCCACCGTTTCATAGCCCTCGCATTCGAATGTAATACAATAACAACCTTCTTTCGCTTCTAAAAGATATAACTCATTTCCTGTATAGGAAACAATTTCCGTTCGCTCCTTCCCATCTGTCAGAAGATCCACCTGCACATTCGTCTGACCTGTGAATTCATTCATATTCAAAAGGCCGATCATGATATACCTGTCCTGATTTGGCTCAGCAACCGTATACGAAGCCTCGTCAGCATCCGACTCATCAAGCACCACGCTAACAGAACAGGTGCGATACCCGGCCAGATTGGCGGATATCGCTATTGGATCCCTCCCATCCACACATAAAAGATAATTGATTTCGTTGACGCTATTTTTTTCTGCGGATGCATAAATATTTTCAGAAATCCACACCAGATCCCCCCATGTTTCACCGCCATCTTCTGAGACACTAACGTTTTCTGGAGTAATCGGATTCCCATCCCCATCATAAAAATCAAATGTAATTAATCGATATATCATAGTGCCTATATCAATATCTCCATCATAAAAGTTGCCATTCATCGTAAACGTTTGAAGAAATAATGCATAGCCATCATATGTCGCATATGAATCATAACTCCCTGATGGAAGAAGCATACTACATTCAGGACTGTCCACGTTTCCACTAACCGTATATCGTCTGAAATTGCCCTTGTTGAGAGCCACAAACGACATGTCTTCCACTGTTACATCATTTTCCTCAGATGCATAGAACGTGATAAAAACATATCCTTTTCGGGGACTTGTCCGTATAGCGAAAACCAGTAATAACAGAATCAAGAGTGTGCCGAGTTTCACACTCAGTTCCGCAAACAGTCCTTTGGGCTTATCTGATCTGTTATTATCAAAGGTTCGCCCGGCATCTGCTGCAAACTCCGGCTCCATAGAAAGCCTGTCCGTTTCTGATGCCTCTAAAGGATTTGTAACACCTGTAAAACCTTTTTGTTCTCCCAAAGTCCCACAGGCATCTTCTGAATTTGCCGGACAGAAACAAAGCTCGTATTTGTATAATTCAAGTTCATCTTTAGAAAGCAAATAAAGAGTATCGCCTGCCACATCCGCTGCCAGAAAGGGTTTCCCCGACTGATAGTGACACAGCCATTCGCCCCTGGCATCACAGACATGAACCATACTATGCTCCACATCCACCAACCAGTATCTGTCATTCTGTACATAAACCGGCAGGCCGCCCAATTTGTCCAGTTCCCACTGCTTCTTATCTGGAATGTAGCTAAATCGATTCCCCCATAAAAGTTCTAAATATTTTTCTAAATGATCAGCAATTTTTGTATTAGGAACTTCCGGTATCCACCGCTTCATTGTGTCAATGTATTCATCTCTTATGCGGAACAGAACTGCCTTCGGCAATACAGGTATACCAGTCTGTGCATCCCTGATTGTCCAAAGATCACGAGCAGATGAATCCGCCTGATCCGCCTGATCTAATTCGTGGAAAAACCCGGTCATATCCAGGACATGCGCCCTTCCTTTTGATACCAGAACCAGCTTTTCGCCACCTTCAGACGCATAGAAAACAGGTCGGTCTGATTCGAGTCGATAAATTGGGTCCGTTTGAAAATATGCCAGCTGTTTTCTTGTTGAAATTTGAAAGATTACCACAATGTTCTGCCATTTTGCCCGATAATAAGCCGCGCCCCAATCCTTTTCCACTGCCATTGTCACGCATATCGGAAACTGCTCTGTATGTTGATCCGCTGTCAAAACTCCCGTGCCCAAGTCCAGTAACTGTGAGATTCCATCTCCCTCTAACTCAGTCCATGAATTGTATTCGACCCTTGCACTCCTTTTCCTCTCATTTATCGGCAAATTCTCTGGCTGCAGATATTCTCGTTCTTCCCCACTGACTGGCAAAATGCTCAGATAATCATCATTTCGGACAATCAGCAATTCTTTCCCTGTATCACTCCAGAAAAGATCCACGCACTCCAGGCAATGAAAATAGCCTATTTCTTTCTTTTCTTCCAGATCAAAGAGCCGAACATCTCCGCCAGATTTGAATACAGCTGCCTTTGTGTAGAAACAAGAAATAATTAATTCATCGCTGTCCTCATAGGGAAGTAAGTATTCCTGAAAACCATCTTCCACATAACAGAATACACTCCAGTATCCTTCATCTTCGTTAGAATCTTTGTGATTAAATACGCTGACTTCCCACGCTTCTTCCCCGTTCTGTACATTTCCTTCCCTTTTAATTATCTGACTCCAGTTTTTGCATGAAATCCTGTGATCTTCGTAAAAGTCGCCCTTATCCTTGTCATATCGGAAATAATATCGGCACAGTCTTGTCCGCACAATCAGGCATTCCTCTTTCCAGAACAGTCTCACACCATCCGAGATCGACAATGCTTCTCTGAACTTAGCGCTGACGCCCAGATAACGGCCATTATTCAGATCATACAGACAAATTACAGTGTCCTTTTTTCTCCGCACCAATACAGCCAGCGTCCGGTCTGAACGTAAGGCAACAGGATAGAGATGAAGGTTAGGGATATAAAACATTCTTTCCTGCCCTTCCTGATCTGTTGTCTTTTCATCCAGATACCAGAATGATCTTGTTTTTTTCGCCTCTTCTAGATGCCAGATTCCGCTGCCCACGGCATTCGGCAGGAAGCTCTCTCCCCATGTCTGAAACAGGATCGGGTGTGCGAGCAATAGATCCAGAATTTTCTTTCGAACATCTGTCAGGCCACGCGTTTCCCGGTAAAGAATCATCTGATCAATCAATTCATGATAATTTCCCGCGAGAAGCATCGATTCCAGATAATCTGGTTCACTCAGGAGCTGTCCAATTCGCTCCCATTCCTCAAGCTGAACCAGAATCGGATAAAGTTCCTGTAATTTTCGCAGGTTTACAGTCCCCTGAGAAAAACGCCACGGCTGTTTTTCTCCTTCAAAGTATTCCCGCATCCGAACACGCAACTTTTCTATCTCACCGGGCAGCAGCAGGCCATCCTTTGACTTTTCCTGGCTGACTTCGTTCAAAATTGAATGGCGGTAACGCATTGTCAACACACCACCGCTGTACCTCTCTGTAAGCAGAGGAAGCAGCATGCAATAAAGTCTGGACCAAAGCACCATCGGTATATGATATTTTTCGTCCCAGTTCCACTGCGCCTGCGTTTTTATTTCCACAACTACTTCCGGATCCATGGACAACAGTTCCAGCATCTCCTGTTCACTCAACCCCTGAGAAGACAAAGACAGATAGCCTGCCGCATGTCGATACAAAACCGGATAATAGCTTTGCGCCTGTCGTTTCAAGAGCAGTCTCGCCAGATCCTTCGCAGTCTCCGGAAGAGCAAAATCAATCGGTTCAAAGCTTTTTAAAGCCGCGCAGAGAAAGCTGAGGAAATACAAATACAGTGCAGTACAGTGCTCAGGCATCGCGGCAGCGACCAGATCCCTCTGTGCGCAGCAGAGCCTCCGTCCTGACTTTTCAAGTAAGGAATCTAACCATACCAGCCCTTCCGCCCGGTCAAGTTGCCCAAGAGAAAATGTGGGCGCATCTTCCCTCCTGTCAGCTTCTGTCAGTGAAGCATTATCCACGCAGGAAATCAGGATTCGCACATTCTTACTTAGCTTCATACCGAACAGACTGCCCACAACCATCCTCCAGTCCGTCATATTATCCACGGAATCGAAAATAATTGTAACAGGGGATGGAGATTTTATCCGATTCAGGTTTTCATTCAGCCAGGAAACAAGGTTCTCATAATCCGGAAAGGTTTCCGGGGGGTTCAAAAATCCCTGTTCAACCAGCTGCGCAATGCAAAATCTTGCCGCATATAGGATACTGTTCCCATAATGCAACGTATCCGAGAAACAGGCAGCTGCGTGTCCGCGGTGATGATAATACCAGTACTTCAGCCACGTACTTTTTCCACTCCCGGATTCCCCCGTCAGTAAAAGAACCCTTCCCTGATTTTTTTCAAGAAATACATCAAAACTTTTCTCTTTGTCGGGTCGGTGCAAAAAATTTTCCTCTGCACGTACAAGTTCCTCTATAAGGAGTGATTCCTCTTCCTCTTCTGTCCGCTGACTCTGAATCCGGGCAATTTGCTGATCAATTCTGCTACGTAGAAAATCATAGACTTTTTTTAGCCATGGCGTGCTATCCAGATCCTCCTCCTCATTTCCCAGATTATATCGAAATATCTGCTCATTGGCGTTCTCTAAGCCAACTTGTCGGATAATTTTATCCCGCAGTTCCTCTACCCCCGGATCCGGGGTCTGGCCGTTTTCCTCTGTATCCGAAGCTTCTGGCGACGGATTTTTCAGCAATACCAGCGTATTTCGAAGCGAGTTTTCATTGATGACTGTCAGAAAGCCCTTGTAAATCTCCTGTTCTGTAGCGGACATTCCATATGAAACCAATGCCTCGCCCTCAAAGCTTCTACTCGCCAACGGAAAAAGGATCTCCTGGAGTGATTTCTCTGTCTTCTCCCATTCCGACTCTTCATCTTTTGTCCGCCTTCGAAGGACATACGCCCCCTGACAATCATTTTCATCCTGTAAATACCACTTCGACAGCTCTGTCTTCTCACGATCGGTCATTCTTACGGACATCTGCTCCCAGTCCGCTCTCGAAATATTACCTGGAAGCGGTCTCCAGCCATAGCGCATACCGCTAAGGATTAGAAAATTCATATCAGGAGATATTCTCTGACACCTCTCGATCTCATCAAGACAAATCCGCATAGTCTCATTGTTGTATGCGCTTTTCTCGGGAATGCCCCATCTCAGATCTATCACCTGAAAGGAAACTCCCTGACTTCGACAGTATGCCTCCAGTTCAGCAAAAACAGTCCTGTTTAACAAATCTCTTTCTACTTGAAAATCCCAGAAAGTGGAGCTGAGAAATATGCGAATCATTCGATTATTCATGTATTTTCTCCTCGTCCAATTTATGTAAAAAATATTTTTCTCTGTTCAGTGCCCATATCTGAACGCGATATCCTATTCCCGACAGAGCAAAAAACACTGGAAATAACAGCAAAACTAATGGTATGAGTACACCCCGTATCTCTATTGTAAGAGGATTAATTCTAAGGAAAACAATCACAAACAGAATAGCTCCTACAGCATACACAGTCCAAAACACCCTGGTATTTTTCTTCAGAATCCCGTCTGGAAGAGCCATTACTCTGGCATCGTTTTGCTTCGCAGAGGCTCGTAGCGAGTCCGTTTTTTTCTCAACTCGAGTCTTTTGAGATTCTTTTTTTTGCCTTAGGGATTTCCATCCCAGAAAAGAATGCAGAAAAGAAAACAAATCCACAAAATAAACAACTATACTCAAAACCACAAGGATTACTCCGCTCCGAAACAGGAAAGAATCTGTCCCTTTCCGTACCCATATCACCATCAGCATTAAAATATTAAATGTAAAGAGAAAGAAGAATAAATAAACATACCTTCCATACAGAATCTTTCCAGCTCCCAGCATTCCATACAAGGCACTTATAATTGCAATACCAAGTGCAAACAGCACACTCAAACCAATGTAATCCAGTCGTTTATCGATTCCAGAAGCCGAGAGAATTCGACAGATGAGAAGATTCCACGTGACAGATGTATATAAAATCATGCGGAACAACTGGCCAATGCTCTCTCTCGTTCTCTGCCCTTTCTTTTTTCCGTTCCATATTTGACCTCTTCTTTTTGTATTCATTACTCAATGCTCCCTTTTGTTTCCATGTGTGTTTTGATATGTGTTTCCTGTATATTTTATATTTTGTCATGGTTTTCTAACTGTCTGCCGTGTATTCTCTCGTATTTCAATGTCAATAGCTTACCATGATATCTGCGGTTTCGCAAGTTAAAAACACACCTGCACAAGCCCCTGCACGAACTTGAGGAATTCCTCCGCGGCATGGGAGAGTGTACGATTCTTATCCCAGAGCAGCACATAGGAAGCTGTCATCTGTGGATTTACCAGCTTTTTGATGCAGACGGAGGAGTCGGTGCCGATGTTGGCGGAGGCCGGATAGATCGTGATGCCGACATTCTGCCTCGTCAGCTCGTAGGCGTTCAGCATGTGGGCGATGCGGCAGCGCACCTTCAGCTTCTTTTCCGGCGAGGACAGCCAGCCGCTGATCTCCTGCAGGCGCGAATCGCGGGAGGGAATGATCAGATCGTACTGAATGACCCGCTGAAAGTCCACCGTGTCGCCCGGCTCCTGCGCCAGGGGGCATTCGGACGGAATCATCGCGATCCAGGGTTCAGAATAGACGGGCAGGGAAAAGACGCCTTCCGCGTTGTGCGGCTCCATGATCAGTGCCAGCTCGCACAACCCCTTCGTCAGACGGTTGATCACTTCATCAGAATTTCCATTCCAGAGGTTGTAGGAAACCATCGGGTGCTGCTTCTGGAATCCGGCGATCCATCCGGAAAACAGAGCCGGGGCGTGTCCTTCCACGGAAGCGAGATAAATGGTCCCGTGAAGTCCGCCGTGAATTTCCTTTACATCCTCAGCAGATTTGTTTACCAGATCCAGCACTCTGGAAGCATACTGGCGGAATACCTGTCCCTCCTCGGTCAGCTGCAAAGCGTGGGGCTTGCGGACAAACAGTGTCACGCCCAGTTCCTCCTCCAGGTCCTTAATCTGGCGGCTTAAAGGCGGCTGCGCAATGCACAGCTTTTCAGCAGCGCGGGTAAAGCTCATCTCCTCGGCCACGGCAAGAAAATAGCGGATGTGTCTCAGTTCCATAAATTCCTCCCTGTGATTCACAAATCATAAAAATAAACCGTTTCCGTACTTTTGTTTCACCATCTGCGATTTTTAAAATGAAGCTTCATGGTTCTGATGTTTTTCTGATGTTTTTCATACCTTTCAGGTATCGTGATATGTTCATTATATGTATTTTACATATTTCTGTCAATGCGTTATGATGTCTCCAGAAAGCAAAACAACCCAAAAGCAACACGAAAGGCAGATAAGAAGAGGAGGAATTGATATGTTGAATTTATTGAAGAGAGCCGCTCAGTTTCTGAATGAATATTATGAGAGTTTCGCGACGCCGAACTTTCGGTAACGCAAAGTGCTCCGCGATGATGTATATCAGGCAATGCACCATGTTCGGCGGCGTTAAATTTCCGATAATGCACCGTGTTTGGCGGCGTTGATTTCCGGTAATTTACCATACATCTGAGAAATGATATTTTAGAACAGCAGGTCATTGACATACTGTAACTGAAATAAAGGAAGCAACAAGAAAATGCTGTCATTTGAAAAAAGGGATGCTCCGCTGGCGGGGAGCGTCTCTTCTTCTTTTTACACATATGATTGCGAAAGGAAATTATTTCCCAAGTCGCTCTGATTCCTCAAGCAGCCTGGCGTTGCGCGCGTTCATGGTTCCAAAGGAAGGCACGCAGCAGATCACCTGGCCGCAGGTACGCAGAATCTCAAGAGCTTCCTGCAGTTTTTTTTCGCTGACAGGTTCGAACTCCCGCTCCGCTATCACGACGGATGCCAGCGATTTCGCCACCTCATAATCAATATCGTTTTCATGTAGCACGCCCGTGGCAAACGGAATGTCTTCGCGCTGGAGTCGGCGGTAGGTCGGGATCGCGCTACCGCCTCCCCCGATCACAAACACCTCCGGGGCGGCCTTATTCGCCGCCAGCTCGACGCAGCCGAACAGCGGATCGTAGGTGCCGTCGGTGATGTCATATAATTTCTGAATATAGTCCGGCGTAAAGACTTCCTCCGGCGTACCATAGCGGTCAATATATTCGCCGTGGACACAGATCACCCGGTCGGAAATCTTCTGCGCCAGGTCCAGTTCGTGCAGCGACATGATCACCGCCACCTGGCTCTGCGCCACCAGCCTTTTCAGGATAGAGAGCAGCTCCAGCTTGTGGCGAATGTCGAGGTAGGATGTCGGCTCGTCCAGAATGATGATCTCCGGCTCCTGGCAGATCGCGCGGGCAAGCATGATTCTCTGCCGCTGGCCGTCGCTGATTGCCTTGAAATCCCGGTCGCACAGATCCAGCGCATGGACCAACTCCATCGCTTCATGCACCTTCGCGCGGTCCTCATCGGTCAAAATGCCCAGCGTCCCTGTATAGGGATAGCGGCCGGTCGCCACGATATCCTCACAGGTCATCAGCTCCGACTGCATCCGCTCCGTGAGGACGACCGCCATCTTCTGCGAAAGCTCCTTGCCGGAAAGCTTCTGCAAGCTTTCGTTTTCCAGATAAACCGTGCCGCTGATGGTTTTCAGCTGTCGTGTGATGCTTTTGAGGATCGTCGATTTCCCGCCGCCGTTCGGTCCGATCAGTGTCAGGATTTCCCCGCGGCGCACCTGCATCCCGATTTCTTTAATCAGGGGTCTGCCGTCGTAACCGACGGTCAGCTTTTCTGTCCGAAAGTAGTAAGAAGCATTTTTGTCTGCCATTCTAAATATTCCTCCCAGGCTTCATCACGCCAAAGCTTTCTCATGAATCCTCCTCGATTAAATCATGCTCTTTCAAGGTACACTTTCCAGATTTTATTTCGGCTACCCGTTTTTCCAGTTCAGCGATATTTTCCTCACTGTAAAATGGATCCGCAACTATTTCAAATGGGATCCGCTGTTCTCGAGTTACTTTTGCAGCAAACATTGTAAAGGCCGATGTCATCGTCAGTCCCATTTTTTTACAGGTTTGCTCCATATTCTTTTTTAATTCTGCGTCCATTCTAAAATTAACCATTGCCTGTGCCATATGAAACCTCCTTGTGCATGCAGTTATAAAGATAACATACAGTTGTTTATGCGGTTTTCTATTTCTTGCCTGCGGTTTTCATTAGCATAGTAGCACAGCAATAAGCGCATGTCAATCATTTTTAATCAAATGCTTTACATTCTCATCATTTTGTTACCTGGCTCGTTGCTTCGCAAAATCAAAATTACTCAGCCCTCCTTCTCACCATGATATAAATAACCACCGGCGCGCCGAACAGTGCCGTCACGGAGCTGATGGAGAGCTCGGTCGGGGAAAAGACGGTGCGTGCGATGAGGTCGCAGAACATACAGAAAACCGCGCCGCCCAGAAAACAGGCCGGTATCACAAGAAGCGGCCTGGCTGTGTTCAGGAGGCTTTTGACCAGATGGGGCACCGCGACCCCGACGAAGGAAATAGGGCCGGCGAACGCGGTAACACAGGCGGAGAGGATGCTCGAGAGAAGGATGAGCGCCACGCGGAACGCGCGGATGTTCACGCCGAGATTCTGCGCGTACACCTCTCCGAGCTGATAAGCGCTGATCGGCTTGGAGAGGAAAAAGGTGATCACCAGCGCCACGCCGACCACGACGGCCATCACCGCCACGTTGCCCCAGGTCATGCCGGAAAAGCTCCCGAGCGACCAGTTGTGCAGATTGACAATATTGGAGTCATCGGCAAAGGTCACGACAAAGTCCGTAACGGCTGAACAGATATAGCCAACCATCACACCGCAAATGACAAGCATGGACATGCGTTTGACCTTATTGGAGACCAGCAGGACAAAGCCCATCGAAATCATGGCGCCTGCAAACGCGGCGATGATCATTGCGCCCGAGGACATCGTCCGGGCTGCGGACAGAAAACCAACCATCACCAGCGCCACGACCAGCTTCGAGCCGGAGGAGATGCCCAGCACAAACGGCCCGGCAATCGGATTGTTAAAAAAGGTCTGCAGCAGAAAGCCTGACACAGAGAGTGCTCCGCCCAGGATAATGACAGAAAGGATCCGCGGCAGACGGATCTGCCAGATAATATTGTACGCAGTCGTGTCACCCTGCCGCAGGAAAATAATCCGGCAGATCTCAGGCACCGAAAGATCGACACTGCCTGAGTTTACGTTCCAGATAAACAGCAGGGCAGTCAGTACAAGCAAGATCAGAAAAGAAAGCATGACGCGCCGCTTTGTTGATTGTTTTTCAGTCATTTTACTCTCCATTATTCCGCAATTCGATGCAAAAACTGCAGCTCGCTCTCGTCCGCGTCCTCATCGCTAAGTATCGTGTGGATCTCGACAATCAGGTCGCCCAGGCTCGTGGTCTCCTGGAACAGGTTTTTCCCGGTGCACCAGACATTTCCATTCTGCACAGCCGTAAAGTCCGCCAGCAGCGCACTTTTCCCGAGAAGCTCGTCGATCGTATAAATCTCGCCGTCGATCGTGCTGTTGTAAATGATATAGTCAGCGTCATACGCCTGTACGTAAAACTCTTCCATCGTCATATTGACTGTGGAAAGTGCGCTGTCGTCCTCGCCCAGATCGTCAAAGACATAAATTCCGCCCGCCAGCTCAATCATTTTCGCGACATAGTCGTTCGATTTGCGGACATTTGCGGTTCCGGCAGACGTGATATAAAAAAAGGCGACCGTCTTTCCCAGAGATTCTTCAGAAGCAACCGCCTGTACGCTTTCGACCTGCTCGTTAAAGATCTCCTCCGCCTCATCCTCCAGACCGAGAAGCACCGCATAGAGCTTCATCCATTCGGTCCGGCCCATCGGGTGGGACTCGTAGCTGGAGCGTTCCACCAGCACCGGGATGCCGAAGGCTTCCAGCTTTTCCTGCACCTCAGGATTGTGGTAAATCATCGTCGACTCAATCGCCAGACCGCAGCCCTCCGCGAGAATCAGCTCATAATCCGGCGCGCTGTATTTGCCGGCGTAAAGAATGTCGCCCGCCTCCATCGCTTCCTGCGCTTCTTCTATGTACCAGCCGCCCGCGTTTGTCCCGGACAGCCGGATCGCATC
Source organism: Lachnospiraceae bacterium (assembly GCA_021201665.1). Classification (GTDB taxonomy): domain Bacteria; phylum Bacillota; class Clostridia; order Lachnospirales; family Lachnospiraceae; genus Choladousia. The sequence goes on along the minus strand of JAJQEO010000095.1, from coordinate 3,824 downwards.
CAGCACGTCCAGCGAAACGAAAAAGTCCATGGCGGAAGTCGCTACCAGATAAATATTTTCAATGGGCTGCTGCAGAACAGTCACACCATCCTTCAGTTCGTCCGGAGTCCCGGCATCCTCCGGGACGAGCAAAAAAACATCCTCGTCAGCAATGACAATCCGCGCGTACCCTCCCTCGTAATAATCCACGGTAAACTGCTCCGCGTACAAAAGCTCGAGGCTGCGCTCCCATGTGAGGCCGCACCAGTCTTCGCCGGAAGGGTAATTGCGATCGTTGGTGTCATTTGCAGTTGCTGCATTGTCTGCAGTCGTTGTGTCGTCTGCGGTCGCTGCATTGTCTGCACTCGCTGTGTCTGTATCATCTATGGCCGTCGTGCCCTCTGCAGCCGTTTCATCATCTACTGCCTCTTCATCATCTGCGTTGTCCGCGCCAGCCACATCGTCCGTTTTGATCGCATCGTCTGCATCTGCCGTATCATCCGCATCCGCCGCTTTTCCTTCACCCGCCGTGTCACCTGCATCCGCTCCTTCACCCATTTCCGCCATGTCATCCGCGTCCGCCGCCCGGATGCTCGTCGAATCAAAAAACAGCGTATATTCAATCTCGTGCGGCGTGCTCATCGCGGTCGTATCGGCTGTCACCGCAATCTCACAGTCAAACCCGGCGACCGGTATTTCGAACGCGGAATTGCCTTCTTCGTTTACCGGCTCATATCGCGTTCCGTCAACAAGCATATAGTCATAATAGGGACTACTGAAGATAATCGTCGCCGTGATATTTCCGTCCTCTACCACAATCGTCGCCGGACTCTCGACGCTCGCTTTCCCGGAGCCACCCGAAAGGGTCACATCGACCAGCCAGGTACCATCCTCAAGGCCAATATCCGCAGCCGTTGTCTGTTCTGTTCCAGAGGCAGCCAGAACGTGTGCTGTTTTTATCCGGACAGGCAACAGCAACATTCCGGCAATCGCTAAAACCGCAATCGCTATAGTTGCAATCATTAAAGCTGCCGTTGAAGTCTTTCTGGTATTTCTTATCCTGTTCATCATATTCCTGCTCCTTTGGAAATCTCCAGGTTCAAAGAGCCCTCCGCAGAATGAAAAAGCAGCCGGAGGACTCATCTCTCCTCCGGCCGCCTTGCAAATCCCTGTAATCTGCGAATCAGATAAGGGGAGTCCTCGCACCCTGTCCGCACAGCGCGTAGTACGCCAAAATTATTTGCGCGTTCCTGTGCATCATTCCACTGTCGCAGGCAAGGGAAAGCCTGTCCATATGGAGTTTCAGTATCTTACTCCTCCACCGCTACCGGGTCAGATACGCTGACCTTGTGGTCATACCACACACCCTTGGTCCCAATCAGGGCGACATCAAATTCTGTATCCAGCGCCGGTACCGGGATGTCAAACCCATAGACCTCCTCGGTCGTGCCGTCGCTGTAGGTCACCGTGTCAATCGTCGGCTCCAGTAATTGGGTTCCTTCTGTTTCAGCATCCGCAGCCAGCCCGTAATAGAGGTTCACGATATTTTGTGATACCAGTGTCACGTGAACGGTCATCTCGCCATTTTCTACGGTCAGCGTAGCCTTGCCGTCCAGTGCCTCATTTACGTGAAACATGCTGCTGTCGGTGTCAAAATTTACCGTGTAAACGCCATCCGCAAGAGCTGCCGTCTCCGTAGAATCCTCGTCTTCCGCATCGTCTGCCGCGCCAATTGACTCGATCGCAGCCGCAGTATGCTCAATGTAAAGCTCCTCGATCGCTTCGATTCTGCCAAGCCCTTCAATCTGAGTATCTACGCTCTCAAAAAGGCCGGACGCATTGAACATGCTCAGCCAGGAATCCTCATCCTCACCCGCCATGTCGTTGTTCGCATGATCGCCGGCCACTACCATCAGCGGACGAAGGATCACTTTTGTATAGCCTGCCTCAGATACCGCCGCAATCACTTCCTCGCATGCGGTCTCTTCCGGCTCGCCCTCAACGGTGCCGATGAATACGTTATCATAGCCAAGTTCATTCATCTGGGTCTGCATCTGGCTGTAGGATACCTTCGCTGTGTGGGAGGTACCATGCCCCATCAGGACGATCGCAGTGCCATCCTCAGCCGCAGCCTCCAGGCTGTCATAATCAGAGTTTTCCACAGCAGCTGCAACAACCGCTTCCGCTACCGCTGCCTTATCCTCATTGATCACGGTCGCGTCATCGCCCACCTCGCCGAGCAGCGGTTCCGCTACGACTACGGACTCAAACTGATCCTGATATTCCTCAACCGCTTCCATCAGCTCATCATACTCTGCGCCGTGCATCAGGTGCGTCGGCTGAACTACCAGGTTCTTCACGCCGTTTGCCACCGCGCGCTCCAGGGCCTGCTCCACATTGTCAATCGACTCGCCGTCACGGGCCAGCACATGGTTGATGATAATCTGCGCCGTAAACGCTCTTCTCACCGACCACTCCGGATAAGCCTCGGCAATCGCGTCCTCGATCGCCTTGATATCCTCTACGCGGCTGTCGTTAAAGGATGTACCGAAGCTGACCACCAGGATTTCATTCTCACCGATCTCGTCCTGATTTCTCGGGTCATCCAGGGAAGCATCGCCGGTATCTCTGCCGAAATAATCCGGATCCGCGTTTTCGCCCTCGACCAGCTCCTTCTGTTCGTCGGTCAGCGCATCCCAGGCTTCCTTTGCCGCCGCACACTGCTCAGCCGTGTCCTCTGTCCATGTCTGCACATAGATCGCGTCGATCAGTGCCGCCACCTCATCGGCCGCCGCCTGATCCTCATCAGATACCTCGGCCGCAGTCTCCGCTGCTTCCGTCTCCTCCTCCGCAAACACATTCGCGGAACCCATCGCAAATACGGTGGTCATCGCGAGCGCAACTGCGAGTGCCTTCACTGTTCTTCTCTTCATTTTGATTCCCTCCTGTGAAATAGAATAGGGTTTAATCGGATAGGGGAACGCCCTTCTCCCCTATCCGCCTGCGCCGGCCGCGTCCAGCGAAGCTGGAATACTCCTTACGCGGCCGTGTGCATAAAAAAAACCCTCTTACACAGGGTAAAAGGGTGAGCTGAATCGGACGGTTTCATAATATGCTGCCTCAGTTTGGAAGCTCTGGAACAAAATCCTGTCAATCCCTGACAGGCAGGATTCTTTCTGACAGATCCTGAATTCCTGATAAAACAGCCATGTGATACCAGTCCATCCGCAGACCAATTCCCCGTGGTCCGGAGCCTTCAATCAATCTTCCTGAAAACGCGGAAATAATTTTTCACACCTGCTTATGTGTATAAAGCAGGCAGCAAAGCGCCCATTCATCCGCACTTCGTGAAATCGCTCTCAGTCGATCCTTGAAAATACTCCATTGCGCACAACAGGCAGGTCTCCTGACTTACGGGCTGCGCAGGCCGCCTTCCCAGTTTCCCAGTGGCATAATGACCGCGCATGGTAAATATTGAAGCTGTGTAACTATTTGTGAAGATACTGAAAGCTACGAAGCTGTCTATGAAATGCAGACCTTTTGATCTTTGTCCGCATCCTGCTTTTAAGCAGCAAATTTACCCGAATACAGTGACGGGATCGCACAGGATTCACACCTGTTTCCCTCTTAGCTAAACCAAAAATCCTTTCGCCCGCTGTCCGCCGGACGGCAATGGTCTCATTCGCCGCATGTGATAGCATCAAAAGGCTTTCCAGCTCAGAACCTGCTGTGATTTATAACGAAACCAAGTCTACTACAAATCATGTCAAAAATCAAGAGTCTCTTTCATCTGGGTGTAGATATAAAACTTTGGTAAAAACACTTTACAATCATCTCATATTGTG